>CAYLUQ010000004.1:78479-131972 GCA_964386915.1 uncultured Flavobacteriaceae bacterium | reverse complement strand
GCTTATCTCAAGTGATAAATAGCTTCAGTTGTTTAACGTCTTCTAAGCTTCTATTGATTTTAAATATTTGAGTAATTCTTTAGCTTGACAGCCATAAGTTCCTAAGTGGACATCTGAAATTACTACCAAATCAATTTCTCTTGATCTACTCATGGAATACAAAATAAGGTAATGAAGCAGCAATTCAATAAATCTTATGTTTATTAAATGTTTACTAAAACATTACTGTGGCTTTCTCAACAGAGATTTAATCTTCTTGAAAATTCAAATAAATTGAGGTACTTATCGATAACCACTAACACAAATGGTTCAAGATTGATTTACAGGTAATTAAACGCGTTTTTAGCGAAAAAATATAAGGGAAACAAACAAAAAAAACCTCAACAATCTGATATTTAGAAAGTTGAGGTTTGTGGTACCTCCAGGAATCGAACCAGGGACACAAGGATTTTCAGTCCTTTGCTCTACCAACTGAGCTAAGGTACCCCGCATTAAAGCGGTGCAAATATAAACGGGATTTTAATTCCGAACAAAATAATTGTCTTCAATTCTCCTTACTTTAGCAATCTATTGTTAATCATGTATCTAATTTTAGACTTTGGCAATACCCTTGTAAAGGAGTTTCTTTATCAGAAAGAAACCCTGGTAGCTTCAACAGTGATCCCCTACAAAACACTCTCGGCTGCCTTGTTGGCTACGCAAAAAAAGCATCCCAAAATTACGCATATACTCGTTTCGGATGTTTGGGGAAAAGGAGTGGCTACTGTTTCAAAAATCTTTAAGGGCATACCGCTATTCAATTGCACATTAGCCCTCAAAATGCCTTTTACAACAACCTATGAGAGCCCAAAGACTCTAGGCGCAGACCGCATTGCCCTCCTGGCGGCTATGCGTTTAGCCTACCCTAAACAAAATGTTTTGGGCATTGACCTGGGCAGTTGTATTACCTATGACTATTTAGATGCAGAAGGATGCCATAGAGGGGGGAGTATTTCACCGGGATTTCAAATGCGTTACAAGAGTGTGCATGCTTATACTGGAAAATTGCCAAAATTAGAGCCTAAAAAAGCGGACTCGCCCTTAGCTGTTGACACAGAAAATAGCCTACACGCCGGAATTTATTTTGGCATTTTACATGAAATTGAAGGGCAAATTGAATATTATAAAAGCCGTTTTGAAAATTTAACAGTTATTTTTGTTGGCGGAGATGCACAAAGGTTGCCCATGCCATTTAAAAATGGCATATTTGCTCCAGAAAATTTTTCAGCTAATGGTCTACGCCATATACTAGAAATCAATATCTGATAATGATTCGAAAAATTGCTCTAGGTTTTTGGCTTTTTGGCGCCCTACTTTCTTGGGGTCAAGAGGGCACCACTTCACCCTATTCGCTAGCAGGATTGGGTGAACTCAATTTTAGAGGCACCCAAATCAATCGATTTATGGGGGGCTTGGATGTATATGCCGATTCTATTCATGCCAATTTGAGCAACCCTGCTAGTTATGGCGAATTAAAACTCACCACCTATTCTCTTGGCATTCATTATAAATCCAATTTAATGAATGATGAAAATTTTAATAAAACCGGTCAAACCGCCACTTTAGACTACTTGGCCGTGGGCATTCCTGCCGGAAAATTTGGATTTGGTTTCGGCATTATTCCCTTAACTTCGGTTGGCTATAGAGTAAATACCATCAATGAAAACGTTAGCCCTTCGGTAATTGATCAGTTTCAAGGCAGTGGTGGGGTGAATCAAGCTTTCTTTTCAATTGGTTTTCCACTTTTTAAGGTGTTCCACATTGGGGGAACGTTAAACTATAATTTTGGCTCCATAGAATATAACACAGAACAATATAGACAAGGTGTTGATATTGGCACCTTGCTTACTCGAAAATCAGTCCTCAGTGGGATGAGCTATCTACTTTCGGCCAATTTAACGATTCCTTTCAGCAAAAATTTTGAAATGAAGGCCATGTATGCGTTTCAGCCCGAAGCTCATTTTGATTCCTCAAACCAACAAATTATATTTACACGATCATTAGCAAATAACTCAATTACTGATTTTGAAGAGATTAATCTAATAGACAAAGGATTGCAAAACACCACAATGAAATTACCACTTTCACAAAAGATGGGTTTTGGCTTTGGGAAGCCTAAAAAATGGTTCTTAGGTTTTCAGCGCAATTTCAACCCCTTTTCAGCCTTTGAGAACCGTTTTTTAACGAGAGAAAACATCTCCTACAAAGACGCTTCACAGTTCACTGTGGGGGGCTTTTTTATTCCAAACTATGCCTCCCTCACCAACTACTTTAACCGTGCCGTATATCGTTTTGGATTCCGTTCTGAGCAGATGGGTGTGGTGGTAAATAACATTCCTTTAACAGAAACTGGCATATCTTTTGGAATTGGATTACCCATGGCTGGCTATTCTAACGCTAATGTTGGGTTAGAAATAGGAAGTCGAGGAGAAAAAAGCAATGGACTGGTGCGAGAAACCTTTTTTGCGTTGCGAGTGGGATTATCTCTCAACGCCCTGTGGTTCATTAAACCAAAGTATAATTAAAAAGATAAAAATGAAAAAAAGTATTCTTTTAGTAGCCCTTTTAACAATTGTATTTTCAGCTCAAAAAGGATTGGCACAAGACAATCAAGAGTGTATTCAAAACTTATCCATTTTTGCTGAATTTGCAAAGGTGAAAAATTACGAAGCCGCCTACGAACCTTGGATGGCGGTTCGAAACGAATGCCCTCAACTGAATAGAGCTATCTATTCTTATGGCGAACGTATTTTAAAAGATAGAATTAAAAATGGAAGTCCTGAGGTGCAAGCCGAAGCCAAAAAAGATATTTTGGTGTTTTATGACCAATGGGCAACCAATTTTCCTGTTTATAAAAAAGAATCTCAATTAGGCGATGTTTTGAGTAAAAAAGCTCAGGCAATGTTAGATTATGAATTAGGCGACCTCAAAGCGATTTATGTTGCCTTTGACGATGCTTTTGTCAAAGATGCCGGAAGTTTTTCTAATCCTAAACACCTTTATAACTATTTCAAAACCTTCTATGATCGCTACAAGGCAAATGATGCCGAGGTAACAATGGAATTGTTGTTTAATAAATACGAAGAAATTTCAGAAAAGTTTGAAAACGAAAGTGAAGCCTTATCCAAGAAACTCGATGTGATTTTGAAAAAAGAAGATGCCGGCACCGCATTAACCACCAGAGAAACTCGAAATAAGCGGGTTTATGATGTCAATTCTAATGCCATTGGCACCTTTTTGTCTAACCTAGATGCCATCATTGCTAAAGAAGCCACTTGTGAAAACTTAGTGCCACTTTATCAAGAAAACTTTGAAGCCAATAAAAACGACGCCGTTTGGTTAAAACGTGCCGCTAGTAGAATGGACAGCAAAGAATGTTCTGATGATCCTTTCTTTGTGACTCTTGTTGAGGCCTTGCATAGATTAGATCCATCTGCCGACTCGGCCTATTACCTAGGGATCTTAAACGACAAAAGAGGCAATAGTGACGAAGCGCTTAAATACTATGAAGAATCCATCGCCTTACAGACAGATGGCTATAAAAAAGCTAAAATCTTATTTAAGATTGCCAATAAGTTTAAGGATGCAGGACGTAAATCGGCCGCCCGAAACTATGCCAACAAAGCACTCGGTTTTCAACCCTCTTTGGGCCGAGCCTATTTGTTAATTTCCAATATGTATGCCAGCAGTGCCAATGATTGTGGTGATACTCAATTCAATAAACGCGCCGTCTATTGGCTAGCAGCTGAAATGGCCCGAAAAGCGGGTAGAGTGGATCCCTCCTTAAAAAGTGTAGCCGATAAAACTGCGGTTAGCTATGAAGGTAGAGCCCCCAGCAAAACCGACATCTTTACGGAAGGTAATCAAGGGCAGGTCATCAAGTTTGACTGTTGGATCAACAGGAGTGTTACGGTGCCCAGTCTCTAGATGAATCGCTTTAGGCCTCAATTTAGATTGTATCTGCTCGGTCTTTTCCTAGTGGCCTCAACACACTGTGTTGATACCGCCACAACCGCTAAAGAAATAGTAGAAGACCGCCAAATTCCTTTGGGTACTGCCAATAACATTAGAATGGTCTATACAGACTCAGCCAAGGTGCAAGCCATACTAACAGCTCCTAAGCATGTTGATTACACCAACTTAAGCTTTCAATATTCCCTATTTCCAGAAGGACTTAAGGTTGTGTTTTATGACCAACAAGGCAATCAAAGTGAACTCATAGCAGACTATGGAACACTCTACAACGACTCTAAGTTGATTGACTTAAAGGGCAATGTAGTGTTAACCTCCAATGACGGAGGTGTTCTCAAAACCGATCAGCTCTTTTGGGATGCAGATGCCGAATGGATGTTTACCGAACAACCCTTCACTTTTCAAGACAACAACTATGATTTTGAAGCCGTTCGATTGGATGCTGACAAAGAATTCACTAAATTTCAGACGGGTAAACTATTGGGAACCATCAAAGTTTCTGAAAATCCAACAGACAGTATTGCACCATGAAAAGTTACCGTATTTCTGAAATAATTTACTGGGTTATTGCCGTCATTGCCAGCTATGAAGCCTTCAATTTATGGAGCCTAAACCCCAATAAGGCCTACCTTTTTTTGGGCTTTGCCGTGCTTTCTATCTTCATGGCCTTGTTTAGGAGACATTTCAGGAAAAAATTTGACCAGCGGGCTAATCCTAAAAAATGATAGTTGCAGATAGTGTCATTCTGATATGTTTGTTGCTTTCCGCTTTTTTTTCGGGCATGGAAATAGCCTTTGTTTCTTCCAACCGAATCTTTTTGGAAATTGAAAAAAGACAAGGAGGGCTTACGTCTAAAATTTTAAAAAAAATCACCAAAGACCCGGCTAGACTCATCACCACTATGTTGTTAGGTAACAACATTGCCTTGGTTGTCTATGGAATTTTTATGGGAGAGCGCCTTTTGAGCCTCTTTTTTCCGGAAGCCATGCTCATGCCCGATCCTGGCTTGCGCATATTGTTTTATCAAACCTTGTTGTCTACGGCCATCATTCTCTTAACTGCAGAATTTCTTCCTAAGGTCTTTTTTCAGCTCTATGCCAACACCTTTCTTAAAATTTTTGCATTGCCCGTAGCCTTTTTCTTTTACCTATTTGCTCCTATCACCTTTGTTGTCATGCAATTGACAAATTTTGTGCTCCGCTCTTTTTTCAAAACAGCACCCAAACAAATGCAGCTTTCTTTTTCTAAAGTAGAATTGGGACATTATATAGAAGAACAATTAGAGTCAACAGACAACAGAGAAAATATCGATTCAGAAATTCAGATTTTTCAAAATGCCCTAGAATTTTCTGAGGTTAAAGCACGCGATGCGATGGTGCCTCGAGCCGATGTGATTAGCGTTGAAATGAATAATTCAATTGAAGAATTGAAACAACTTTTTGCTAAAACGGGCTTTTCCAAAATTCCTGTTTATGAAGACCACATAGACGAAATTAAAGGTTATGTGCATACCTTCGAAATGTTTAAAAATCCCAAAACCCTTAAAAAATGTTTGATGCCGGTTGCCTTTGTGCCCGAAACCATGCCCGTGCATGAGGTGCTAAAAATGCTTTCCAGACAGCGCAAAAGCATGGCCGTTGTGGTGGACGAATATGGTGGCACCTCAGGCATTGTAACCATAGAAGATATTGTAGAAGAACTTTTTGGCGAAATTGAAGACGAACACGATTTGGTTGAACACTATGAAAAGCAATGGGACACCCACGATTTTGAGTTTTCGGCCCGTTTAGAAGTGGACTATATCAACCAAAAATATGATTTGTCGTTGCCGGAAAGTGAACATTATGAAACCTTGGGAGGTTGGGTGGCCTATCAAATGGGTGATATCCCCCAACTCAAAGAAGAAATAGATTTAGACACCTTCAAAATTAAAATTACCAAAGCAAGCTCCACCAAAATTGAACGTATCCGACTGCAAAAAAAGGAGTAAGAACAAACCCCCTTGATATTTAAGAGTATCTCGCTTTCTTTATTGAACGGAATAACTTAATTTCGCACACGTTTAAAATATAAGTATCATGGCCATTTTAGGAAAAATTAGACAACGATCTGTTTTTTTGATTTTAGTTATTGGGCTTGCCCTCTTTGCCTTTGTAATTTCAGGGGTCTTTGGAAGTGGCAACCAAGGTGGAGGCGCAACAGATCCGGTGGCAGTTATCAATGATGATGAAATTGAGGTAGAACAGTTTAGACTGATGGTTGATCAAGCCGAACGCAACTATAATTTTTCTACGCTCCAGGCGGTGAATGTGGTTTGGGAACAAGCCTTAAGAAGTAAAATTTTTGAACAAGAACTCAATGCTTTGGGCATTGATGCCGGGAAAGAGCAAATTGAACAAATCATTTCGAGCAATCAAACTTTTATTCAAGATACGCGCTTCCAAAACGAAGCAGGGTTTTTTGATTTTGGCATCTTTACCGATTTTATCGCTCAGCTTAAAGTCCAAAATCCACAGGCCTATGAGTCTTGGAAAATGCAAGAAAGCGGTATAATAGAAATTGCGAAGCAAAATATTTATTACGATTTAATCAAAGCCAGTAGCGGTCTTACCGAAGCAGAAGCCAAAGCCGCTTACCACCTTGAAAACGACAATGTCAATTTAAAGTATGTGCGTATTCCCTTTGATTTTATTCCCGACAGCCTCATAAAGATAACGGATAGTGATATTAAAGCCTACCGAAACAACAATGCCAATCAATTCCAGCGCGATGCCTATCGCAACATTCAATTTGTCCGTTTTGACAATGCCGCTACCGATGAAGATCTTAGCGCTATTCGCTTGCGATTAGAAGGCCTTCTTGAAGACCGTATAGCTTATAACGAGGTGTCTAAATTAACCGATACCCTAGAAGGATTGAAAACCACCAAAAACATTGCTGATTTTATAGATGAATATTCGGAGCAAGCCTTTGATTCGGTTTATCAACCAAAAGGGTCGCTCAACAATGAATATGCCGATATTATTTTTGAACTTTCGCCGGGAGAAGTATTTGGACCCTATCGAGATGGAGGAGTTTTCAAAATTTCTCGTATGCTGGACAAAAAGAAAAACGCATCTATTCGAGCAAGTCATATCTTAATTGCCTACGAAGGTGCTGCTCGCGCGCCTCAAAACGTAACGAGAACACTAGCAGAAGCAAAAGAAGAAGCCCAACGAATTTACAGATTAGCCCGTCGTAGTTCAGCTGATTTTGAAGCTTTGGCAAGAGAATATTCAGATGGACCCACCAAAACGCGAGGAGGTGATCTTGGCTTTTTCCAAGAAGGAGAAATGACCGAAGCCTTTTTTGATTTTTGTAACAACGCTGCTATAGATCGTGTTGGGGTTGTAGAAACCGAATTTGGATTCCATGTCATTAAGGTAACCGATAAAAATGATCTTGCCTTGATTGCAGACGTAACAGCGGCCATCGTGCCTTCAGATAAAACCTCAAACGAAATATTTAGAAATGCTACCCAATTTGAAATGGAAGCAAAAGAAACCAAAGACTTTTTGGGGACGGCAGAAAAAAGTGGCTATAGTGTGCAGCCTGTCAACACTATTGCTGTTTTGGAAGAAAATATGCCCGGGCTCTATCAGCAACGCAATATTGTGAAGTGGGCTTTTGAAGCCGACACTAAATTAGGTGATGTGCGTCGTTTTACCCTTTCAGATGGAAGCTATGCCGTTGTGCAACTCACAGCCATACAAGAACAAGGTTTAGCTCCTGTTGAAGATGTGGAAGAGGAGATTCGAGAAATTCTCATAGAAGAGAAAAAAGCCAACTTAATCATCGATCAATTTCAACAAGTAGCCAACTTAGAAGAACTAGCTGAAAAAGCTCAACAATCAGTTGAAACGGCTTCTGCTATCAACCAAAAAAATGCTACCCTTGTTGGCGCCGGAGATGAACCCTACATTATTGGAGCTGCCTTTTCTATGCCGCTAAACCAACCTTCGGCCTTGATCAAGGGAGATAATGGGGTTTATAAAATTGAAGTCACGCAAAAAAACATTGCACAAGATATTGGCAACTATGACAACTATGCCAAAAACCTACGCGATGAGGCCAATCAACAATTAGATCAAATTGTTTTTGAGGCACTAAAATCAGCAGCATCCATAGAAGATAATAGAGCACTCTATTACTAAAAAACCTATTAAAATAGGGGGTTTATAGACTTTGGCATAATATTTGATTGTTTTGGCCAAGTACAAAAACAATGCAAAATCCAACGACTATTTTAACCGAAAAAAGCGCGAAACTCACCGGATCGCATTGGCGCTGTACTGCCCATTTCGAAGAAGGTTTAGAGTTTCACGAATTGCGTTTCATCAGCCCTTATCAGGTGGAGGGTTGGTCTAAAGAAGTAAATGCCAATCATGCCGAAAAAATGTTTACGGCCTCTTATTCTCAAAAAGAGGAAACCCTTCATTTTCAACAAGAGCAAGAAAGCTTTCAGGCTGTTTGGATGCCACAAAAAATTATCGCTTTTGTGGACAACAAAACCATGATTTTTTATCCGGTCGACTAAGGGCTATCCAATACTAGGGCTTCAAAAGGATAAAAGATGGAATAGCCCTTTGTTTTAAAATAGAGGTCAGCCTCCTTATCTCCAGAAACCAACATAAAGTCGCCTCCCCAAGCTCCCAAGCTTTTGATTTGCCCCTTAAAATCGTTAAATAATTGCTTTTGAATAGGTATTCTTTTTAGATAGTGTCCAACCAGTTCTTCATGTTCCGCCAATAACGCATTAAACTTTGCTTGGTTTTCACAAGAGGTAATGGCCTCTGTTAAAGCATTTATTTTTTCTTTGTCCTTAAAGGCTAAGTGTTTGGTTTTGTCAATTTCTGAACCGCTGTTTTGTTTGTTGTTTTGATAAACAAAAAATAGCTGTTGCGCAAAAGGAGGGTTAAATTCAACGGGCGTAACCTTTGGAGAAAAGCCATTCCTTTGGAAGTGTATAGGCCCTTGAGCCGAAGCACATGAAAGATCGTAGCCGCTTCCGCCAAAAGTATTTTCTAAAAGTTCAAAAGGATTGATTTGTGCCCATTCCGCCAAATTTGAAATGAGGGTAGAGGAACTCCCCAAGCCCCATTTTCGATCAAATTCTAAATGCGTTTGCACCTGCCCGCCTTGGCGTAAAAAATCGGGATTAAGAGTTCTGGTAGCTTGTAAAATTTGAAGGAGTTTTGTTCCGACCCCTGTTGGGGTTCCTCCAATTTCTTTTAAAGGATCTAACTCAAATTCACCACTAAACCAACAATTGCCCTGAAGATCAAAACTTTGCCAACTTAAGAGGGAAGAATTGTTTTCTTCAAAAACAAGTGATTGACCTTGCTTGCAAGGCACCGCCAAGGCTTTAGCTCCAGCCAAAACATAATATTCTGCTGTGATAAGCAGTTTTCCGTGGCCGTAAAATGTTTTTTTTATACTCAACTTATTTTTGCTAAAGGCATTAGGTCTTTTTAATACATTAAAATTGGTTTGCTGTAAAACAGCAGCATGGGTTTGGACTATAAAAATAGTGTTTTGCAATGGGATCCATTAAACATTGCATATACTTTACCCCTTTTTTATATCTTAGAGTCGTCAAAGCCAATCCAATTATGTTACCTAAATTATTCTTTCTGCCTTTACTTTTAACCTCTTGTTTTTTAATTGCACAATCAACACCCCTAGAAGTTGAAGATATCTTGAGCGATGAATACAGACCCAAACGCTTAGAAGCTATCCGCTCACTTAAAAACGGCTTTCAATATACAACCCTCTCAGTGGATAGAAAGGAGCAAAAAGCAACGCTATATTTACACCATTTTGCAGGAAAACAACCCAAAAGGAGTTTAGTTCAAACCGATACGCTAGCAGGAATACCCTTTTTCACAAACTATTCGTTTTCCAAAAACGAAACCAAGCTTCTTTTGGAAACCAAAGCAGAACCCATTTACCGACGCTCTAAAAGGGCAATCTATTGGGTCTATGACAGGCAAACTAAAAAGGCTGAAGAACTTTTTCCTAATCCCATACAAGAGCCACTTCTATCGCCTAATGGGCAATTTGCCGCCTTTGTTTACCAACGCAACTTATATGTAAAAAACCTGCAAAACAACAGGGTTCAAAAAATTACCCAAGATGGTAGCTTTGATATAATTAATGGTATAACCGATTGGGTTTATGAAGAAGAATTTGGTTTTGTTCGTGCCTTTGACTGGAGTCCTGATAGTAGTCATCTCGTCTACATGCGTTTTGATGAATCTAATGTGCCTATTTTTTCTATGGATGTTTATGGCAAGAGCACCTATCCCTATCCCTATGCTTTTCGCTATCCCAAAGCGGGAGAGAAGAATTCGGTAGTACAATTGTTTGTTTATGAGTTAGAAAACGGCAATCAACATGAAATTTCACTAGGAAATGAATCGCCCTATTATATTCCACGGATCAAGTATGTGGGGGGGCAATATGGCTTGTTGGTGCAAACCCTTAACCGCCATCAAAATCATTTGAAACTTTGGAAAGTTAATCCCATGCAAAACAAAGCCGAGGTTCTTTTAGAAGAAAAAGATGCGGCCTATGTGAGCATTCAAGATCAATATCAATTTTTAAAAGACGGAACTTTTTTGTGGTTGAGCGAACGCGATGGGTTTAATCATATTTATCACTATGACAGCAACGGAAAATTGCTCAGCCAACTCACCAAAGGCAATTGGGAAGTCACCGATATTTATGGATTGAATGAAAAAAGTCAAGAACTCTACTATCAATCAGTTGAAAATGGAAGTATTGGAAGAGGTGTCTTTGCCCTCAAACTCAACAACAAAAAGAAACGCAATTTAGGACGCACAGAAGGTTCTAATGGAGCGACCTTTAGTGCCGATAAATCCTATTTTATTCACTCCTATTCAGACGAAAAAACCCCACCTCAATATGCGGTCTACCAAACCAAGAGTGGTAAAAAAGTAAAAGATTTGATAGCAAACAATGCACTTCAAAAAAGAGTTGAAGCTCAACACCTACCCCAACGCGAATTTTCTACCATAAATATTAATGGAGAAACTTTAAATATGTATCTCCTTAAACCAAACAATTTTGATCCCAATAAAAAATATCCGGTCTTGCTCTATCAATATTCGGGTCCAGGCTCACAGCAAGTGAGCAATCGTTGGGGTGGTACACGTGATTTTTGGCACAAATTGTTAACCCAAAAAGACATTATTGTTGCTTGTGTAGATGGCAGAGGCACAGGATTTAAAGGGGCAGCCTTTAAAAAAGCCACCTATTTAAATTTAGTTAAATATGAAACTCTAGATCAAATTGCATTTGCCAAAGCCTTGGCCGAAATGCCCTTTGTAGATCCCGCTCGAATTGGCATTTGGGGGTGGAGCTTTGGTGGACATATGGCCTCTCATTGTTTACTTACGGGCAATGATGTTTTTGCCTTGGGAATTGCCGTGGCTCCCGTCACCAATTGGCGTTTTTATGACACTATATATACCGAACGTTTTATGCGCACCCCGCAAGAAAACCCTTCGGGCTATGACCTCAATTCCCCTTTGAATTATGCCGATCAACTCAAAGGAAAATATTTAATAATACACGGTTCGGGAGATGACAATGTGCACGTACAAAATACAATGCGCATGGTTGAAGCCCTCATACAAGCCGACAAACAATTTGAATGGATGCTCTATCCCGATAAAAATCATGGTATTTATGGGGGCAATACGCAAAAACATCTCTACACCAAAATGACGAACTTTATTCTTGAAAACTTATAACTAATCAAATTCATTTAAATGACCGATACTAAATCGCTTGCAGAGACCAAAACCGTTTTTGGACACCCTCCAGGGCTTTATGTGCTCTTTTTTACAGAACTGTGGGAGCGGTTTTCCTATTATGGAATGCGAGCCTTGTTTACCCTTTTTTTGGTAGCTAAAACCAATACGGATAACCCAGGTTTTGGATGGACCAATTCTGAAGCCATTGCGCTTTATGGGTGGTACACGATGTTGGTTTATTTGGCTTCTGTGCCCGGTGGATGGATTGCAGATAATTATTTGGGCCAGAAAAAAACCGTCATGCTGGGAGGAATTTTATTGTGTATAGGACATTCCATTTTGGCCTTTGATACCGAAATTAGTTTTTATTTAGGTTGTTTTTTCGTGATCTTAGGTGTGGGCGGATTAAAACCTAATATTTCCAGTATGGTTGGCGGACTCTATCGACAAGGAGACGAAAGAAGAGACCTAGGGTTTTATATCTTTTATATGGGCATTAATATTGGAGGGTTTGCAGCCCCCATTTTATGTGGATGGGTTGGCGAAACCTACAACTGGCACTATGGCTTTGGATTGGCCGCTATCGGCATGTTTTTTGGACAAATAACCTATTTCTACGGGCAAAAATATTTAGTAGGTATTGGCGATTTCATTGGAAAAAATTCTCACCCCGACAGTGCGTTGAGAAAAAGAAAACTCACCGCAGTAGAAAAAGATCGAGTAAAAGTGCTACTGCTTTCTTTTTTATTGATCATCTTTTTTTGGGGTGCTTTTGAACAAGCGGGCGGTTTAATGAATTTGTATGCCAAACAAAAAACAGATCGAATGTTAATGGGAATTGAAATTCCAGCCTCTTGGTTTCAATCCTTAAACTCTTTCTTTATCATTACCTTGGCGGTAGTGGTGGGTCGGTTTTGGATGCGTTGGAAATTAAAAGGAAAAGAAGGGTCTTCTCTCTTTAAAATGACGGTTGGAATCTTGATTATGGGCATGGGCTTTATGTTTATGCGTTTTGCTGCCGGAGAATATGAGGTTGCCGGAAAATCGGCCATGTATTGGCTAGTTCTAGCCTATTTGTTTCACACCATTGGCGAATTATGTGCCTCTCCTGTTTCCTTGTCGTTCATCACCAAACTGGCTCCGGTCAAATATGCAGCTTCCATCATGGGGCTCTATTGGGCAGCAACAGGTTTAGGCAACAAACTAGCAGCGAGCATAGGAGGGTTTGCTGAAACCGCCGGTGAAAAACAAATTTTTACTGGAATATTCATTTTTTGTACCCTCATTGCCATTTCGGTATTTTTGATACTAAAACCTTTAAAAAGACTAACTCATGGAGCCGAAGAGCTCGCAAAAGTTGAATAGTTTCTTACCTTTGTAATCTACTTAGTAATGCATTGCTTATGAAAAATGGGATTTTAATAACACTACTCTTTTTGCTGAATTGCGGTAGCGTTTTGGCACAGAAAATTCAATGGATGACCCTGTCTGAAGCATTAGAAGCACAAAAAAAAGAGCCTAAAAAAATTTTTATGGATGTCTATACCGATTGGTGTGGTCCTTGTAAATTATTAGATCAAAAAACCTTTCAAAATCCAGATGTGGCCCGTTATGTTTCAGAACACTTTTATGCCGTAAAATTCGATGCTGAAGGCACTGAAGTCATTCAATTTTTTGATCAGTCCTTTTCCAATCCCAATCACGATCCCAACCGAAAAGGGCGCAATGCAACACATCAATTCACCCAATTTTTGGGGGTGAGAGGCTATCCAACCATGGTCTTTTTAAGTGAACAAGGAGATCCTATTATGCCGGTAGTGGGTTATAAAACCCCACAGCAGTTAGAGCTCTTCTTAAAAATGATCAAACAAGGTGATTATCAAATCTTCAAAACATCCGAAGATTTTCAAAAGTATCAGAAAAGTTTCATCCCTAAATTTAGAGGTTGATTTTTAGTGCTCCCTGTTCTAGCGTAGCATGAAAAGGGATTTGTTTTGCCTGGCAAGTTTTTTTCCACCGTTCAATATTCCATTTTGCATTGCTGCCATCAGCAATGATGAGTTCAAGTTGATAGCCTTCAATCCAACGTTCCAAATGAATTTTTGTGTTGTTGGTTAGCAGCAAATAAGTGGGTTTTTGAGGTAGCTCGCTCCACAAAGCCTCCTTTCCTAAACGCAACAAGATGTTGTTTTCAAAAACATATAAATGCTGTTTAGCTAAAGGTTTAATGTGATTCACCTTAACACTTCGTTTAAAATCGTTTAAAATCGTTTCGGTTCGAGTGGTTTTGGGCACTGCATAGCCAAAAGCCTGTTGCCCCTTTTGAAGCACCATTAATTCTGTTTGATTTTGGTGTAAAATCCACAAAGCATGCTCACTTTGGAGGCCCCATTCTTGATGAAGGCTGTAGCCCTGTATAAACAAAAAGGCTACTAAACCGGCAATTCCATAAGAGGTTTTAAAATAATTTAAAAACAAAAGCGCAGCCACTAGAAGCGCATACCAACCCACTAACTCAACACCATCGAGTGCTATTTCTTTAAATATGAATTCATCTTGTTTTGCAATGTGCACCACAAAAGCATGGAGTGCTTCAATCACCGTGTCATAGGCATTACTCCAAAACAACGGTAAGCTAAAAAACAAGCTGTATAAAAGCGTAGATAAACTCAAAAGCAAAAACAGTCCAAAGAATGGAACCACTACCAAATTTGAAAGTAAAAACAAGCCTGGAAATTGATGAAAATAATAAATGCTTAAAGGAGTTACGGCCAATTGAGCAGCAACACAAACATAAAGAGCGTCTAACAATTTTCGTACTCCAAAGAACTTGGGATAATAGCTTTTTTTAAAGAGTGGATATAGGCATAAAATACCCAAAACAGCAGCATAGCTCATTTGAAACCCTACCTGATGCAGATAGGGAGGATGGAAGATGAGGAGTAAAAAAAAGGATAGGGTTAGAAAATGCAAACTGTTTTGATTTCTCTGCAGCGCTTGGGCCAACACCAAAGCAGAAAACATGCTAGCGGCTCGAACAACAGAAGCACTTGCCCCTGAAAAAAACACAAATCCCCAAAGGAAGAGCAATAAGAAAACACCCCTTAGTAGCTTTCCTCCCGGGAGCCTTTTGAGCGGGCTCAACAAAGCCGCAAAAAAGAATGTCAAAATGCCTATATGCAAACCCGAAATGGCCAAAAGATGAATTACCCCTGCATCAGCATAGGCCTCTTTAATTGATTTTTCTAGGGCTTGACGTTCACCTAAAAGCAGGGTTGCTATCATTTGTTTGCTTTGGAGGCGTAGTGGACTTTTTGCAAGTTGTTGGCGCACATATTGCTTACACTTGATTAGCCCTCTTTTAAAAAAACCCATTTCGGTTTTGTTTGGAAGTAGCACAGCCGTTTGAATTGAAAATTGGAAATCAATTTTTTGTTGCGCCATAAAACGTTTAAAATCAAATCCTCCCGGATTTTTAGGTGGCGAAATGCTTTTTAAAAGCCCTCTAGCTACAAATTGGGTTCCCAAATCAAATGGAAGAGTAGCTTCTTTCCGATCTTGATAAACCAATATTTTTCCCGATGAAGGTTGCCCCTCTGCCGCTTTTACTTGGGCATAATAAACATGAGAAAAGGAATTGGAATTATTAAACCTTAAGATTTCAAGTTGAAGACTCACATTTTTATTTTCCGTTATGAGTTGCTCAAAATGATTGGGTTCATCGGTATAATAGTTTAAATAGCAGAGGGCTCCAAGTGGCAAAAAGCAGAGATAGAGCAAGGAAGTTTTCAGCAGAGCATAGGCTGTAGATTTGAAAAAAAAGAGAAGGCTTAAAGCAAGACCAAAAAGGCCAATACAAACAAGCCAAAGTGTGGTTAGGGGATAAGACCAAAAGGAGCTCAAGGCCATTCCAGAGCTAAAGAAGAGGGTGACAAGATATAAGGGGTGTTTGGGGATCTTCACATCCCTAAAGATACTTAAAAAAAGAATTTTGCTCCCTAGGCCTTTTACGATTCAAGTAGGAGGGCTGCCACCTTTTCACTCGCACCTGAAGGACCAACAAGAGTTTCCAGTTGTTGATAGTCTTGTTTAATTTTTTGTTGCCCTTTAGCACTTAAAATTTCTTCGAGAGTTTCTCGAATGGTGTTTACGGTGCACTGCTGTTGAATGAGTTCAATAACCGCTCTCTTATTTAAAATTAAATTGACCAAAGAAATATATTTTAAACGCACGAACTGTTTTCCGATGAAATAGTTCAAAAAACTGGTTTTATAGCACACCATTTGCGGCACTCCCAAAAGGGCGGTTTCAAGGGTGGCCGTGCCACTGGTTACAATTGCAGCTTGTGCCTTTTGCAACACCAAATAGGTTTCGTTAAAAACAATTTTTATCTTCTTAGTGGTAAGGAAGGGTTCATAAACCCCCTTTTTCAAGCCTGGAGCCCCAGCGATAATAAATTGATGGTGAGGAAAATAGGGCAATACTTTCAAAAAAAGGGGAAGCATTTTTTGAATTTCCTGTTTTCTGCTGCCGGGTAAAAGTGCAATTATGGGCTTGTCTTTAGGCAATTCATGGCGCTCCAAAAAGGCGTCATCTCGTTGGAGTGTTTTCAATACATCTTGCAGAGGGTGCCCCACAAAATGGGTTTTGTAATGGTGCTGCTGCTCAAAATAAGCTTTTTCAAAGGGCAAAATAACATAGAGTGCAGTCAAATGCTTTTTCATTTGAGCCACCCTATTTTCTTTCCAAGCCCAAACCTGTGGGCTTATATAGTAGTGATTTTCAAATCCCATTTGGTAGGCCCAACGAGCAATTCTTAAATTAAATCCGGGGTAATCAATATAAACCACACGATCGGGTTGAAATTGCAAAATGTCTTTTTTGCAAAAATCTAAATTTTTTAAAATGGTTCTTAGGTTGAGAAGCACTTCCCAAAAGCCCATAAAGGCCAATTTCTGATAGTGTTTTACTAAAGTTGCCCCGGCTTCTTCCATCAAGTTGCCTCCCCAGCACCTGATCTTGGCCTGAGCGTCTTTTTGGAAAATGGCTTTAATCAAATTAGATCCGTGCAAATCTCCTGAGGCTTCACCGGCAATGATATAATATTTCACGCTTTTGGAGTTCTAAAGGTTCATTTTGAGAAGTGCAACCACAACTACAATGAGGAGTGAAAAGCAAACAATGCCTGTGGCAAAGGATACTTTATTTTTGCGAATGGCCAAGAAGAAAATAGGGAGATTAAGCAACGCTCCCAGAGAAATTAATCCACCCAATTGATTCTTTTGATAAAGATATTTTAAACTCAGTTCTATGGATTGTTGCGACATAAAATAGGTAAAAATCAAAACGCCAAAAGAGGTCCAGAGAAAACTCGTGAACATTCCTATATAAAAGGCTTTGTCTTTTATAAATTCCATGAGTTCAAGTGCTGAATGCTGTGGTGTGCGGTGAGGTCAAATTGAGTAGGAACAATAGAAATATAACCATTTTTTAAGGCCCACTCATCGGTGTCTTCTCCTTTGTCTTCATTAATAAAATCGCCGGTGAGCCAATAATATTCTTGCCCTTGGGGATTGGTTCTTTTATCAAATTTTTCCACCCAATAGGCATTGGCTTGCCGACAAACTTTTATGCCTTTGAGGGGTTCTTCTTGAACGGGAAAGTTAACATTGAGCACCACCCCTTTTGGAATCCCATTGGCTAAAGCTTCTTGCGTAATTTTTTTCACAAAGTGTTTAATGGGATTAAAATCAGCGGCCCATCTGAAGTCTAGCAATGAAAATCCAATGGCGGGAATCCCCTCAATTCCTGCTTCTACGGCAGCACTCATGGTGCCAGAATAAATCACGTTGATAGAAGAATTGGAGCCGTGATTAATACCCGAAACACACAAATCGGGTTTGCGGGTGAGCAATTCATTTACCCCCAACTTCACACAGTCGGCCGGAGTGCCAGAACAACTATATTCTACTTGCGGGCCTTTGTCTAACTCAATACGGCTGCAATGCAAAGTGGAATTAATGGTAATAGCATGACCCATGCCCGATTGTGGACTATCTGGTGCCACAACCACCACTTCGCCCAATTCGTTCATGACAGAAATGAGGGCCCTGAGTCCAGGCGCTGTGATACCATCGTCGTTTGTTACTAATATGAGCGGCTTTTTTTTCATCCTATTCAACACAAAGGTATAAAATAACCCGAGAGGGTTTTTAAATCATTATTAACAAATAAATTAGGGTAGAATCCATATCTTTAACTCCCTGTTAGACGTAAAAACTATGAAAAGGCGAATCTATTTTTATATTATTGGTGGTTTTTTATTGATTACAACCCTGGTTTATGGGGTTACCCAAAATGACAAAAACCCCGGAAAAGATAAATTCTTGATGGAAATCATTGCCTATGTGCTTGAACGGGGTCATTATGACCCTAAAACCATAGACGATCGCTTTTCTGAAAATGTTTTTTCTGATTTTTTAGAAGCTGTAGATCCGCAGCGTCGATTTTTCTTGGAAAGTGATATTCGCTCCTTGGAACGCTTTAAAAATGAGCTTGACGATCAATTCAAACAAACCTCTCTTGAATTTTTTGACCGTGCCTATTTAATTTTGATGGAACGCATGCGTCAAGTAGAAGGCTTTTATGAAACACTTTTAAGTGAACCTTTTGATTTTACTAAAAAAGAATCGATCAATTTAGACTATGAAAATTTGCCCTATGTCAAAAATAACGCAGCCCTAGAAGAGCGTTGGAGAAAACGATTTAAACTCGATATTTTAGAGCGTTACACCACATTGAAAGAAGACGAGGTTCTAAAAAAAGAACAAGAAACAGATTATGATATGCTCTCCGATGCTGAACTAGAAGAAAAGGCCAGAGAATCGACCCTAGAAAACATGGAGGTCTATTTTGAAAACTATAACGAACTAGAACGAAAAGATTGGTTTGAAGTATATATCAACGCCCTAGTCTCTCAATTTGACCCTCACACGTTTTATTTTGCTCCTAATGACAAAGAGCGATTTGACATGAACATTTCAGGAAAATTTGAAGGTATAGGGGCACGTCTTGAAAAACGAAATGGTGAAGTCAAAATAGTGGAAGTCATTTCAGGAGGGCCCGTGTGGCGAGGCGAATTATTAGAGGTGGGTGACATCATTTTAGAAGTAGCTCAAGAGCATGAAGATGGTGTGGCCATTTCGGGCATGCGCCTTGAAGATGCCATTAAATTGATCAAAGGACCCAAAGGCACTACAGTCTTTTTAAAGGTGAAGCGCGTAGATGGTGCCATTGAAGAAGTGCCAGTGGTGCGAGACGTGGTGGAGCTAGAAGAAACTTTTGCAAGATCTTCGCTAATAGAAGTTGAAAACAAAAAATATGGCTTGATAGAATTGCCAAAATTTTATGTGAGCTTTAATGACTATGGTGAACGAAATGCAGCTAGTGATGTTAAAAAAGAATTGGAGCAACTCAAGGCTAAGGGGGTGTCGGGAATCATTTTAGATTTGCGAAACAACGGAGGCGGTTCTCTCAAAACTGTAGTGGACATGACCGGCTTTTTTATTGAGCAAGGCCCGGTGGTGCAAGTGAAAAGCACCGGCGGTAGAAAAGAGGTTTTAAAAGATACAGACAATAGCATTGTTTGGGATGGACCTTTGGTGGTGATGGTCAATGAATTTTCGGCTTCGGCTTCTGAAATATTAGCCGCCGCCCTCCAAGATTATAAGCGTGCCATTGTTTTGGGAAGCAAGCAAACCTATGGAAAGGGAACAGTACAAAACATGGTTGATCTCAACAGCATTATCTCCAATAGCACCTATGGTGATTTAGGGGCCATAAAACTCACTACTGATAAATTTTATCGAATTAATGGAAGATCAACCCAATTAGAAGGGGTTAGTTCAGATGTGGTTTTCCCCGATCGTTATGCCTATATCGATATGGGAGAAAAAGATCAATCCAACCCATTGCCCTGGGATCGAATTACACCCGCTAGCTATTACCCTGCCAAGTCACTGACCAATTATGAATTGGCTATTTCAAATAGTCAAGACCGATTGCAAAACAATCCTTTGATTCAGTTGATAGACAAACAAGCGCAATGGGTTTTAAAGCAACAAGAAAAAGCAGAATATTCATTGCGCTATGATGATTTTAAACAAGAAAGGCTTGATAATAAATCTTTTTCTAAACAATTTGAAGAAATAAATTCATTTCAATCTGACTATCAATTTCAGTGGTTGCCAGATGCCAATCATGTAGATGAAATTACCGAAGACTTCCAAGAAAAAAGAGACCGTTGGCAAAAGGGACTTCAAAAAGATCTCTACATTAACGAAGCGGTTAATATTTTGAGTGACCTGAATTCCAATTTGGTGAAGCCCAAATCCTTGTCTACAGCCGCAACACTCGATTAATTCGAAGGGTTTAATGGGGTCTTTCTTTAAAAGTTTGTTCACCGATTTTTGGACAATTGGCAGTGCTGGATTTATTCTTTTGGTTACGTTTTTAGCCGTTTTTGCTCCTTTTGTAGTGCCCGATAAAACCAACAATGCCAACGATATGCAATTGGCTATTCATTCGCAACCCCCGGGTTTTTCTTGTCAATTTTTAGTAAAGCCTCTTCCTAACAATTCTTTAGATAAACAACAAACCTCTGCCTCGGCGAGTCTGGAAAAAATCCCCATAAGCAGCTATCACTTTTATGACAATCAATTGGTATATACTCCCTTTGGTGCTGCTTTTCCTCAACCAGACACCTTGGCTTTAAGTCGTTTTCCAACCGCTGATCGCAAACAAATTGAGCAGGACTTTATCCTTAAAAAAAGATATCTTTTAGGAACCGATTTGTATGGCCGTGATTTGTTGAGTCGTTTAATTTTAGGCTCTCGAATATCTTTGGGTATAGGTTTTATTGCCGTTTTTATTTCCTTGCTCGTGGGAGTCTTTTTTGGTGCATTGGCTGGCTATTTTGGGGGCACTGTAGACCGATTGATTATGGGTTTCATCAATGTGGTTTGGGCCATACCTACCCTGTTGCTAGTCATTGCCATTGTATTGGCCCTTGGGCGTGGTTTTTGGCAGGTTTTTTTAGCAGTAGGCTTGAGCATGTGGGTTGAGGTGGCTAGATTGGTGCGCGGACAAGTAAAAGCCACTAAAGAAAAACTGTATATACAAGCCGTAACTGCTTTAGGTTTTTCGGAAATGCGCATTTTGATCAAGCATGTGTTACCTACCGTAATAAGTTCCCTCATCGTGATTTCGGCTGCTAATTTTGCCAGTGCCATTTTGATGGAAAGCGGTCTTAGTTTTTTAGGCATAGGGGCCCAACCTCCTGTACCTAGTTGGGGTGGAATGGTGAAAGATCATTTCCGTTATTTGTTGTTAGGCAAACCCTATTTAGCACTTCTGCCCGGAGGAGCCATCATGTTTTTGGTGCTTTCCTTCATGCTTTTAGGCAACAGCTTACGAGATCGTCTTGATGTTCGAAATTGAGTTAAGACAAACGATTGGCGTCTAGGTTCAGATAAATAAAAAAGAATAGGCTAAAAGCCAATAGACTAGACCCGCCATAGCTAATGAGAGGCAAGGGTATGCCAATGGTGGGCACCAAACCTAAAGTCATGCCAATATTGACGGCAAAATGCATAAACAATACACTGGCAAAACCATAAGAATATACCCTCGAAAAAGTGTGTGTGTGCTTTTCTGCACGAAAAATAATTCGAGCGATAAACAGTGCAAAAACCAAAACCAAACCAAAACTTCCCATAAACCCCCATTCTTCACCCACGGTGCTGTAGATAAAATCAGTATGTTGTTCAGGCACAAATCCTCCTTTGGTTTGTGAACCATTTAAAAATCCTTTTCCGGTTAAGGCACCAGATCCAATAGCAATTTTAGACTGATTGATATTATAGCCAATCCCTTTTTCATCTTCAATTAGCCCTAATACAACGTTAATTCGATCTCGATGCCGTTGTTCAAAAACTTCGTTAAAAATAAAATTTACGGTATAGGAAAAACCCACAGAAAAAAGGAAAACCAAAACCAAGGGCCACAACCTATTTCGTTTGGATTGCCTCCGGACAAAATAAAGGGTGAGTAGAAAAATGAAACCAATTATTAGCGCAGTGTTAAAAGGGTTTAGTAATATGGTTAAGAGAAAGATGAGTAAAATGCTTACACCAAAAATTAAAACATTAAAATGCCCCCCTTCTCTAATAAACACAAAAATTAAACTTAAAAAAACCAGCGCACTCCCCGGATCAGGTTGGGCAATTATCAAAAGCATGGGGAGCAAAATGATACCCCAAAATTTGATAACGGTTTGTCTGTTTTTCAAATTGGCATCTATGCCACTGAGTATATAGGCAATGAGCAAACTCACAGCGATTTTGCAAAACTCGGAGGGTTGTAAACGTATGCTGCCTACATTATACCAAGAAGTGGCTCCTGAAATTTTGGTTCCGAAAAAGAACAATCCCAAAAGAGAGAGGATGGAAAGGCCGTAAATGATATAAGCCAAATGTTCAAAAAGGATGGGATTAAGATATAAGATGGGTAAAAAAAGCACCAAACAAAAAAGAAAAATTAGGATCTGTTTTCCCACAAAATTCGAATAATCAAAAAGAGGAATTGGGCTCCCTTGGTAGGCGTTGGAATAGATATTGATAATGCCAAATGTGATGAGCGCCAAATAGCATAAAACGGCCCACCAATCCAAGCGAGAAAGCAGTTGATTATTCATTAATGGCAAAGGGTTTTCCCGATAGGGGTTTGGCATATTCTGCCTCTAGACTGCCCTTTATCATGCGCTCTTCCAGCCATTTGCGTTCCACCGTTTTTTGGAGGTATTTCTCTATCATTAAACTGGCAATGGGAGCTGCCCATCGGCTGCCCCAATAGCCATTTTCAATAAAAACAGCAAGCGCAATTTTTGGGTCTTCTTTGGGTGCAAAAGCAATAAAAATGGAATGGTCTGTCAATTGTGTTTTTTGACCGTCAATTTTGATAAAATTTTCAACGGTTCCGGTTTTACCACAAACGTCTATCCCTTTAATTTTTGCAATTCGTGCTGTACCATTTTCTACCACTTGATGCATGCCTTCAATAACGGGTTCAAAATTTTCAGGTGAAATGGTTGTCCAATTTTTTTCTAATGCGGCATTTACTTGTGGGCCTTTGGTGAAATGAGGTTTAATGTAGTAGCCCCTATTGGCAATGGCAGCGGTAAAATTTGCCATTTGAATAGGCGTGGTTAACACTTCACCTTGACCAATAGCATTAGAAATAACGGTGGGTGCCTTCCAGTTTTTTTGAGGATACCAACGGTCATAATAAGCACTATTGGGTATAAATCCAGGTCTGCCTGTGGGCAAATCATAGCCTAAATAATTTCCCAGTCCAAAACTTTTTAAATGTTTATTCCATTGATCGATTCCTTCCTGTGGGCTGGGGTAGGCAGCAATAATGTTTTGAAATGTTTTGGCAAAATAGGTATTACAAGAACGATAAAGACCTTTTGTTAAATTGTTGACCGAACCCGGGGCACAATGGCATTCCATAAAAGCATTTCGGGCATAATAATGACCGGCCTGACACACATAGGTGGTGTTGGAGTTAATCACTCTTTCTTCAAGGCCAATAAGAGCGTTGAGGGTTTTGAAGGGCGAACCGGGGGCGTATTCTGCTTGGAGAGTACGATCAAAAAGGGGTTTGGCGATGGTGTCTTGTTGCAACTGTCTAAAAAAGGCAGAGCGCTTTCTGCCCTCCAAGTCTTTTGGAGCATAAGAAGGAGCCGAAACCAAGGCCAGCACTTCTCCTGTTTGGGGTTCAATGGCCACAATGCCTCCACGTTTGTTTTGCAACAATTGAGCTCCGTAATTCTGAAGTTCAAGGTCTATGGTGAGGGTCAGGTTTTGAGAGGCTTCAGGGGGGTGATCATAGCGCCCATCTTCAAAGGAACCGATAATGCGGTTGAAACGATCTTTTTGAAAATAGGAGACTCCTTTTTGTCCCTTTAAAACATCTTCATAGGCTTTTTCTATGCCTTGGCGACCAATTTGTTCACCCAATTCAAAATTTTCATTTTTTTTGATTTCATAAGCGTTTACTTCGCTGATATAGCCCAAGACATTGGCCATGGTTTGCACATGATAATCTCGAATGGTATTTTTTTGTAAAAAGAAGCCAGGATATTTCCATATTTTTTCCTGAAACAAGGCATATTCTTCCTGGGTGATATGGCGAATAATGACCGAAGGAAGTTTGTAGGAGTAGCGTTTGGCTTTTTGAATTTGATTAAGCAATTGTGCTTTGGGAAGCTTTAAAATTTCGCAAACCTCTAGGGTGTCAAACGCCGCACCATTCTCTGGTATATATTGCACATTGTAGGCCGGTTGATTTCCTACCAACAAAATGCCATTACGATCATAAATAAGTCCTCTTTCAGGATAGAGGGTTTGTTTTAAAACAGCGTTATTTTCCGATCGCAGTTGATAGTCGGTTTGGATCAATTGGATGTAAACCAACTGGGCCGTAAACCCTAAGCTGATAAAAACCGTAATACCCAGTAAAAAATATTTGCGAATCATTTTTTAACCCTAAAAAAGAGATGTCCAACCCAAAGAAAAGTTAAGGTAAAAATTCCAAATAAAAAAGTTTGTTTTAGAATGGTTAAAAGGGCAGAAAAACTAAAGTATACAACCAAGAAATAAAGGAAATGATGCAGTAAAACAATCCACATGGAAAAGAGAAATTGTTTGTAGAAGGGAATTTGACTCAGGGTGGGAGAGGTTTCTTGCAGAGAGTCGCTAAAATTTAAGGCCATAATGCGGGGTCTTAAAAAGGCAATGGTAAGTGTGCTTATGGTATATGCTCCAGCTCCCTGTGTTAAAATATCTAACACAAACCCAATGCCAAAGGCTAAGGCAATAAAAACGGATTGGTTGGTATCCAATCGGTGAAAAACAAAAAAATAGAGGTAGACCATGGGGTTAATATGCCCCAAAATATTAAGATGATTGCATAGAAAGACTTGAAGAAAAATTAAAAACAAGGGCGAGATTATAAGAAAAAGGGTTTCTCTATTCATGGGGCTGATTTTCAATCAAACGTTCGATTTCCTCTCGATCTGAATTTTTTACTACATAAATATTTTCCATTTCAATGGGACTTTGAAATAACGCTACTTCTAAATTATAATAACCTTGAACTGTTTCTTTGTCTATGGATGAAATGGTGCCCACTGGAATTCCACCGGGGAAATAGGAAGATCTACCGCTGGTCACCACAGTATCGCCAAGGGCTAGGGGGGTAGTGGCCACAATATCGTTGAGTTGCATAGTATAGGGTGATTTACCTTCCCAGCGCAGCGAGCCAAAGGTGGCATTCTTTTTAAGGCGCACATTGAGTCCAAAATCTACATTAAGCAAGGAGATAACAGAGGCATAATGAGGGCTCACTTCTTCTAC
This sequence comes from uncultured Flavobacteriaceae bacterium, assembly GCA_964386915.1. Lineage (GTDB taxonomy): Bacteria > Bacteroidota > Bacteroidia > Flavobacteriales > Flavobacteriaceae > JADHMP01. Next base: position 106,663 of record CAYLUQ010000004.1, on the reverse strand, counting down.
AATACCCAAAACACCTTGGTTTCCAATAACACCCATTTCAACGCTAATACCTTCCTTAATGCCTTTGTTCACAAGGGCATAGTTTCTCATTTTTTGATGTTGGTTGTTGATCACTTTGGCTGGTGTGATTAAAAAGGGAAAACGATCTTGAGTTGCGTTTGATGATGCTGTTTTTTGTTCGTTGAACTGCAAAGCAGAAGCTTTCAGCTTTTCATTTTCTAGAATGAGTTGTTCGTTTTCCGTTTTTAAATGCAAATATTGCACGAAGTTTTGTCTCGTTTCGAGAATATTTCCAGTCACATATAAACTCAGTTTCGTGAATTGCGCTTGGTGATAAAAACTTCTTTGGGTTAGAAAAAAGAGCGAAAAAAGGAGCAAAACACCATAGAGTAACTCATTTTTAAAGGCAAGGAGTACTTCTATAATCCGCTGCATTAGGGTTTATTTTTTCAATACGGTCTTAAAGCGATCAATGTTTTTCAGGGCAATCCCGGTGCCTCTAACTACGGCTTGAAGGGGATCTTCGGCCACATAAATGGGCAAGTCTGTTTTGAGGGTTAGTCTTTTGTCTAAACCTCTAAGCAAAGCACCACCACCGGCTAGATATATACCTGTATTATAAATATCAGCAGCTAATTCTGGAGGGGTTTGAGAAAGTGCTTCCATAATAGCATCTTCAATTCGAATTAAAGATTTGTCTAGGGCTTTAGCAATTTCGCTATAGTTTATCACAACTTGTTTGGGTTTTCCGGAAAGCAAATCTCTTCCTTGCACCGACATATCTTCAGGTGGATTGTCTAGTTCTTCTGTGGCACTGCCCACTAAAAGTTTGATTTTTTCTGCCGTGCGTTCTCCAATATAGAGGTTGTGTTTGCTACGCATATAGTTAATGATGTCATTGGTAAAGACATCGCCCGCAATTTTGATAGATTTGTCACATACAATTCCAGAAAGGGCTATAATGGCAATTTCGGTTGTTCCTCCCCCTATGTCCACAATCATATTTCCTTTGGGTTGCATAATGTCTATGCCAATTCCAATGGCAGCCGCCATGGGTTCATGAATGAGATAAACTTCTTTGCCGTTAACACGCTCTGCAGATTCACGTACGGCCCGCATTTCAACCTCTGTAATTCCAGAGGGAATACAAATTACCATACGCAAAGAGGGTGAAAAAAACCTGCGTTTGAGAGCGGGAATGCTCTTGATCAGTTGGCTGATCATTTGTTCAGAAGCGTTAAAATCGGCAATTACGCCATCTTTTAAGGGCCGAACAGTGCGTATGTTTTCGTGGGTTTTTCCCTGCATCATATTGGCTTCTTGTCCAATGGCAATGACCTTTTCTGTGCTGCGGTCAATAGCTACAATGGAAGGACTGTCAATCACCACTTTATCGTTGTGGATAATGAGGGTGTTGGCAGTGCCTAAGTCAATGGCAATTTCTTCTATAAATAATCCCATGATTTCTGAAATCTCACGTAAATGTAAAAAAATTAATGTTTGAAATGACGTGTTCCGGTAAAGACCATTGCAATATTATGAGCATCACAATAGGCAATAGAATCTTTATCCTTGATAGAACCCCCTGGTTGAATCACTTTATTGATCCCCTCATTTCCGGCAATTTCCACACAATCTGGAAAGGGAAAAAAGGCGTCACTGGCCATAACAGCGTCTTGCAAATCAAAACCAAAGTGATGCGCTTTGGCAATGGCTTGCTGCAAGGCATCTACCCGTGAGGTTTGTCCGGTTCCGGAGGCTAAGAGCTGCTTGTTTTTGCTCAATACAATGGTGTTGGATTTAGTATGCTTACAAATTTTGGAAGCAAACAATAAATCGTCAAGCTCACTCTCGGAGGGTTTTTCTGTTGTCACATAGGTCAACTCTTCTAGGCTATCTGTTTTGCGATCTGCTTCTTGCACTAAAACCCCATTCAGGCAAGAGCGCAATTGTTTTGGGGGTAGGGTAACTTCTTTTTGAACTAATAAAATACGATTCTTTTTTTCTTTTAAGAGCGCTAGGGCCTCCTTGCTATAGCTTGGGGCAATGACTACTTCACAAAACAAACTGTGAATTTTTTCGGCGGTATCCAATTCAATGGGCTTGTTGGCAATGAGCACGCCGCCAAAAGCCGAAACAGGATCTCCGGCCAAGGCATCTTCATAGGCCTTTTTTAAGCTGTCTCGCACAGCAAAGCCACAAGCATTGTTGTGTTTTAAAATACCAAAGGCTGGTGGACCGTCATAAAATTCATTCATCAATTGTACAGCTGCATCTATATCCAAAAGATTGTTATACGAAATACTTTTGCCGTGCAATTGCTCCAACAGTTCCGAAAGGGGACCGAAAAAAGTTCCTTTTTGGTGTGGATTTTCACCATAGCGCAACGAAATTGCGGCAGCACTACTTACTTTTAGCACTTCTTCTTCTGCATTAAAATGATTAAAAATGGCAGCATCATAATGCGAGGAAGTGTGAAAGGCTTTAACCGCAAAACGTTTGCGATCTTCTAAACTAAACACTCCTTTTTGCGTTTGTAAAAGTTCTAACAACAAACCGTATTCATTTTGACTGGAAACGCATAAAACATCATTGAAATTCTTGGCAGCAGCTCGAATTAAGGCAATGCCTCCAATATCTATTTTTTCAATAATATCTGCTTCACTAGCGCCAGAGGCTACCGTTTTTTCAAAAGGATATAAATCTACAATCACGAGGTCAAAAACCGGAATATCATAATGTTCAATTTCTTCTTGATCTGAAGTGTTTTCGCCTCGGTTTAAAATGCCTCCAAACACTTTTGGATGCAAGGTCTTTACGCGGCCGCCTAAAATAGACGGATAGCCTGTTAGGGTTTCTACCGCCACCACCTCATGACCCTGCTCTTTGATATAGGCTTCCGTGCCACCCGTAGAATAAAACCGAACTTCTTGAACAGCTAGGGTTTCTAGAATAGGGTCTAAGCCAGATTTATCAAAAACAGAAATAAGGGCGTTAGAAATTTTGTGATCTTGCATGTTTTAAAGGGTTTAAATTGGACTATAATGGAGGGCTATTTTTTGACAAAGACTTAGTAAAAAGGCTTCATCTTGAGCATCAAACGCATTGGGTGTGTGAGAATCTATATCAATTTGACCCACATTTTGGCCGTTCACAATCAAAGGAACCACCAGTTCAGACTGCACCTCTAGGCTGCAGGCAATGTAGTTGTCTGCTTCTTGCACCTGTGGCACATTGAGCAATTGATTAGACAGAGCAACTTGCCCACAAATGCCTTTTCCAAAAGGAATGGTGTGATGTTCGGTGGGGATTCCGGCAAAAGCTTTTAAGTGGAGTGTTTGGGTTTCGGCTTGGGCAAAATAAAACCCTACCCAGTCATAATGGCCCACTTCCTTTTGTAGTTTTTCACAAAGCTGTTCCAGTTTCGATTCAAAAGAAAGTTGCTTATTGTTCAGGAGTGTATCGACCCAATTTAATACTGCCAAAAATGCTGTTGAAGCCATTTGGCAAAAGTAAAAATTAGTTGGCGAGTTTCCTTTATAATACATAAGTTTTTACATTTACATAAGTTAATTTAAACCCCATGGAACAACACATAAAAGTAACGGGCATGACCTGCCTCAATTGTCAAAAAAGTGTAACGGAAAAATTAGAGGCCCTAGAGGGTGTTGGAGCTGTTTCTGTTCTTTTTGAAGAAGCCCGTGCACAATTTGATACGGCCACTCCCTTGCCTTTAGAAAGAATAGCTACCCAATTGGGTTCAAAATATAGTGTTTCAGCCCTTGACCCTGCAAAAAAGAATGCCCTAGCTGTACCCAAAACAATTTCTAAATGGCAACAACTCACCCCCCTATGGCTCATTTTTGGCTATTTGATTGCCGCCACTTGGTTTTTGCAACAACTCCGACAAGCACCGGAGGTAGCCATGTATGATTTTATGGGTTTATTTTTTATTGTTTTTAGTTTTTTTAAGTTTTTAGACTACAAAGGTTTCCCCGATTCCTTTGCGCAATATGACCCACTCGCTAAAAAAAGTAGGGGTTATGCACTTGTCTATCCCTTTTTAGAAAGTGCCCTTGGCGTTATGTTTTTACTTCAAATAGAAGTGTTTTATGCGCTAGGAGCCACCCTAATCATTTTATCCATAACCACCCTTGGGGTATTGCAAAGTTTAATGCAAAAAAACCAAATTCAATGTGCTTGTTTAGGCACCGCTCTAAAACTGCCCATGACAGAAGCTACTCTAATAGAAAATCTATTGATGATTACTATGGCTATTGTGGGGCTTAGTGGTTATTGGCTTTAAGTAGAATAAACTAAGCCGTTTATTCAAGTCAAATAGCTTTCTTAAAGGTTGATTTGATAAATCTGACAACGCTATTATTGACAATTTTAACACAAAAATTGAGGGGAAAGATGAGGACAGTATACAGCATTTAGAAAATGAGTTCTCTTTTTTTGTCCCTACAAATAAAAAAACCCTGCAAGTGCAGGGTTTTTTATTGATTAGCAAGATGTACTTACATCATTCCTGGCATTCCGCCTCCCATTGGAGGAGCGGCAGCAGGAACTTCTTCTTTAATATCAATTAAAGCACACTCTGTGGTGAGAATCATTCCAGCTACAGATGCGGCATTTTCTAGAGCCACACGTGTCACTTTCTTGGGATCAATAATCCCAGCTTTGAGCATGTCTACATAGCTGCCATCTTTGGCGTTGTAGCCAAAGTTTTCAGCGCCTTCTAACACTTTAGAAACCACCACTGAGCCTTCGCTACCGGCGTTTTCTACAATGGTGCGCAAGGGAGCTTCAATGGCTTTGTTGATGATTTGAATGCCTGTGCCTTCATCATCATTAGCGGCTTTGAGTTTTGCTAAGCCTTTTTTTGTGGCTAAAAGCGCAACTCCTCCACCGGCAACAATACCTTCTTCAACAGCAGCACGAGTGGCGTGCAAGGCATCATCTACACGGTCTTTTTTCTCTTTCATTTCTACTTCAGAAGGTGCTCCAACATAAAGCACGGCCACCCCACCAGATAATTTAGCCAAGCGTTCTTGTAGCTTTTCTTTGTCGTAGTCAGAGGTGGTAGTTTCAATCTGTGCTTTGATTTGGCTCACACGGGCCTTGATGTCATCGGACGCTCCATTGCCATTAACCACAGTAGTGTTGTCTTTGTCAATGGTCACTTTTTCTGCTGTCCCCAACATATCAATAGTGGTGTTTTCAAGTGTAAATCCTCTTTCTTCGGAAATAACTGTTCCACCTGTTAAAATGGCGATATCTTCTAACATGGCTTTTCTGCGATCACCAAAACCAGGTGCTTTTACAGCCGCAATTTTAAGTGCTCCACGCAATTTATTTACCACTAGAGTGGCAAGAGCTTCACCATCAACATCTTCAGCAATCACTAAAAGTGGCTTTCCGCTTTGAGCCACTGGCTCTAAAATGGGAAGCAAATCTTTCATTGCTGAAATTTTCTTATCGTATAACAAAATATAGGGCGATTCTAAATCGGCCTCCATTTTTTCTGAATCGGTCACAAAGTAGGGAGACAAATAACCACGATCAAACTGCATCCCTTCCACAACATCTACATAGGTGTCTGTTCCCTTAGCTTCTTCTACTGTAATCACTCCTTCTTTACCTACTTTTTCAAAAGCTTCGGTAATGAGGGCTCCAATAGTTTCATCATTGTTAGCAGAAATGCTAGCCACTTGATGAATTTTTTCAGAAGCGTCGCCAACAGCAACGGCTTGTTTTCCTAGGGCATCAACAATAGCTTCAACGGCTTTGTCAATTCCGCGTTTAAGGTCTAGTGGGTTGGCACCAGCGGCCACGTTTTTGAGTCCTTCTTTCACAATTGCTTGCGCTAAAATAGTGGCGGTAGTGGTTCCGTCACCAGCCAAGTCGTTGGTTTTGGAGGCTACTTCTTTCACCATTTGTGCGCCCATATTTTCTAGGGCTCCTTCTAGTTCAATTTCTTTGGCCACGGTCACACCGTCTTTAGTCACCTGAGGTGCACCAAAAGATTTTCCAATAATCACATTGCGACCTTTGGGGCCTAGGGTCACTTTTACTGCATTGGCTAGCGCATCAACACCACGTTTGATGCCGTCTCTAGCTTCAATATCAAATTCAATTTTTTTTGCCATGTTCTCTAAAGTTTATGGTGTTATACAATTGCGAGTATATCGCTTTCTTTCATTATTAAATAATCTACGCCCTCATGCTGAAGTTCGGTTCCGGCATATTTTCCATAAAGGACTTGATCTCCCACACTCACTGTGATGGGGTTGTCTTTAGTTCCATTGCCTACGGCCACAACCGTTCCTCTTTGAGGCTTTTCTTTGGCTGTATCGGGAATGATAATTCCTGAGGAAGTTTTTGTTTCTGCAGCAGCAGGCTCAACAAGAACTCGGTCTGCTAGGGGTTTAATACTTATTTTACTCATGATTATTCTAAATATTTTGTTTGGACACTTTTAAGACAGAAACTGTGCCAATGGTCTAAAGGTGACAAATTGTTAAAAATTGAGGGAACAAACTGACAGGCTGACATTAATGACAGCTCAAACCCACCTTAATTTTCGGTTGGAGCAAGAGGAATTTCAGGAATTTCCTCTGTTTCAGGAGCCACTTCTGGCACGGCTGCCGGTTGTGCGGTGTTGGTGTTGTCTTGCAACAATCTAGAATCTTGGGTGCTGCCAGTTCGCTCAAGCGTTAGGTTGGATACCAAAATTAAGATCATCAATAGAACAGCCAAAACCCAAGTGCTTCGGTCTAGAAAATCACTCGTTTTTTGAACGCCTCCAATTTGCTGAGTGCCTCCCCCGCCAAAAGAAGAAGATAAGCCTCCTCCTTTAGGATTTTGAACCATAACAACTAAAATTAAAAGAAAACACACCACTAAGATCAGGGCGATAAAAATTGAAAATGTACTCATGGGTTACTTATTTATTTTCTTGCAATTCCTTTATTGCTTTGATTTGGTTGGCAAAGAAACTATTTTTTTCTGGATATTTCAAACGTAAAATTTCATAAGCCTGAAGTGCTTTGGTATATTTTTTTTGTTTCACAAAAATTTTAGCCAGTGTTTCTGTCATCAATTCGTCTGTAGAGGTCCAACTGGCTTCACTCAAATCTTCTTGTTTTTGTCTGCCCTTTAGGGGAGGTTGAATCTTGGGTTGTTGGGCTAAAAAGGCATCTATCAAGGCAAAACGATCGTTGGGAGGGGTTGCCTTTTGCGGATTAGCTTGAACAAATTGAAGCCAATTTGTAAAGGTCATTTGGGGTGGAGCACTCTCCTTTTGGGGTTTTGGGGTGGGAGTTACTTTTTTTGCCTTTTTGGGTGGAGTTTGCTGGACCTTTGTTTTTTTCTTGGGTTTTACTTTAGCTTTTTCCTGCTGTTTGAGTGGATTTTCATGCCAATCAAAGAGCAATGAACGGTCAAAGGTGCGACAGGCTGTTTGTTGCATCAGGGCCTCTGCCTCTTCCGGCTGGTGTTTTTCAGCCCATTTAGCTAGATAAAGCCAAGCGTGCTGAAAATAAGGATAACGATTTTTGATAGCCAAAAGAGACTCATACCCTGATTTATCTCCATTTTGCAATTGCACAATGGTTTCAAAAAAAGAAGCTTCTTGCTCTACCATTTGGCTAAGGTTTCATTAAAAATATCTTGTGTAATTCGTTCAAATAGTTCTTTATGTGCCGAATCAATTACGTCATACACTTGCTTATCGGCTGGAAAATCATAAAAGAAAGAAAATGATTTCTTAAAATTATCTTCTTCTCTTTTGGTATTGGTAAAGGTGAGAAAAACGGTCATTTTTAATCGATTTTGGGCCGCCGTGTTTTCCGCAGTGGCCGACATGGGGGTCACGCTATATTCGGTGATATCGCCTTCATAGATCAGGTCGCCATCGGCAGTGACCAAATCTAAATTGGTGAGATTTAGAATTAAATCTTGAAGTGCCACCGTAAAATCTCTATCCAAGCCAGGCTCTACGGTAGAGCCAGGTTTGTTGCCCGCCACATTGACAAAATAATTTACTTGAAAGGAATTGGTGCCCGGAGGAATAGAAGCCCCAGTAAAGGAGTAGATGCCGCAACCTGCTAGTAGGAAGAGGCATAACAAACCCATCAAAAAAAATGCACTAGGTGTTTTCCACATTGTGTAAATCAAATTGTTTTATTTTTCTATAGAGGGTTCTTTCAGAAATTCCTAATTCTTCTGCAGCCAATTTACGTTTTCCTTTGTTTCGAATCAAGGCACTTTTAATCATTTCAACCTCTTTTTCTAAGAGTGATAGGGGTTCTTCTTCTACCACTGCCTCGGCATAGTCATCATAAGATGAGGTTTCCTCTTGTTCGTGATAGTCATTTTCGTTTACCTCTTCTTCCTCATTGGAAATCGGAATGGCTTGAAGCGCATTTTTTATTGGAGCCGCTTCTTCCGAACTAGATTTGCCATAGATTTTTTCAATTAACCCCTGATTTTTTTCTTGCACTTTTCTGTTGTCGTCTTGCAACAATTCGAGTGTCAATTTTTTCAAATCGTTCAAATCGTTTTTCATGTCAAAGAGTACCTTATACAGAATTTCTCTTTCAGTGGCGAAATCACTTTCCTTTTTTTCTTGGTTGAGCAGCATGGGTAAGTTTTTGCCACTATCGGGCAGATAGGAGCGAAGGGTAGTGGCGTTGATTTCGCGTTCTTTTTCGAGCACAGAAAGTTGCTCGGCAATATTGCGCAATTGTCTAATGTTACCATTCCACCGGTAGTTAAGCATCATTTTTTGGCTGTCTTCCGTTAGGCGGAGTGTAGGCATATGATATTTTTGAGCAAAATCGGAAGCAAATTTTCGAAAGAGAAGGGGAATATCCTCTTTGCGTTCACGCAATGGAGGCAGTTCAATTTCAACCGTGCTCAAACGATAATAAAGGTCTTCTCTAAATTTTCCTTTTTGAATGGCTTCAACCATGTTCACGTTGGTGGCAGCCACAATGCGGACATTGGTTTTTTGTACATTTGAAGCGCCCACTTTTATAAATTCACCACTTTCTAAAACCCGTAACAAACGCACTTGGGTGGTGAGGGGAAGTTCTCCCACTTCATCTAAAAATATAGTGCCGCCATCCGCCACTTCAAAATAGCCCGAACGGGTTTGAGTAGCTCCTGTGAAAGCTCCTTTTTCATGGCCAAATAATTCACTGTCTATGGTGCCTTCTGGAATAGCGCCACAGTTTACGGCAATGTATTTAGCGTGCTTTCTGTGGGAATATTGATGAATAATTTTAGGAATATTTTCTTTTCCAACCCCACTTTCTCCAATCACTAAAACTGAAATATCGGTGCTGGAAACCCGCAGGGCCTTTTCTAAGGCTCTGTTTAATCCGGGGTGATTTCCAATAATTCCAAAACGCTGTTTGACACTCTGAAGGGATTCCATGATTAAATTGAATTTGAATGCCCCACAGCTTCTCCAAGGAGGGTAGCTGCGGTGCAATGGGTAATTTTTACATCGACAAAATCACCGGGTTGGTAGTTTTCTTTAGGAAAAACCACCACGGTATTTTGGGTGGTTCGGCCACTCCAATAGTCGGGTGATTTTTTGGAGGGTTTTTCTATGAGCACACAAACGGTTTTGCCCACAAAAGCTTGGGTGCGATAGAGACTGTGTTTTTGCTGCAAGGCTATAATTTCATTGAGGCGTCTTTTTTTGATTTCGGTAGGCACTTCATCGGGCATTTTTCGGGCAGCCAAAGTGCCGGGTCGTTCCGAATAGGCAAACATAAACCCAAAATCATATTTCACATAGTCCATCAACGAAAGCGTGTCTTGGTGATCGGCTTCTGTTTCGGTTGGAAACCCGGCAATCATGTCATGGGAAATACCACAATTGGGAATGATTTTTCGAATGGAATCGATTAATTCAAAATATTCTTCTCGGCTGTGGAGACGATTCATTTTCTTAAGAATTCTATTGCTCCCTGATTGCACCGGAAGGTGAATATAATTGCAAATATTTTGGTGTTTTGCCATGGTGTGAAGCACGTCTAACGATAAATCTTGCGGGTTGGAGGTAGAAAAGCGCAAGCGCATTTTAGGTTGAGCCGTGGCTACCATATCGAGCAGGTGATGAAAACGAACAGCAGTTTTTTGTTGTAGTTCACTGGCTTTTTCAAAATCTTTTTTCAAGCCTCCTCCATACCATAAATAGCTGTCTACATTTTGCCCTAGGAGTGTAATTTCTTTATAGCCTTTTTCGGCAAGTTCTTGCACCTCTTGCAAGATACTTTTTGGATCGCGGCTTCGTTCTCTCCCTCTAGTAAAAGGCACCACACAAAAGGTGCACATATTATCACATCCTCTGGTGATGGACACAAAGGCCGTTATCCCGTTGCTGTTGAGTCGTACTGGGGCAATGTCTCCATAGGTTTCTTCTTTTGAAAGAATAACGTTTACGGCCTCTCGTTGAGCGGCTACTTCTTCCAACAAATGGGGAAGGTCTTTGTAGGCATCGGGTCCCACCACTAAATCCACAATTTTTTCTTCTTCTAAAAAGCGGTGTTTTAAGCGTTCTGCCATGCAACCCAAAACACCCACTTTTACCGTTGGATTTTGTGTTTTTAGACTATTAAAATGCACCAACCGATTGCGCACAGTTTGCTCGGCCTTTTCTCTTATGGAGCAGGTGTTTAATAAAATCAATGAAGCTTCTTGCAATTCATTTGTAATGCCAAAGCCTTCTTCTTGCAAGATAGAAGCTACCACTTCGCTATCGGCAAAGTTCATCTGACAACCATAACTTTCAATATAGGCAAGTCGATTGCTTGAAGTGTCCCTTTTTGGCAAAGAAACCCCCTCATAGGCATGAGGATCTTTAGTAGCGTTTGAGAGTGTTTTCGTTTTCATGGCGTGGTGCAAAATTAAGAAAAAGCAATCAATATTGACATTTTGTCAGTTTCTTATGCTCTTTGAGGCTGAAATTGGGTTTGTTAATGGGGAAGTTTATCTTTTACTAGGCCATAGACCCAAGTGCCTGCAACAGCTGCTGCAATGACCACTAAGATTGGATAAACACCAGCACCCACAAGGGTAAACATGGGACCGGGACAAGCCCCTGTGAGTGCCCAGCCTAATCCAAAAATAATTCCTCCTAATACATAGCGTTTCACCCCAAATTCTTTATCGGGAATCACAATGGTTTCTCCCGAAAGCGATTTTAGCCTTAGTCGCTTGATGAGTTGAGTGCCTATCACACCAAAGAAAAGGGCCGAACCAATGATGCCATACATATGGAAGGATTGAAAATGAAACATTTCATAGATTCTAAACCAAGAAGCGGCTTCTGATTTAAACATGGTGATGCCGAAAACAATTCCGATAATAAATAATAAAATATTTTGCATGATTTAAAAGAGTTGAGGTAAAACAAAATGAGACATCAAAATGCCGCCAATAAAGAAACCAATAACCGCAAAGAGCGAAACTAATTGCAGATTGCTCAAACCGGAAATGGCATGACCAGAGGTGCAACCTCCAGCATAGCGCGTGCCAAAACCCACCAAAAAGCCTCCCAATAAGAGTAATGCTAGGGTTTTGGGTTCGGTCATGGCTTCTAAACTAAATAATTCTTCAGGCATATATTGAGTGCCCCCGGAATGAATATTGATGGTTTTTAATTGCTCAACCGTTTTGTTATTGATGTCCACGGCAAGATCATTGGAGAGTGCATTTGCCCCTAACCAACCACCAACTGATGCGCCCAATATCACAATTAAATTCCAGCGTTGTGTTTTCCAATCAAATTGAAAAAAGGAGCTGGTTTTACCTGCACCACAAAGGGTGCAAATAGTTTTAAGGTTGGATGACATGCCAAAGTTCTTGTTTAAAAACAACAAAGAAAAAAGTACGAGGGCAATTAAAGGGCCTCCCACGTACCAAGGCCAGGGTTCAAAAATGAAATCCATTTTAGAGTTTATTTTAGAGTAGTTGGACAAATATATTCTGTAGTTTCAATTGCCGCCTCTTGAATGGCTTTAAAACCTCCGCTCACATCTATTAGATTATGGATTCCCCGACTTTTTAAAATAGAAGCTGCAATCATGCTTCTATATCCTCCTGCACAATGAATGTAAAATTGTTCTTGTGCCGGAAAAGCATTGAGGTGGTCGTTTAAATAGTCTAAGGGGGTGTGGGTGGCGTTGGGTATATGCTGCGACTGATATTCTCCTTTTTTCCGCACGTCAAAAACGGGTAGTTCAGCATTTTTGGCAAGAGCTTCTTTAAGGGCTACTGCCGTTTGGCTTTCTACTTTATCGGTTTCTTTTCCGGCCGCTTCCCAAGCCGCAATACCTCCCTCAAGATAGCCTAGGGTGTTGTCAAAACCAACACGAGCCAAACGAGTAACTGTTTCCTCTTCTCTACCTTCGGGAGCAACCAATAATAAAGGCTGCTTAACATCACCCACCAAGGCACCTACCCAAGGGGCAAAGCCACCGTCAATGCCAATGAAAATGGAACGAGGAATGTGTTTTTTGGCAAACTCATCTTGATGTCGAACATCTAATACGATGGCTCCCATTTCGTTGGCTAACTCTTCAAATTGTTGTGCTCCAATGGGGGTGGTTCCTTTTTTCAAAACTTCAGCTACATCTTCATAGCCTTGTTTATTCATTTTAACATTTAAAGGAAAATATTGTGGTGGAGGCAAAAGACCATCGGTTACTTCTTTAATAAATTCTTCTTTGGTCATATTTTCTCTAAGGGCATAGTTGGTTTTTTTCTGATCTCCTAGAGTGCCCACGGTTTCTTTGCTAAGATTTTTTCCACAGGCAGATCCGGCACCATGAGCCGGATAGATGATTAGACTATCGGGCAAAGGCATAATTTTATTGCGCAAACTATCATAGAGCATGCTGGCCAAATCTTCTTGGGTGATATCGGCTCCTTTTTGAGCCAAATCAGGTCTACCCACATCTCCTAAAAAAAGAGTGTCGCCACTAAAAAGTGCGTGGGGATTTCCTTGTGCATCTTTCAGCAAATAACAGCTGCTTTCTAGGGTGTGTCCGGGAGTGTGTAAAAGCGTGAGTGTGAGCGCTCCCAACTTAAACTCTTGTCCGTCATGGGCCATAATAGAATCAAAGCCTGTGGTTGCATTTGGACCATAAATGATAGGAGCTCCCGTGGCTTTTGATAGCGTAACGTGCCCACTAACAAAGTCGGCATGAAAATGGGTTTCAAATATATATTTAATGACAGCCTTGTCTTTTGTTGCTTTTTCTAGATAGGGTGTTACTTCTCGAAGTGGATCAATTATGGCTACTTCTCCTTCGCTTTCTATATAATAGGCTCCTTGGGCAAGGCATCCTGTGTAAATTTGTTGAATGTTCATTTCTGTTTCTTTTTTACAAAATTAAATGGTCTTTTCAGTTTAAGAGGTGTTTGGTGATTGGTTTATTCTATGGTACTATTGTTTTGTCTTCTGATATTTTTTTTGAGCGGGCTTTTGTCTTTATTGCCGTCAAAATGCAGAACCGCATCTTCGGTGTTGATGAATAGGTTTTTAGGCTTTATGACGTCAATTAATTTACTTTTAAAAATGCGATCTCTAGTTGGGCCAATAGCTCCGGCAATTAGAATTCGAATGCCTCTTTGTTGCAAGGTTTCAAACAGTCCAATTAGCTGATCAGCAGCTGTAGCATCAATATAATGTATGGCTTCTGCATTGAGCACAAAGGCTTTAAGGGCAGGGTTTCTTTTTTCGGTTTCTTCTAGCACTAGGTTTTTAAAATAGTGAATGTTGCCAAAATACAATTGACCGTCAAAACGCAAAATGAGCAATTCTTTTCGAACGTCAACTAAATCAGGAAATCGCTCAACATTTCTATAGTAAGGGGTGTTTTTTACTTTGCCTAAAATAGCAAAATGAGGTTTTGAAGTGCGATAGACCAAATGTAAAAGTGAAAAAAGGACCCCCAGCAAAATTCCTTCTTTAATGCCAAGAAATAAGGTAGCTAAAAAGGTAAAGCTTAAAATGAAAAATTCCTCTAAGTGGTTATGCATCAATTTTTTGGCATAGGCCAAATCAATGAGCCTAACAACAGCCTTAATGATTATAGCGGCCAAAATGGTTTGAGGCAGATAATAAAACCAAGGGGTTAAGAACAACAAAATTAAACCAACCACCAATGCACTGATGACAAGTGCTATACCACTTTTGGCACCGGCTTGGTCATTTACAGCCGTACGTGAAAATCCGCCAGTGGTGGGATACGATTGAAAAAAAGAGCCTACAACATTGCCAGCTCCTAAGGCTATGAGTTCTTGGTTTGGGTTAATCTCATAATCATTGTGTTTGTCTTGAAAAGCCTTTCCTAGTGAAATGGCCTCCATAAAAGCAACTAAGGCTAGGGTGAGAGCAAAGGGGAAAAGCTCAGTGAGGTGTTCCAATCCCACTTGGGGCATTTGAAAATGAGGGAGACCTTGCGGGATATTTCCTACTAGGGTTATGCCCTTGGCTTCCCAATTCAAAAATTTAGAACCAAATATGCCGATCACTACAATTAGAATAACACCAGGCACCTTTGGAATTATTTTTTTAAAGATATAAAGAGCTCCTAAAGCACCAAGGCCAACCATGAGGCTAAAAGTATTTAGTTGGTCTAATGCGTCTACAGTAGAGAAGACCACTTCGTGAATTCGATTGCTCTGCGGGATGGCAATACCGAGTAGGTGTTTGAGTTGACTAAAGCCAATGATAATGGCAGCGGCAGAAGTAAAGCCACTGATAACGGGTTTGGATAAAAAAGCCACTACAAACCCCAACCGCAAAAAGCCTATAACAATTTGCAGCAATCCTACCATTAGAGAAAGGGCAATGGCCAATAAAATATATTCTTCTGGGCTCTGCAAAGAAAGCGCGCCCAAACCAGAGGCCACCAAAAGCGAATCTAAGGCAACAGGACCAACAGCTAATTGTCTTGAAGTGCCTAAAAAGGCATAAACAAGCTGCGGCATTAGGGCCGCATAAAGACCATAAACAGGAGGCAATCCAGCAATTAGCGCATAGGCCATACCTTGAGGAATGAGCAATATACCAACGGTAATGCCAGCGGCCAAATCACCCTTAAAGCTATTTTTTTGGTAGTTGGGAAGCCACTCTAAAAATGGCAAATAGCGTTTTATCATGGAGAGAAAATAGTTGCTGTTTTGAATGTTTTGAACCAGAATTAAGGATCAAATTTTGATTGTTTTGTATGGCGTAAAAATACAAAATTTGAAAGTTCCAAAAAAACTTAACTACTTTTGCAGCAATCTGAAAAAACACCTATGGCCAAGAATTTAGTTATTGTAGAGTCACCTGCCAAAGCCAAAACCATTGAAAAGTTTTTAGGAAAAGAATACAAGGTGGCCTCTAGTTATGGTCATATTGCAGACTTGCCTGCCAATGAATTAGGAGTGGCTGTAGAAAATACGTTCGAACCAAAATATATTGTTTCTCAAGACAAAAAAAAGGTAGTTAGCGAATTAAAAAAATTAGCTAAAAATGCAGAAATCGTTTGGCTTGCTAGTGATGAAGATCGGGAGGGAGAAGCCATTGCTTGGCACCTTGCGAATCAACTAAAACTCTCTGATACAAACACCAAGCGCATTGTTTTTTCTGAAATTACCAAAAATGCCATACTAAAGGCTATAGACAAACCCCGTGCTATTAACTACGATTTAGTCAATGCCCAACAGGCTCGTCGGGTTTTAGATCGTTTGGTGGGCTATGAGCTTTCGCCCGTATTGTGGAAAAAGATAAAAACCGGACTTTCGGCTGGTCGCGTGCAATCGGTTGCGGTTCGCTTAATTGTGGAGCGAGAACGTGAGATTAATTCGTTCACTCCCCTAGAGCTTTTTAAAACAAAAGCGCAATTTGCAACCACTAGCGGAGCACTTTTTGAAGCACAATATGAACAAGACTTTAAAACAGAAACGGTAGCTCGCACTTTTTTAGAAGCTCATAAAACAGCCCGCTTTAAGGTTGAAAACATTCAGGTAAAACCGGGGAAAAAAACCCCTGCTCCCCCGTTCACCACTTCAACCCTACAACAAGAAGCCTCCAGAAAATTATATTTTTCTGTGAGCAAAACCATGAACTTGGCACAACGACTCTATGAAGCTGGATTGATTACCTATATGCGTACGGATAGTGTCAATCTCTCAGAGGAAGCCAAGGGCATGATTCATCAAAAAATTGTTCAGAATTTTGGAGAAAATTACCTCCAATCAAGACAATTTAAAACTAAAAATAAAGGTGCTCAAGAAGCTCACGAAGCCATCCGACCCACCGATCCCTTGAGAGAATCAATTGCTGAGCTAGACTATGATCAAATGCGACTCTATGAACTCATTTGGAAACGCACTGTGGCCTCGCAAATGGCCGATGCTGTATTGGAACGAACCAAAATTGCTATTCGTTCTTCTTCGGCAGAAGCTTTCTTTTCAGCTAAAGGAGAAGTTATCACCTTTGACGGATTTTTAAAACTCTATTTAGAAGGTTCAGATGATAATGAAGAAGAACTAGCAGGACTATTACCCAAAATGACAAAAGGCGAATCTCTTGAGCGCATAAGTTTAGTCAGCACCCAGCGTTATTCTAAACCGCCCTATCGTTATAGTGAAGCCTCCTTGGTGAAAAAATTAGAAGAATTGGGCATTGGAAGACCTTCAACCTATGCGCCAACTATTTCTACTGTTCAAAACAGAGGCTATGTTGAAAAAGGAGCTTCAGAAGGGGTTCAACGCAGCTATTTGCAACTCCTATTAGAAGAAGAAGGCATTAAAGAAGCCATGTTGACCGAAAAAGTAGGGGCCGATAAGGGAAAATTAATTCCTACAGACATTGGTAATATTGTTAATGATTTTTTAGTGGCCCATTTTGAATCTATTTTAGATTTTAACTTTACTGCCCAAGTAGAAACTACCTTTGACAATATTGCTCGAGGCGAAGAAGACTGGATAAAAATGATTAAACATTTTTATGGCGATTTTCACACTACGGTAGAACACGTTAAAACAAATGTGCAGCGAGAGTCTGGAGAACGAGAATTGGGTACCGACCCCAAAAGCGGAAGACCCCTCAAAGTGCGGTTAGGAAAATTTGGACCTATGGCTCAAATTGGAAATGCAACAGATGAAACCCCTCCTGTTTTTGCTAGCTTGACCCCAGACCAACAATTGGAAACCATCACTTTTGAAGAAGCCTTATCGCTTTTTGCCCTGCCGAAAAGTTTAGGAAACTATGAAAATGTTGAAGTAGTGGTCAACAATGGTAGATATGGACCCTATATTAAATACGATAAAAGTTTTATTTCACTCCCCAAAACATTGAATCCCAACGATGTAGATCTCAATCAAGCCATTGTGCTCATTGAAGAGAAGAAAAAAGCAGATGCTCCTGTCCACACCTTTGAAAATTTGCCCGTTACCAAAGGAGTTGGGCGTTTTGGTCCTTTCCTAAAATGGAATAGTCTTTTTATTAATGTTAATAAAAAGTATGATTTTGACAATTTAGCAGTAGACGAAATAGAGTTTTTGATTAAAGAAAAAATTCAAAAAGAAAAAGATAAGCTCATTCATCATTGGGAAGCCGAAAAAATTAGAGTAGAAAAAGCCCGTTGGGGAAAAACCGCCATCATCATGGGGCGCAAAAAGGTGGAATTACCCAAAACAATTGATGCCACAAAATTGACGTTAGAAGAAGCCAAAACCTATTTGGGTTTAGGCACAAAAGACAAAGCTAAACGCAAAACTAAAAAAACCTAAATGAGTCTAGAATTACTGGTTCCGGTTGAAGAAGAAAACCTCCTGGGGGTAGCCCTCTTACCCGATCAGGTGATTGGAAAAAACATTGTGCAACACACTGCTGCCAATGGATTACCCGAGTTAAAGGGCCTTTCGGTGGCTTTGATTGGGCTTGAAGAAAATAGAAACAGTTATTTTCCCAGTCTAGAAGTTGATATTAATCTTTTTAGAAAAAAGTTTTACGAACTCTATCCCGGCAATTGGACCCTTCAAATTGCGGACTTGGGTAATTTGCCCAATGGCGCAACGGTAGAAGACACCTATTTTGCCCTTAAAGAAATTGTGACTCACCTCAGACAACTGAACATTATACCCCTTTTGTTAGGAGGTAGTCACGATCTAATATATCCCCTCTATCAAAGTTTTCAAGAGCAAAAGCAATTGGTCAATATGGTTTCGGTAGACCGCTCTTTTGATTTTTCTCAAGAAGAAGAATTGATCTCCGGGCGCTCCTATATGAGCAACATCATTATGAACCACCCCAACCTCTTGAACAACTACACGAACTTAGGCTATCAAAGTTATTATTGCGCCCAAGAGGAGAAAGACTTAATGGAGAAATTATTTTTTGACGCCATTCGATTGGGCAACATTATAGACGATCCTAAACAAACCGAACCCTATTTTAGAGATGCAGACATCGTGGGCTTTGACATGAAAAGTTTATCCTGCCAAGCCACCGGCGACTTTCAACAGGGAACTCCCAATGGATTTGACGCCCGCACCATTTGTGGACTCGCCCGTTATGCCGGAATTAGTGATAGGGTGAGTGTTTTTGGGGTTTTTGAATTGCCTTCTACCACCATTTTTATGCAATTACTAGCCCAATTTGTTTGGTATTTTATTGAAGGTGTAAACTATCGATTTGGAGAATATCCTGTTGCTATAGGCTCCGATTTTAAAAGCTATACCGTAGAAATGAACCACCAAAGCCTGCGTTTTTTTAAAAGCGAAAAAAGCAAAAGATGGTGGATGGAAATAACAAATGATTTTACCGATAGTAATAAATTAAAAAGTTCTGCGTTATTACCTTGCACGCAAGAAGATTATCGAGAGGCAATGAATAATAAATTGCCTGAAAGGTGGTTAAATGCGCTGAAAAGATTAAATTAGGCACCGAATCATTACATGAAACCTACTGTGTCCTTAAAAATAGAGAATACCGAAAGGTAAAAACAGAATAGAGATTCTATAGTTGATGAAAAAAATATTGGTTTTTGTTTTGGTTGGAATTCTGACCGCTTCCTGTGGGACGAAAAACAGAGGAGAGCTGATTGGAGTTAAACAAAAAAAATACTTTAGCGAAAAACCCTATGGTATGACACTCATAGAAGGAGGGTCCTATATCATGGGTAAATCTGATGAGGATGTTGCTCAATTGCTTAACGCTCCCGCTCGAACCGTAACCGTTCCTTCTTTCTATATGGATGAAACGGAAATAACAAATAGCGAATACCGCCAATTTGTGTATTGGGTTAAAGATTCTATCGCCTTAGCTATGCTAGCCCGAAAAGCAGATGAATTAGAGCTCGGAGAAGACAATAAAGATGGTATTGGAGAATTTGCTTTTAAAGATTCTGACACCTCAAAACTCAATGAGTTTCAAAAATACATGCGTGAAAATTATTACGATTTAAACGAAGATCCTTATTACGGAAGAAAATTAAATTTTGACGCTAATCTTAGCTGGGATACCGATGATTATGTAGACCAAAACTATGCAGAGGTTATGGATTCACTCTACTTGCCTCCAGAGCAGTGGTATAATGGTGAAATAAAATTAGATGTGTCAAAACTGGTTTATGCCTACACTTGGTTTGATGCCGAAGGCGCTTCTAGAGAGTCTAAGCGAACCCGCAAACAGTTTATTGACAGAACACCTTTTATTAAAAAAGACGAAATTCAAATCTATCCAGACACCACCGTATGGATTAAAGATTTCACCTATTCGTATAACGAACCCATGCACAACGACTACTTTTCACACCCGGCCTATCAAGACTATCCAGTGGTGGGTGTTTCTTGGAGTCAGGCAGTTGCTTTTTGTAATTGGAGAACCAATTATAAAAACAACTACCAACGTGATAAAGGCAAACCTTTTGTGAGTCGTTTTAGATTGCCCACCGAAGGAGAATGGGAATATGCAGCTCGAGGCGGTATACCCTCTGGGACCTATCCCTGGGGAGCACCCTATTTGTTGAATGATCGTGCTTGCTTCTTAGCTAACTTTAAACCGTTACGAGGAGACTACGCCGCTGACCAAGCTGTGTATACCGTAGAAGCAAAATCCTATGAACCGAACGATTACAACCTCTATAACATGGCTGGAAACGTGGCCGAATGGACCAACTCTTCTTATGAGCCCGGATCCTATGATTATGTGGCTTCACTCAATCCCAATATGTCTTTTGACGCTGAAAAAAGAAAAGTGGTACGAGGCGGAAGTTGGAAAGATGTGGCCTACTTTTTAAGAGTGAGCTCCAGAGACTATGAATATTCAGACTCTGCCCGCAGTTACATTGGTTTTAGAACCGTGCAAGATTACCTCGGTTCACAAAAAGTTAAAATTAAATAAAAGGCTAAACGTCTAATTTTAATTATATTTATAGACTAAAAGTTTATTAACATGAATGATAAAGCATTAAACAAAAGATTAAGAAGTAAAATTGCCATGCACATGCTTTTTGGTTTAGGAGGAGCAGTAGTAATTATTGGCGCATTATTTAAAATTCTTCACCTAGAAATTGGCCCCATCACAGGGGGATTAGTTTTGGGATTAGGACTGGGCACAGAAGCCTTGATTTTTACCGTTTCGGCACTCAATACTGGGGAAATTAAAGAAGAACACCAAGACTTTGTTAAAAAAGTCAAAGGAGGCGGGGCCAAACCAGCCGGCGCACCTAAAGGCGAGAGCCTTTCGAGCAAAATTGATGAACTCATGAAGGAAGCCAAGTTAGATGTCAGCCTCATGAAAGATTTAACCTCTAGCATTAAAGATTTAGAAGCTTCAGCAAAATCACTTGCTCCTGCTTCAGATGCTGTGGCAGCCACAAAATCTTATGGCGAAAAATTAAATCAGGCCTCTAGCCAGTTGGAAGCACTCAATGCTGCGTTTCAAAGTCAATTACAACATTCTCAAAACAGCAACAATTTCAATGCTGAAATGGAAAAGAATGCCGCTCAGTTGAAACAACAAATGGACAGCTTAGGAAAAAACCTAGCCAGCTTAAACCAAGTTTATGGCGGTATGCTTAATGCCATGTCTAACAAATAAGCAAGTAAAAAATGGCAGGAGCAAAAGAAACCCCTAGGCAGAAACTCATCAGTTTGATGTATTTGGTGTTTATCACCATGCTCGCATTGAACGTGAGTAAAGAAGTTCTGGACGGCTTTGGGCAAATGTTTGTCAAAATCAACGACGCCAATGGCCGCGTTGAAGAAAGCAACAACATTTACTACAGCAAAATTGAAACCAACGCCCAAGAAAAAGGCGGAAAGTGGATAGGGCACCAAAGAACCGCAAATGAAATTAAAGAAGAAGCAGATGCCTTCTTTAATAGAATTTCCGAAATCAAAACGGAAATTACCGCAGCCCAACGCGAAAAAGATCCCGAGCTCAAAGAATACGCACAAATGGATAAGGGTGAACAACTTGATATGGTGTTTTTTGACGCCAATGGCGTGTCGCCCCAGGGACAAGAATTTATTGACATGATCAATGAATTTAAAATGCGCGTGATTCAAGTATTTGGGAGTCAATATCCACAATATATCGAAATGGTTGAAGCTCGTTTTTTCACCGGAGATGAAAATGGAAACATTAAAAATAAAGACAACCAAGATCAACCTTGGCTAAGCTACAATTATGAAGGTTTCCCGCTCATTTCATCTTTGGCGAAATTGACCATGATGCAAAACGATATCCGGCAAACGGAATCGGATGTACTCACCACCCTAATGGGGAAAGAGTTAGAAATGGAATCTAGCGTAAACGAAAGTAACTATATTACGCTTCTAAAAACCGAAAAAGGGGCCTACTATCAAGGTGAAACTTTTGATGGAAGTATCGTTTTAGGAAGAAAAGGAGGCGCACAAAATCCAAATCGAGTTGATATTAAGCTAGATGGCAGAACACTAACCGAAGAAGATTATGAATTGATTCCAGGTGGAATTAAACTCAACGTGAGTGCTGGTTCACCTGGTGACCATGAATTGACTGGAAATTTGGTCTTCCTCAACGATATGGAAGAATCGAATATCCCCGTAAGTCAAAGTTTTGCCGTTATCAATAAACCCAATTCAGCGGTCATTTCTGCCGATAAAATGAATGTGGTTTACCGTGGGGTAGAAAATCCTATAACCATATCTATTCCAGGCATTGCCGATAGTAAAGTTACGGCTAGTGCACCCGGATTGAAACGGGTTAAAGGAAGTAAATATAGTCTTTCACCCGGAAGTGGAAGAGAAGTGAAGATTAATGTTACAGGAACCCTTCCTGATGGCAATAAAGTTTCTTCAGTTTCAAGCTTTAGAATTAAGGATATTCCAAAACCATCTGGTTTCTTTAGAGGAAAATCAGGAGATTTTACCTTGCCTAAATCCAGTTTAGAGCGTGGAACAGTAGAAGCCCGTTTAGAAGACTTCGATTTTGATTTGCCACTGCAAACCAAATCGTTCCGCTTTAGAGCACCGGGGCAACCTAGTATCGTGATTCAAGGAGACAAGTTAGACAGCCGAGCAAGAAATGCGCTGAGTAGAATTAAAAACGGACAAACCGTTATTATTTCTGACATCAAGGTGGTGATTCCTTCTAATCCGAATTACAAGCTAAAACCTACCCAATCTATTTCGATCACAATTAATTAAACCGATCATGTTAAATCACATCAAGTTTTTAACGTTCTTTCTCCTCACCGCAACTTGGGTTAGCTACGGGCAATCTAATTTGCTCAATGCTAAGGTACCCACAGAAATTGGAGAATTGTCTGAGGTGCAAATCGCTTCTAATGACAATACTCCTGTGGACTATGGATTTGTAGACGACCGTGATGTGATGTGGTCCACAACGGTTTGGGAAATTATTGATTTGGATGAGCGAATTAATTTTCCACTCTATTATCCCACAGTCAATAATGGACTTTTGTCCTCCACAAGAAAATCATTGTTTCGCTTGTTAATTGACGGAATAGAGGCTGGTGAAATCACAGAAGTTTACCGTACTTCTTATTTCAGAGACAAACTCAGTTTTGAAGATTTAGAACAATCTTTATTGTCTAAGCAACTATCTTCTGAAGGGATTGAAAAGTCAAATGCGGGAGAAGAAGTGACCGAAAATGATTATGATATCTATAAAGTAGAATCTGATAAAATTATGCAATATCGCATCAAAGGCACTTGGTATTTTGACAAGCGTTTAGGCGAATTGCGCTATCGCCTTTTGGGAATTGCACCTGTGGCGCCCGATGTGTCAACCTTAAGCCAAGGCCCAGAGGCTATGGCAGATGCCTTAGTGCCGCTTTTTTGGGTGTGGTATCCTAACGCTCGAGAAATCTTAAACAAAAGCTCGGCTTTCAATGTCAAAAACTCTTCTCAGCCCATCACTTTTGATAACATTCTTAATTCTAGACGTTTCAACGCCGTGATTTATAAAGAAGAAAATGTGTTTGAAGATCGCGAAGTGAAAGATTATATCTATGAAGATGCCTTGCGTCAACTCTTAGAGTCTGAACGCATCAAGGGAAGAATTCGAGACTTTGAACAAGATATGTGGAACAACTAAATCCAAAAAGATAGTTTAAAAAAAATGCTGCTCGAAAGGGCGGCCTTTTTTTTGCCATAAAAAGTTGATGTTGAATAAGACCATCATTGTGGGTTATGGGTTAGCGGGATTTTCCCTCGCTGTGCAGTTTCTAAAAAGAAAGCAACCCTTTTATATTATTGACCAACCGCAATGGAATGCCAGTAGAGTTGCTGCCGGACTAGCTAACCCCACAGTATTAAAACGATATACGCTTTCTTGGAATGCTTTAGAATTTTTTTCCTATGCCCAATTTTTTTACAAAAGCCTTGAACCCATTTTTGCAGAGAAAAAGAAAAGAGGTATTATTCCCACAACAATCTCACGAATTTTTGCCAACTCAAGCGAAATGCTCAGCTGGGAAAAAGCAAGCTGTTCCCCTGGGCTAGATTTGTTTTTAGCCCCCCCAACTCACAAAAAACTGTCTGATTCTGTCAATTCCAAATATGGTTATGGAACCGTGCATGAGGTCTTTAGATTGGATCTTCCCAAAATGCTTGATGAATTCAAAAAGCAATTGCCAAAAGATTGTTTTGTGGCAGCACCTTTTGATTATCAAGCCTTAAAACTTACGCCAAAGGGTGTTCTTTATAAAGACTTAAAAGCCGATCAAATTATTTTTTGTGAAGGCTATCAAATGCGATTAAACCCCTTTTTTAATCATTTGCCCTTGGTGGGCAATAAGGGAGAAATGCTGCTCATTAGAGCTCCAAAACTAAAGCTACAGACGGTGCTTAAGTCGCAAATTTTTGTGGTTCCTTTAGAATTGGACTATTTTTGGGTGGGTGCAACTTATAACTGGAAAAATAAGTCGTTGAAAACAACTCTAGAAGGAAAAGAATGGCTCATGATGCAATTGGAAAAGATACTACAAGTTCCTTATGAAATCGTATCTCAAAAGGCTCGTATACGTCCCACGGTCATAGACAGAAAGCCTTTATTAGGCGAACATCCCAAACATCCCAACCTCTATGTGTTCAATGGTTTGGGCACCCGAGGTTCTCTAATGGCCCCCCTTTTATCAAAATGGCTGTGTCAATTTATATTTGAAGGTATTTCTTTGCCAGATAAAGTCAACATCAATCGGTTTATGACAACCCCTGAAAATGATTAAATGTTAAATGCCCATAATATTTCGGTTCACTTTGGCGGTGAAGTGCTTTTTGAGGAGCTTTCTTTTCGATTAAATGAAGGAGATCGGGTAGGGTTGATTGGTAAAAATGGAGCCGGCAAATCAACTTTATTACAACTAATTGCACAGAAACAGAAGCCAACCAGTGGTTCATTTGCCTTAGAAAAAAACAATACCATTGGCTATTTGCCTCAAGATTTGGATTTTGAACATGGGCGCACCGTGCTAGAAGAAGCCTATACGGCATTTGACGCCATACAAACCATAGAAAAAAGAATAGAAAGTATTCATCAAATCATTGCTAATACCCAAGATTATGAGGATCCAGCCTATCTAGAAGTCCTAGATGAACTTGATACGCTTAACACCCAATTCGAAATGCAGGGAGGGTATCACTATCAAGCTGAAACCGAAAAAATCTTAAAAGGATTAGGCTTTTCACCCAATCAATTTGATAATCAAACAGACACCTTTTCAGGTGGTTGGCGCATGCGCATTGAATTGGCTAAGCTATTGTTGAAAAAGCATCATCTATTATTGTTAGATGAGCCAACCAACCATTTGGATATTGAAGCCATTATCTGGCTAGAGCAGTTTCTCAAAAAATATACTGGCGCGGTTGTAGTGGTTTCGCATGATAAAATGTTTTTGGATCAAGTAACCAATAGAACAATAGAAATTATTCAACAACGGCTTTTCGATTTTAAAAAGCCCTATTCAAAATATATGGAGCTGCGGGCCGAATTGAGAGAACAACAAGTTGCGGCTCAAAAAAATCAAGAAAAACAAATTGCGCATACTGAAAAACTAATCGAAAAGTTTAGGGCTAAAGCCAGCAAGGCTAGCATGGCACAATCGCTCATCAAAAAGCTCGATAAAATGGAGCGTATCCAAATTGACCCGGAAGAAAATCAGGTCATGAAACTTCAATTTCCAGTGGCACTGCAACCCGGCAAGGTGATTTTAGAAGCGAATGATATTTCTAAAACTTATGGAACGCATAGGGTGTTGAATAAGATTTCTCTTCAAGTGAATCGCGGGGATAAAATTGCTTTTGTAGGGCAAAACGGACAGGGAAAATCTACCCTTGCTAAAATTTTGGTGGAAGAGATAAATTATGAAGGTCAGCTGAAAATGGGACATAATGTGAAAATTGGCTATTTTGCTCAAAATCAGTCGGCTAGTTTGGCGCCCCAACTAACGCTTTTAGAGACTGTAGAAAAAACAGCTACGCCCAAAAGTCCGCCTGTTCGAGATCTTCTAGGGGCCTTTCTTTTTCAAGGAGATGCTGTAGATAAAAAAGTGCAGGTCTTGTCAGGTGGAGAGCGCAATCGGTTGGCCTTGTGCGCCTTGTTAACACAGCCTTTTAATGTGTTGATTATGGATGAACCCACCAATCATTTAGATATTGCTTCTAAAAAAATTTTAAAAGAAGCTTTATCCAAATTTGAAGGCACTCTCATTTTGGTTTCACACGATAGAGATTTTTTGGAAGGTCTGTGTGATAAGGTTATCGAATTTAAAAATGAAAAAATTAAACCTTATTTAGGAGGAATTGAAACCTTTCTTCAGGATCGGGCAATGGATTCTCTTAAAGAATTAGAGCAAAAACAAAAACCAGCTGCAACAAGCTCTCAAGGGACAGGAGCCCAACACTATGCCCAACAAAAGCAAGACAGAGCCTTGCAAAAAAGATTGAGTCAGCTCGAAAAGAAAATTAGTCAACTAGAAAAAGAAATCAAAAGTTTAGACGTGGCTCTTGAGGTTGACTATGATGCCACCGTGGCCGATCCTTCTTTTTTTGACCACTATCAAGTCAAGAAAAAAGACTTGGAAGTTCTACTGCAAGAATGGGAAAAAGTCCAAACCGAAATGGATTAAAAACGGGCTTACTCCTCTCAATTCAGGGACTGAAGATAGCGTTCCGCATCTAGTGCTGCCATACAACCGGTTCCGGCTGCTGTTACCGCTTGCCTATATTCTTTATCTTGAACATCTCCAGAGGCAAAAACTCCGGGTAGATTGGTTTTGGTCGATTTCCCTTTTGTAATCAAATAGCCGGCCTCATCCATATCGAGTTGTCCTTTAAACAATTCGGTATTGGGCTGATGGCCTATGGCAATGAAAAGTCCTGTAATGGGAATTTCTTCTACCACTCCCGTTTTATTATTTTTAATACGAATGCCTTCTACTACGTTTTCCCCCAACACTTCTTCAATTTCTGAGTTATAGCGTAAATCGATGTTGGCAGTTTGGGTCACCCGGTGTTGCATGGCTTTAGAAGCTCGCATTTCGTCTCGTCGCACGAGCATGGTAACCTTAGAGCATATATTGGCCAAATAGGTAGCCTCTTCAGCGGCGGTGTCTCCACCACCCACTATAGCCACTTCTTGCCCTTTGTAGAAAAATCCATCGCAAACGGCACAAGCGGATACACCACCTCCTCTAAGTCGTTGCTCACTAGGCAATCCTAAATATTTAGCGGTAGCGCCTGTGCTGATAATTATTGTTTGGGCTTCAATTTCAGGACCACCTTCAACATACGCTTTGTGGATGCCTCCCACTTCGGTGGCAAATTCTACTTTATGAATAAAACCAATACGCACTTCGGTGCCAAAGCGCTCTGCTTGCTGTTGCAATTCAACCATCATTTTAGGCCCATCTACACCTTCCGGATATCCTGGAAAGTTGTCTACCTCGGTGGTGGTTGTCAATTGACCTCCGGGTTCTAGTCCGGTGTAGAGAACAGGTTTTAAATCGGCTCTTGCCGCATAAATGGCAGCCGTATATCCTGCCGGTCCGCTTCCAATAATCAGCGTTTTGATAGATTCCATAGTACAAGTCTAATTCGATCAAAAATAAATCAATATTTTAAAGAATTAAACATTCCCCATAGGAGATACCAACAATTTATAAACCTCTTTTCAAGGTTTTTTTAGGTCCACTTTCCATTGTTTTGGATGACCCATTCACGGCATGCCTGAAACGATTTAAAAATATGATCTTCTGGAATTAATGGGCCTATAAGACCAATACTGTTCATCAAAAATCTAGGCTGATTCTCTATTCCAACCATAAGCGGAACAATGTTTTTCTGACTCAATTCAATTAAGGCATCTTCCATGGCATATAGACCCGATTGATCAATATAGGGCACTCGATCCATTCTAAAAATGACCACTATAGCCGTTCTTGGCAATTGCTTAAAGAGGTTTTGAAAGTCGGAAGTAAATCCAAAAAAGAGGGGTCCACTTAGGTGTTTGATGAATATTTTTTCTAAAAAGGCATTGTCTAATTGCTCTTCGTCTTTCCATTTTTTTTCTTTAATAACGGGTGCTATTTTGGAGTACTGATTGGAAATATCTCCCATTTTTTTCATGAAAAACAGAGAGGCCATCACCAATC
>CAYLUQ010000004.1:0-78379 GCA_964386915.1 uncultured Flavobacteriaceae bacterium | reverse complement strand
TGATTGGAAATATCTCCCATTTTTTTCATGAAAAACAGAGAGGCCATCACCAATCCAATTCCAACGGCATAAACTAAATTCCAAAACACAGACAAAACCAAAACCGTGACCATGATAATGATTTCAGAGGCTGGAATTTTTGGAATAGCTTTAAGCCCTTTAAAATCCATAACACCTATGCCTACGGTGACCAAAATTCCCGCTAGGACAGCAGCCGGAATTTTAGAGGCTAAGGGACTTAACACCAGTAAAATGGCCAGTAGAACTAGAGAAGCAATCATGCCAGATAGTTTTGTTTTGCCCCCAGATTGAATGTTGACAACCGTTCTAATAGTGGCCCCTGCACCCGGAATTCCACCAAATAAGGCTGCCATGCTATTGCCAACGCCTTGACCAATCAATTCTTTGTTGGGGGCGTGTTTGGTTTTGGTGAGGTTGTCTGCCACCACGGAGGTGAGCAAGGAGTCAATGGCTCCAAGTAGGGCAAGAGTTAGGGCGGTACCTATATAGGGTAGAATAGTATTCAGTTCAAAGGCACTAAAAATTTCGATATTGAGGGATGGAAACCCTTCGGGAATTGCCTGAATGGGCCTGTAGTCCAGTTGTCCTAAAATGGCTACGCCCGAAACAACAAGTAGGGCAACAAGCCTACTGGGCACCACTTTGGTGATCCGTTTAAACCCATATATGATGATAATGGTAGCTAGAGCCATAGCAAATTCAATGAAATTAAAAAAGGGTAGTGCCCTAGGTATGGTGCGTAGGGTACCCATCACGCCGGAGCTCGATTTTTTGGCCATGTTGGTGGCCTCTAACTCAATTTGTTCTTTTGTAATTTTTTCGGCACGCAAGATGGTTTCTTTAAAATCCTCCAGCACCAGTAAACCTTCTTTAGATTCATCTATGAGAATTTTTTCCAAAATATGTTCTTCAGCTATGGGAATGTTTTGCTTGATTAAGACCTCATCATTCTTAACATCATAACCTATAACAGGAAGAATTTGCGTGATCAATATGATGACCCCTATGGCGGTCATAAAACCAGAAACAACGGGATAGGGAATATATTTAATATACTTTCCGAGGCCTGCAACTCCTAGGCCAACTTGCATTATGCCACTGAGTAAAAAAACAAGTAAAATATAAGGCAAAGCTTGTTCGAGATTGCCATTGTTGACCCCAATAATTCCTGCAATAACCACCATACTCACTGCTGTCATAGGAGCAGTGGGGCCAGAGATTTGGGTGGGGGTGCCGCCAAAAAGAGTAGCAAAAAAGCTTAAAAATATGGCGCCATATAGACCAGCACTGGGACCCATTCCCGAGCTAACGCCAAAAGCAAGGGCTAGTGGCAAAGCCACAATGCCGGCTGTGATACCTCCAAGGGCATCTCCTTTGAAATTGGTAAAAAAATTTTTCAAAACAATAAGGTTAAGTAATTCGTTAAATAATGATTTAAGGTGTAAGCAATTAAAAAATCGTTATTTCCGGGGGAGGATTAATGGGGTTTGCATTATGCGGATTATAAAGGGGTTGTAGGGGGCTTTTAATCAAACTCCCTTCAACCAATTGTAAGCATAAGTTAGTCTGAAAATAGACTAGGTTTTTTTGATCCCATTCATTTTCTTCTCCTTCATTTTCAGTTTCATTTGATGCCAAAATGAGGGAATATTTGGAATCTGACACTAGGAGGGAAATAGAAGGTAGGGATAGATTTAATCCCATCAACCCAAGTAATATGAAAATGATAAAATTTGAGCGCATTGCCCTAAATTACATAAATATTTAATTTAATTCCTTTTATTTTTTAAAACGAGTTAAAATAAGAACTACTTTTCAGATAATCCTTAAATTAGCATTTACTTAAAACCAATTTGAAAATGACGGCTAAACCAAAAGACCAACTCGCTTTTGAAAATCCAGGTGCCTTTGAAGAAACCCGCTATGAAAAATTGCATAGTGTTGTGTTTGAAACTCCAGCCGAAGGATCTAAAAGAGTAGCCAAATCCATTGCAGATTTAATTCGTAAAAAGCAAAAAGAAAATAAAAATTGCGTGTTGGGATTAGCCACAGGCTCAACACCCATTAGTGTTTATAGAGAGCTAATTAGGTTGCATCAAGAGGAGATGTTGAGCTTTAAAAATGTGATCACCTTTAATTTGGACGAATATGTTCCCATTACCCCCAAGGATGCTCAAAGCTACCACTACTTTATGCATGAAAACCTCTTTGATCATATTGATATTCCTAAAGAAAATATTCATATTCCAAATGGAATGCTAAAGCCCGAAGAAATTAGAGCTTTTTGCAAAGACTATGAAAAGAAAATTCAAGCAGCAGGGGGTCTTGATCTTCAAATATTGGGCATTGGTAGAACAGGACATATTGGGTTTAATGAACCCGGTTCTAACCTAAACGCTCAAACCCGACTCATCACCCTAGACCACCTCACTAGATATGATGCTGCCGCAGCCTTTCAAGGCATAGAAAATGTGCCTAGAAAAGCCATTACTATGGGTATTCAAACCATATTAAAAGCGCGCAGAATTTTATTGATGGCTTGGGGTTCTAACAAAGCTGAAATCATTCAAAAAGCCATAGAAGGAGAAATCACACCCTTAATTCCAACCACCTACTTGCAGCTTCATAATAACACAACCATAGTGTTAGACCAAGAGGCAGCCTCAGAACTCACCAGAATGAAAACCCCTTGGGTGGTGGAAAGTTGCACTTGGAACGAAGACAACAAGGTTAAAGCTGTGGTTTGGTTGTGTGAAAAAACCAAAAAGTCTATACTTAAATTAACCGACGAAGACTACAACCAAAATGGCATGTCTGATCTCATTGCAGAATATGGTTCTTCGTATGATTTGAATATTGAAATATTCAATCGGTTTCAAAATGCAATCTCTGGGTGGCCGGGTGGAAAACCCAATGCCGACGATACCAAACGGCCAGAACGAAAAAGCCCACACCCAAAAAGAGTTATCATTTTTAGTCCCCATCCCGATGACGATGTTATTTCTATGGGAGGCACTTTTGACCGCTTGGTGAGTCAAGGGCATGAAGTGCATATTGCCTATCAAACTTCGGGCAATATTGCTGTTTCGGATGCGGAAGCAAGAAAGTTTCTAGAGGTTACACACGCCTTGTTTCCTAAAGTTTTAGAAGATCAATTTGCCAAAATATTAACCAAATTTAAATCTAAAAAAATCAATCAACCCGACCCTAAAGAGGTTCGAAATCTCAAGGGCTTTATAAGAAAATTCGAATCCCTAGGAGCCACCCGATTTTTTGGATTGCCCGATACACAGGTTCATTTTCTCAATTCTCCCTTTTATGAAACAGGGCGTGTAACCAAAAGCCCCATTTCACAAGCTGACATTGATATTGCGGTAAATTTAATAAAGAAGATTAAACCCCATCAAATTTATGCTGCTGGCGACTTAGCCGATCCCCACGGCACCCACCGTGTGTGTCTCGACATTATTTTTGCGGCCCTGCAACAACTCAAAAGTGAGCCTTATATGGACAACTGTTGGGTTTGGCTCTACAGAGGGGCTTGGCACGAGTGGGAAATGCACGAAATTGAAATGGCTGTTCCCATGAGTCCGGATCAAGTATTGCGCAAACGAAAAGCTATTTTCTTCCATCAATCTCAAAAAGACGGGGTGATGTTCCAAGGGAATGATCACCGTGAATTTTGGGTGCGAGCAGAAGACCGAAATGCAGAAACCGCTCAACGATTTCGCTCACTTGGTCTTTCAGACTACGCGGCTATGGAAGCTTTTAAACGGTATCATTTTTAATTAGGAGATATGAAGCAACTGATTGTCGTATTGCTTTTTGGTTTTCTAGGGCACGGCCTTCTGGCGCAAATGAAAATCAAGGAAAAAGACTCGTTGGCCATTGCTTCAATTATGGAAAAGCAAGAAAAAGCTTGGAACGAAGGAGATATCAGTGGATTTATGGAGGGCTATCTGAAAAGTCCTAAAATAGTTTTTTCAGGAGCCGGAGGCCCTCAATATGGCTGGCAAGCCATTAAGGAGCGCTATGAAAAGGCTTATCCTAATCAAACCCAAATGGGGCAACTCACCTTCACCATTCTTTCCCTTCAGCAGTGGTCACCCACCTTTGTTTTGCTAGAAGGAAAATATGAATTAGCGCGCTCTATTGGAGATGCTTTTGGCTATTTTAGTGTGGGTTGGCTCAAAAAAGGAGGACAATGGTATATGGTCAATGACCATACTTCTGCATCAAATACCAAGCCGTGAAAAACGCACAATTAGGGGGGCTTTTTTTAGGGCCTATCGCTTTTATTTTTTTGCATTTCTTGGTTTCAATCGAGGGGCTTTCTGCTGCCGGACAAACCACCCTTGCCGCAACGGTTTGGATAGCCATTTGGTGGATCACAGAAGCTATTCCCATTGCTGCTACAGCCCTATTGCCCATTGTTTTATTTCCCCTTTTTGGAGGGCTAGATTTAGCCACCACCACAGCCGCTTTTGGACACAAATATGTTTTTCTCTACATGGGGGGATTCATCATTGCTATTGCTATTGAGAAATGGAAATTGCACAAAAGAATCGCACTGCAAATAATCTTGTTTATGGGATCCGATCTCAATCGGATTCTCTTGGGTTTTATGGTGGCCACGGCCTTTCTTTCTATGTGGATTTCTAACACCGCTACATCTGTCATGATGCTGCCCATTGGAATGGCCATAATCAACCAATTGAAAGACAACCCCCAAACTCCTGAAGATGAAAACCTGCTTTTTGGCAAGGCACTTATGCTAGCCATAGCCTATAGTGCTTCCATTGGAGGAATTGCTACCCTTATTGGCACTCCGCCCAACTTGGTTTTAGCTGGGGTATTGGAAAACACCTATGGCTATGAAATTAGTTTTATGCAATGGATGGCCTTTGGCTTACCCGTTTCTCTCGTCTTGCTTTTTCTCTGTTGGTTGTATCTCACCCGTTTTGCCTTTCAATTAAAATCAACGGCTTTTGCAGCAGGTAGAGCGGAGGTGAAACGTATGCAAAAAGAGTTAGGAAAAATTTCATTTGAAGAAAAAATGGTGGGGTTTGTCTTTGGTTTAACAGCCTTTTGTTGGATTACCCGTTCATTTTTATTACAAAGCTTTCTTCCTGCCATAGACGATACAATCATTGCTGTTTCTTTTAGTTTGCTATTATTTCTACTGCCCACTCAAAACAGGCAAAAAAGAATTTTAAATTGGAAAGAAGCCGTTCAGCTACCTTGGGGAATTATTCTCTTATTTGGAGGCGGCATGGCTCTAGCCAAAGGGTTTGAAACAACCGGTCTAGCAGCTTGGCTAGGACTTCAAATGACAAGCTTTAGCGAGTGGCCTTTATTAATCACCTTAGTGTTGCTCATTGCAGCGGTTAATTTTTTAACTGAAATCACATCCAATCTAGCCACCACAGCTATGATGCTTCCGGTTTTAGCACCCCTAGCTTTAGAAATTGGTGTTCATCCTTTTGGTTTAATGGTGGCAGCCGCCGTGGCAGCCTCCTGTGCATTTATGCTGCCCGTTGCCACTCCTCCCAATGCGGTGGTTTTTGGAGCAGGCTATTTGCGTATTCCCGATATGGTGTCAAGAGGTTTTGCCATGAATTTACTCTCAATTTTACTCATTACTATTGCCGTATATATCCTGTTGCCTCTTTTATGGGAAATTGATCTCCAACATTTTCCAGAAGCCTTTAAGGAGTTAAATCAAAATTGAAATAAGTATCAGGATAGGGCTCGTTTTTAAGGGTAAAATGCCACCACTCTTTGGCGTAGGGTTTAAAACCACAGGCTAACATAGGCTCGTATAACTTCATTCTATTATTGCGTTGCTCAGCGCTTAGAAAAGTATAGTTTATAGTGGCTTCTGGGCCAAAAAAATCCCAAGGACTTCCCATGTCTACAAGTTCGTATTCCCCTTTCTCAGTCCATTGAACTAAGCCCACATCAATAGTGCTTCCTCTGCTATGACCCGATTGAGATGCTATAAAACCTAAAGCAAATAATTCCGATTTAAGCTGTTGTGGATAGTATAGACTTTTCATAAGCGTGTCTTTTTCTTGGCTTGACCAAACCACAAAATCATCCACTGCCTTTTGGGGGCGATAGCTGTCATAAAGAATTAACCCAAAACCTTTTTTTGCAAGCTCCATTTGCACGCATTGCAAGCCTTCAGCTAGTGCTTTTGTGCCTAGGGGAATCGGATTTTCATAACCCTGAACAACACGCCCCATAAAATTTTTGTGGGTTCCATAGCGAAGGGAAACAACTAGTTGAGGTACAGTTGCGCTTAAGTCAACAAAATCAGCTGGTTTTTGCCCTCGTATTTGACTCAAACCAAGAAGCGTAACACAGAATGCTATTTTAATGGAGTTGAATAACATGATCTAGTAGGGCTCCTCGAATGCCTAATTCATATAATTTCCGTTGTGCTCGGCTAGGATAAACCCTGTTGCTTAAGAACACAACAAAGCAATCGTGTTCTGGGTCAACCCATACAAAGGTTCCGGTAAATCCGCTGTGCCCAAAACTACTCGCACTGGAATAAGCAGACGGATATCGCCCATTGCCCAGGGGAATCAATTCTGGCTTGTCAAAACCCAATCCCCTTCTGTTATCCGTTCCGGGATTTGCCACACGGCTAAAGGTGGCTACTGTTTCCGAATTCAAATAGGTTTTGCCTTTATATTGCCCTTGGTGTAAGAGCATTTCCAGCAAAGGCGCAATGCTTTGTGCATTGGCAAATAAACCGGCATTGCCAGACACTCCTCCCATCAAAGCGGCTGCTTCATCGTGTACCCAACCTTGTACCAACTCTTTGCGAAACAGACTATCTCTTTCTGTGGGAACAATTTCATTTTTAGGAAACTTTTTTTGCGGGATAAATCCAATCCGTTCCAAACCCATGGGCGCATAATAATGCGTGTTTAAAAATTCATCAAAAGAAAGGCCACTGAGTTGCCGAACCATTTCTGGCAATAGAAAAAACCACAAACCCGAATAACGATATTGACCCACATTTTCTACGGGTGTGCGTTTAATGCGTCGTGCTATTTTTTTAGGATAATTTTTATGGACATACCAAACATCATTTAAGGGCATAGGGTAGCGTTTAGACTGTTTTTGGGATAGGCTATGCCACCTAAAGCTCCCATTTTTGCGATATATTTTTTGCTGATGGGTGAGATAGGGTAACCAGCCTGCACCGTGGCTCAAAATTGCACGAAAGGTAGAATGCTCTTTATTGGTATTTTTTAATTGGGGCATAAAAGCACTTACTTTTTGATCTAGATTGATGGGATACAATTCATACAATTTCATAAAGGCAAGTGTGCTGGCTAATATTTTGGTGACGGAGGCTAAATCGTAGAGATGCTCCTGATCTACTGCTGCCTCTTGGTTGTAGGTATGGTGACCATAGGCCTTATGCAACACTATTTTCCCTTTTTTATAAAGTAAAACCTGGGCTCCTGGAAAGGCTTTTTGAGCAATACCAGACGCAATGATGGAGTCTACTTTAGCCTCTAATTCGATTTGATTTATGTGCGGAATTGCTTGTGCTACTATAGCATTTGCTGTTAGAAGAAAAAGACCTAAAAATTTTTTCATAATAAAGAGAATTTTTAACCTACCACAACTAATGTATTGTTTTTTGACTAAATTGGAAGGTAGAAAAAATAAGAAACAAAATGCAGTTTTTTAAACGGTTATTTCAATTTGGGTTGCCCCTTTTTTTAGGGTTGGCGGCTTGTGAAACATCTAAACCAACTAGACCTCCAAATGTGATCTTTATTTTAACTGATGATCAAGGATATGCCGATTTAGGGGTCTATGGAGCTGCTGGATTTACCACCCCCCATTTAGATGAAATAGCAGCTCAGGGCGCGCGATTCAGTTCCTATTATGCCACGCAGCCGGTGTGCTCGGCTTCTCGAGCTTCCATTCTCACCGGATGCTATTCTGATCGTATTGGCATTCACAACGCCTACAGCCCCGGTTCAAAAGTGGGACTTAATCCCAATGAAACCACCCTGGCAGAAATGCTCAAAGCCCAAGGCTATGCCACCGCCATTTTTGGTAAATGGCACTTAGGAGATGCTCCCGAATTCCTCCCTCGAAAACATGGCTTTGACGAGTTTTTTGGAATTTTATATTCCAATGATATGTGGCCCAAACACCCTCAACAAGGAAGCGTATTCAATTTTCCAGACATTTATTTATATGAAAACGAAACGCCCATTCAAAAACTAGAAGACCAGTCTTTTTTAACTCAAGCCTTGACGAATAAAGCCGTCGATTTTATAGAAGCGCATAAAGACGAACCCTTTTTCATCTATCTCCCTCATCCGCAGCCTCACGTTCCTCTTTTTGTTAGTGATCAATTTGCCGGTTCTCAAAGTAGAGGGCTTTATGGTGATGTGATACATGAAATTGATGATGGAGTGGGACAAATTGTGGAGACACTCCAAAAAAACGGCTTAGAAGAAAACACCATTTTGGTTTTCACTTCAGATAACGGACCCTGGTTGTCCTATGGCGGACATTCGGGTTCCCCGGGTCAATTTAGAGAAGGAAAAGGCACTAATTGGGAAGGCGGGCACCGTGTGCCAGCCTTAGTAAAATATCCCAAGGCTATTACTCCAAACACCCTCATAGAAGCCCCCGCCATGGGAATTGATTGGCTTCCCACTCTGGCCGATTGGACACAAAGTGCTTTGCCAACACTCAAAATTGATGGTGCTTCTTTGGTGCCTCTTTTGACAGGAAAAACCCAAAAAGCTCCTCATCAAAACTTTTTCTTTTATTACCGCACCAACGAATTGCATGCGGTACGTCATAAAGATTGGAAACTCTACGTGCCTCATACCTATAGAACGTTAAATGGTCGTTCGGGCACTAATGATGGCTTTCCGGTTCCCTATGAAATGAATGAAATCAAGACTCCGGCTTTATTTAACTTAAAAACAGACCCACAAGAACAATTTGATGTGGCTGCTCAAAATCCCGAAATAGTGGCCCATATCTCTAAAATAGCCGATTCGGTACGGAACGTTTTAGGCGATCGCCTAACCGGAATCAAAGGGCAAGAAGTTCGACCAGTGGGCAGAATTTCTCCTTAATGCAAGACCTTAGCCTAATAGAACAACCTATGAAAAATACATTTTTAACACAAGGATTCATCAAATATGAACAACTTATTCCACTGGATGAAGTGGCCGAGATAAAAAAGCACTATGATGCTTTGCTCGCTGATTCTAATCGAACAGCTCATTTGAGAAGCGACTTAGGAGGAAATGGCAAGGTAGGAGAGGAAAAAATCACCCAAATCATGTGCCCTAGCTCCCTATTGCCAGAACTTTTAGATTCCTTAACCTACCAAAATGCTACTCGTCAAGCACGAGCCTTACTAGGAGACGACCTGATATTAGATTTTGATATGCTCATCAATAAGATGCCACATACTAATACACCCACCCCCTGGCATCAAGATGCTGCCTATTGGATTGAATTGCCTGATAAACGCGCCGTGAGTTGCTGGATAGCCCTAGAGGAGGCACAAGAAGAAAATGGATGTATGTGGTTTATTCCGCGTCAAGACGAAAACATCCGTCCACACCAAGCGGCCCTCACAGGAGGAGCGCTCTCTTGCGAGGCTTCTCTAGAAGAGGCCATATGTGTGCCCTTGGATCCGGGCGATTGCACATTTCACGATGGATTTACGCTCCATTTTAGCAAAGGGAATATCACAGCCCGCAACCGTCGAGCCTTAATTTTAAACTTTAGACCCCAAGCTATGGTGGCTCTTGAACGTGCTCAAGGAATAGACCATACTGGAGAACGCAAGGTGCGTCAAAAATAAAGCCTGTTGTTTAGGGTTTAAGGGGTGGTTTCCTCCACCTCTACAATCATTTCAATTTCTACGGCAATATTTCCCGGTAAGGAACCCATGCCTACGGCAGCCCGTGCATGCTGACCTTTATCACCAAAAACAGCTACCATCAAATCGGAATACCCGTTGATGACTTTGGGATGATCAGTAAAATCTGGACTAGCATTGACCATACCCAATACTTTTACAACCCGTTTCACACGGTTTAAATCGCCTAGCATGGCTTTTAACACCGCCAGTTGATTGATGCCAGTCAACCGAGCGGCTTCATAGCCTTCTTCAATAGAGAGGGAGGCCCCCACTTTTCCGGTAATGTTAGTGCCATCGGGTTTAAGGGGTCCTTTGCCAGACAGAAAAATTAGGTTGCCGGTTTGCACCCCATTTACATAATTTGCCACTGGAGAAGAGGCTTCGGGCAGGCTAATGCCTAACTTATTTAAAGCTTCTTCTGGAGATGAGATTGGCTGTGCTTCCTTTTCTTGGGCACAGCTTGTAATAAAAAATAAACTCCAAACAAACAGATTCAAAGAGGAACTAATTTTCATTTGTTATATACTTTTAGGTGGCGTTTTTTAATAGGTCGTGAATTCTTTTGGCTACTATGCGTTCCTGTCCGGGCTCCATCATCCAAGTGGTAATGCCAATGGTTTTGGCATCTCCCACTGTCTGAATCGAAGGATGTCCTTCTCGTAATTCCTTACGAACGGCATCGGCGGTGGTTTTCACTTTGTTTTCATCCCAACGGATTCGTAAGCTTGGCACATGATTGGCATGTGGAGGTACGTGAATTTCGGTAGTCACTCCCTCAACAGCTTTTGCACTGTTGCTTATCAATTCAATTTGTTCTTCCCAAAGTTGCCATTCTTTTTCATGGTCTTTTTGCAGATAAAGCTCTAATGCTACAAGCATACCCAATACCTCTTCTTTGTTAACTTTCATGCCTCTTCCAATGGTTTCGCCTCTAGGAGGGGTGTGCATTCTTGCCGCTTCTATATATTTTCTTTTGCCTAATAATAAACCAGCACTTTGGGGGCCTCTAAGGCCTTTGCCTCCTGAAAAAGCCACTAGATCAAAGCCCATTTTGGTGAAGCGAAAGAGGTTGGATACAGGAGGAACATCTGCAGCACAATCAATAAAAGTAGGAATGTTGTGTTTTTTGCCTAGGGCAACAAATTCCTCCCATTTAATCTCACCATTATCGGCATTAGCATTGAGAAACCACAAAAGAACCGTCTTTTTGGAAATGGCTTTTTCGAGTTCTTTGGCCGTTTTAACCAAGACCACTTTGGCGCCAACATTGGTTAAGGCTTGGGCGTAGCCAATTTGATGTCCTTCTTGAATAATCACCTCATTGGCCCATCCTTCAGTGCGAGGCAACTGTTTCACTTTTTTGGGATCTTTTCCACAAAGTATTCCGGCCATGGCAATAGACATGGCACCAAAGCACCCAGACGTGACAGTAGCATATTCACAGTCTACCAATTCTGCAATACGTTCGCCCACCTTGTCTTGGAGGTCGTCTAAGTTC
Source organism: uncultured Flavobacteriaceae bacterium (assembly GCA_964386915.1). Classification (GTDB taxonomy): domain Bacteria; phylum Bacteroidota; class Bacteroidia; order Flavobacteriales; family Flavobacteriaceae; genus JADHMP01. The sequence continues at coordinate 66,926 of CAYLUQ010000004.1, read as the reverse complement.
ACATATTGGGTGGCACCATAATTAATGGCATCGGTAACTTCTTTGGGCATCAGGGAGCCCGTCATAGAAGTATAGGTTCCGGCAGCATTAATAAAGGTCCGTAGGCCTAATTCTTTAAAAAAATCTCTTCCAGCTAGCGTGCTAGCAGTTTCCATTAGTGGTTTTTCTGCGGCCTGTGCGCCCAGAAAAGTTCCTATAAATGGAAGCCCAGCCAGTGTTTTTAATACGTTTCTTCTTGTGTTCATCTTGTTGCTTTTTTAGATTATTCTACCGCTGCAATACAGTCCATTTCTACTAAAGAATTTCCGGGCACCCCGCCATAGGTTGCAACAGTGGTTCTCACAGGAGGGTTTTTGCCAAAGCGACCTCTAAACACTTCGTTCATGCCTTTGTAGTCTGCCAAATCAGCCAGATAAACATTCACTTTAAGCACTTGTTCCATAGAGGAGCCATTGCGTTCTAATTCCTTTTGAAGTTCTTTAAGCACGTGATCTGTATGGGCTTTAATATCGCCCTCAAAATGAGCTCCTTTTCCGGCAATATAGAGGGTGTTGCCGTGCCGAACAGCTCCTGAAAATAAAGGAATGTCTTGCTCGGTTGTGATGTTGCTAACTTTTTTGGGTGAATCGGTAGCGGCTTTTGCGCTACTAATTCCAAATAATGCAGTGAAGGCTAGTCCCAATTTTTTTAGAGAGGCTCTTCGAGTTGTGTTTGCTTCCATTGTGTTGTGTTTAAATTATTTATAAAGGTTTACCAAGTTCTTTTTTTAAGTAATTCTTGAATTTGTTCTTTTGGAACAGGCAGTTCGTCTATGTGGTCTTGCAGCCATTGGGCAAAATCTTTTTCAATAACTTCTGTCCATTTGTTGTCAATTTGACCGGGGGTATATTTGCCTTCTTTTAGTCGTGTAATGCCAAACAAATCGCGTAGTCGCACAACTTCAGAAGTAACCACAACTTTTTCGGCCAAATGGGCGGGAATAAAAACAACGCCTTCTCTTTTAGCCAAAACTATGTCGCCGGGCATAACGGTTGCGGCACCCATGCGAATGGGATAATTAATGCTCATCAGCATAACCTCAGTTAAAAAGGAGGGATGCCATCCACGAACAAAAGCATTAAATCCTTCTATTTGCGAAAGCCCTTCCATATCTCTGCTGGAGGCATTGAACACCACACCATTTTTAGAGTTGGCATAAATGGCATTTCCTAAATTATCTCCAATGAGTGTTCCATCTACAATTTTGCCAAATCCATCGGCCACATAAATATCGCCTTCCACTAAGCGATCAATAGGCCAGGAGTTGGTATTGCCAACGGCTCCTTCTGCCCGCCCTTTTTTTTCGATTTGTGTAGCTAGATCAGGACGGTTGGGCATATATTGTACTGTGAGGGCTCTTCCCACCAAAGGAACATCATCATGCAAGGGTTGCCAGCCTCCTTCAAATTGATTGTGATAGCCTTCGTTTCGGAGCACACCCCAAGCTTCTTCAATAGACACTTTTTTCATGCGTGCTAAAATGGCATCGGCTACTTTGGGTCTCCCGTCTTCAAAGCGTTCGCCTTGCCAGTGGGGGGTTAAATATTTCATTTGATCAACCGTAAGCTCTTGAGCCAAAAGGGGGTTGATTCCCAAAATGAGCACGAGTAGAAACCGTTTAAATGTATATGTTTTCATAGGGTATTAAGATTTAATTTTTTTATCGCGCCACCAAGATGCGAGAGAAGATCCGGAAATATTCATCCACGGGCCAAAGACAGCAGGGGCTAAACCAACGGTGGCTACTTTTCCCATTTCAAGGGCAATACCGGAGGCTAATCCGCCGTTTTGCATGCCTACTTCTAGGGCAATGGTGCGGCAATCTTGTTCTTTCATTCGGAGTAGTTTGCAACCCCAATAACCAAAAAAGTAGCCTAATAAATTATGTGCAATGGCTGCCACAATGAGTAGGGCACCAATAGTTAATAGATTGTCTCTTCCTGCGGCGGTAATCACCGTTATGATGAGTGCAATAGCCGCCATAGAAACAATGGGCATGGCCTTGTCAAGCCAAGGGGTTTTGCCGTGAAAAAAGTGGTTGAAAATCAAGCCTAAACAAATGGGGAGAATCACAATTTTAACAATGCTTAGCATCATGCCCCAAAAATCAATTGGCACAAAAGCACCGGCAAAAAATTCCATCAGCAAGGGGGTCATAAAAGGAGCAAGTACAGTGGCTACTGCGGTTAGCGTTACCGATAGAGCAACATTTGCTTTGGCTAAATAGGCCATGACATTAGATGCCAATCCACTTGGAGAAGAGCCAATGAGCACCACTCCGGCGGCAATTTCTGGAGGGAACTGAAACAGGGTAGCCAAGGCAAAGCCCACCACGGGCATAATGGTAAACTGACAAATTAATCCTACCAAAACCCCTTTTGGCATTTTAATTACGCCATAAAAATCTTTGATGCTCATAGCGGTTCCCATTCCAAACATGATGATTTGTAACAAAGGAACAATTAAGCTTTTCATTTGAAAAGAACCAATTTGGATGAAGGGTGCAGGAAAATACATGGATACGCTCACGGCAGCAAAAACCAAAATGGTGAAGGATAATCCACGCAGACTTTGACTTCCTCTAAATCCTAAGGCTAAAAAAAGGAAAAATCCAACTACCCAAAGACCTGCTTCAGACCCTTGATGGTTGACCAAAAGATAGAGGCTTGCTAGACCGCAGATTAGGCAGAGTAAGAAGGCTATTTTATAGGGGGTAGCTATTTTATTCATTCCAAAGGGGGCTTGCTAAACCATTTAAATCATAGACAACGGTACCTGCTCTGACGGTTAGCTCACAAATCAATTTCTGATTTCCCATCATCTTTTTACCCTGGGTATCAATAAATCCAAAAGAGCCTTTTTGAACTTGAAGAACCGTTATGTCGGCTTCGGCACCAACACTTAAATGCCCTAGGCTGGGTTTCTCAATATAGTTGGCGGGACGCCAAGTAGTGGCTGCTATTACGTCTTTTAAGGGCATGTCTAAATTTAAGAATTTTGACATTACATTCAAAATATCTTTCATGCCGCCATTCATGCTGCCGGTGTGTAAATCGGTGCTTATGGAGTTGGGGTGCAGGCCTTGTTTCATTGCTGGAACAGCTTGTTCAAAAACAAAACTTCCGCCGCCGTGTCCCACGTCAAAGACAATCCCCTTTTTTTGTGCTTCAAAAACAAATGGGCGCACTTTTCCATTTTCATCTACAATGGGTGTTCTACCATTTACGTGTGCATAGGTGTGGGTAAAAATATCTCCTGGTCTGAGTTTTTCCAACAAGAGGGTTTCTAGGGGCAATTCGGGTTGGCTGCCTCCAAAATCTATCATTACGGGAACAGCTGCCAATCTACCTGCTTCCACCACCCGATCGGTAGGGGTCCAATCAAAACCACTATAATGAGCCAGTTTGATGCCCACCACATGATCTGGAAATTGCTTGGCTACTAAGGCGGTGAGTTTGGGATTCATATCGTCTAAGTTTTGTTCAATAACTCCCCCTTTCATACCGCTTCCAATAATATTTAAAAAAGCCAAAACTCTTGTTTTAGAACGGTCAATGGTTTGCGATTTGAATTGTCTGAAATTGCGCCAGCCAGCACCGCCAACATCCACTATGGTGGTAACACCATTTCTAAAGGTGAAGCCATCAGGGGGGAGCGCTGTAAAACTGTTGCTTAAATAACTATCGGGTTCGGTGCCATGAAAATTATGGCTGTGCATGTCAATCAGTCCGGGAGTCACCACTAGCCCTTCGGCATTGACTACTGTTTTGCCTTGGGTAGGCGCTATTTTTTTTGAGACAGCAGCAATTCGACCATTTTTTATGGCTATGTCCATTTTAGAGTCAATGCCATTTTTGGTATCAATAACATGTCCATTGAGAATGACCATATCAAATTCTTGTGCAGCGAGAATTGGGCTGCATAAAAGGCAACTAAGCAGTACTAGGGTTTGAAAAATTGATTTCATCGGTTTTGTTATTTAGTTGTTTTTTTTGAGTTAGAAGCTCGGTATTTTTGAACGTCTTGAGGGCTAATGGCTTGTACTTCATTGCCAAAATGTGTTCTAATATAAGTGGTTATTTTGGCAATTTCATCATCTTTTAAGAAGGCGTGTTGCGGCATAATGCCGTTGTAGTCTTCTCCATTTACTTTAATGGGACCTTCCATTCCGTTTAAAATGAGATGAACCAATCGTTCTGGATCTCCCACTACCCAATCTGTTTGATCCAAAGGCGGAAAACGACCAGATGCCCCTTTTCCGTTGGATTGGTGGCAAGCCATGCAATAGGTATTGTATAGTTTTTGGCCCTCTGAAATATTTTTTTCACTCAAATTGTCTTTTTCAAAATCGGGAGTTCTGATATGAGAAAGTTCTTTTCTAGCTTCCATTTTGGCTAAGGATTCTTTTCCAAAACTTTGTTTGTCTCCGGTGAAACGCACACTCCAGATACGCCCCTTTTCAGTATCGCCAATATACATAGTGCCATCGGGAGCAAAGGCAATTCCCATAGGGCGGTAGACGGCATCACGAACATTAACAATAGGGTCTACTTCGGCAAAGCCATCGGCAAAAACATCAAAACTGCCTTTGGGTTTGCCGTTTTCGAAAGGAATAAACCCAACAAAATAGCCAGATTGTGGGTAGGGGGCTCTATTGGTAGAACCGTGAAAGGCTATGAAGGCACCGTTTTTATAATATTCAGGAAAAGCATCTCCCTGATAAAAAACCAAATCGTTGGGAGCCCAATGTCCGGGGAAACCCATTATGGGGGGCTTAAAGTCTTCGCAGCGGCCAACGGTGTTTCCATCCCCACCATATTCGGGGGAGAGCACTCTTTTTTCTTGCATTTGATCATAGTAGCAATAGGGCCATCCAAAATCGTCACCTTCTTCAATTCTCAAAAATTCTTCAGAAGGAAGCAGTGCACTTTGCCAAGCATTATAACGATCGGGCCAGAGTCTAAACAAATCATCACGTCCATGCACCACAGCATAGAGGGTTTCATCTTGGGGGTTCCAATCGAGTGCCACTATGCTTCTAATGCCCGTTGCATATTTTTTCCCGTCTTGTTGGGTTTGATTTAATTTTTTGGCATCGAAGACCCAAATACCCCCATGATCTTCAAGTTGTGGGCAAGGATCCATGCCAGGTTGAAGGGGAGTTCTTTTAGGATTTTGGCAGGTGTTAGAAGGAGCTCCAAAGGGCACATAGAGGTTGCCTTTATGGTCAAAAGCAATGGGTTTTCCAATGTGTTCGTGCATGCCATGAGGGTGGTCATCAATTACTACAGTTTCTAGTGGACCTTTGGGCACCAGTTGATTGGGGTCAAGTTTATAGCGATAGACAGCCAACTCACTGCTAAAATAGAGATAGCCTTTATAAACTCTGGCTGCTGTGGCATAGCCATAACCTTTAATAGTGGTGTCGTTGGCAAATTTTACTACTTTATCTGCTCGCCCATCACCATCTAAATCTTGTAGGGCTGCAAGGGAACCTTCTTCGGAGGTTTTTTTAAATTTAGTATAAACCGTTCCTTCTGGTGTAACGGTAATATGACGGGTTGTTTCAGGAATTTGATCTACAAAAACAGTAGATTCAAATCCGTCTGGGAGCCATAAATTACTTTTGAGTTCAGGTTTTTTTTCACACTGCCAAAACACAAAACTTGTCAGCAGCACAAGAGGCAATGATTTTTTCCAAAATGGTGTGTTCCTGTTTTCTCTCGTCATCCCTTAGCTTATAGTGATTTAATATTTAAGTTAATCAAATTGTAGGAATCCAAAAAATTCAGGTCGATGAAAATCGGGGCGAGGTGTATCAATGGGCTGCCAGCTTAAAAAATGCGGTTGTTGTGTATCGTCTCCACATTTAAAAAAATTGGCTTTAGCCTGCAATTTGTCAAAAGTTAAATTGGGGTGGTGCACAAAAATGGAAGTTGGAATAGCCGCTACCATTTCCCACTGAAAAGCACCAGATTTTTCTGCAAAGGGTTCTTGACCAAGCGTAGATTCAATATAGAGGAGGTCTTTTATTTTTTGGGGCTCAACAAAACGACGTTCATATCGGTCGGGGCCATAGGCTAAATGGGTAGTGCCAATGCAATTAAATTCAAAATTATAATAGCCGCCACTTTGATCTGGGTCAATAAAAAACTCTACACAACTGTCTTTGTGGGTAGCGGTGTTGGGCTGGCTGTGCTGGGCTAAAATATGAGCTTCTGACACATAAAATTTTAAATATAGATGCTCACTATCATGGGCTATTCGAAAGGAAACGTCTGGAGCATAGGGAAAGGCCTCCCAATTGGCTTGATCAACAGCCACCTTTTGGGTGTTTGACTCCAAGCTTTTAGAAACTGCCGCAAAAGTATGAGATGTGGGTGTTGCTATTTTTTTAACGTCCATTGCCGAATTGTTTTTTGTTGTGCAATTCACCATCAAACCAATCCAAATCAAATAGAGAATAGATTTCATATTAGAAAAATACAAAAAATTAGCTATAAATTAGAGGAAATGTTTTTACACCCATCAAAAATGAAATATCTAAGCCTGTTTTTTTTATTTATCCTGCTGTTGGTTTGTTGTGAACCCGCTGAAACGCTCTATGTTGCCTCAGACTATGCAAATGTTGGCACCTTTACCAAAGGGCTGGAGGGGCCAGCTGTGGACGCAGAAGGAAATCTCTATTTTGTCAATCCGGATCACAACGGTTCTTTGGGTAAGGTAGATGCTGAGGGCAATTTCTCAATTTTTATTGAGCAGTTGCCTGAGGGGAGTACAGCCAACGGGATTCGAATTCGCAATAACGGAAATTTGCTTTTGGCTGACTATACGGGGCATAATGTTTTAGAAGTAAATCCAAGCACTCAAGAGGTGACTGTTTTTGCACATGAACCCGGGGCCAACCAACCTAATGATTTGACTCTTGGGGCAAATGAATTGCTTTTTGCTTCCGATCCAAATTGGGGGCAAAGCACCGGTAATATTTGGAAAATAACCCCTAGCAAATTTGAATTGATGGCCCAAGATATGGGAACCACTAATGGAATTGAAATTAGTCCGGACGGCAAAACCCTTTATGTAAACGAAAGTGTACAGCTTAAGGTTTGGGCTTTTGACATTAGTTCTGAGCAAACGTTGCAAAACAAAAGAGAACTCATCTCTTTTGAAGACTTTGGCATGGATGGAATGCGTTGTGATGTAAAAGGAAATTTATACATTACACGCTATGGCAAAGGCACCGTTGTTAAAGTTTCTCCCCAAGGGGAAATCTTAGAAGAAATTCAGTTAAAAGGGAAGAAGGCTTCCAACATTGCCTTTGGTGGAAAAGATGGAAAAACGGCCTATGTTACCCTTCAGGATAGAGCCTATATAGAACATTTTAGAGTTTCAGATCCCGGGCAGGCTTATGCCCGCTTAAAACAAAACACTACCAAATAAAGGCAACAAGCTGTTCTAAAAACGGAAGTGATAAGGAGGTAGCGGGGTGCGAAAAGAAATAGTCTAAAGCCTCTTGAATGGCTTTTTGATCTCCTCCCACTTGTTGCAACTGTTGGGCGTAGGCTTTAGCGGCTGTTTCTCCTTCTAATAGTTGAAGCGCATAAAGTCCCACAACACAATTTTTTCCTCCTTTAATTAGGTGTTGTTTGGAGTAGTTGACAATAGACTCTATAGGCACAGCTGTGTTTAGGTCCAATTGCTGTTTTGTAAAAGCCAACAACAAAAGGGTGAGTCGCTCTTCAGGATCAAAAGGTTTTCCAACCCCCAATTTTTCTGGCCATTCTAATGCTTGCTCGAGTAGTGTTTGAGCCTGTTTCCAATTTTCTTTATGAAGAGCGTTTAATGCGCTGCCCCAATAGGCTTTGGTATAAATTTTTCTAGAGCCAGTAGCGTGTTCATAAGGCAATACATAGAGTTGAGATAAAAGGGTGGCCGCTTTTTCATATTGTTGTGTGGCATTGAGTGCAGCAGCTATGCGCAACCCAATTCTGAAATTTTGGGGGTGGGCTTGTTGGATTTTTTTTAAAACAGATAGGGCTTTGTTCCATTGTTGATCCTGTTCTAAAAGGGCTGCATAATCTAAAGCTATACGCCAGTTTTTAGGCTCTTTTTCATAGGCTTTCAATAGATCAAAACGGGCAGTTTGAGATTTTACATCTCCCGTGAGGTGGGCTCTAATCCAATAAAAATTGGCTGTTTCGGGTTGACTACCAAGTTCCTCTAGCAAAGCCCGCCCTTTTTCTTTTTGGTTAAGCCCCATTAGGTTTAAAGCCAGTAAATAGTTAGCCTTCCAATGATTTGACTGAGTAGCAGCCCATTGGAGCATTGCAACACTTTCACGCCGAAAAGGGAAAACAAAATCTACCGATTGCTCAAAAATATTTTGTAAAGCGGCTTGATTTTGTTTGATATAGGCTAACCAAAGGTTTGTGAGCATGTGTTTAGGACTTGCTTCTAAAACTTTTATGGCTTTAGAGGTGAATCCTGTGTTATGATAGAGCAGGGCCAATTCTAAAAAAGTCTGATAGGGAAATTCCGATTGATGTTTTGTGCGCAGTTGATCTAGCGTTAAGGAACCCTTTAGAAAGGCCTCAAAAGAAAGCAGGTGATGCAGGGGGTCTATTGTTTTAATTCTTTGAAGGGTTTGTTGCGCTTCCTCTTCTTGGTTTAGAGCTGCTTGGGCTAAGTAGCGATAGCTTAAAGCCAAGATGTTTTTGGTGTTAAAATCCAGTGCCTGATTGGCATAGTGCAGCGCCTCTTTATAGTTTTTTTTCAGTAAGGCAATTTGGCTGAGATGTGCCTGTGCACTAGAGCGAAATTGGAGCGAACGAGCAGCCCAACCAAGACTTTCCGTAGCATTAACAAGATCATTGAGGGCTAAATAGTTTAGACCAGCTACATAATTCAATTCCGCATGATAGGTGTCTAAACCTAGGCCTTCTAAAACAATTTCCAATCCTTTTTGGGGAAGCCCATTGTCAAAATGCAGTGCCCCTAAGGCGGCCCTTGCTCCTAGGTGGGCCGCATCTTGTTCCAACACGTCTAGAAAATGTTTTTCAGCTTCTTCAAATAGTCTGAAGCGCTGAGCGTTTAGTCCTTTTTGAAAACGGATGGCATTGGAGTCATAGCCTGCTAAATCGGCTGGTGTTACAAAAGGTCTGTTTAAAATCTCAGGGGTACTTTCATAGCGTAATGCTAAGGCATTAATGTCGATTGAAAAAGGAGCCTTTTTAGAAGGAAGATCAAAACTAAAATGATGCATTTCGTTGGCTTTAAAAAGGGCTTTTTGTTCCTGTTTATGCGTTCCCTGTTGAAATAAAATACTTCCTGCTGTGGTATAAAACGGATTGACATAAACCTCAAGCTTCGTTTCATGGGAAACCACATTTAGAGCCCCTAGGGCAGAAGCTTCATTGAGGCCTTTAGTGTTTTTTAGGGGAAACCAAACTTCGGTCCATTGGTCGGTTTGATGCGGTTCAAAGGTAGCTTGTGTAATGGGATTTTCTGCTCCCGGGAAATATTGTACAAAAAGACGTCCGGCTTGATATTCAATATATTGTCCATCTGTGTCTGTCAACAGGTCTTCCCAAATTCCTCCAAAGCGAGATAAATCCCACAACCATAACTTTTGACCTGGAATTTCATCATAGCGTCCCCAATGTCCAAAGCCAACTTCGTCTTGTTCATAATAGCCCCCAAAAAAATCGTTGTAGGTACCCACCACATGATAGGATTTGCTACTTCCAAAGTCATTTTCTGCATAACGGGCCAAATTTCTATTCAGATCATCTTTAGGCCAAGGCATGGCGGTGCCATCGTGTTTGAGGTAGGCATTGCCGGGGGTGGCCAAAACCAAATCCTTTTTAGCGGCGGCGGCGGCCGTCATCCAATTGTAGTAGGCTTTTTCGGTAGCGGTTGGATTGTACCAAGTGGCTTGGGTAGCAAAAGCTCCTTTGTTGGGTTCAAGTTCAATGCGCACGCGCCACTGGGTTCTGGAGGGGAGGTCTATGGTGCCCACCACACAAACTTGGGTGCCATCTGGAAGGGTTTCAACCGTATAATCTACAGGAGTGGCCGTGCCAGGGTGGTGCCCAATAATGCCAAAATTAAATTCAATTCCGCCGGAGGTCCAAGGCCCTCGCATGGCAATATCTCTAAATTTGATGACTTCGTTTTTATAAATAAACTCATTGCCGTTACTTTTGTCAACGGCGCCCCATACTTTGCCACCCACTTCAGGTAGAACTTCTACCGTGATGTAGTCATTTTCCAAGCGAACCAACTTAAATGTTTGCGGTGACGGCGTTACCCTGTAGCCTTCAAATTTATGATAGGGATATATTTTAGGATTAAAAGCAAGTGCCGGCAACGGGTTGGGGTCATCAAATGAATAGGTAGGGAGTTGTGTTGATTGGAAATTGCTATTTGGTTCTTGGGCGATTGTCAAAAGACTCAAAATGAGCGCAATGAAATTTAGGGTAGCTTTCATAAAAAAAAAATTACATAATTCTTAAAAATAAGTTAAAAATATCATACATTAGAATTTTAAATTAAATCTTTTATGAAAATAAGAAACCAATTTTTCGTATTTGTTGGGCTTTTCTCATTCGTAATGGGATTGGCACAACAAAAGAATGTAACTGGTCTCGTTAGCGATGATCAGGGTGTTCCACTACCTGGGGCCACTGTTTTAGTGGTTGAAACCGGTAATGGAACAACTACCGATTTTGATGGAAATTATTCCATTGGAGTTGAAGAAGGACAAACTTTAGCCTTTAGCTTTGTGGGCTATGCCACAGTAGAAGTAGTGGTTGGCAGTGCCTCGAGCTATGACGTAAGTTTGCAAGCAGGAAATGCTCTTGATGAAATTGTAGTTACCGCTTTGGGTATTAAAAGGGACGAAAAAACCCTTACTTACGCCAGTCAAACCGTACAGGCTGAGGAAATGACCCAAGCGCGTGACATGAGTTTTGCCAACAGTTTAACTGGACGAGTAGCTGGTGTTGAAATCAGAAAAAGTAGTTCTGGTGCTGGTGGTTCTACCCGTATTGTACTTCGTGGAAACAAGTCTTTGAATGGCAACAGTGAGCCCTTGATTGTAATTGATGGGGTGCCAATTGTTAACAACAAAGGCGGTCAACCCGGAATGTGGGGAGGTATTGATGAAGGGGATGGCCTTTCACAGATCAACCCAGATGATATTGAAAGCATCAATATTCTTAAAGGAGCCAATGCTTCCATTCTTTATGGTAGCCAAGGTGCCAATGGGGTGGTTTTGATCACCACAAAATCCGGTTCTGAAGGCCCCGCTAAAGTAACCGTAAATTCGGGCATTACTTTTGAAAGTGTCATCAATTTACCTGAATTGCAATATAACTATGGTGCCATAGATGCAGCTAAAGAAAGTTGGTCTCCTACACCAGGCAATTATAATAGTGGTTTTGTTGAAGATTTTTTCCAAACAGGAGCCAACTATGTAAATTCAGTTTCGGTTAGTGGAGGAGGAAAAAAGACTTCGGCTTATTTTTCTTATTACAACTCTACCTCTGACGGAATTATTCCAAACTTTAAGTATCAGAAGAACAACGTAACCTTTAAGCAATCCACAAAATTATTGGATGATAAAATGACCATTTCTTCAAATATGATTCTTACAGACGAACAAACAGCAAACCGAGGACCATCAGGTTATTATCTTAATCCCTTAACGGGTTTGTATATGTTCCCAAGACAAAAGGATTTCAATTCCTTTAGAACCAATTATGAGCTGTTTAATGATGCCGCCAATATGTATGTTCAAAATTGGTTTGTGAACGATCACCACCAATCTAATCCCTATTGGATTTTGAATAAACAACCTAAGGAAGATCGAATTAGAAGAGCTATAACAAGCTTAAAATTAGAGTATCAGATTACTGAAAAACTTAGCTTTCAAGCAAGAGCGAGTTATGACTTTTCTAACAAATCCTATGAACAACAACACGCAGCAACCTCAAACGCCACAAATACAGGGGCAAATGGTAGATGGGACTACAAGAGGTTTAATGATGAATTGTTCTACTCAGATGGTATTTTTACGTTTAACGATGAGTTAGGCGACAACTTGAGTTTGACAGCAATTGCTGGGGCAAGTATTCAAAAAACCATCTTTGGTGATGGTGTGAATGTGAGTTCTGGAAATGACGGCTTACTTTTTTATGCCAATGAGTTTAATTTCCAAAACTTGCCCACCAACGTTCAAGTGCTATCAACTTTAAGCAGTAGAGTGGAAAAGCAAGCGGTGTTTGGAAATGTGGTATTAGGATTTAAAAATTTCCTCTTCTTAGATGTATCCGGACGAAATGACTGGGCTTCTACATTGGCGTTGACTGGAAATGAATCCTATTTCTATCCATCCTTTGGACTGTCTGCTATTATTTCTCAAATGATAACCCTACCTGAGGTTATTAGCTTTGCTAAACTGAGAGCTTCTTCAGCCACAGTTGGTAACGAAGTGCCTTTTAATAGAATTAATCCAGCAAACTCTATCACAGCTTCTGGAGGGGTTAACAGAAATACACAAAAACCCTTTACCGATCTAAAACCCGAGCTAATTGAAACAACTGAATTTGGAGTTGATCTTAGATTCTTGAACAATAGAATTGGTCTAGATTTTGCTTTGTATAATATTAAGAGTACCGATCAGTTTCTTCAGTTGGCAGCACCTTCTGGATCAGGATATACTACCTATTTTGTTAATGCCGGAGAAATTGTCAATCAAGGAGTGGAAATTAGTTTGACAGGAAATATTGTTCAAAAAGACAATGTATCTTGGAATTCCGTTGTCAACTTCACCAAAAACAACAACGAAATTGTTTCCATCCACCCTGATATTGCCGGTCTAAATACTGGAGCAAGCGAAGGCTTCATCTCACAAATTAGAGAAGGTGGATCCATTGGTGATTTTTACACTTTCTTATATAGAAGAGATGCACAGGGAAGAATTATGATGGAAAACGGCAAACCCCTAAGAACTCCTGATTATGAATATGGTGGAAATGCAGAACCTGATTTTAGTATTGGTTGGTCTAACAACTTTACTATAGGCGATAGAATTTCTGCCGGATTCATTATCAACGGGAAATTTGGTGGAGAAGTATTCTCACAAACAGAATCCATGTTGGATGGTGCTGGGGTATCCTTACGATCAGGAATTGCTAGAGATAATGGAGGTGTTACCGTAAACGCTGTAGACGAAAATGGTGCAGCTGTGTCAAAAGCAGATGCACAACTTTGGTACAGAGCCATTGGAGATCGAAACGGAATTGGTGAAGCCTATATTTACGACCGAACCAATCTCAGACTTACTCAAATGTCTTTAGGCTATAATCTTAATGCTGCTTCATTAGGAATTCCTGTTGAAAGTGCTACACTATCTTTGATAGGAAACAATCTATGGTACACTGCCAAAGCGCCATTTGATCCAGAATTGGCCATGAGTACGAATAGAAATGCTCAGGGGTTAGATAACTTTAATCTTCCCTCAACGAGAACGATTGGTATGAACCTAAGACTAACTTTCTAATTTAGAAATAATGAGAAAAAATATATTTTACTTATTGCTCATCGGATTGGTATCGTTAAATTCATGTACTGATGATTTTGCGGAATTAAATACCAACCCGAATCAAATTACTGACGAATCTTTAAAGCAAAACTTTAATCATATTGGGGCCTATTTTCCCTCTATGCTAAATGCCATTAGTGGTAATCAGGTGATGCATAACCTTAATAACGATACGTGGGTAAGACATTATGCTACACCAACTCCTTTTGTGGGGGGTGTAAATAATACTACCTATTATCCAAGGTGGATTAACCAATACTGGGACCGAATTTATGGTAGTATTATGGCGCCTGGAAACCAAGTAATTAAAATTGCTCAAGAAGACGGATACGACATGTTCGTTCAATGGGCAAAACTTATTCAAATATTTGGAGTTTCAAGGTTGACAGCCTATCACGGACCACTAATTTATTCTAATTATGGTACACAGGGTGATGTGAATTATGACAGTGAAGAACAGTTATATAACACTTGGTTTAGTGAACTAGATCAAATTGTATCTACTTTTTCTGCCAATAAAGATTATCAAGGGTTCAAGGCTTTTGATGAAAGTTATGGAGGAAATGTTGAGGGTTGGCTCAAATTTGCCAATTCTTTGCGTTTGCGTTTAGCCATGCGAATTTCAAAAGTTGCTCCTGCATTAGCTAAAACTCAAGGTGAAAAAGCAATCAATGCTCCAGGAGGTTTAATCACAACTAATGCAGATAACTTTATGCTTTCTCTTTATGGACAACCTTTCCACGAAGTAACCATTTGTTTTTCATGGAATGACACGCGAATGAGTGCCTCAATGGAGTCTATTTTGGGAGGCTATGACGATCCAAGAGCGGCAAAATATTGGGCACCAGTTGCTGACGCAAGTTTGGTGGCCGATCACCCAGATTTTCCTTACAAAGGAATTCGTAACGGTGCATTTTTGGCCTCAAAAGATCTTCATTTACCCTATTCCACAATCAGCCAAGATTTCAAGACAGCAAGTAATAGAAAGCTATTTGATGCGGCTGAAACACACTTGATCTTAGCAGAGGCAAACCTAAGAGGATGGTCTACACCACTTTCTGCTAAAGAACACTATGAAGAGGGTGTGAAGCAATCTTTCCAGTTTTGGGGAGCAGGTGGTGTTGATGCCTATTTAGCCAACGACACGGGCACTCCATTTGACTACGATGATGTGGTTGAAACAGGAGATGTAAATGACTTTAAAAGTAGAATTAATGCAACTGTTGCTTGGAATGAAGCAGGTTCAGATGAAGAAAAACTTGAAAAAATCATTACCCAAAAATGGATTGCAGCTTATACCAACTCCATTGAAGCTTGGGTAGATCACCGACGAACAGGATATCCAAAACTTCCCTACAATTATCAAAACGATAGTAATTCCGATTTCGGAGTTATTGCCGATGATGATTTCATGAAGCGCATGGTATTTCCTGTGGGTGAAAGATCCAGTAACCCTTCAGGATATGCCTCTGGTGTTTCTGCTCTAGGTGGACCAGATGAAATTGGTACACGTCTATGGTGGGACACAGGAGGAGCTAACTTCTAAGTCTAGAACTTAGAAAGAAATTGAATTAAAGCCTGTAATCTAATTACAGGCTTTTTTTTATTAAATTGCGTTAAACCAATATTTTAAACACCACCTACATGAGAAAAGTCTTAACCTCTAAATACTTCTACTATTTAGCCTTGTTCCTATCCCTATCTTGTAGCCCCCCTGCAGATCAAATGTTTACCTTAATGCCTTCTAGAATTACTGGTATTAATTTTCAAAACCCCCTGCAGGAAACAGAACAATTTAATGTGCTTAACTATGGCTATCTATACAACGGTGGTGGCGTAGCCATTGGTGATGTGAATAATGATGGCCTAACAGACATCTATTTTACGGGAAATATGGTAGGGAGCAGACTCTATATCAATAAAGGGAACTTTGAATTTGAAGAGCGGGCTCAAGAGGCAGGAGTTTTTGCAGCAGGCTTATGGAACACCGGAACCACTATGGCTGATGTCAATGGTGATGGTTTCCTCGATATCTACGTATGTCGATCGGCGGCAACAAATCCAGAGAAAAGAAGAAACTTACTATTTATCAATAATGGCGACCTAACTTTTACAGAAAAAGGAAAAGCTTATGGAGTTGATGACGCAGGATATTCTACCCAAGGCTCATTTTTTGATTATGACAACGATGGTGATTTAGACCTTTATATTTTAAATCACTCTTCACAAGAATATTCTGGATTAGCAAAAATTTCACAACACTATAAAAAACAAAAAAACAAAGCCTATTCAGATAAATTGATGCGAAATGATAATGGCAAATTTATAGATGTTACAGACCAAGCAGGATTAATCTCAAATATTTTAGGTTTTGGGCTTGGGGTGAGTGTTTCAGACTTCAATAATGACCACTGGTTAGATCTTTATATTTCAAATGATTATAACGAGCAAGATTATCTCTATGTCAACAATGGAGACGGAACATTTACAGAAGGGTTGCAAAATTATATTGGCCACGTTTCGCTCTATTCTATGGGATCTGATATTGCAGACATTAATAATGATGGATTTGCAGATATTATGACCCTAGATATGCTTCCTGAAGGTAACTATCGGATAAAGATGACCTCTGGTCCTGATAATTATGAAAAACTAACACACCTTAAAAGAAATGGGTTTTACCATCAAACCATGAGAAATATGTTGCAACTCAACAGAGGAGGAAGTTACTTTTCAGAAATAGGTCAATTTTCGGGTGTTTCGAATACAGATTGGAGCTGGGCTTCTTTATTTACAGATTTAGACAATGATGGATTTAAAGACCTTTTTATAACCAATGGATATCGAAAAGATTACACCAATATGGACTTTATGAACTATGTGGTGCAAGAAAAAATTAATGAACGAAAGACTAAAGAAAAAATTCAACTCCTGGATTTGATCGATAAAATTCCCTCCACCTATGAGGAAAACTACACCTATAAGAACAATGGAGACCTCACGTTCACCAAAATGAATAAAGACTGGGGGCTCAACCAAAAAACGCTCTCTAATGGTGCTGCTTATGCGGATTTAGACAATGATGGCGATATGGACTTAATTGTCAATAACATTGATGAAAAAGCTTTTATTTATAGAAACAACGCCGAAAAATTTACGCAAAACAATTATATTAAAATTGCCTTGGTTGGTGCCGAAAAAAACAACTTTGGCATTGGAGCCAAGGTAACAGTCACAGCCGGAGGAATGACCCAAATGCAAGAAATGATCAACACAAGAGGGTACCAGTCTTCAGTAGATTTTAATTTAAATTTTGGATTAGGAAAGGTGACCCAAATTGATAAAATAGAGGTGAGGTGGCCCAACCAAAAAAGTCAAACCCTTAATGACATTGCACCCAACAAAAAAATAACCTTATACCAAAAAGACGCAACACAAATCTTGACTTCAGAAAAAAACCAAAAGAAGCCTCTTTTTCAAGAGGCAGGCCCAATTGCGTTTACCCATAAAGAAAATAACTATATAGATTACAAACGAGAGATTATGCTTCCCCATATGCTCTCTACTCTCGGTCCAAAACTCGCTGTGGGCGATGTGAATGGCGATGGACTAGAAGATGTTTTTATTGGTGGAGCAAAAGACTCCCCTGGAAGTGTTTTTTTACAAACCAAATCGGGCCATTTTAATCTCTCCAATAATGATGTTTTTCAAGCAGATGCACAAGCAGAAGATATAGGTGCAGTGTTTTTTGATGCCGATGCCGATTCAGATTTAGATTTATATGTGGTTAGTGGCGGAAATGAATTTGATAGCACAGACCCCGCTCTTACGGATCGACTCTATATAAACCGTGGCAATGGAAATTTTATCAAGTCAGAAGGGCATTTGCCAACCTTCATTTCTAGTGGATCTGTTGTAAAGGCTCAAGATTTTGATAATGATGGCGATCAAGATTTATTTGTAGGAGGGCGCGTTTTGCCTAATAAATATCCCTTTTCGCCTGCAAGTTATTTATTAGAAAACAATGGTAAAGGAATATTTAAAGAGGTTACAGAAAGCAAAGCCAAAGGATTGAAAAATATTGGCATGGTTTCAGATGCCATTTGGACAGACACAAATAATGACGGTTTTCAAGACTTGCTTTTAGTGGGTGAGTGGATGCCCATCACGCTTTTTTTAAACGAAAGTGGAACACTAAAAAATGTTTCAGAGCAAGTCGGTTTTAAAGATTCTCAGGGCTGGTGGAATGCCATCACTCAGGGCGACTTTGATCATGATGGTGATCTGGATTATATTGCCGGAAATTTCGGATTGAATTCACAATTAAAAACTACTGTGGAACATCCTGTGGGTATCTATGCCAAAGATTTTGACAATAATGGTTCTATAGACCCCATTCTTTCGTGTTATGATCAGGGTAAGAACTATCCAGTTTTTTCTAAAGATGATATTCAGCAACAACTGGCCATGTTAAAAAACAGGTTTGTGCGCTATAGCGAATATGCCAGCTTAACCCTAGATCAAATTTTTACCCAAGATGAATTGAAAGGATCAAAAGTTTTGTATGCCAAAAATTTTGAGACTAGTTATATTGAAAATTTAGGTAACGGTCAATTTAAAGTTACTGCCCTTCCAAAAGAGGCTCAGCTTTCTCCTATTTATGGACTCAATACGGGCGATTTTAATAAAGACGGCCATTTAGACATTGTTATGGGGGGAAATTTTACGGCCTCAAGGGTAAAGTTTGGACACTATGATGCCATAAAAGGGGTTTGTTTTTTAGGAAACGGAAAGGGTCAATTCAGCTACAGTGATGCCTCTGAATCGGGCCTTTTGCTATCGGGTGAAGTTCGAGACATTCAAAAATTAATTTCTGCTCAAGGAGATGAATATTTAATTTTTAGTAGAAATAACGAGAGTCCTAAAGTTTACAAAACAAACTAAACCCTACTTGATCGTTTCTTTTGTGCAAAGAGATTTACAATGTTAACCTAGTAAATTGATTCTGATTTTTGTCAGCATGATTAAATATTTTCATCTAGTTCTAATTTTTTTTTCTGCTAACTTTTGTGTGGCTCAAAATTTAAAATCAATTAATGATTCTATTGAAAAATACAAGATCATTGACCCACAAAAATCTCTTGATTTTGGATTTGAGGCATTGTCATTTTCTACCTATGATGACTATAATAAAGAGTTATACAACACCAACTATCTGCTGGGAGAAACCCTTTTTTACTTAAAGCTATACAATCAAGCCTTTGATTATTTGACCGCTTCTTTAAAAATATATGAAGCCCTTTCTGATAGTGAAAAAGAGCATCGAAATATAGTTAAGCCCCCTTGGGTTTTAGTGATTTTAGGAAACGTTTACTACAACACAAAAAAATATGACAGAGCCGAACAATATTATGCTGAGGCCATTGAAAACTTCAATTTATATGGTGAAAAATATAGTGTAGATAAAGCTTTTGGACTCAACACGGCCGAAGGCAACATAGCGCTTATAAACATTACAAGAAAAGAATATCAAAAGGCAGAAAAACAGTTTGAAAACATTCTGGCCCGAAGAAAAAAAATGGGTAAGATTTCGGATATAATGTATTCTTATATTCAGCTTTCTTTGCTCTATTTTGATATGGATCAAAAAGAAAAAGCGTTAGACTATTTAGATTTAATAAAGAAAATATTTGAAACAGAATCACAAAAATCAACTTTTGATCCAAATTCTGAAATTCAACTTTATTATTCCCACTCCTTGCTCAACTATGGCAATTTTCTATTTAAAAAGAAAGACTATGAAAAGGCGTTGGAAATTTTCTATCAGGCAAAAAAATTGGAGGATTCTTTTCCAAGTCAATCCACCGATATTGCGCAAGCAATTGCAGCGACTTACATTCAAACCAAAGCCTTTTTAAAGGCAGAAGAACTAATTGAAAAAGCACTGAAGACCCCCGATATTGCGGCCGAAAATAAAATTAAATTCTTTGAACAACTCAGCGAAATCTATAAACAAACAAAGAATTATAGCAAACTAATTGCCGTAAAAGATTCACTTATTTGGTATGCGACCAACCCAAAATATGACCCTTTTAATGAATTAGAAAATTTGGAAATCCAAATCACCTTAGCCGAAAAACAAAATGAGTTGATAGAAAATAGAATAAAATATAACAACACCCTTTTCTTCACGGCCATTGCAATTCTAATTCTTTTGTTTTTACTTCTGTTCATTAGAGCCAACCTCAAATTGCAAAATGAAAGACAAAGAGTGTTGGAAACCGAAAAAAGAGAAATTGAAAATGAATTAGACTTGAAGAAAAGAGAACTCTTAAGTAAAACCAATTTTATTTTACAACGTAATGATTATCTCAAAATATTGCGTTCGAGCTTAAATGAAAAGAAAAGCTCTGAAGTTTTGGTAAAAAAAACACAAAGGGAAATTTCTAACTTAATTAATTCGGAAAAAAGTTATGATGAATTTGATAAGAAATTTGTTGAGGTTTTTCCCGATTTTTATAAAAAGCTAAATGAGCAATATTCCCTTTCAAAAGTTGATTTGAGATTGATTGCCTACATAAAAATGAACAAAAGCAACAACGAAATTGCTAATATCTCGGGCATATCGCTACGCACTGTGCAAAGCCAACGCTACAGGCTGTCTAAAAAACTACGCCTAAAACCAAATCAAGACCTCAACAAATACATTCTTATTTTGTAAGCCATTTAGCTGGCTTGCAGTCAAAATGCAGTAGCTCTAAAAGAGCTCCCTTAAAGAATGATTAATATTTTTAGTAATTAATTACATTTAAATTAACAAATCTTATGAAAACAAATAAATTGATGCTTTCCATGCTTTTTCTATTCCTAGGAATAGGTCTTGCCATGGCTCAGCAAACGATTACCGGGGTTATCACGGATGAGCAGGGGATTCCCCTTCCGGGTGCCTCAGTTGTTGTTTTGGAGACCAACAACGGTGTGTCTTCAGACTTTGATGGGAACTACTCCATTGAAGTAAATTCTGGCCAATCCTTGATCTTTAGTTTTGTTGGCTATTCATCTCAAACCATTGCTGTTGGCAATGTTGGCTCTATCAATGTGCAGTTGCAACCAGACAATGCTTTAGATGAAGTAGTGGTAACAGCACTTGGTATCAAAAGAAACACAAAGGCACTTGGATATTCGGTAACCGAAGTTGAAGGAGACGAGGTTAGCGAAATTAAATCCACCAATGCGATCAATGCCCTACAAGGAAAAATTGCAGGGGTTCAAATCACCGGAAATGCTACTGGAGCAAAAGGTTCTTCTCGAGTTATTATTCGAGGGAACAGTTCTTTGAGCGGTAACAACCAGCCTCTTTATGTAATTGATGGAATTACCATTAACAACAACAACCTCGGTTCTGCTGGAGTTTGGGGAGGAGCTGATTCTGGAGACGGTATTTCTGCTTTAAACCCTGATGAGGTAGAATCTATTTCAGTATTAAAAGGTGGTGCTGCTGCAGCACTATATGGTTCTCGAGCTTCTAACGGGGTGATTATTATCACTACCAAATCAGGTGCTGGCAAAGAAGGCTTGAGCGTTGAACTTTCAAGCTCTTTACAGTTTGATGATATTCGAAATGATCCTTATGATCCACAAACTCGATATGGTCAAGGTAGAGATTACTCAACCAACTCAGATAATGTAGACACCTATGCCAACTGGGGGCTTCCGTTGAGTAATACCTCTGTTGAACAATGGGATGGCGTTTCAAGACCCTATACCTATAAAGGTAATAACTTGGATAAATTCTATAAGACAGGTGATACTTACATCAATACTCTATCGATAACATCAGGGGGAGAAAAATCAAATTTACGTTTGTCTTTCACCAATTTGCAGAACAAAGATATTATACCTAATTCAACATTAAATCGAAATTCATTAGGTCTAAACTCTTCACAAAAAGTGGGTGATTTTACAGCCACTGTGAATTTAAAATATATTTATGATGATGCTATTGGTGCACCAAGACTTTCTGACTCTCCAGGAAATGCCAACTTTGGAATTCGTCTTTTTGCCCCTTCTATTGATGTGAATGATATGTTAGGAGCAGGCGGACTTGGAACCAACGAAGATGGAAGTGAGTTTAGAACGAGTGACAACACTTATTCACAAAACCCTTGGTTTGCAGCCTATCAATATTTTAACAATTCGGTTAAAGCTCGTTTTATTGGGTCAGCTCAAGTTCGTTGGGATATAACAGACTTTTTGTATGCCACTGGGCGTTTTGGTATGGATCGATTTGACTATGACAGAACAAGTGGAACACCCTATGGAACAGCTTATCAACCCTTGGGTAGTATGAATGAATATAAACTAACGACAGAACAAAGCGATGCAGATTTCTTCATTGGAACAGATCAGCTTCAAATTGTTGATGATTTGCAAGTAACTGCTTTTGCCGGTGTGGGTAGAAACTATCTCCTTTCAGAATCTGTTTCAGCCGATGGGGGTAATTTTATTGTACCTTACCTATATAACGTTAAAAACACCCAAAACCAAAGTACGGGCTACGGGTTTAGCGAAAGACAAATCAACTCTGCTTATGGTTCAGCAGAATTTGGCTATAAGGAAGCACTTTATTTAACCTTAACAGCTAGAAATGACTGGTTCTCTACCTTGTCATTACCAGGAAAAACAGCACCTAACAATGACTTGTATACCTCTGCTAGTTTGAGTCTTGTTCTTTCAGACTTGCTTACACTACCAGAAATCGTATCCTTTGCCAAACTACGGGCTGGATATTCACAAGTTGCAGGTGGGGCTGATAATCCATACCAACTCAATTTGACTTATGGCATATATGGACAAGGACATCAAGGTGCCTCTTTAGGAAACATCTCTAATGGATCCATTCCTAACTCTGAAATCACACCATTCGAAAAGAACGAAACAGAATTTGGAGTTGACCTGCGTTTTCTCGACAATCGCATTTCGTTAGATTTCACTTATTATGACAACGAAACCGATGGAGACATTGTGGGCGTTAGTGCTTCTCCAACGTCAGGATATGGTAGCGCCTTAGCTAACTTGGGTGTAATTTCAAACAAAGGAATTGAAATGTTGCTCAATTTGCGTCCGGTTCAAACGGATGATTTTTCATGGGACTTCACGTTTAACTACTCCAATAACATTTCTGAAATTGTTTCTACCAATAACGATGGTACCAATATTACGTTGGATGAACCTCGTTCTAGAAACTTGAATGTGACCCACATTGTTGGAGAACAATTTGGAGCCCTCTATGGAACCTCCTACAACCGTGATGCACAAGGAAGAATTATACACAATATTGATCCTGATGGAACACCAATCCCACAAATAGGACCACGTAAAATTCTAGGATTTGGAGTGGCACCAACATCTATTGGAATTACCAATTCTATGCGCTATAAAAATTATAGTTTGAGTTTCCTTTTTGAAGGAAAATTTGGAGGTCAAATGTATTCTGGAACTAATGCCTTAGCAAAATATTTTGGAGCTCACAAGGCCACCATAGATGCTGATGGCCGCGAAAACGGTTTTACTGTATCAGGAGTAGATGCTAACGGAAGTGCTTTCACAACAACCATTGCACCTAATCGCATTGAAGACTATTGGAGACAAACCTACAGCATTGCTGAAGAGGCTATTTATGACTCTGATTATATCAGATTGCGTCAATTGAGTTTGGGATATCGTTTCCCAAGTGATATTTTGGAAGGAACTTTTATCAATAGTGCCTCTGTATCGCTTATTGGAAGAAATTTATTTTTCTTGCAAAATGATGTAGAAAACGTTGATCCAGAATCTGGCTATAACGTGAGCAACTCACAAGGGTTAGAATGGTTTGGACTTCCAGTACCTAGAAGTTTTGGACTAAACGTAAATCTTAAATTTTAAAAGACAATGAAAAAATTAATAACCACAATCGTCCTAATGAGCGTTTTGCTTGTCAGTTGTGAATTTGACGAAGGATTTGCAGAAATGAACATCAATCCGACCAAAGCGGCGCAAATTGAAGTAAACAATAAATTTGCATCAGTGTTCCTCAGAACCTCTGGGGGTCGTTATGAGAATTGGAGAGCGAGTTTTATCTACTCTTCTCAAATTATCCAACATATGTCTTCAACGGCCACCTATTGGACTGGAAATTTCTATACCTTAAACGAAGGTTATGCTACTTCACTCTTTGATAGAGCCTATCCGGAACAAGTAAAAGAAATTGAAGATATTATCTATCAATTGACAGAAGAAGGAGAAACAGGCACTGCAATGGGCATTGCTAGAATTTGGCGCGTATTCATTTACCACCGTCTAACGGATCTCTATGGAGATATTCCCTATTCTGAAGCGGGTAAAGGATATATTGAAGGTATCTTAAAGCCTAAATATGATCCGCAGCAAGAAATTTATGCCAGTATGTTGGCAGAATTGGAAGCAGCTATTGGACAAATTGGAGCAGATACTTTAGGAACTTCCGATTTAATTTTCCAAGGAGATACCAACAAATGGAAAAAGTTTGGAAATTCACTCATGCTGCGTTTGGCCATGAGAATGACCAAAGTAGACGCTGCAGGGGCTCAAGCTTGGGCAACTAAAGCTGTTAATGGAGGCACTATGGATTCCAATGATGACATCTGTTTTATTCAACATACTGCAGGTCCCGATGGTATCAATAGAAACGGTCATGGAGAAGTTTTTACAGCCGATGGCAACATGCGTATGTCTAAAGTGTTTATCGAATTTTTACAAGATGATCCTAGACTGCCTATTCTAGCTGCTAGAAGAAGTGATGGAAGTACAGCTTTAGCAGACCTTATTGGTATGCCAAATGGATTAACTTCTGGTGCACTAGAAGCTAAATATGGTACTGAATCTGATGTTTATGCAGAGCCAAATAGAGCGGTTGTAGGTGGAGAAGACACTCCAATGGTATTCCAAACCTATGCCGAAGTAGAATTCCTTAAAGCTGAAATGGCTACGCGTGGCTGGATCTCTTCAGATGCTAAAACACACTATGAGAATGGAGTGAAAGCAGCCATGCAAATGTTAAGCATGCTTTATGCCAATGCAGCTGCAATTTCAGATGCAGAAGTTGATGCCTATTTGCAAGCCAAGCCTTTTGATGCTGCCAATGCCATGAAGATGATTCATGAGCAATATTGGGCCGCAACATTCTTAAATGAATATGAAGCGTTTGCCAACTGGAGAAGAACAGGCTTCCCAGAACTGCTGCCCTTTGGAGGTGAAGCAGTCTATGACGGAAATGTTACGGGAGGAACAATCCCACGTCGCTTGATCTATCCCAATGGTGAATCGAGCACCAATCCAGAAAGTTTTGAGGCTGCTCTTTCTAGACAAGGGCCCAATGAATTTACCACTCGGGTTTGGTGGGACAAATAGTTCTCATTCATTTAAAAAAATAATACAAGAGAGGATTTAAATCCTCTCTTGTTTTTTAAATTTATTCCTATGAAGTGGAAACAAATATATCTCGGTTTCTTCTTTTTTAGTGTCTATGTCTTTTATGGCCAAACCGTTTTTGAGCTATTGGACGCCAAAGAAACCGGAGTTGATTTTGAAAATACAATTGTTGATCATCCTCAACATAACATCTTGCTTTATGCAAATTATTATGGCGGTGGAGGTGTAGGCATAGCCGATTTTAATAATGATGGTTTACAAGACCTATACTTTACCGGCAATTTAGTAGGGGATGAACTCTATTTGAATGAAGGAAATCTCCACTTTAAAAAAATAACTACCGCCGCCGGTATTCAAAATGATCAGACTTGGTCATCTGGTGTGGCTATTGCTGATGTGAACGGTGATGGTTGGCAAGATATTTATGTGAGCAAAGAACTCTATGATGAAGCCCCTGAAAAAAGACGCAATAAACTCTATATCAATAAAGGCAATTTAACCTTTGAAGAACAAGCCCAACAATGGGGTGTAGATGAAGCTGAACGCACCCGACAAGCTTTGTTTTTTGATTATGATAACGATGGTGATGTTGATTTGTTTTTATTGAATCAACCCCCAAACCCAGGCTCCTTTTCTACTTTTTTTGGACAAGAATTGCTTTTGCCACAATATAGCTGCAAACTCTTTAAAAATATAGCCAATCAAAAATTTGAAGACGTAACGCAACAAGCAGGAGTGTTTAGAACTGGGTTCCCCAATAGCGCCATTGCCTCAGATTTTAATAACGACGGTTGGATTGACCTCTATGTAGCTAATGATTTTGACGCTCCTGATTTTCTATACCTAAACAATGGAGATGGTACTTTTACTTATGCCACCGAAACCCAACTGAAACACACCTCCTTTTATAGCATGGGCGTTGATGCTGCCGACCTCGATAATGACGGCTTTCAAGACCTAATGGTTTTAGATATGGTGGCAGAAGACAACTACCGTCTCAAAGCCAATATGAGCGCCATGAATGTTGATACCTTTTGGAAAGTTGTTCGAGAGGGGGGGCACTATCAATATATGTTTAACACCCTACAGCTAAACAATGGAAATGGATATTTTAGTGATATTGCACAATATACAGGTATGGCGGCCACCGACTGGAGTTGGGCCAATTTAATTGCCGATTTTAATAATGACGGAAAAAAAGATGTCTATATCACCAATGGCTTGTTGCGAGATATTCGCAATACTGATGCCGATAAAAAAATTGGTGATTATGTTGTCCATTTTGCTGATGACTACGTAAAAAAGCATCCAAACGAAGGCGATATTGATTTGATGGATATTTTGCCCCTAGCGGAAACCTTGTCTATTTTACCCAGTGTTCCCCTCAAAAACTATATGTATGAAAACAAAGGAAACTTTGACTTTTCAAATGTAACCGAGCAATGGGGATTGGCACAGCCCTCCTTTTCTAATGGGGCTGCCTATGCCGATTTAGACAACGATGGAGATTTAGAAATAGTGGTGAATAACGTGAATGAAAAAGCCTTTATATATGAAAACAAAACAACAGATGCCCAAAAAAATAACTTTTTAAGAATTGTCCTAAAGCATCCACAAAACACCAACCTTTTTGGCACTCGCGTGAGCTTGCATACTTCTGAGGGGCCACAAATAATAGAAACGACTAATATTAGAGGTATCTATTCTACTTCAGAACAAATTCTTCATTTTGGATTGGGAGCAAAAGCTGAGGCTCTAAGTCTATCGGTCAAATGGCCCGATGGAACCCTTAAAACCTATAATAACCTTAAAAAAAACAGCCTGAACGAAATTCAATTTGAAGCAGGACAAGTAGCTAAAAGCACCACCAATACTCATGCCCTTTTTACTGAAATTACCCCCTTAAACAAACCTCTAAAACACAGTGAAAATCCTTTTAACGATTATGCCAAGCAAGTATTGCTGCCTCATAAGCTTTCGCAAATGGGACCTCCCATTGCCGTGGCCGATATAGACGGAAACGGACAGGATGATTTTTTTGTCGGTGGGGCTAGTGGGCAAATTGCCAGCATCTATCTACAACAACAGGACGGTAGTTTTCAAGAAAAATCACAACCAGACTTTCTAAGACATCGAATATTAGAAGACACCGATGCCCTATTTTTTGATGCCGACAACGACGGAGATCAAGACCTCATGGTGCTCAGTGGAGGCAATGCCTTTGAACCTCTTGCTAGCACTTATTTAGACCGCCTCTATCTCAACGATGGAAATGGAAATTTTACCTTTGAAAAAGACCGCTTGCCCGAACGCTTTGAAAGTGGTGGTGTTGTGAAAGCAGCCGATTTTGATGCCGATGGTGACCTAGATTTATTTATCGGCAATCGTTTTGTGCCATGGAATTATCCCTTGCCTGCCTCAAGCTATTTGTTAGAAAATGTGGGAGGTCGCTTTCAAGTTCACATAGCTTCTGAAAAAGCTTTTAAAGAAATTGGAATGGTGACCGATGCTCTTTGGACCGATTTTAATCAAGATCAACAATTAGATCTAATTCTGGTAGGAGAGTGGATGCCCATTACCTTTCTTAAAAACACTAACGGTCAGTTTAAAATAGATCGACAAAGAACCCATACAAACCTCAAAGGATGGTGGTTTAGCATTGAAGAAGCAGACCTAGATAAGGATGGCGATTTAGATTTGGTGGTGGGCAATATGGGCAAAAACTACAAATATAAAGCCAGTGAAAAAGAACCTTTTGAAGTTTATTATAACGATTTTGATGACAATGGTTCTAAAGACATTGTTTTGACTTATTATAACTATGGCATTCAATATCCCCTTCGTGGGTTTTCCTGTTCTTCAGAGCAGGTGCCGGCGCTAAAATCTAAAATTAAAAGCTATGAATTGTTTGCCAGTTTAGACACCAGTGACATTTATGGTTCCAAGGCGTTAAATGAAGCCTATCATCTTGAAGTAAATACTTTTGCTAGTCAAGTATTATTAAATGAAAACACCCATTATAGTTCCAAGCCACTTCCTCCCAAAGCGCAGTTTTCTTCAATAAACGACCTCCTTTTAAAAGATTTTGATCAAGACGGATTTATTGACTTGCTTGGGGTTGGCAACTTCTATGTGTCAGAAATTGAAACCACACGAAACGATGCCTCGGTAGGACTCTTTTTAAAAGGAGATGGTAAAGGAAATTTTACGGCCATACCACCGTATAAAAGTGGGCTAAGTGTTCCGGGTGATGCTCGAAAAGTAAAACTGATAAAGGGGACAAGCGGTCCAAAAATTATGGTAGCCAACAATAATGATGTGCTTCAATTTTTTAATTTAGAAAAAGAATAGAAAAGATGGCTCAAACAAAAAAATACATACTAACCCTTTGTTTGTCTGTTTTTTTTTCTTGTGTTAAGCAGCCCCTTCCAAAACAAACCGAAGTACTCATCATTGGGGGCGGCACGGCAGGAACAGCAGCAGCCTTAGCTAGTGCCAGAATGGGAGTAAATACTTTGTTAGTTGAATCGGGGCCTTGGTTGGGCGGCATGCTTACCTCAGCCGGGGTGAGTGCTGTAGATGGCAACACCAAACTCCCAAGTGGATTTTGGGGTGAATTTAGAGATAGCCTCATTAACCGCTACGGAAACACCGAAAACCTCAAAACCGGTTGGGTGAGCAATCACCTTTTTGAGCCCAGTGTTGGGGCTGCTATCTTTTCCAATATGGCCCAAGCCGAACCTCATTTAGAAGTATTGTTTCAGGCCCAATGGCAACAGCTTGAGAAAACGGCCAAGGGTTGGAAAGTTAAAATAGCCCATCAAAATAAAGTGCTAGAAATTAATGCAACAGAATTAATTGACGCTACCGAACTAGGCGATGTTGCAGCTGCGGTTGGGATTCCCTATCATGTAGGTATGGATAGTTATGAGCGATATGGAGAAGGTATTGCTCCTGCAAAAGCCAATGCGGTGATTCAAGATTTGACCTACGTTTTGATTCTTCAAGAATATGAAAAACCCGCTCTAATAGCAAAGCCAAAGGACTACAACCCTCAAGTGTTTTATTGTGCAGCTCAAAATCCAAAATGTATAGACAGTGCTGCTATGAATAGGGTGTTATGGCCTAAAGATAAATTGATTACGTATGGAAAATTACCCAACAAAAAATACATGATTAATTGGCCCATCAATGGAAATGATTATTATGTAAATGCCATAGAGATGACCCCCGATCAACGAAAAGTTGCCTTTGAAAAAGCGAAATTAAAATCGTTGCAGTTTCTCTATTTTTTACAAACCGAATTGGGCTTTAGTCATTTAGGTATTGCCAAGAATGAATTTCCAACACCAGATGGTTTGCCCTTAATACCCTATCACCGCGAATCAAGAAGAATTGAAGGCGAAGCTACCCTCACTGTGAATGACATCGCTGCGCCCTATGAGCAAGCATTGCCGCTTTATAGAACCGCAATAGCAGTTGGCGATTATCCGGTTGATCACCACCATGCTGCGCATCCTAAAGCAAAGGAATTGCCAGAATTACATTTTTATCCGGTGCCATCCTACAGCGTTCCCTTGGGATGCTTGTTGCCCAAATCAATAGACCATTTTATGGTTACAGAAAAATCCATTTCGGTGTCTAATATAGCCAATGGAACCACGCGACTTCAACCTGTTGTATTGCAATTGGGGCAGGTTGCAGGGCTCACGGCTGCCTTGGCCGTGCAAAAGCAAAAAAGTCCTAAAAAAATTAGTGTTCGAGAGGTTCAAAAACATTTGCTGGCGCAAGGGGGCTATTTGTTACCCTATTTAGACGTGCCAAAAGAGCACCCCCATTTCAAAGCCTTTCAACGCATTGGGGTGACTGGAATATTGAGAGGTGTTGGAAAAAATGTGGGATGGGAAAACCAAACTTGGTTTCATGCCAACGAACCTCTTAAAGCTAGTGACCTATTTTTGGAGGGGTGGTTTTCTTCACCGCTTCCAAAGCTCCCGCCAAAACCCACTGTTAGCCAAGTATTATCTTGGTTTCAAACTCTTTTATCCAATCAAGATCCCCCAAAATGGCTTGAAAGCCCTGAGGAAATAAAAAGAAAGTTTACATTTACAACCTTGAAACCTGATGAACGCATCACAAGAGGGCAGTTTGCGGTGTTATTGGATGCCTTACTAAACCCTTTTGAAAGACCGGTTCAGCTCAATGGAACATTTCAATTACCCCAGCACACTATACCATGAAATCCTCTTTCGTTTTACTTTTCTTTTTCAATTTATGCGCTCTTCTTTGGGCACAAGAAGAAACACCTAAAGATTCGATTCCCTTTGATGCTGTCATTCAAGAAGAAAGACAAGGCTTGCTCACTCGATTTAGTGGCAATACGCGTTTTACACTCAATCAATCCTATTTTTCTAATTGGATTTCAGGGGGAGAAAGTGCCATCACCACGCTTTTTGCCTTAGATTATAATTTGAACCTATCCAATCGAAATGGCTTGGTTTGGGATAATAACGCCTTGTTGTCTATTGGCTCTACCTATATTTCTGGTGCACAATTTGTTAAAAAAGCAGATGACCGTTTTGAAATTAATTCTTTGGTGGGGAAACAGATTAATCAATATTGGAATTATTCGGCTTTTTTAAATTTAAAAACCCAATTATTGCCAGGCTATCGCTATTATAGCCAAGAAGGAGAAGATCTAAGAGAACGCATCACCAGAATGTTTTCTCCAGCCTATGCTCAAGGTGGAGTAGGTTGGTATCTTAAAAAAGGTAAAAATCTTTGGGCTAACCTTTCTCCATTGGCTGCTCGGATGCTTTTGGTGTCTAAAAAGTTTACCGAAGATTTAGCACCTAATGAAAAATATTTCGGCGTTGATGCTGGAGCCAACAGCAAATTCTTTTTTGGGGCTTCCATTTCAGGATTTTTTAAAACCCAGTTGATGACGAACATTACCCTAGAAAACAAGTATAATTTCTATGTCAACTACCTCGAAAAAACACAAAATATTGATATTGATCTCAACACCAATCTACGCATGAAAGTCAACGATTGGATTTCTGTGAATTTTGTAATTCATTTGCTCTATGATGACGATTTGATTCAACGCCTTCAAATGCGTGAACTTTTTGGAGCGGGATTCAATATGGATTTATAAGGGGTTTCGGCCTGTTATTTTGGCCACAAACCAATCGTAATTGTAGAAGGTCACATAAATATTATAAATGGAACCTTGCCCAATGGGCTCCATTTCAATTAAAAGATTTTTTTCCCGCTGCACCATACGAATACAGGGTTTTTGAGAATCTCTCAGTAGGGGCTCGTCCCAGTGCGGATCAGCATAAACCACTTCAAACCCCTCTTTTTCAAAAAAAGAACGGCTTTTCTCTAAATAGCTTGAGGCTTGTTTTAGGTTTACTGTTTTTTTGCTGGTGAGTGTTACCGAATACAGCCGGTTGTTTTTTCGATTTAAAGAGGCCCGTCGAATGGCATAGATAGTGCCAGGTCCAAGGTTGATGTTTTGGTAGGTTTTTTTATGATTACGCAAAAGCATCAATGCTTCTTGAAAAGGCATTTCAAATGTAAAACGATCATATAGAGCGCTCTGAGCCCTGAGTAAACTGCTATGCTGTATGCTGTATAGGATGAAAAATAAAGCAACCCCCTTTTTTATTGCTTGCAATGTCAAATGAATTTTAATCTACATTGAAAACGAATTTACGGTTAAAAAAGTATTGTCTTTCACCTAAATCGTTCAAAAAAAGGAAAACCTTAAATATTTTTAAAAGCTTCGTAAATCACAGTTGAATTGTCTACTTTTAAGCTGCTTAATAAATATGAAAACATCTGTCTATTTTCCTTATGCCCCACTCCTTAAACTATATCTTTTTAAATTAAAATGGGCAGTTTCAAAAACTCTTCTATACTTGTTTTTCACCTTGTGGGCATCAGCCGGTTGGGGGCAAATCAATGCTGAGCAATATCGCCTCCCCATAAAAAAAACAACCGAAAAAATTAAAATTGATGGCATATTGGACGAAACAACTTGGCAAGAAACGGCCGTGGCAAAAGATTTTTTTATGATCACTCCGGTGGATACTGGTAAAGCCACCCAATTTTCTGAGGCACGTGTGAGTTATGATGAGGAGTTTCTCTATATGGCGATCATATTTTTTAATAATGCCGTGAAAGGCGACTATGTGGTGGAGTCTTTAAAAAGAGATTTTTCATTTGGTAAAAACGATAACTTTTTAGTGGCCATAGACCCCTTTAACAATAGAAGCACAGGCTTTGCTTTTGGCTTGAATGCCTATGGAGCACAGTGGGATGGCACTATGTATGACGGCAGAAAAGTAGATTTAAATTGGGACGCCAAATGGTATTCCGAAGTGCAATTTGATGAAGAAAAATGGGTGTGCGAAATTGCCATTCCCTTTAAATCCATACGGTTTGATTCCAATACCCAAGAATGGGGAATCAATTTTAGTCGTTTGGACCTAAAAGCAAGTGAAAAGTCCAGTTGGGCCCCGGTGCCCAGACAGTTTCCTTCTGTGACGCTTTCCTATGCTGGCACTCTCGTTTGGAACACACCTCCTCCCCAACAAGGCAGTAATGTTTCACTCATTCCCTATATTTCTAATAATCTGAGCGAAGCCCATGCTGAACCCACACAAAATACTTTAAAAGTGGGTGGTGATGTGAAATACAATTTAACTTCCGCTCTTAATTTAGACCTCACCATAAATCCTGATTTTTCTCAAGCAGAAGTGGATCAGCAAATCACCAACCTAGATCGTTTTGAATTGTTTTTTCCTGAACGGAGACAGTTCTTTTTAGAAAATGCAGATTTATTCACCAATTTTGGATATACCACCATTCGCCCTTTTTTTTCTCGGCGAATTGGATTGCAGGTGCCCATAGTAGGGGGCATTCGTTTGAGCGGCAATTTAGATGAAAATTGGCGACTGGGCGTGTTAGACATGCAAACTCAAAAAGATGTTGATCAGGGTTTAAATACGACCAATTTTGGAGTTTTTACACTACAACGCAAAGTGTTTGATCGATCCAATATCAACTTTATTTTTGTTAACAAACAGCCCGGTAAAGACAAGTCTATTGCTGCTGCAGACCCCAATCGTAATGCGGGGATAGAATATAACTATTTTTCTGCGGACAATATGTGGAATGGCAAACTGATGTTTTTACAATCTTTCGGTCCGGAGCGGTCCAAGCAGGGTGCTGTTTTTGCTTCACACATTAGCTACCAATCCATTCGTTGGAATGCGTTGCTACAACAAGAATATGTTTCCGGCAACTATAGTGCTGAGGTGGGCTATGTGCCTCGAACCAACTATGTGAAGCTAGAATCTTCTGTTGGGCATCTTTTCTATACTGAAGGCGAGACCCCCTTGTTGTCTCATGGACCTCTTGCCGGACGAACCTATTTTTTAGACACCCAATGGGAACAAAAAGATAGGATTAATACGCTCTCTTATCGCTTTAATTTTAAAAATCGAAGTCAATTTTCAGCAGCCCTAAACGCACAATCAATCACTTTGTTAAATGATTTTGATCCCTTGCGCACCCAAGTGGCAAGCCTTTCGGCAGGCACCAATCACCGGTGGACGAGTTGGGCGCTCTCTTACGATTCTAAACCCCAAAACCGATTTACTTATGCCCTTGAGGCACTCACTGGTGGCTATTATGAAAGTGGAAGCAGAAGCGCTTTTTTCGGCGAGTTTAGCTATCGCTTTCAACCCTTTTTAGAATTAAATTCTATTGTTAATTACAACCGTATTACCCTTCCGGCCCCGTGGTTTACCAATCCGTTTTGGTTGTTGGGGCTCAAGGCCAATCTGACCTTGACCAATACCTTGTTTTTCTCTAATTTGTTTCAATACAATGAGCAATTAGGGGTGTGGAATTTCAATTCTCGCTTGCAGTGGCGCTACAAACCTGCTTCTGATTTATTTCTCGTTTTCAACAGTAATGAAGTGAATGTGCCTACTTTTTCAAAGGGATGGAATTTAACATTTAAGATTAACTACTGGTTGAATCCATAATAGACATAATTATTTAGAAGGTATTATACCATTTAAAATGTTTGTGGACAATAGCCTCTTTGTTTATCCTAATATGATTTAAAAAAGCCTTTGCAGCCGGTGAAAGTTCACTTTTTTTAGTTAATACCCGAGAATCAAAACTGATTGAGGCTATTTTAAAATCTATTGCTGTTGAAGTGGCCCAAAAAAAAGCGGCTGTAACCTATTATTATGCAGTAACTTTTCAATCTATGGCACAAATATGAGCTGTTTTTTAAGCAAGATCAATTAACGGTTTTCTAGTTTGAAACTTTTAGTCCTTTATGAAAAGTATATCAATAGTGACACACCTAACACCCTCCTTCTTCCCATCACATTCCGCTAGATTCATTTTTTTCTAATTGTGTTTGTTTAATAAAGGCTTTGTTGTATTCACCTCTTTTGTTAAATCCAGAGAAATTACGCATGTTAGAATAGCGTGGATAACTATCGAAAATAGGATTTTCAAAAACCCTCGGATCTCGCTGTTCTTTTAATGCTGCCATAAGCTCATTTTTTAGTTCATTGGCAATTTGTTTATAGCTAGGTTGTTCGATGATATTGTTTATACAATAGGGATCTTTTTTAATGTCATAAAGTTGTTCCCGTGGTCTTTTAGCTAATGCTAGCTCAAAATAAATAGAATCTTGGTAGGCCATTACTGCCTCTTTAGAGGGCGAGTCATCTACATCATGAAAACCAGGATATAAAGACTGAAACCCCTCCCTTATATTATTTTGGTCATTAGTAGGAGTTACGGGAACAGGATCACCTGCCGGCCATCTATTGGGGAAAAAGTGATATACATATAAAAAATCTTGAGTTCGAATGGCTCTTGCAGGATAGCCAAGATTCTCAGGTCTTGCATGGGTATGCCTTTCTCTTCCGGTTAATACATAATTTCTATGCAGCGGAGGATTTTTTTGAGTTAAAAGAGACCGTAAGCTTTTTCCGCTCATATCTTTTCTTTTTTTTAATCCGCAAAGATCAAGAAGGGTAGGAGCCAAATCAATTAAACTGACAGGATCATGATTCACATTTTCTTTTATTCCACCTGGAACAGAAATAGCCAATGGAACATGGGTGCCAAACTCTTGCACATTTGCTTTTGCATAGGGGAAAGGCATTCCGTTGTCTGCTGTAACAATAATAATAGTATTGTTAAGTTCTCCATTTTCTCGCAGCAATTCTATCATTTGAAGTAGGTTTTGATCAAAATATTCAATTTCAAGAATATAATCGAGTATATCATTTTTCACAATTTCTGTATTTGGTAAAAAAGCAGGCACGCTAACTTTTTCTATTTCTTTACCTGCTCTTTTTCCTGTTCCATATTCATATATTCTATGAGGTTCGTGGGCGCCAAACCAGAAAACAAAAGGTTGATCACTTTCCTTTTCGTGCAAAAACTCTTTGAAATTTTCTACATAATCTTTCTTGCTAATTCCTGTTGTAGGAGTATCAGTAAGAAAATGATTGTTATAAGATTTTCCTGCGGGGTTTTGAGTTCTCCCACTAATTTGCCAATTGCCAGGCCCCCATCCTTTTCCTGTAAATCCAACATGATATCCATTTTCTTCAAAGTCCTCTGTAAAGACCTTGAACTTGGAAGGAAAATTACTAGCATGTGTTCCAGCTTCTTCCAATTCCCAAATATTTTTTCCAGTTAAAAGAGCTGCTCTAGAGGGACTGCAACCGGGTGCAGCCACAAATGCATTGTGAAATAGGCTACCACTTTTGGCCACAAAGTCAAAAGCTGGTGTTTGAATTTCAGAAAATCCGTAGATGCTAGAATGCGGATAGGACTGGTCGTCTGCAATGGCAATTAATATATTTGGCTTTTTAAAACTCTTTTCATCTTTTTGACAAGACCATAGAGAAAGAAGTCCTGTCAAAATGATTAGCAATTGTATTTTTTTCAAAGTGTTGATTCTAGTTTATGCGTTTCGTTTTTAAAAATTGAATGTATCCTCTAATGTAATCAAAATAGTGAGTTCCTAAAAAGTTGTTGATCAGGAGAGTTTTCTTTTTAATCAATAAAACACACTAAACCCTTTTTACTCCTTTTTAAAAAACCATTTTTCAGATTAGAGGTTTCTGATATTTGCTGTGAAGAAACTAGTTAGCCTTTTTGCTTAAATATGTAGAGGCTCGAACTGGATCGTCTGTATTAATGAAGTCAACTCCCAATTGCACAAATGTTTTCCATGCAACTTCAGTATCTGGAGTAGCCCAAAACCTAAAAGGTTTATCGTAATTATGTGCTTTTTTTATCACTGAATCAACTTTATAATAATCTTTTTCAGTCATTTTGCCTTTTCCCTTCCAATTAGAAATGGTTTTAAAGTTTAAACTAATCAAGGCAATCTTAGACCATGTTTCTTCATTTTTAAGCGGTTGAAGACTTTGATAGTCGAAAAGAATAAAATCAGGGTACTTGATATAGTCAGCTGGATCTGGCCGGTTTCCTGAAATCACTATAGAGACATTTTCATGGTTTATTATCTGTGGGTATTGATTTAGAATTTTGATAAGCTTATTAAGAGTGATTGTTGATTCAGACTTAAGGTCAATTAAGAGCTGAATTTTTTGGTTTAACCCCTGCTGTTTGGTTATCACGCTTTTCAGAGGATTTAAATATAGGCTTTCGATTGTATGCTCTTCAATAATTTCTTTCTTATCATGAGTAACATATAAAAAATCATTTTTAAAAAAGAGATCTATTTCAATAGAATGAAGTCCATTTTCATAAGCCAACCAAAAAGGAGTACTTTGTTTATAATCGTTGTGTGAATGAATCTTAATTTGATTTGCATTTTGAGCGAGTGTGAATTGAGCAAAACTAAAAAAGAAAAAAAATAATGGACGTAAAATTCTCATTCCATAAATCTAAAAAAATATTCCTTCAAACAATATACAGCAGAATGGGTTTTGGATAACGGTTTTTAATTGAAATAGGGGAATGGGATTTGATATGTAAACCATTCTCTCTATCTAAGAGGTATTATAAACCATAAATCAATTAAAATGAAACAAGTAAAGTGCGCAGATTTAGGAAACAATTGTGATTTTGTTGCAAAAGGAACACTTGAGGAAGTAATGCGTCAAGTTGCAGACCATGCTACTGGGGTTCATAAAATGACCCTAACAGATGAGGTTGTTGAAGCAGTAAAAGGTGTAATGACTGATGTGTGATTAGTCTAATCTATTAATAAACGTAACTCTCCCAAGCGGAGGGTTTTTCTTTTACTCCAATGCCTCCAATTCAAATCCCTTCAAATCCATTGATATTATTCACTTAGCCTAAGGTTCCTGTGTTGTAGTTTTAGGGGGGGTGTTGTTTGGGGGAGTTTTGTAATGTGGTGGTTTGAGCTAATCTCCCTTAATTGGAAATTGAAATTTGTTTACTTTATTCCCTTTTTTCAAAGGGAAAGAATTTAACATAATTAAATAAAATATTGCATAAAACCTTTGAGCCTCATATTTCATAAGCATTGAATGCATATAAGTTTGGAGTTTAATTAAACTAACTTATTTTTATAATTAAAAATAAGCGTTATTTTAACACTTATTAATAAACCTGTTGATACAATATCCAAAAATAGATTCATGCGCACACAAAACTTAACAAGAAGCATACTAGTTGCTCTCCTCATTTTTCAAGGTGGATTAGCACAGCAGCATACCCTTAAAATTGAAGCCTCAAAAAAGCTATCTGAAATTGCCCCTACCATGTATGGTATTTTTTTTGAAGACATCAACTTTGCGGCTGATGGTGGAATTTATGCCGAGTTGGTAAAAAATAGATCGTTTGAGTTTCCCTTGCCTAAAATGGGGTGGCAGGAACCCCATTCTGATCGCCATACCTTAAATAAAGACAGTGGAATGGCAACTGTTATCCAATATTTGGATGATCCCGTTAACAAACGATATTTAGAAGTACAAGTCAATAACGACAAGGGCTATGAGCTACATAATGAAGGTTTCAGGGGCATGGGAATTAAAGCTAATGCCCGCTACCTATTTTCCTTAAAAGCGGCCAGACCACAAGGAATTACTACGATTATAGCGGAGCTGATTAATCCAGAAGGAACCATTGTGGGAAGCACCTCCCTATCTTTTGAAGAAAACGATTGGACCTATTTAGAAAATACTTTTGTTGCCACCCAAACAGCTGAAAAAGCAACACTGCGGTTGCGATTTAAGGGCAGAGGCAGTGTGGCATTGGATATGATCTCACTTTTTCCAGAAGACACTTGGAAAGGGAGAAAAAAGGGACTTCGAAAAGATTTAGTGGAACGATTAGAAGAACTCAATCCGGGCTTTTTGCGTTTTCCAGGAGGATGCATAGTAGAAGGCCGAAATCTAGCCCAACGCTATCAATGGAAAAAAACGGTTGGCCCCGTTGAGGAAAGAGAAAATTTAATCAATCGTTGGAATACAGAATTTAATCACCGATTA
Organism: uncultured Flavobacteriaceae bacterium; assembly: GCA_964386915.1. Taxonomy (GTDB): domain Bacteria; phylum Bacteroidota; class Bacteroidia; order Flavobacteriales; family Flavobacteriaceae; genus JADHMP01. The sequence continues at coordinate 28,289 of CAYLUQ010000004.1, read as the reverse complement.
ACACCTGATTATTTTCAAAGTTTTGGACTTGGTTTTTACGAATATTTTCTACTTTCTGAAGATTTAGGAGCGGAGGCACTTCCCATTTTAGGGTGTGGCATGGCTTGTCAATTCAATACCGGCGAATTGGTGCCTATGGAGGAGTTGGATCCCTACATTCAAGATGCTTTAGACCTCATTGAATTTGCCAACGGAAACCAAGACACCCAATGGGGAAGTCTGCGTCATCAAATGGGGCATCCTGAACCCTTTAATATGCATTATATAGGCATAGGAAATGAACAATGGGGGCCAGCTTATATTGAACGCTACAAGGCATTTGAAAAAGCGATAAAAAAACAGTATCCCGAAATAATTATTGTTTCCGGATCGGGGCCTTTTCCAGAAGGAGACTATTTTGATTATGGCTGGGAGGCTCTAAGAGAATTAAATGCCGAAATTGTGGACGAACATTACTATCGTTCTCCCGAATGGTTTAGACAAAATGCTGATCGGTATGACAGCTACGACCGAAAAGGACCCAAGGTTTTTGCCGGAGAATATGCTGCACAGTCTGTTGCTATTGCTAGTCCGCTTAACGAAAATAATTGGGAGTGCGCTTTGTCTGAAGCCGCTTTTTTAACGGGAATTGAACGTAATGCAGACGTGGTTACCATGACCTCTTATGCCCCTCTAATGGCCCATATAGAAGGATGGCAATGGAAGACAGATTTGATCTGGTTTACTAATTTAACCACCTATGGCACGCCTAGTTTTTATGTTCAAAAAATGTTTGGTCAAAATCCTGGCACCCATCTTTTAGAGGCTAAACTTAACAATGAAAAACCTATTGGGCAACACCAATTATATGCCTCAGCCGTATTAGATGATCACACCAATGAAATTATTTTAAAACTGGTCAATACTGCTCCTACTGCACAAACCATTCAAATTGAGCTAGAAGGTGCATCCTTTAAACGTAAGGTACAAACAGAAGTTTTAGCTTTTGAGGATTTGAACGCCACGAATAGTGTTGCTTCACCTGATAAGATAAGTCCCTATACTCAAGATCTTATTTGGAACACAAAAACCAATGCCTATCAGGTTCCACCGCAATCGTTTAGTGTGATTACATTTTTAAAAAAATAAGTCCCTTAGAGGGTATGTTCAAACAAGAATTTTTAGCCTTTGCAGTATATCGTGTTTAGTTGTTTTTTGTCAAAAAAAGGCAAAAAATGACCCAAAAATGCCTAAAAAGAACAAAAAAAGGCCCAAAAAAGCCAAAAAGCATAAATTTTGTGTCTGTCATTAATCGAAAAAATGCAGATTGATTTAAGCCTTGGTTCTTGTCCTATTGTTATAGTGAAATATATTCTACCACAATCTGTCCTAAATTCCAAGAAGGGATAAAATAGTTATAAGGTGAATTTTCTAAGATTTCTTTAAAAATACGTTCTTGGAGCACACTTGAGTTTCCAGTAATGATGGTTAAAGAAAAGCTACCCTGATCTTCTAATATTTCTAAGGTGTCGCGCACCAAAAGCATAGCTTCTTTATGACGAATGCCATGCAAGTCTATGGTCTTACTATCCAAGAGTCTTCATTTATATATCGTCTAAAATAGAACTGATGAGACTAAGGTTTTAAAAGTGACAAATAATTGTCTATATGCATTTGATCCAATTCATCGCTATCGCCATAATGGGCTCTGAGTTGCTCCAGTTTTTGATGTAAATTCTCTTGAATGTCAGCATAGTCTGCCTGTCCATAGACATTGTTCATTTCAGAGGGGTCTTTTTCAAGATCATAGAGTTCCCATTCATCTATATCATAATAAAAATGGATCAATTTATAGCGATCCGTTCGAACGCCATAGTGTCTTTTCACCATATGCACAGACGGATATTCATAATAGGTATAATAAATAGCATCACGCCACTGATCTGTTTGTTGACTCACCACATTACGAAAAGATTCGCCTTGTAAATCTTGTGGTTGTGCCACTCCAGCGTAGTCTAAAAAAGTGGGTGCAAAATCTAAATTTTGTACCATTTGATCAATCACGGTGCCCGGTTTAATTTCTTTTGGATAGCGCATCAAGAGGGGAGTTCTAAGCGATTCTTCATACATAAAACGTTTGTCAAACCAACCGTGTTCGCCCAGATAAAAACCTTGATCGGAGGTGTAGACCACTATCGTATTTTCGGTCAAGCCCTCTTGGTCGAGATAATCTAAAACTTCGCCCACACCATCGTCCACCGATTGAATGGTGCGCAAGTAGTCTTTCAAATAGCGATTAAATTTCCACAGGGCAATTTCTTTTTCGCTCATGTTTTGGGCTTTCATGGCATCGTTTTTGGGTGTGTAGGCAGCTAACCAGGCTTTTCTTTGGTCTGGGTTGAAGCGTTTGAGTTCGTTTTCAAATCCGGTGTCATTTCCATAGGGGTCAACCAGCATTTTAAAATCGTGCCCCCAACGGCCGTGTCCGCCATTACCATGGGCGGCGGCAATTTGTTCTTCTGAAGCAGCCACTAACATTTCTTGGGTTTTGGCTGCTGTACCTCTGTTCTCATAAGTATCAAAAAAGTTAGCAGGGGGGTCAAAGGTTTTGTCGTCAAAAAGAGTGAGGTATTTTTCTTCTGGTTGCCAATTGCGATGAGGGGCTTTTTGATGATAGAGCAACAAAAAGGGTTTTTCTTTATCGCGTTTGTTTTGTAGCCAATCTAAACTCAATTGAGTAGTGATGGAGGTCACATAACCTTCAATGCGTTCTGTAACACCATTTATAATAAAGTCGGGGTTGTAATATTGCCCTTGTCCGGGTAATACAGCCGAATAATCAAAGCCTTGTGGCAAGCCACGTAAGTGAATTTTTCCTACCATGGCGGTTTGGTAGCCAGCACTTTGAAGTTGTTTGGCAAAATTATCTTGATCCCAATTAAAATCTTGCATATTGTCAACCTTTCCATTCACAAAGCTGTGTTTTCCGGTGAGCATCACGGCTCTACTGGGAGCACAAATGGAGTTGGTCACAAAGGCCTTTTGAAAAAGCGCCCCTTCTTGGGCAATACGGTCTATGTTGGGCGTTTCGTTCAATTGATGCCCATAGGCACTAATAGCCTGATAGGCATGATCATCAGACATAATAAACACAATGTTTGGAGGCGAATTTTGTTCGGGTTGACACCCAACTAGGCTCAAAAAGATTAGGCTGAGCAGCGCTATTTTTTTCATCGGATAAATTTAAATCTAACTAAAGATAAAAATTTTGAATTAGCTCTTGTGTTCTTCCTTAATTAGAATAGCCAAATCGTTTGAGTTGTTGACTGTCAGAACGCCAATTTTTAGACACTTTAACGACCAATTCTAAATGAACTTTTTTGCCAAAAAAGTCCTGCAAATTTTTACGGGCTCCAATGCCTACACGCTTTAGAGCGCTACCTTTATGTCCTATAAGAATCCCCTTTTGGGTGTTGCGCTCCACCATGATGAGGGATCGAATACGAATGATATTTTCCTCTTCCAAAAATTCTTCTGTCACCACTTCAACCGAATAGGGAATTTCTTTGGTGTAGTGTTCTAAAATTTGTTTGCGAATAGCTTCATTCACAAAAAATCGTTCAGGTTTATCGGTCAGTTGATCTTTAGGAAAATAGGCCGGGCTTTCAGGAAGCTGCTGTAATAAAAAAGTTAAAAGTTCAGGAATATAAAATCCGGTGAGAGCAGAAATAGGAAAAATGGTGGCTTGGGGAAAGAGCCCTTCCATTTTTTGGACGGTCTCCTCAAGTTGGTTTTGCTCGACAGTATCAATCTTGTTGATGAGAATGACAAGGGGTATTTTAGTTTTTTTAATCTTGTTAAGCAAGGCTTCGTCTTTTAACACTAGGTCTTCTCCACTTACGAGGTAGAGTAAAACATCTGCATCTACGAGAGATTCTTTAACAAAATTCATCATCGAATTTTGCATTTCATAGGCAGGTTTAATAATTCCGGGTGTGTCTGAAAAAACCATCTGAAAATCGGCTCCATTCACTATGCCTAAAATCCGATGTCTTGTTGTTTGCGCTTTGGCGGTGATAATGGATAGATTTTTTCCGATTAATGCGTTCATCAAGGTTGATTTACCCACGTTTGGATTGCCAATAATGGAAATAAAACCCGATTTATGTGCTGTCTTTGCTGTCATTAGGGAGTAAAGATACAGACTTCATGTCCAAACACTTGGATTGGGGAACTAAAGTTTATATATTTGCGCTCACATCGCGAGGTAGAGCAGTAGGTAGCTCGTCGGGCTCATAACCCGAAGGTCGCTGGTTCGAGTCCAGCCCTCGCTACTAAGAAACTCCTTGAGAAATCAAGGAGTTTTTATTTTGGGGTCAAGTGATGCTTGAATCGTCTTGAGAACATAAGAAAAAATAAAACTGTAAAGCAATAGGAGTTTCTTTGGGCTGTTCTCCTTATTGGTCCATTGCGTAACAACGTGGAGGAATGCATCCAGCCTTTGCCCCAAAAAAGAATTTGTAGTCAACAATCAAGAAATCCATCCCACTTTTAGTTTCCAAGCTCTAAGTTCTGCTAAGTGTTTTTTAATATCGGGAGGAGGTTGTTGGCCTTCTTGTTTGGCACGTTGGCGAAGCAGTTTTGTTTGTTCTTCTACAGTGGGAAGCCCTAAGTTTTTTCTTCTTGCATTCACTAGGGAGATGTCTTCCATAGGCAAGGGATCTAAAACACCTTTTTCGTTCCAATCAAACTGGGTGCCATAGCTTTGGGGTTTTTCTTCGAGGGTAGCAATTCGATCAATGAGGTAGGCCAAGTTTTTTTGATTCCCGTTTCCTTGCGCTACCTCTTGTTCCAATAAGCGGGAACATTTTTTCATAAAGTCTGGCCAACTTATGGCGTGTTGCACTATTAACCAAGCCGCTTCACTGGCTTGTTGACCAACTTTTTTGGAGGTTGGATAGCCAATTTCGGCTATAATTTTTTCTAACTGAGTAGCATGTTCAAGGTGTAATTTTTCCATGCCAGCATTGTAACCTTTTCCCAACAGACCTTGTTGAATCAATTTTTCTCTATAGGCCAAGTCTGCTTCTTGCATGGCGATTAATGTAGCAGCATGAGAGGAATGTTTCATCCAATTGTTGGTTTTTGGATGGGAATTATTCCCCATAAATTCCAATCTTGTGGGTTCTAACTTGCACCGGAAAGAGGCTGTCTAACTCCAATTCTAGTTTCATCATAGAACTGTCTTGCAGGGGCATATGACATTGAACACAATCTGAAAAAGTAGTTTTAAGAAGAGTTGCATTTTCAGCAGGAGTGTGTGTCACACCCTGATGGCAGGAAGCACAAATGGCATTGAATTTAACCCGATTTCCAGCTTCAGCCCGGTGGGGGTTGTGACAGGTCATACAATCCATAGTTTTTGTTTGTTGAAAACACGCACTAGAGCGAAGCAAAGCTACCTGATTGGCATGAACATCTGCCACTTGCTTGTTAGCCTGTGTGTTTATTTGAGTTCTAAAATTGTTGAGACGGTCTCCAGGTTGAAAGGCAAAACTTTTTTGGTTGCTTTGTTCAAGTGTACCCTGATGGCAAAGCGCACACATATCTAATCTTTGCTCTCGACTAAGTTGGCTGTATTTTAAAATATTTTTTCCAATAGAATCCATAGGATTTTTACGGTGGTAGTTCACATGCTCCACCACTGGGCCATGGCACCGTTGGCAATCAATGCCATAAACAATTTGGTTTTGAACATAGCGGTTGTTTTCCATGGGACTATTCGGATTCTCGGGCTGGGCATAGGTTGCGTGGCATTCTAGGCAGCGTGGAAATATGGGTCTTTTAGGGGCTAAAAAAGAACCATAACCAGGGCTGTTGATCCATTGATTAAGTGGATTAAAATGCGATGCTTGAAGTTGAAAAAGAGAACTCTCTTCCCAGTTGAGAAATGTTTGCCCAATTTTTTTTCCGGAGCCAATGGCAATATCCATTGTTTTAGCGTATAGAGGTTCTTGAGAAGTAGGAGCAAACGCTTTTTGCACCACTTGTTGGCCTTCTTTTTCAATGAATAGTGAAGTCCCATCGTTTAGTTTTACGGTTGTATTTGAATTAGCTAATAAGTTTTCTAAAGCACCTAGGGTGGTTTGTTTTGATGTATTGTAATGCGGCGTTAGCAGATGGCTTTGCACCAGGTCAGCATGACATTCAAGGCAGGTTTCCATCCCCACATAGAGCATGCCATTGGGGTGTTGCGCCAAGGGCGTCAGTGCCACCTCACTGGTTTGGAAGTTTTGACAAGATGCAAAACCCAAGAGTAGTATAAGAAGTTTATAAAATGGATAAACGAATCTCATGTTGTGGTATTCAAAAACACAGTTTTTCCTGTCTTAACCGCTTCGTCGCAAGCCATTGCAATGGCTAAACTCGTGATGGCCTCTTGCACATGAGAAGTTAGGTCTATATTTTCGGTTATGCTCTTATAAAAATAGGCCTGTTCCAAATCGCATAAATCTTGGTGTGAAGGGGCCTCCTCAAAGGTTTTTTTCTCATCGGGTTCCACAAAATGATTTTCAGCATCAAGAGCTGCTTTATGAAGCAACATGATGTCAGTTTGGGTGTGTCCTTCAACAGCATCGGTTTGTTGTCCTTCTTGCAACAATGACACAGCTCCTTTGGGTCCAAAGACATCTTTAATAAAATGAGCCGTTTCACTAATCATGGGCCCCCAACCGGCTTCATACCAACCCACAGAGCCGTCTTGAAACCGAATTTGAAGTTGACCGTAGTTGTAGTTGGATTCTGGAATGGCATCGGTTAGACGAACCCCAATGGCACTTACACTTTCAGGGGGCGAAGCGGTCATTTGACACATCACATCCAAATAATGCACCCCACAATCTACAATAGGACTCAAAGATTGCATCAGGTTTTGATGCACCGTCCACATTTTGCCCCTACTTTGTTGGTTGAGGTTCATCCGCATCACCAATGGTTTGCCCAATGTTCTGCTTTGGGCTATAAATTCTTGCCACACCGGATGATGCCGCAAAATATAACCTATCACTACCTTTTTATTAGTGGCCTTCATTTTTTCTAAAATGCGCTGGCCTGCTTCAGGAGTAGTGGCAATAGGTTTTTCTAAAAAGACATGACACCCGGCCGCTAAGGCCGCTAGGGCATATGGCTCGTGAGTTTCAGGATAGGTGCTAATGCAAACGGCTTGAGGTTTTGTAGTGTTTAAAGCTTTTTCAAAAGAATCAAAAAGAGGGTAATTGCCCTTTAGGGCTGTGTTGAGAGTTTCTTTACTAGTGCCTCGAGAGACTAAACCACAAATCGAAAATCCGGGATGTTTTTCATAGGCCAAGGCATGAGAAGCCCCCATATTTCCACAGCCAACTACTAATATATGAATCATCTATGCCTATTTGGTTTTATAAAGGTAAATCATTTTCTAAACATGATTTTGGCCTCATCTAATGGAATAAATCACCCTCCTTCATAGGGCATTTTTTGAAATAGTCTACTTTTGCATAAAATTAATCCATGCCAAGTATAGTTGCCATAGTAGGAAGGCCCAATGTAGGGAAATCAACTTTTTTCAATCGAATGATCCAAAAACGGGAGGCCATTGTTGATGCCATTAGTGGGGTGACTAGAGACCGTCATTATGGCAAGGCCGATTGGAATGGCAAGACTTTTACGCTTATTGACACAGGAGGGTATGTGGAAGGTAGCGAAGATGTTTTTCAGCAAGAAATAGACAAACAAGTTACCCTTGCCATAGAAGAAGCCGACTTAATTTTGTTTATGGTAGATGTTACCGACGGCATCACAGGAATGGATGAAATTGTATCACAATTACTCAGACGTTCTCACAAGCCTGTTTTTCTAGTGGTGAATAAAGTAGATAACGCCAAGCGGGTTCATGATATGGCCGAATTTTATAGTTTAGGATTTGATCCTATATATGCCGTTTCTTCTATCAACGGAGGGGGCAGTGGAGAACTATTGGATGCCTTGGTGAAAGAACTTCCAGAGGAAGCACCTCCTCCAGAAAATCCCCTCCCTCGTTTTGCCGTTGTGGGTAGACCTAATGCTGGAAAATCTTCTCTTATCAATGCTTTAATTGGAGAGGAGCGTTATATTGTGACCCCCGAAGCCGGCACTACCAGAGACAGCATTGACACCCCCTATACCCGCTTCGGTTTTCAGTTCAATTTGGTAGATACGGCAGGCATTCGCCGCAAAGCAAAAGTAAAAGAATCGTTAGAGTTTTATTCCGTGATGCGTTCCGTGCGGGCCATTGAGCACTGTGATGTTTGTTTGTTGGTGGTAGACGCTACCCGAGGATTTGATGGGCAGGTACAAAATATTTTTTGGTTGGCTCATCGCAACAATAAAGGCATAGTGGTTTTGGTTAATAAGTGGGATTTAGTTGAAAAAGAAACCCAATCGGTTAAGCAATTTGAAACCCGAATAAAAAAGCAAATGGAGCCTTTTGTTGATGTGCCCATTTTATTTATTTCGGCTAAAACCAAACAGCGTATTTATAAAGCCATAGAAACAGCGGTTCAAGTTTATGAAAACAGATCACACCGCATTCCCACTAAAAAGTTTAACGAAGTGATGCTACCCATCATTGAACGTCAACCACCTCCATCTTATAAAGGAAAACACATCAAAATCAAGTTTTGTACGCAGCTTCCTACCGAACACCCACAATTTGCCTTCTTCTGCAATCTGCCGCAATATCTAAAAGACCCTTATCGTCGCTTTTTGGAAAATCAAATTCGTGAAAAATACTCCTTTGAGGGAGTGCCTATTCAAATTTATTTTAGAAAAAAATAGCGCTACAACTGATCTTTGATGCTTTGCAGCTCTGCCCGTATTTGTTTGAGTTTGTCGAGTAAGAGGATTTTGGCCTCGGGCTTGCGCATGTGTTTTAAGTGCTTTTTAGCCCCTGAAAGCGTCATTCCCTTTTCTTTCACCAAATGATAGATCAATTGAATTAATTGAACGTTTTCTGGGGTATATTTTCGCGTGCCTTTGTTGTTTTTTTTGGGTATTAGGGTGTCAAATTCATTTTCCCAAAACCGCAGTAGTGAGGGTTTCACATCAAACGCCTTGGCTACTTCTCCAATAGCATAATATCGTTTTTCCGGGAGACGCTCAAAAGACATTTTAATCCCAGGATTGGTTTTCTAGCTTAGCTTGTTCAATTAAAGCTTCATACTCTTCAGGGGAAAGATTGCCATAGTAAAAGTTGATGGGGTCAATGCGTTTACCGTCTTTAAAAATTTCATAGTGAAGGTGTGAACCTGCCGATCGACCGGTATTGCCCACATAACCAATAATTTCACCCCTTTTAACCCGTTGCCCTCTTCGCACATTATAGCCGCTTAAATGGGCATAGAGTGATACATAGCCATAGCCATGATCTACACGAATGTGTTTTCCATAGCCAGAAGAACGGTTGTCGGCTCGTTTCACCATACCGTCTCCGGTGGCATAAACAGGGGTTCCTTTTTTGGCTGTAAAGTCGATTCCGGAGTGCATTCTCCACAATTTGGTGAATGGGTCTTTTCGTTTTCCAAATCCGGAGGCTATTCTCGATAAGTCTTCATTTCTAATGGGTTGAATAGAAGGAATGGCCTTTATCAATTCGGCTCTGTTGGCGGCTAATTTTTCAATTTCATCCAATGAGCGCGATTGCACCACGGTTTGCTTAATCAAAACATCTAGCCGTTCGGTGGTGTTTTTAATCAACTCTGAATTGTCATAACCTTCCAAAGCTTTGTAGCGATTGATCCCTCCAAAACCAGCTCTCCGTTGTTCTTCTGGAATGGGGCTTGCTTCAAAATAGAGTCTGTAGAGCGTGTTGTCTCGTTGTTCAATATCGGCCAAAACGGCTTCCACTTGATTGAGTTTTTTATTGAGAATGTCAAATTGAATTTTGTAATTCTCCAACTCCCTTGCTTGATAAATTTCTGTGGGCGTGCTCATCCAATTAGAATTGAGAAGAATGAATAGACTCACCAACCCAAACAAAAAGGAAGAAAGTATAAACAATACAAAATTGGAAATACGAAGTTTGTGTGTAACTTCTATAGGGCGGTAGGATAAAGTTTCCGGATCGTAATAATATTTGACCTTACTCATAAACTATATCTTATAAATTTTCTTTTCTTTTGCAAAAAGAAAATAATACTGCAAATATACCAATATCTGCTTAAATGCGATTTAGAGTAGAGCTTAAATCCTAAAATAAATAGTAGTTTCCAGAATGAAGTCAGCAGAAGTTCGACAAAAGTTTTTAGATTTCTTTGCCTCCAAGCAACATGAAATTGTGCCCTCCGCTCCTATGGTAATCAAAAATGATCCTACGTTGATGTTTACAAACGCTGGGATGAACCAATTTAAAGATTATTTTTTAGGAACTGCCAAGCCCACTTCACTCCGGGTGGCCGACACTCAAAAATGCCTTCGAGTTTCGGGAAAGCACAACGATTTGGAGGAGGTTGGAATTGACACCTATCACCATACCTTTTTTGAAATGCTCGGCAACTGGAGCTTTGGAGATTATTTCAAAAAGGAAGCCATTTTATGGGCGTGGGAATTGCTAACCGATTGGTATAAAATTGATCCAGAAAATTTATATGTCACCATTTTTGAAGGTGCTCCAGACGAAAGCCTTGAAAAAGATGAGGAGGCCGCTGCTCTTTGGGAGGAGGTTGTGCCAAAAGAACGCATTTTGTTAGGCAATAAAAAAGACAATTTTTGGGAAATGGGAGACCAAGGCCCATGCGGTCCGTGTTCAGAAATTCACATCGATTTGCGTTCTGCAGAAGAAAAAAAGAAAGTGCCAGGAGCTAGTTTGGTTAACCAAGACCACCCTGAGGTGATTGAAATATGGAACTTGGTTTTCATTTCATTTAATAGAAAAGCCGATGGAAGCTTAGAAACCTTACCCCAGCAACATGTTGATACTGGCATGGGTTTTGAACGTTTGTGCATGGTGTTGCAAAACAAAACAGCCACCTATGATTCCGATGTGTTTACGCCTCTTATTGTAGAAATTGAAACCCTCACAAAACAACATTACGGAAAAAAAATAGAAATTGATCGGGCAATACGCGTCATTGCAGACCACGTTCGTACGGTTTATTTTGCCATTGCCGATGGACAATTGCCGAGTAATATCGGTGCAGGCTATGTGATTCGCCGAATTTTGCGTCGTGCTATTCGCTATGGATTTACCTTTTTAAATCAAAAAGAGCCCTTTATCCATCAATTGGTAGCAACCCTTGCCCAGCAAATGGGCTCTGTTTTTCCAGAACTCCTCAAAGAACAACAACTGGCCTTTAATGTGATTAAGGAAGAAGAAATTTCGTTTTTAAAAACTCTGCAACAAGGGCTTATATTGTTGGATGAAGTGCTCCAAAAAGAAACCAAACAAGTGCCCGGAGAAAAGGCTTTTGAACTTTATGACACCTTTGGTTTCCCCTTTGATTTAACCGCCCTTATTGCCTCAGAACGAGGCTATACCGTAGACGAAAAAGGGTTTACGGTTGCCATGCAACAACAAAAAGAACGTTCAAGAGCAGCGGCAGGTAGCCAAGTTGGAGACTGGATAATACTCAATGACAAAGAAACTACCCAATTTGTGGGTTATGACTCCCTCAAAGAAACCATACAGTTGCTTCGCTATCGAAAAATGAACACCAAAAAAGACGGTGATTTTTATCAATTGGTTTTTGACAAAACTCCTTTTTATGCTGAGGCAGGAGGGCAAGTGGGAGACAAAGGCTATTTGGAAGCTGCAAATGGGTCGGTGTGCTATATCATTGATACCAAAAAAGAAAACAACCTCATTGTTCACCTTTCTAAAACGCTTCCAGAAAAGCCAGCGGGAACTTTTACAGCCGTGGTAGACGAAAAGCAACGTACCAAAACAGCAGCCAACCATACCGCCACCCATCTTTTGCATCAGGCTTTGCGAACCCTTTTGGGAACTCATGTAGAACAAAAAGGCTCTATGGTGCATTCGGGCATTTTTAGATTTGATTTTTCCCATTTTGCCAAAGTAGATGCTGATACGCTTAAAGCGGTTGAACAATTTGTTAATGCCAGAATCCAAGAACAAATACCGTTGGAAGAAAATCGCGCTGTGCCCTATCAAGAGGCGTTAGATGCCGGGGCTATGGCTTTGTTTGGAGAAAAATATGGCGATAAGGTGCGCACCATTCGATTTGGTCAATCCATTGAACTCTGCGGAGGTACACATGTGAACAATACCGCTGCTTTGTGGCATTTTAAAATTGTATCAGAATCAGCTGTTGCAGCCGGCGTTAGACGAATTGAAGCCATTACAGGTGATGCCGTAAAACATCATTTTGAAACCCAATCGCAGTTGTTAGAACAAGTTCATTCCCTACTCAACCAGCCACAAGACACCCTCAAGGCCATTGCGAATTTAAACGACGAAAATAGTGCCTTAAAAAAAGAGGTTGCTGCTTTAAGTAAGCTAAAATTAGAAGCCTTTAAGCAAGAATTATTACCCAAATTTGAATTGTTTTCTGAAGTAGCTTTTTTAGCCCAAAAAGTGGCAACTGACGCAGCCGGACTGAAAACATTATGTTTTGATCTGGCCAAAGAAAAAGAGGCTGCCTTTATTGTGCTCGGTGCCGAACAGAATGATAAAGCCCTTTTGAGTTGTTATATTTCACCCAAGCTGGTTAGTGAAAAAGGCTGGGATGCAGGCCATATCATACGAACACTTGGCAAACATATTCAAGGTGGTGGCGGGGGTCAAAATTTCTTTGCCACAGCCGGAGGAAAAAATCCCAAGGGAATTGAATCGGCCTTGGAGGAAGCAAAGGTTTTAATCAAATAGGAATTATTAATTCGCTTTTTGAGGGGGAAATTGAGCCACAATTTCTCCTACAAATTCTGCAATACGCTCATCTCGCTTGGCCGTATACTCTGAAATCCTTCCACGCCCTTTGCCCTGCCAAACCAATTGTTTGTTTTTGGCATCGATCAAATTAATGTAGAGGGTGCCTTCAGTTTGTCTGCTCACATTGCTCATAGTGTTGGGACCCCAAAACCAAGGGTTCCAACCCCAACCCCAACCCCAAGTGTTGAAATTGTTTACATATACCTTTTCTTTAGCCTGTGTATCAAAACTCACTAAAAGATCTGGGCTATCCGATTTTTGAAGTCCCTTAGCTTGAAGTGTAGTGTCTAAGGCTCTCAAAATACGCCGCTTATCTAAATCGGAAAGCTCAACCTCATCAATTTGCGGTTTATAATAAGCAAAGGATTTGTAGGTAGTAAAATCTACACTACTGTCATGATCCGTATAAACAAACACGGAACTGCAAGAAATCAAGACCGACAGCCCTAGAAAAGCAATAATTTTTTTCATTTTTACAAAGAATTTGAAAGTATATTATATATCACAAAAATTGTGCCTAAGCTTATTTTGTTACTCTTTTTTAGGGTCATAACCATAAGGACAATGCCGACAGTTGCTCTTGCAACAAGAACCTCTTTTAAAATGATATTGCTCTGTAAAAACACGATATCCTTCGGATGACCAATAAAAATCGCCTTCCTCTAAAGGAGGTAGATTAGAAAACAACATAGTAAACAACTAAAAATGACATCTTTTTTTTATTCTGATAAAAATACAACGAATCAAAAGATTAATGCTTTTGCAGGGTTTGAAATTGTGGTGAAACGGGAGGATGAGATTCATCCAGTTGTTTCGGGTAATAAATTTCGAAAATTAAAATATAATTTACTTGCTATTCAAGCCCAAAAGCAGTTCCCCATCCTAAGCTTTGGGGGTGCTTTTTCAAATCATTTAGCGGCCTTAGCTGTTGCAGCTAACCAGTTAACAATACCCACCATTGGCATTGTTAGAGGAGAAGAATGGGCCAAGAAAATAGTGAAAAGTGCCACCTTATCTTTTTGCGCTAATCAAGGCATGCAATTGAAGGCTGTGTCTAGAGAGAGATATCGCTTAAAAGAAAAAGGGGACGAGGTGCTGGCTCTTCAACAAAAATTTCCACACTTAGTTTGTTTGCCTGAAGGTGGCACCAATGCTCTTGCTGTGCAGGGGTGTGAGGAAATAGTAACACCAAAAGACCACTCCTTTGACGTGATTTGCGCAAGCGTTGGCACCGGAGGCACCTTGGCCGGATTGATTGAGAGTTCTTCCTCACACCAACACATTCTTGGATTTATGGCCCTACAAGATGCCTCAGTAACAGCTACCATTTCTCGGTTCACATCAAAAACAAATTGGGAATTAGTACACGATTATACGTTTGGTGGATATGCTAAAATTTCTCCCCCCTTCATTGCTTTTCTCAATAGATTTTATCAACAATATGGAATTCCCTTGGATCCAATCTATACAGGCAAAATGGTTTTTGGTATTTTTGACCTGATACAAAAGCAGAAATGGAAATGGGGTCAAAAAATATTGATCATTCACAGTGGGGGATTACAAGGAATTGCAGGCATCAATGCCAAACTTCAAAAAAAGGGAGAACCTCTTTTAAACTATTCATCCCACTACTAGTGGGTCTAATATTTACCTCTTGTGGCACAAAAAAAGTAGTCATTAGAGAAAGTGCTCCAGAAAAAAAAGAAACTACAGCAATCCCAAACGACGCTCCTAAAACCAATTACGAAAAAATTCAGCTTTATATTGCAACTTACAATGCTACTGCCATTGCTGAAATGGAAGAATATGGCATTCCAGCAAGCATAACGCTAGCACAAGGCATTTTAGAATCTTCAATGGGTGGCGGACGCTTAGCAAAAGAGGCTAATAATCATTTTGGCATCAAATGTCACGAGGAATGGAGGGGCAAACGAATTTATCATGATGATGATGAAAAAGGAGAATGTTTTAGGGTATATAAAAGTGCTGCTGAATCCTTTCGAGACCATTCTTTATTTCTTTATGACCGAACTCGGTATGCCTTTTTATTTGATTTAAAAACTCATGATTATGAGGGCTGGGCTAAAGGCTTAAAAAAAGCAGGTTATGCCACCGATCCTAAATATCCTCAGAAATTAATTAGCCTTATTGAACGTTTTGATTTGGCTCAATTTGACAAGAACACTTTTCAACCGAAAAAGAAAAAGAAATGGACCCTCACCACTCACGTAGTGCAACAGGGAGATACGCTCTATTCTTTAGCTAAAAAATATAACATTGCCGTTTCACGACTCATACAAGAAAACAAGATAGAGGACAACACTATTTTTTTAGGGCAAAAACTCACCATACCTACTCCTACCCAATGAAAGCATACAAAAGAAGCAGTGCCCTTTTTGAGGCAGCCAAAGAAGTTATTCCCGGCGGGGTTAATTCTCCCGTAAGAGCCTTCCAAGCGGTGGGAGGCACACCCTTATTTGTGAAAGAAGCCCAAGGAGCTTATCTCTACGATGAAGACAACAATCAATTGATTGATTATATCTCCAGTTGGGGTCCTTTGTTGCTTGGTCATGCCTATCCTCCAGTAGTGGAAGCCATAACCCAACAAGCCAAAAAAGGAACCTCTTTTGGAATTCCAACTGCCTTGGAAACCGATATGGCCTCCTTGGTGGTTAACATGGTGCCCAATATAGACAAGGTGCGTTTTGTTAACTCAGGAACAGAGGCTTGTATGAGTGCTATCCGATTAGCACGAGGCGCCACAGGAAGAGAAAAAATCATCAAATTTGCCGGATGCTATCACGGTCATGCTGATGCTTTCTTGATTCAGGCCGGTAGTGGTGCTGTAACTTTTGGAAGTCCTAGTAGCCCAGGTGTGACACAGGGAACAGCTCAAGATACGCTATTAGCTGACTACAATAATGTAGAGCAAGTAAAAGCCTTGTTTGAAGCAAATGAGGAAGCTATAGCCGCAGTGATTTTAGAACCCGTTGCAGGTAATATGGGTTGCGTTTTGCCCGCCCCCGGCTTTTTAGAGGGACTGAGAAATTTATGCGATCAACACGCAGCCCTGCTCATTTTTGATGAGGTCATGACTGGATTTCGCTTGGCTCCCGGAGGAGCCCAGGAGCGTTTGGGCGTAGCGGCTGATATTGTTACGTTTGGGAAAGTAATAGGCGGTGGATTGCCCGTGGGGGCTTTTGCTTCTTCTCATGAAATTATGCGTCACCTTGCACCAGAGGGTCCTGTTTATCAAGCCGGAACCTTAAGTGGCAATCCCCTGGCAATGGCGGCAGGATTTAGCATGCTAAAAACAATAAAAGAGCAACCCGAAATTTTTGATCGTTTGGAGGAAAAAACAAAAGCCCTTCACGACGGTTTTGCATCCGTGTTAGCGAAGCTCAATATTCCCTGTCAAATCAATCGTTTGGGATCTATGCTTTCTGTGCATTTTACTTCCCATGCTGTGGTTGATTTTAAAAGTGTAGCTACCGGAAACAACAACTTTTTTAAGCGCTATTTTCACGGCCTTCTTGCCGAAGGAATTTATTTACCTCCTAGTGCTTTTGAAAGCTATTTCCTAAACGATGCCCTCTCGTATCAAGATATTGACAAGACCATTGCTGCCTTTAAAAAAGTAGTTTCAAAATTTTAAGAATAAGGTTTAGGGTTTAAGAGAGATTTTTTTATCTTGTTTAACAATTAACCCTAAATACTTATCCTTATGAAAAAAACTACCCTACTTATTTTAACTCTATTTTTTACTACAACTTTATCGGCGCAAGAATATTTCGAAACATTGCCAGAAAATCCTGATCCAAACAAATGTTTTGCCAAATGTGTGGTGCCAGATGAATATGGAGAAGAGCAAGTCACCATTTTATCTAAACCAGAATTTAAGCGATTGGAAATTATTCCTGCCCAGTATGAAAGTCAAGCCCAAGAAATTGTTATTCGTCCTGCCTCTAAACGTTTTGTATATGTGCCAGCTGTTTATGAAACGCAAGTGGATACCCTTTGGATAAAAGATCCCTATCACAAATTAGAGGTAATTCCAGCTTCTTTCACCCAAGACTATGAAACAGTAGAAGTGAAACCTAAAACAGGCACTTGGGTAGCGGGTGAAAATGACCCAGATTGCCCTTCCATTAACTCTGCTGATTGTAGAATATTTCACTTTGTAGAACGTCCTGCTGTCCTTCGGGAAATTCCAATTCAGAAAAAAGAACGTGATGTGGCAACTCAATCGAGAAGGATCACCGGCGAATATCGCTTGATCACAAAGCAAGTTGAAGTAACGCCTGCCCATACCACAGAAGAAAATATCCCAGAAAGAACACAAACCATTCAACGCCGCATTTTGGTTAAAGATGAAACCACTAAAGAAGTGGTAGTGCCTGCCGAATACATTCAAGTAACCAAAAAAGTATTGCTAACAAAAGGCGGT
Organism: uncultured Flavobacteriaceae bacterium; assembly: GCA_964386915.1. GTDB lineage: Bacteria > Bacteroidota > Bacteroidia > Flavobacteriales > Flavobacteriaceae > JADHMP01. Next base: position 10,905 of record CAYLUQ010000004.1, on the reverse strand, counting down.
ATGACTGCTTGGAGAGAAGTGCCCTGCAATATTCCTGAAAGGGGAACAATTCTTCCCATTCACTATGCGCTGGGAAGTGCTGCACTTAATGCTGAGGCAAGACGCATTATTGATAAGCACATTTACAGTGTTATGCAAGAAGATGGAAGTAGTACCGTTGAAATAGGCTCCCACACTGATTCGCGAGGAGGAGACGCCTTTAATCAAGACTTGTCAGAAAGAAGAGCAAAATCGGTTGTGGAATATCTAATTTCCAAAGGCATTGCCAAAGAGCGACTCATTGCAGTAGGCTATGGAGAAACTAGATTGCTTAACAACTGTAGCAATGGCGTTGACTGTAGCGAACAAAATCATTCCGAAAACAGAAGAACAGAGTTTAAGGTTTTTTAATCTTGATCTGATGTTTTATAGTAAAAAGGGCGGCTTGTAAAGCCGCCCTTTTTAATTTTTAATACCCGCTGTCATTTTTAGAAGGAGTTTGTTTATGGGGAGATGGTCTTCCTTGTCTTTCCTGCCGGTGTTTTTCTTTTTCATGCATTCGTTTTCCCATTCTGTGGTGTCTTTTTCCCATTCTGGGGCCTCTTTGAGCATGCCCTTTTTTCCATTGAGCATATTGAGCCTCTGTTAAAACGGATTGCATTTTTTCTTGCAATTCTTGTCGCTCCTCTAAACGCGCTAAACGATGCGCATAATGATCTTCTTGAGAGCGCAATTCTGGGTTGACGGGTTTAGGAGGTTTGTTTTTTAAAGCTCCTTTTAAATAGTTGGCAATTTCATTTTCTTGCTTTTCAGAAAGATCAAGTTGCAAACGAAGTTCTTTGGCTTTAAGGGTAGCTCTTTGTTCGGGTGTAAAGGTTCCTTCTCTTTTTTGGGCTAGAAGTGCCAAAGGGAAGAGGAAACAAAAGAACAATTTGTAATTTTTCATAAGACTTAAATTTTTTGTGTTTATACTTAAGACATAAGGATGTCCTAAGAGTTTAAGCCTTAAGTATTTTTTAACAATTGCACCAAAAGTTGATCATCGGTTTTGGAAACCGTGGCTAGTTTCTTTTGTGTGAGCCCTTTTATGCTCTTGTCCCATTTTTTATTGCTTAAGCCGGCTTGCTCTTTTAAATTGGATAAAGCAATAGGAGATTCTTTTTTGAGTAGGTCAAAGATCAGTTTTTCTTCCTCACTAAGCGCCACTTCTTTTTGCTCGGGTTTCATTTGCGGGAAAAAGAGCACCTCTTGAATGGAACTGTTGTTGGTCAATAACATCACCAAACGATCAATGCCAATGCCAATACCGGATGTTGGAGGCATTCCATATTCCAATGCCCGCAAAAAGTCTTGGTCAATAAACATGGCTTCGTCATCGCCTTTTTCGCTCAAGGCTAGTTGAGCTTCAAAGCGTTCTCTTTGATCCAAAGGATCATTTAACTCCGAATAGGCATTGGCCAGCTCTTTTCCATTTACCATCAATTCAAAGCGTTCGGTAAGTTTTGGATTGGAACGGTGTTCTTTTGTGAGGGGGCTCATAGATTTTGGATAATCAATGATAAAGGTGGGTTGCACATAGTGGTGTTCGCATTTTTCACCAAAAATTTCGTCAATCAGTTTACCTTCCCCCATGGAGTCGTCAACCTCTAGACCTAACTTTTTAGCTGTTTCGCGCAATTCGTTTTCGTCCATCTCTGATACATCATAGCCGGTATGGGTTTTGATGGCTTCCAAAATAGGCACTCGAGGATAGGGTGCTTTAAAATCTATTGTTTGGGAACCCACGCTAACCTCTGTTTTTTGGTGGGTGCTCATGGCCAATTGTTCCAGAAGGTTTTCGGTGGTTTCCATCATCCAGAAATAATCTTTATAAGCCACATACAATTCCATCACCGTAAATTCGGGATTGTGGGTTCGGTCCATACCTTCGTTTCGAAAATCTTTGGCAAATTCAAAGACCCCTTCAAAGCCGCCCACAATCAAACGTTTTAGATACAATTCGTTAGCAATGCGCAAATATAGCGGCATGTTTAAGGCGTTGTGGTGGGTCACAAATGGACGAGCAGCTGCTCCTCCCGGTATGGGTTGTAAAATGGGAGTTTCCACTTCCAAATAGCCTTTGTCTGTCAAAAACCGTCTTATTTCATTGGTAATTTGAGTGCGTTTAATAAAGGTGTCTTTTACCTTAGGGTTAACAATGAGATCAACATAACGCTGTCTATAACGTAGCTCAGGATCATTAAACTGGTCATAGGTTTTTCCCTCTGCATCGGTTTTGGGCAAGGGCAGGGGTTTAAGTGATTTGTTTAAAACCGTTACCTTTTTCACATTGACAGACATTTCGCCCACCTGGGTGGTGAACAATTCACCTTCCACTCCAATAATGTCTCCTATGTCTAGCAATTTTTTATACACCTCATTGTAGAGAGATTTGTCATCGCCGGGGCATATTTCATCTCGATTTAAATAGAGTTGTATTTTTCCGGTTGGGTCTAGCAATTCCGCAAAACTTGCCTTTCCTTGAATTCTCCTCGACATGATTCTTCCGGCTAAAATCACTTTTTTACCTTCCTGATAGGCAGCAGGGAGGCTGTTGGCAAAAAAATCTACTGGAAAAAGCGCTGCCGGATAGGGGTTGATCCCAAGCTTTTTTAACGCTTCTAATTTTGTTCTGCGAACCAGTTCTTGTTCAGACAATGTTGCCATAGATTGTATAAATTTTGACAAAGATACACAGTCTGTTTTTTCTTCTTGTGCAATTCTAAAATTCTTCCCCTTGTTTTTGGATTTCCTTCTGCTCTTTCATTCCAATTGAAAGCGATAATTTTTGTACTTTTAAGGCTTCATTCAATGGGTTGTTTTAGAGTCATATTGTCCATCATCTTACCCCCTTTAGCCGTTCTGGATAAAGGCTGTGGTAGTGTTATTATTGTGTTTCTGCTCACCCTTTGCGGTTGGGTGCCCGGTGTGATAGCAGCTCTAATCATTTTAAACAATCCCAATCGAATTTAGCCATGAAGCAACAAAACAAAAAAGTTCAAGTTCTTGATCTTGGTCAAAAGGCCTATCAAGCTACTTGGGACTATCAAGAGAAATTGTTTCAGCAAATCATCACGCAAAAGAGCGCCAATCGAACAACAACAGACAATAAGCCTACACCCAACTATTTGCTCTTTGTTGAGCATCCTCCGGTTTATACTCTTGGTAAAAATGGCAATTTTGCCAATTTACTCGTAAACGAGCAGCAACTAAAACAAAAGGGAATAGCTTTCTACAAAACCAATCGTGGGGGTGACATCACGTTTCATGGGCCTGGTCAAATTGTGGGCTATCCCATTTTTGATCTCGATAATTTCTTTACCGATATTCATAAATATTTACGTTTATTAGAACAAGTCGTTATCGATACCCTGGCGCACTATGGTCTTCAAGGAGCGCGCAGTGAAGGAGAAACGGGTGTTTGGTTAGACGTTAACACTCCCTTTGCCCGAAAAATTTGTGCTATGGGGGTGCGTGCCAGTCGTTGGGTTACCATGCATGGCTTGGCACTAAATGTCAATACAGACCTGAGCTATTTTCAGCACATTGTTCCTTGCGGCATAGTGGGAAAAGGAGTTACCTCCATGCAAAAAGAACTAAATCAAGACCTAGATCTCAAATCCGTCAAACAAATATTGCAGCAAAATTTTGAAAAGCACTTTGCGCTGAAGTGCTTTAATTGATTTGATAAATCATAAAGCCGTTAGTGTCTACTTGCACGACCAGTTCTAAGGCTTTGTCATCGTCTGCATTGGTGAGGTCGGCAGGGCCAATGCCATAAACAGGAAATCCATCCACCGCTAGGCCGTTACTGTAATAGAGATATACTTTTTCGGCATCTTTATCGGTGGTTGTCACATAGAGCGTGTTATTTAAATAAAACAGTTTGGGAGGGGTGTAGTTTCCAAAAGGAAGAGTTACGGGAATGCCCTTAATGGTAAGTAGGTTATCGGATAGGGTGACCAAGCTTTTGGTGCTCATATCAATTTGATGACCAGGAGACAGTGCTAGAGGCGTTCGAACTAAATTTCCTTTTTGATCAATTTGCAATAGATTGCCCGCAGCATCTGTAGTGGTAAAGGTATTTCTGTAATTAAAAATGGGATTCTGAGAGGTGTTGGCTTCTTCTTGCAGTTTTACACGCACTTTTCCCTGACGGTTTAAGATGCGCACAGTGCCATCTATCGACTGCTGAAGGAGATAATCTTTATTCCCCATACGGATGTGTTTAAGGGGGTGCATTAAAGGTTTGTTGAGTGTTTTTAATTGAAATCCTTTCACTTCATTTCCACGGTTGTTCAGCATTTTCAATTGACTACCGTCTGCTAGCACAAAGCGATAGTCTCGGTTTCGATCATAATCAAAAACGGAAAGGGGGACTTCAGAAGTTCCAACTTTTAAATCAAAAGGAGGCACCAGATTGCCATTGCGGTCCAAAATTTGAAAGCGATTTTCGGTTCTAAAAGCCATTTGAAGGCGTCTGTTTTTGTATAAATCAACTTGTTGAATAGGGCCTAGAATGGCACCAGAAAGTTGTTTTTTCCAAAATAAAGTACCCGTATTTGAAAACAAGTAGAGTTTATTTTGTTGGTCTTGCACCACCAAATCCATTCCTTTTGTTCTGTGGTTTTTAATCCATTGTGGAGCGCCTAAAACAGGAGCCTCTAGTTGAAATGAATATTGATTTGCAACGCTATGCTTAGTCATTTCGGGATTGTCTTTTTGAGCAGTAAAACGGATTTGCACAAAATCGTTTTCTCCCACTCCTTGCAAAGCCAACCAAGGATATTGCGATAGGGAAAGACTTTTCCAAATTTCACCTTGTTCACTTTCTGTTTCAGTTTGCCAATGTTCTTGCAATTGGGTTGTGTTTCCAAGCCATAGAAAATGACTTTGGTCTGCAAGGGCATTTAAAAGATTTTTAAAAGCAAAGTTGTTGGCTAAAACGCTCCCATCCTTATAGGCACTGATCAAGGTTTTCATCATTTCTTCTGAGGAACCATAAACAATGAAATCGTCCAATAGGGCACCCCATTGCATTGTGTGAGTGTTTCCAAATAGGGTTAATAAGGTTTCAAAATCACCGGGGAGCGCTACAGGATAATAGTCAACCGACCGATAGGATTTGGGAGGTTCGTTTTGGTTTAACAGCGGACTATTGATAAGCTCCGTATTTTTGAGGTGTAGGAAAACGGCGTTGCTTTTTTTTAGACTAATGCAGCCTAGTTCATCTACCGTATTAAGGGAAGAAAGATCAATTTTGGGTAAGGCAATATTTTGTAATCTGCTGTAATTTTTAAAATGGTCTTCAAGGGTTTGGATATCCTCCAGAGCTAAACTAAAATAGCTATCTATTCGGGCAGGGCTCACCTCGGGGCTTAACATTTTTTGACTGGAAAGCCCTTTGATGAAATTGATAGATTGCGCCAAAGAATCATTCAAAAAGGCAACGCCATCTAGTGTAAAAGGGTCTCGTTGGGTATTAAAATCAAAAGCAGTCCAGGATCGGCTCAACGAAGGAAAAAGGGGTGTTTTGGGGAAAACACTGGCAAAAAAAGATTGTGCATCATCATGCAATAATAATTGCATGGGGGCATTGTTGTCTAAGATTTTGGTGAGGCTAAAAAAATCTGAAGAGGCAATTCTAGTCACTTTGTTTTTAAAATTCCGAATGCTATTTTCTAAAACCAATTGGGAGTCGGAAATAAAGGTAACAAGCCCTAACTGTGCTTCATAAAAGGTGTATTCGCCCAAATTGTAAACCCCAATTATTAGGCCATCATAGGTAATGGTTTTTTCAAATGGAGGTGGCGGACTGTCTTGCGCTTGGCGCTCATAAAGTAAAGAAAAAGCTAGGCTAGATTTTCCCTGAGGAGTGAGGCAAACCAAACTCTGACGGTTTTCCATTCTGGATGATAAAGCCTGAAGGGGAGAAGCTAGATTTTTAAAAAGTGGCGTTAATTGTGATAAAAGAGGTTGACTGCCAAAGGTGTTTTTAACAATGTTATAGTCGTTTATTTGAGCCACCAAAACAGTTTGTTGTGGAATATAATCAAAACGGTCTTGATAGGTTTTTTGGGTTTCTGAACAAGCCGCTATAAATAGGAGTGCTATACTTAAAAGCAAAAGTTTCTTCATAGAATTCAAAAGTATGAAAGTATCAATTCATCAGGAAAGCAGGTTTTAAAATATTATTAACTGAATTATAGACATAAAAAAAGGTGCTCGTTGCAGAGCACCTTTACGTGGCGATTTAAATTTTTAGAGATCCTTTATTTGAAGTAAAATAGAAGCCAATTTTTCAGGTTGTGAGAAATTGGGAGTATGGCTGGAAGCAATTGAATAGGATTGTATGACTTGTCCTTTATACATGGCTCTTTGTACTTCAATGGGAATAGCCCGGTCTTCGGTACACTCAATATAATATTTAGGAATTCGTCCAAAATTAGCTTCCGTAATTTCGAGTTCATAAGCCAATGGGGCAGCGGGTTCAGGCACAATATTAGGTGCAGCAGCTGCAAAGGTTTCTTTTGGAATATCGTGAGCAAAGGCATTTTGAATCTCTTCTTCTTTCACTAAGGCGTAGGTTTTGTCCTCGGAGAGATAGAAGTTTTCTACTGCTTTAGAGCCTTCCACTCCTTCAACAGCTTTGAAGAAAGAACCGCCATTGGGCAACAAAAAAGCGGTGAGAAAAACTAGTTTTTTAACTTTATCTGGCCGCAATTCAGCTACTCGACTCACCGTGATGCCATTAAAACTATGTCCCACCAAAATGACCGGCTCTGTTTGTTGGTCTAAAATGGCTAAAAGGGTATTGACATAGTTGTCCATTGTGATGTCTTTAGGAGCGGTTTTGTCTGTTCCGTGGCCGGGTAGGTCAGGGGCAATTACCTTAGCTCCTGCTTTTTCTAAAATGGGAGTAACGTGTCCCCATTGCCAGGCGCCAAGCCAAGTAGAATGGACCAAAACAAAGGTTGCTGATTTTGTTGGCTCCTGCATAGTCTCTTCGGTCATTTCTTCCATTTTCATTTCTTCTTCAACCTTTTCTTTTTTTGGGTCTGATTTGCATTGTGAAATCATTAAAAGAGTGAAAAAAGCACTCAATAAAATAAGGGGTGTTTTCATAGGATTTGAGTTTTTAGGTTTCCACAAAGGTAGAAAGTAGGCCTACCTTAAATTTGTAACTTAGGTCACAACCCTAATTTTTTTAAAAGAACGTTCTATTAACCCGGTATCTTCAAATTGTTTAAGGGTGCGTGAAACCACTTCTCGAGAGGTGCCAATTTCATTGGCTAAAGCTTGATGTGTTAAGTGTAATTCAGTAGAATTTTGTGCCTTAACTTCATTGTAGAGGTAGTCCATTAGTCGTTCTGGAATTGTTTTAAAGGCAAGAGTTGAATAGTCTTCCAAAAGCGTTTCATAACTGTTGATAAACGTGTTTAAAGCAAAGCGATTCCATGATTTGAATTGAAAAAAGCTAGCCGCAATATGACGTACAGGAATCCTTAAAACCCCTGTGGGCTCTGTTGTTTTAGCAAAAACAGAACTTTTACAGTCTCTTAAAGTGGCGGCCAAAGAAAGGGCGCAGGTTTGATAAGGTCGGACATAATAAAGGGAGATTTCTTTTAATTCATGCTCTTGCCAAACCCGAACATTGCCGTTTAAAACAAAAACGAGCCAATTTATATACTGTCCTTGTTTAATCACCCATTCATTGGGTGCTAAGGATTCAATTGAACTGACCTCAATAATTTTTTCTTGAAGTTTTTTTTCGGTAAAAGAAAGACTTTTAAAAAATAAATCTAAAACGGTTTGGGAAGGGGCCATGGTGAAGATAGTTGGGTGGATTCATAAAAGTTGTGAATTGAATTACAATGTATTGATTTTCTATGGGATATCAAAAAGGGATTTGCAATTGTTTGGGAAGGAGTTGAAAAGATTTTCGATGATGGGGGCTCGGTCCAAATTGTTTTAGGGCTTCTCGGTGTTTGGTTGTGGGATAGCCTTTGTTTTCCTGCCAATGATAGGCTGGAAATTCAAGGCTAAGTTTTGCCATATAGTCATCTCGATAGGTTTTGGCTAAAATTGAGGCGGCTGCAATGTTTTGATATTTGCCATCTCCCTTCACTATACAGTCAAACGGAATGTCTCTGTAGGAATGAAACCGATTGCCATCTACCACTATGTGTTCTGGAATGGGGTGCAACTGTGCCAAAGCCAAATGCATGGCTTTGATAGCAGCATTCAAAATATTTAGGCTGTCAATCTCCTTTGGAAAAACGTGAGCCACAGCATAACTAAGCGCTTGAGCTTCAATTTCAATTCGTAAACTTTGGCGTTTGGCTGCCGTTAGTTTTTTAGAATCGTTGAGGGCAGGGTGTTTAAAACCGAGTGGTAAAATGACAGCTGCAGCGGTAACAGGTCCAGCCAAGCATCCCCTTCCGGCTTCATCAGTGCCGGCTTCTAGTCCTTCTGTTTTTTGAGCTTGCAGCATATTTAGTTCACTTCCTCTTTTCTTTTGTCCAGGCTCCTACAAATTACTCACAATTATCATAACTTCGCAAAAAGTTATTAAATCCTACAACTTGCGATTTCAGTATCATTTTATCTTTTTATTTTCTCTAAGCCTATGGGCCCAAGAAATTCCCCCACAAGAGAAAGATACTATCCCTTTGATACCTCTTGAAAAGGCTATTAAAGACACTCTTATTGTGACGGATCTACTCAATGAAAATCGTGTAATACGCGATACACTCATAAAAGAAGACCTTGCCGTAAAAGATAGCCTTATTGTTTCGATAGATAGTTTGGCTACTCCAAATAAAAAGAAGAAGCGTGTTCGTAAAGTGAGAAAAATTCCACCCATCAAACCGATGGATTCTATGACCATTTCAGATTATAAGTATAGTTTTTTAGATGATGTTTGGCATTCGGTTGATACCACTTTAACCATTTATGATGATTATACGTTTAATTTTTTAAGACGCGATAATTTTGAATTGCTTTCTTTTCCCAACATGGGAGAAACCTATAATCGATTAGGCTATGATTTTCAAAGCCAACCCCTAGGCCCTCAAATGGGAGCTAGAGGAAAACACTTTGGCTATTTTGAAAAAGAAGACATTCCTTATTATAATGTTCCATCCCCTTTCACCGATTTGTTTTTTAAATCCACTTTTGACCAAGGGCAGCATTTAGATAGTCAATTGGCCATTAACACCTCTCCTCGGTTCAACATATATGTAGGTTATCGAGGTTTTCGTTCCCTCGGACACTATGTCTCTTCGAGAAGTGCCGCCTCTCAATTCAGAATAAGCACCCACTACGAAACCTACAATAAACGCTATCGTTTGAGGATGCATCAAGCCACACAAAAATTATCAAACAGAGTGAATGGAGGATTGAATAATGACTCGGTCTATTTTTTTGAAAATGCACCTAATTATGCCGATGTAGATGAAAAGGGAGAAGCCAAGGTAGATGAAAATGGCGATATCATATATCTCTTTTATGATGGGTTTTTAGACCGCAACCGTTTAGGAACTAATATTAGAGGAGAAAACACCCTGTCTGGCAAACGCTATTTTGTAGAACAACGCTATCAAATGTTGCCTAAGGCACAAGATACTTTGCAATTTCAATTGCAAGTAGGGCACTTCATTTCCTATGAAAAAAAAGAATACAATTTTATTCAAGATCAAATTTCAAACTATTTTCAAGAGGCCTACACCTCTAATGGAATTGACGACGGGATGTCTTTAAGTACCCTTGAGAATAACTTTTTTGCTCATTTCAAAAACAAACTAACAGGTAGCTTAAAGCTAAACGTACAGCATTACATCTGGCAATATGCAGTCAACCCCAACGACTATGAACCTGAGCTAGAACTTGCAACCGGAATTGACGCCTCTCAACTCTTGGCAAGTGTAGATTGGCAAAAGCAAATAGGGGGATTTGAACTCAATGCCAAGGCAACACAATCTTTGAAAGAACAGTTTGCCGATAACGCATATGCCGTTGGACTACAACAGCATATTGGAAAATTTAGTGTTAAAGGGCAATATCAATATCGTTCAATGCCGCTTAATTTTAATTTTTTGCTCCATCAAAGTGACTATAAAACTTTCAATTGGTACAATCAAGACACGCCCAAAAATCAAGAATTTTCTACCTTTTCAGCCGCCTTGGGTCATGCTAAGTGGGGCCAACTGCAAGGCGAATGGACGCATCTAGACAACTATGCCTACTTTAAAAACACCACCCTTCTCAGAAGGCTTAATGAAGAATTTGTCAACGAACCTGCTCAGGCCCTCTATCCCATAGACTACTATAAGGTCCGATTTTTTCAGCACCTCGATTTTGGCAAGTGGTCTTTCATCAACACGGCACAATATCAAAAAGTAATACAAGAAGAAGACCCAGATGCTATTCTGGGAGTTGAGCCACTTATATTGAACGTTCCCGAATGGAATATCAGAAGCACCATCATGATCTCCAGTTTTGTGTTTAAAAAAGCACTCTACCTCCAAACGGGAGCTACGTTTAAATTTTTTACAGATTTTTATGCCGATCAATACAACCCCCTTTTAGCCGAATTTGTGACCCAAAACAACACCAAAATCGGAGAATTTCCAGTTGTTGACTTTTTTGCCAATGCCAAAGTGCAAACCACACGCATCTTTTTAAAGATTGAAAATATCAACGAAAGAGTTGAGCACCTTCTCTTTGAAGACAGCCTCTACGACTACTACGCCGCCCCTTTTACCCCCTATAGAGATTTCAGTATTCGGGTTGGACTCATTTGGAATTTCTTCGAATAAAAATCTTTTTTTAAAAATAAATTGTTCGAATAAAAAAGGGTGTTATATTTGCACCCGCAAAAGGGGC
>CAYLUQ010000003.1:119504-143532 GCA_964386915.1 uncultured Flavobacteriaceae bacterium | reverse complement strand
CTCTTGGTATGATAATGAATGTGGCTATTCAAACAAGCTGCTCGATCTTGCCAAGCACGTTCACTCGCTTTAAACACATTAGGATATGATATTGGTTGTTGATAGCGGTTCTACTAAAACCGACTGGATTGCTATGAATCCATCGGGAGATGTTTTATTTGCAACACAAACCCTAGGCCTCAACCCTCAAGTGCTCTCAAGTGCCATCTTGACAGAGCGTATTATTAATAATTTTGAGTTATATCAAAATCGTGAAGAAGTTACCCACCTCTATTTTTACGGAGCAGGCTGTGGTATTGCCTCACCTCAGAAACGCATAGAAATGGTTTTTAGGGAAATTTTCACCAAAGCCAAATTCATCATTAAAGAAGATACCTATGCGGCTGTTTATGCCTCTGTCACAATTGGAGAACCAGCCATTGTTTGTATTTTAGGAACAGGCTCAAATTGCTCCTATTACGACGGTGAAAACATAGAACAGCGGGTTACCTCTTTGGGATATGTTTTAATGGATGAGGCCAGTGGAAACTTTTTTGGAAAGCAACTCATTAGAAGTTATTATTTCAAAACCATGTCGCCCGATATGGCGGCTAAATTTGAAAAAGAATATGCTTTAGATCCCGATACCATTAAGGAGAATATTTATCGGCGCGAAAATCCAAATACCTATTTGGCCACGTTCAGCAAGTTTTTAATTGAAAATAAGACCAATTCTGTATTTCAGGATATCATTGCCAATGGCTTGCAGCGGTTTATCAATCATCAAATTTTACAGTTTGAAGACGCGCATCAGGTGCCAATTCATTTTATAGGTTCTATTGCCCACTTTTTAGAAGATGAAATCAAACTTTCTTTTCAGAAAAATGATTTGCATTTAGGCAAAATAGTGCGTCGACCCATTGATGAATTAGTTAAATATCACAAAGAAAAAGCTGAAAACCTTTTTTAAATCAGTCCACAGCAATTAGTGAAATTTCTACTCGCACTCCTTTGGGAAGGGTTTTCACCGCTACGGTTTCGCGTGCAGGAGCAGAGGCTTCCTTAAAATAGCCGCCATAAACAGCATTCACTTTTTCAAAATGGGCCATATCGTCTAGAAAAATGCTTGTTTTTACCACTTGTTCAAAAGTCATATTAGCAGCTTTCAAGATGGCTTCTAGGTTGTGCATCACCCGTTGGGTTTCCTTTTCAATACTTTCTCCAACCCAGGTCATGGTTTGGGGTTCAAAGCCAATTTGACCCGAAACATATAGGGTGTTTCCACTTTTTATAGCTTGACTGTAGGGCCCAATAGGGGCAGGAGCATGAGGTGTTGTGATGATTGTTTTTGCCATATTTAAAACGTCTTATTATCGATTGCGATCGGGTTCTCTTTGTTTTTCATATTTAATATCACTCAATAGATCTGATTTTATTCCTATAAAGAAATTCCATGACGCTCGATCACTAAAGGGTACCCAACTAAAATTGAGCAGCCAACTTTTTAAATCCCGATCAAATCGCAACTGTGTATAGGTAAAGCCTTTTCCCTTAAAATCATATCCCGATGAAGCACCTATTTTCCATTTGGGGGTTAATTCAACGTTGCCCGAAAACATGAGTGAGTTATTAGAAAAATCATTTTGTCCTCTAGAATTGTTGTAAGTGAGAGAATAGGCAAGTTTTAAATCCCAAGGGATCTTGGTGCGATAACTTGGGTAAGTGGCCGTTTCGCTGGGTTCTTGAGTATTCATCATCCGTTGATCAGAAAAATTTGTAGCCTGCCCAAAAAGATCATCGTCACGCCCTCCTCCGGCGGTGGTTTCTTCAACCACACGTTCATTGTCCTCTCGTTCAAAATCAGAACTGGAAAAAGAATAATTTAGGGTCATATTTCCACTGGTGATACGCAGCAGACCACCCCCATTGGCGATGTGATATTTACTAATGCGCACCTTGTTTTCGTTTAGGGTATAAGGATCAAAGGTACCTGCAATATTCATACTGAGTTTGTTTTTAAGCAAATTCAGACCAGTTCCCATTCGAACGGGACTCCATCTGAGTGAGTCTGCAGCAAAGTTGTGAGAAGTTGAAATATTGAGGTTGTTGAGTAATACCACTTTTTTTAACTCTTTAGCTGTGGAGTCTTTACTTTTTACCTTGGCTTCAAAATTGTTTCCAATGGAAATTCCCATGCTGTTCGAATATGCTTTTGAGGGGGTGCCAAATAAACTGCCTTGAAAACGAGTATATTCTGCAGTATGGCCCTCAGCATCTATGGTATAGGTGTCATAATATTGTTCAAAACTCGGACGAGTGCTATAGGAAACAGATGGGCGAAAAGTATGTCGGATGGATTGAATCTTTTTATCTTCCTTGAAGTTTACTGTACCATAGAGGGTAAAACCCGCTGAAAGGCCATAATTATATTGTCTAAAGGCTGCAAATCCGCTAATGGTATCCTTTGCTGCCACACCTGTTTCGGGATTGTAATCTTGAAAGCGAACGGTACGAGGTGTCCAAACTTCGCTATAATTTCCATTGGCTGAAATACTAATGTACTTTAAGACCTTAAAATTGGTGCTAACGGGAATGGTGTGTTGCATTCCACTATTGGCGTTTTCAAACATTTGAGGGCCAAATAGGTTTTCTTCTGTTGTGATGATCCGGTTTTCGGCTCGGGCGGTATATTGAAAATTGATGTTCTGAATGATGCCTTTTTTAGGTCCGTTTTTGGGGGCAAACGGGAAAATACGCTCCATATTAGCCTGCAGAGTGGGCAGGGTTAAATTGACCTGCTTAGATTTTGAATTTTGAGACATAGCTGTGGTGAGCGACACATTTACGCGTGGATATTCGGGAAAGGTTTTTTGATAGGAGATAGAAGAACTTAAATTGTTGTTTAAAAAATTGGCTGCATTGAGTTGGTTGATTGAGCGTTGATAGTAGTCACTACTTCCAAAATTAACAGAAGCAGAAAAATTAGAATTAGGACTAGATTTGGTGTCTTTGCTGTGTGACCATCGCACATTGAACACAGTTGATTTTCCATAGCCAGGCAATCCGCGCTCTTCTTGAATTAAGTTTTCATAGCGCACACTAAAGTTTCCTCTAAATTTATAGCGTTTATAATATTGACTATTGCCCTGAAAACCATAACTACCATTGGTGTAGTAGTCTCCTGTGAGTCTAAAATCAAAATAATCTGATAGGCTGATATAATAGCCCCCATTTTGAATGTAGTAGCCTCTAACATTACTCTCACCAAAGGATGGAAAAATAAATCCCGATTGACCATTAGGCTTGGCTTTAGTGGAAGGGAAATAGGCAAATGGTAGCGCCACCGGAGTGGGAATATCGGCAATAAACATATTGGTAAACCCCGTAATTATTTTGCCCCCGGGAATAATTTTTCCTTTTCGAACTTTAAAATAATAATCAATTCCTTCTTGTTCGTCTCCAATTAATTTTCCAGCTGTTGTAACCCGAGCATCTTTTATATAATAGACCGAGTCATTTTCCTTTTTGGTTAAACGTGCAAAAATATCCATGCCATTTTGACCCGATTTAGAATTCCAAATCAATGCTTTTTGAGTGTCAAAATTAAACCGTATTGAATCTGGATTCACCTCGTTTCCTCCTTGGTTAAAAAAGGGCGTTTGAGAGAGTATGCCAGTGGAATCTTTAGCAATTCTTCCGGCATAAACTTCATTGGTTTTATAATCTAAAACAATGATACCGGCTTTGAGTTGAATGTCTTGGTAATAAAGCTCTGCTTGATCATAGAGATAGAGCTTGTTTTCTTTTCTGTTAATGCGAACATAATCAGCAGCTTTATACTTTACTTTTTCCAGCAGCAGAGGTTCTTTGTTGCCAGTGGCGAGACTGTCTTGCGCAAGACTATCTTTCACTTCGTTTTGAGCACAAAGGCCAAGGGGAAGCAACAGGAAACTGTAAAATATATTACGAAACGATTTTGACTGCAAGATGTTTAGGCCTAAATTTGTGACTAATAGTTTACCCACGGCCAAAATTAATCATAATTTTGAGGATGAAAATAGATTTTAACGCATATTGTTCTTTAATAGCGCGTTTACAGTTGGCAAAGTTCACTTCTCTCCCCCTATTTTTAACAATTCTCTTAAGTTTGTTGCTGTTTGCTCCACAAGCCTCTATCTACAGCCAAGAAAAACCCTTTTTGGTGGTGCTAGATGCCGGACACGGAGGAAAAGATACGGGCAATAGAGGAAATGGTTATTTCGAAAAAAGGATAGCCCTAAACATAGCCCTAAAAGTGGGCGCCTCATTGGCAAAAGATCAAGGTGTTAAGGTAATTTATACCCGTAAATCGGATGTGTTTGTCGATTTAATTGAACGAGCCAACATTGCCAACAAAGCCGATGCCGATTTATTTATTTCCATTCACTGCGATGCGTTTACCAAATCAACGGTCTATGGTGCTGGTACTTTTGTGTTGGGTTTGCATGCCAATGAACGCAATTTTCAAGTGGCTCAAAAAGAAAACTCCGTAATCTTTTTAGAAGAAAACTACGAACAAAAATACGATGGCTTTGATCCCAATAACCCAGAGTCTGTCATTAGTCTCCTCTTGATGCAAGAAACCTATTTGGATCAAAGCATAGTGGCCGCCAACACCATTCAAAGAAGTTTTGTGCGCAATTTGGCACGTAAGGACAGAACCGTAAAACAAGCCGGTTTTGTGGTGTTGAAATATACTTATATGCCCAGTGTTTTGGTGGAAACAGGATTTTTGACCAATCCCACAGAGGGATCCTATTTAAATTCTAACAAAGGACAACAGGAAATTGCCCAAGCCATAGCAAAGGCCATTCTTAATTATAAAAAGGAACTAAGCAACAGCGTTGCGATAGAAAACCCCATTGAACTTGTAAGTCCTAAACAGCCAGAGAATCCAGTTGTTCAAAAGCAGCTAGAGGATGTCTATTTTTCTGTTCAAATTGCAGCCAGCAATAAAGCAATAGCTCCTCGATCTTATAACTTTAAGGGGTTAAAATCGGTGGAAAGACTCAAAGAAGGTAACATCTACCGCTATTTTTACAGTAGATCACCCAGCTATGACGCTGCTAAAAAGTTACAAACAGAAGCCCGTCAAAAAGGCTATAAAGGCGCATTTATAGTGGCTTTTAAGGATGGAAAAAAAGTGGATATTAAAACCGTTTTGCCTTAAAGACGATCCTTTTTGTCTTAGAAATTAGTTGTAGCTTTGTAAAGCAACCAAAAAAAGAAAATTTTGACTCTTTCTCGGGAAATTAAAACGGCCATTCTTGTTCTTGTAGGTGCTCTTGCCTTTGTTGTTGGATTTCGATATCTCAAGGGAGCCTCTCTTTTTGATAACAAAAAAGATCTTTATGTAATCTATGAAGACGTAGAGGGACTGGTCATGGGGGCCAAGGTTACCATAAATGGAATGGATGTAGGTAGGGTTACAAAAATTGATATCCTTCCTGATTTTTCTGGTGTTCGGGTAGATTTTTCGGTGCGAGAAGACATTCAAATCTCCAAGCAAAGCGAGGCCCTTCTCTACGAATCGGGACTCATTGGTGGCAAAGCCATTTCCATTGTGCCTGCGACAGCTGGCGATTTAGCCTCAGAGGGCGATCAATTGCCCGCTAAAATTAAACCAGGATTAACGGAATTGATCAACAGACAAATTGCCCCCTTGCAAAACAAAATAGAAAACATGCTCACCAGTGCCGATTCTCTTTTTGCTGGGGTGAGCAATGTGATGAACTACGAAACTCAAAATAACCTTAAAAATTTGCTCAAAAATTTAACCACCACCTTGGAAAGTGTAAATGCAATTTCCTCTAGAATGGTGGTACTTTTAGATCAAAATCAAGCTAGGTTAACCAACACTCTTGAAAACGTAGCCCAAACAACCGATAACCTTGAGCAAATAACAGACTCGTTGGCTTCAATTCGCTGGGGCACTACTGTCAAAGAAATGGAAACCCTAGTGGCTAACCTCAACACCATCGCGCAACCCGTTGCAGAAGGAGAAGGGACCCTAGGTCAATTGATTCAAAACGATTCACTATATCGTCAACTCAACGCCTCAACAAAGGCTCTTGAGGCATTGCTAGACGATTTGAAAGCACATCCAAAACGCTATGTCCATTTTTCCCTTTTTGGACGTAAAGAAACGCCCGCCAAACAATAAAATTTTATGGTGATGCTTCCTCAAGTTTTGTTCCTGCTTGCTTTGCTCACCGCGCTTGGTTTTTTTGTTCGCAACATGAAACAGCTTCAAAAAAGCATTAAATCTGGCCGCCCAATTAAACGAAATGACCAACCAAAAAAGCGATGGAAAATGGTGTTTCGTTTGGCTTTGGGTCAATCCAAAATGGTGACTAAGCCAGTAGCTGGAATCTTACACATTGTGATCTATCTTGGTTTTATCTTAATTAATGTGGAGCTGTTGGAAATTATCCTCGATGGCCTGTTAGGCACACATCGACTATTTGCACCCTACTTAGGTGCTAGCTATGCAATTTTATTGGGTAGTTTCGAATTTTTAGCCCTTGGGGTATTGGTAACAGCCATTTTGTTTTGGATTCGACGCAATGGGATGCGCTTGCAACGTTTTTGGAAACCCGAAATGAAAGGATGGCCCAAAAAAGATGCCGATTATATTCTCTATTTTGAGATTGTCCTCATGCTTTTGTTTTTGAGCATGAATGCCACCGATAGCCTTTTACAAGCTCAAGGGCATCCTCACTACACTAAGGCAGGTGCTTTTCCCATTTCTCAATTTTTAACCCCCCTCTTTGCACAACAGGAGGTAGCCACTTTGGTTATATTGGAGCGCAGCTTTTGGTGGCTCCATATCCTAGAAATTTTGTTCTTCCTTAATTATCTCTACTATTCTAAACACTTACATATCCTTTTGGCTTTTCCCAATGTGTTTTATGCCAATTTAAAACCCTATGGTCAATTTGAGGTAGATGCATCCATTACCTCCGAGGTCAAAATGATGTTAAATTTGCCTGTTGAAGAAAGCCAATCTACTGATATTCCTGATAGATTTGGCGCTCAAGATGTAACCGATTTAAATTGGGTTCAATTGATGAATGCCTACAGTTGTACCGAATGTGGTCGATGTACAGCCGTTTGCCCAGCCAACTTAAGCGGCAAAAAACTGTCCCCCAGAAAAATCATGATGGACACCCGAGATCGTGCTGAACAAATAGCTAAGCCAAAAGGAAACACGCAAGCAAACGAAAAAACCTTGTTAGATGGCTATATTAGCCGAGAAGAGCTCTGGGCGTGCACCTCATGCAATGCCTGTGTAGAAGCCTG
Organism: uncultured Flavobacteriaceae bacterium; assembly: GCA_964386915.1. Classification (GTDB taxonomy): domain Bacteria; phylum Bacteroidota; class Bacteroidia; order Flavobacteriales; family Flavobacteriaceae; genus JADHMP01. Next base: position 136,212 of record CAYLUQ010000003.1, on the reverse strand, counting down.
TCCCATAGCCATAGACCCTTTGTCTATTATCATGGAAATGCGAAAATATTTGGTTATGGAACAAACCGCTGCTCCAGCAGAATTGAATGTAATGATGAGCAATATAGAAAATAACGGCGCCCCTTGGCCTTACTCACAACAAGATCGACTTCTCTGGAGTCAGGAATTAATAAACAATTGAACAGTATGCAACGAGAAGAAGCAGAAAATTATTTACATCGAAAAGTAGAAAAAGGAGAAGTAGTGAGTCCAGTACTTCCCGAGGGAATCAAAAATTATTTGATAGACATTGATGGGACTATTTGCGACGACATCCCCAATGAAGAACCAGAGCGAATGGCTACAGCAAAAGTCTACCCTGATGCTTTGGAAACGCTCAACAAGTGGTATGAAGAAGGACATTTGATATGTTTTTTTACCTCACGAGTTGAATCCCACAGAGAGGTGACAGAAAAGTGGCTAAAAACAAATGGATTTAAATACCACAGCCTGTTGATGGGAAAACCGCGTGGAGGTAACTACCATTGGATTGACAACCATTTGGTGCGTGCCACGCGCTATAACGGCAAGTTTACTGACCTGGTTGAAAAAGAGATGACCATCGAAGTTTTTGATGACGGAAAAGAACCTCAATAACACATGTCAACTTTAAAGATTGAAACGCTAGCTGCCTACCATGCTCGTGGCGAAACTCCCGAAGTAGTTTTTTGGGTGGGGTGTGCCGGAAGTTTTGATGATGCCGCTCAAAGTGTCACCAAAGCCTTTGCCAAAATTTTATGGCATACGCAAACCTCCTTTGCCGTTTTAGGAAATGAAGAAAGCTGCAGTGGGGATCCGGCTAAACGGGCCGGAAACGAAATGTTGTTTCAAGCCCAAGCTCTTCAAAATATTGAACGTCTCAATCATTATGGGGTCACTAAAATTGTGACCACTTGCCCGCATTGTTTCAATACCCTTAAAAATGAATATCCAGCCTTGGGGGGGCGTTATGAGGTGTACCATCACAGTCAGTTTTTAACGCATTTAGTAGACAGCGGTAAGCTTATCGTGCATGGAAAAACATTTAAAGGAAAACGCATCACCTATCACGACCCCTGCTATTTGGGGCGTGCCAATCAAGTTTATGAAGCTCCTAGAAGGGTCTTGAAAAACCTAGAAGTTGCACTTACCGAGATGAAAAGCTGCAAAGCCAAAGGCTTGTGTTGTGGTGCTGGCGGGGCACAAATGTTTAAAGAAGCGGAGCAAGGACAAACCGAAATCAATCTGCTGCGCACCAAAGAAGCTTTAGACACCCAACCCACTCTTATAGCCACCGGCTGTCCCTTTTGTAAAACCATGATGCGAGATGGCATTAAAAACAACCAAAAGGAAGGGGAGGTAGCCGTAATGGATATTGCAGAACTTATTGCACAAGCTGAAAATTTATAGGTATGTACGTGCCCTTTGATCAACTTCCGTCCGACGCCCGTTTGTGGGTTTATGGAATCAACCGCACGCTCACCGACCAAGAGGCTACTCAAATTCAGGAGCAATTGAAAGCTTTTTTAGCACAGTGGACAGCCCATCAGCAAACCCTTGAGGCTAGTTGTTTGCTGCCCTACAATGCCTTTCTTATCCTTGCGCTAAATGAAAATAGAGCCGCTGCTAGTGGCTGTTCCATAGATGCTTCTGTTCATTTCTTAAAACATCTAGAGCAGGAATTTCAAGTGCGGTTGTTTGACAGAACCCTTGTCACTTATAAAAGAGCAAACAAAATTGAACAACTCTCCTTAGCTGAATTTAAAACTAAGGCTAAGGAAGGTAGTATCACGGCTTCAACTGTGGTGTTTAACAATCTTGTAGAAACCAAGGAAGCCTTTGAATCAGCTTGGGAAACCCCAGCTAGTTTGAGTTGGCACAATCGTTTTTTATAAATGAAAAAAATCTTTTTTGCCGTTCTTGTAATTGGGCAACTTTATGCACAACCCGACCCACTACTTGTTCAAAAAGACCAACAAGAGGCACAAGCACAATGGGTTGAAACAACCTATGGACAATTAAGCCTGAAACAAAAAATAGGGCAGTTGTTTATGCCTATGGTCTTTAGTAAGAAAGACAGTGCACATTTTGCTGAAACCTTACAGCTTATTGAAGAAAACCATATTGGTGGTGTCATTTTTTCACTTGGAGGCCCCGTAAAACAAACCCAATGGCTTAACGCTTTTCAAAAAGCTTCCAAAATACCGCTATTGGTAGCAATGGATGCCGAATGGGGTCCTTCAATGCGACTCGATTCTGTTGCTCGTTTTCCTTGGCAAATGACCCTTGGCGCCGTGCAAGATAGCTCACTCATCAGAAAAATTGGACAACGAATGGGGGCACAAGAAAAGCGATTGGGTGTACATATGAGTTTCAGTCCGGTTTTGGATGTCAATACCAATCCTGATAATCCCATCATTGGGAATCGCTCTTTTGGTGAAAACCCCGAGCGCGTAAGTGCTCAAGCATTAGCATTGATGCAGGGTCACCATCAAGCGGGCATACTCACTTCTGGTAAGCATTTTCCAGGTCATGGTGATACTGCTCAGGATTCTCATAAAACCTTACCCACGGTCTCCATGTCACCAGAAGAATTGGATCGTGTGTCTTTGTTGCCCTACAGAACCCTCATCCAACACGGCTTGTCTTCTGTTATGGTGGCCCATTTGAATGTGCCTCCCTGGTCACCAAATGGATTGCCAACCTCTCTTTCAGCTCCTTTGATTCAACAAAAACTAAAAGGAGCATTGGGGTTTAAGGGATTAGTAGTGACCGATGCGCTCAATATGAAAGGGGTGGCCGATTTTGCCGCTTCAGAAAGTGTTGATTTGATGGCCTTTTTGGCAGGACACGATCTGTTACTCATCTCCAATAATATTCCTAAGGGAATTGCAGCCATAGAAAAGGCTTATCTAGAGGGTATTGTTACAGAAGAACGCTTGGCCCATTCGGTCAAAAAAATCCTAAAAGCCAAATATAAAGGGGGTTTACAGCACTATAAACCCATTGAGACAGAAGGTTTGTATAGCGATCTAAATACACCCCAAGACACCTTATTGTATAGCCAAGCTCTTGCTCAAGCCATTACCTTGGTGGAAAATAAAAAGCAAGTTCTTCCTTTTAAGTCCAAGACGTCTCTAGCACATCTACCCTTGGGTGACGATTCAGGAGTGGCGCTGCATCATTCTATTAATAAATATGCCCAAGTACCCCTTTTAGAGGGTGTCACTTCACAAAATGCTTTGATTAAGACAGCACCTTATGACACCCTCTTAGTAAGTTTTCACCGGTCTGATGAAACCCCTTGGAAGGCATCCAATTTTAGTGCTGAAGAATTGGCGATATTAGAAATTTTAGCCCCTCACAAAACTATTATTTTAAATGCTTTTGTACGCCCTTATGCCCTGCAACAATTGGAGAATATTGAGGGGCTTGATGCGATTTTATGGAGTTATCAAAATAGTGACATAGCCCAGCAACTGAGTGCAGCTGTTCTGTTTGGTGCGAGAGGCACTTCAGGTAAACTCCCCATTAGCGCTGGAATGAACTATCCTGTAGGGACTGGTTTATCGTTGCCCTCGCTACAAAAATTGGGTTATGCCACACCAGCTCAAATGGGCTTAGACCCCACTAAACTTAAAGCACTAGACACCTTGGCTCAAACAGCCATTGATTCTATGATGACACCAGGAGTGCAAATGTTGGTTGCACGTAAGGGGCAAATTGTCTATCATAAAAGTTTTGGATATCATACCTATGAACAACAAAGAAAACTAGCCAATCATCACCTTTTTGATTTAGCTTCATTGACCAAAATTTTAGGTACCCTTCCAGTTGTGATAGACGCTGTGACACGGAGGGAGCTTTCGCTCAACTCCACCGTGGCAGATTTAATACCCGAGTGGAAAGACACTAATAAAGCCACGCTCACCCTAAAGGAAATGTTGAGTCATTATGCCCGTCTAACGCCTTGGATTCCTTTTTATGAAGAAACCCTAACACAAAAAGAGCAGCCTCATCCTGATTTTTATAGGGAACAATCCAGTTCAGATTTTGCTATTCCAGTAGCCAAAAATTTATATTTAAAATCTGATTATGATCTACAGATCCTCCAAGCGATTAAAGACAGCCCCATGTTGGACTCCCTTCATTATGTCTATTCTGATTTGCCTTATTATCTTTTAAAAACCTATTTTGAACGAAAAGAGCAAAAAGGATTGGAAACCCTGGTGGAGGAGCTGTTGCTGAACCCTTTAGAACTAACTCGTTTAACCTATAAACCACATCTAAAGTTTGCTGATTCACTCATAACACCCAGCGAAAATGACACCTATTTTAGACAACGTAGGTTGCAAGGATATGTGCATGATATGGGAGCGGCTATGCAAGGAGGAGTAGGAGGCCATGCTGGTTTGTTTGGAACGGCCTATGATGTTGCTGTAGTGATGCAACTCTACTTACAAGGGGGCTATTACAACGGTAAAAAAATACTGTCAAGCCGTGTTATTGATCAATTCAATATCTGCTACTATTGCGATAAAATGAATAGACGAGGAGTAGGGTTTGATAAACCAGAAGTTTTAGAGGCAACAAACCATTGTGAAGGAGAAGCATCTTCTTCTAGTTTTGGCCATTTTGGTTTTACGGGAACTTATGCCTGGGCAGACCCCGAAAATGAAATGGTTATTGTATTTTTGTCGAATAGAACCTATCCTACCATGGAAAATAAGTTGTTGGGAAAACACAACATTAGAACACGCATGAGGCAATTGGTTTATGCTGCCTTGGTAGAATAAAAACGTATTTTTTTGAAAATTGCTATTGTTTGTTATCCCACTTTTGGTGGCAGCGGAGTTGTGGCCACAGAACTTGGTATTGCACTCTCTAAAAAGGGACACCAAATTCATTTTGTCACCTATAAACAACCTGTTCGTTTAGAAGCCTTAAGCCCTAATTTATTTTACCATGAGGTGCATGTTCCAGACTACCCACTTTTTAAATATCAACCCTATGAATTGGCTCTTTCCAGTCGTTTGGTTGAGGTCGTGACCGAATACAATATCGAAGTGCTCCATGTGCATTATGCCATTCCCCATGCTTATGCAGCCTATATGACCAAAAAAATGTTGGCCGATCAAGGCATCTATCTTCCCATAGTCACCACCCTACACGGCACCGACATTACGCTTGTAGGGAGACATCCATTTTATAAAAAAGCAGTAACATTTAGTATCAATCATTCTGATCGAGTGACAGCCGTTTCCCAAAGTTTAAAAGAGGATACGATGAGGCTTTTTGAAATTGACAATGAAATTGAAGTGATTCCCAATTTTATTGACATACAAAAATTGAAGCAAAAAGAGTTGCCTTGTAAACGCTCTCTTTTGGCTAAAAAAGAAGAAAAAATAATTACCCACATTAGTAATTTCAGACCCTTGAAACGGATTCTAGATGTGCTGGCTGTTTTTGAACAAATAAAAGACCAAATTCCGGCTAAACTAATGATGGTCGGAGAGGGCCCTGAAAAAGCTCTTGCCCAACGCTACTGCCAAGAAAAGAAGTTAGAATCTAATGTTATGTTTTTAGGTAAAAGCAGTGAAATAGATAAGATTTTATGTTATTCTGATCTCTTTCTGTTGCCCTCAGAACAAGAGAGCTTTGGATTGGCTGCCTTAGAAGCTTTGGCACATAAAGTGCCAGTAATTTCTTCAAATGTTGGGGGATTGGCAGAAGTAAACGCCCAAAATTATTCCGGTTTTCTCTGTCCGGTTGGAGCTGTGGACAACATGGCCGAACAAGCTATCAAATTACTTTCCAACGAAGCACTTCACCAGCAATTTAAAGAACAAGCCTTTTTACAAGCGGAGCAATTTGATCTTGCTAACATCATTCCTCAATACGAAGCACTTTACGATTCAGTATTAAAACCTCACTAGTTTGGTCTATTGGGGATGATAAATCCGTTTGGCCTGACTATATACTTCTTCTTTGTTTAGGGTCATGGGTTTGGTTTTAAAAGCCGCATAGAGCTCCATTTGATCATCAAAATGCGGCGAATCTGGATGATCTGAACTACCATATGAAATAACAGTTTCAATTTTTGGTGTTCCCTTGTCAAATTCAACTAAAGCAATATAAGATTCTCCACTCACCACTTTGGTAGTCCCATTTTGATGTGGCACTGCCGCCATGGCTGTAATCACATCAGGCAATCCAAAGATGGGTAGCTCTTTAGATCCACGGACTAATTTCTGAAACATACCTAAGGATACTTCTAAGGTGCTAAAATGACGTAGAAAGTGTTCTCTAGTGCTTCTAAGTACTTGCACCATAAGTGTTTCAGTAATAATTTTAGGCTCAGTTAATTTAGCGTAAATGGGTTTAAGTTGCTGATAGAGTGCAGCAAAAGTTCCCGCACCAAGAGAGGAGGCGGCTGCTTTTCGGTCCCAATTCTGAAGACGTAAGATCAAGGAACTAATATCCGGATATTGGGTTGCATCGAGTTGATCTAGAATGTCAATATTCATCCAGCTAAAACGATAGGGTTTGGGATAACTATGATCATATTTTATCCGCTTAAAATCTGCATAACTCACCTTCTCAATAGAATCGATGAGCTGTTTGAGTCTTGTTGAGCGATTGTTGTCATAATCTTCAAAGCCCATATTTTGGGAAAAAAGGGCGGGGTCAGGATTATCTTCTCCCTCACTTGATAAAAACGGACTGTGGTTGGCGTTATAAAAATAGCCGCTTTTAGGCTGTAGCACTTGAGGCAATTCTTCAATGTCATAGGTTTCTTGCCAAAGGGTTTTTTGGGTGTTTCCCGGCACAACATTGGCCCAATCATAACCGGGTTGGCGTTTGGGAATAAGTCCGTTTGAAATATAAAAAATAGTATCATTACGGTCTGCATAACCAATATTGTAGCCCGGTAAAGCTTTCATTTTTAGGGCGCTATAAAAGGAACTAAAAGAAGTAGCTTTATTCATGCGCCACCATTGCTCCAAAGCTCTTACCTCATGTAAGCTAGGCGTGTTGACAGCAAAATACCCGCTTTTGTTTTTCAGTGTAGGTCCATAAAGACTTTGGTAATATTTTTTCTTAATCTTGAGTGGAATGCCCAAAATAGAAACTTGCAGTTGCGCTTTTTTAACTTCAAGGGGATAATACTGATCATCTATCCGATAGTGCAACTTTTTTTTCGGGTGCATTTCTAAGGCAAAAACATCTGTTTTATCTGGTTGATTAACGGTATGTGTCCAAGCTAAATACTCATTTATGCCAATGAGAATGTTGGGACTTCCGGCAAATAGAGCGCCTAGAATATTGGTGCCTTCTTCGCTATTTAAATGTGCCTCATACCAAGAAACAGGTCCATCTAGGGGTTGATGCGTATTGATCGCTAGAAAGGTGTTGCCATTGGTTGTTTTGGCACTATTAAACCCAAAGGTATTAGATCCCTTAGGTTCTGTTTCTACGGCAAGTTTATGCTCTACTTCGTTGTTTATGATTTTTTGAACCCACCGATCCCCTTGGCTTGAAATGAAAAGTTGCAATTGGGCATAGCGTAACATTTTTTTGGGGGTAATAGGGAATAGGTCTGCCACCAAAACTTGCTCGGGGTGCTTTAGGGCAAATTGATTCATGCCCGCCGCATAGCCTTCTACTACTTTTTTATAGGCGGGACTAATTTTATTCTCATAGTCTTTTTCAATTAACTCCTCAGAGCCAATAAACTGTGTGATGAAATCGGCAGGAAGTCCTTTGTTTTTTAAATGCTTAGACAGCAAAGCATTGCCAGCTAAATAACCCAACTGAATGGTTTTAAAATCATCTTCAGCATGGGCCCAAGCCAAACCATAGGCTAAGGCAGCATCCGTTTGGGCATAAATGTGAGGCACTCCATAGGAATCTCGAATGATGTCTATGGTGTTGGGGTTTATTTGACCATTTCCCCAATTGGAAAACAACCCACAGAGGATTAGGGTGTAGAAGCTTATTTTAAACATCTGCAATTTTTTTGGTGAAGATATTAAAAATCAGTTAGCTCTTTTACTTATTAGATCGAGGGGAATATTTTCTAAAAAAATATGCTTAGCTTTAGGGTTCAATAAATGCAAATACGCATACCTAAATAGAATTTAAATGAAAATGAAACACCCTTTATTGCTGCTCCTTTTTATGGGCTTTGTGAACAGTGCCTTGGCCCAAGAGAAAATCAGTCTTTTTAATGGAAAAAATTTAGACGGTTGGCAAATTCATGGCACAGAGTTTTGGTATGTATCTGATGGCCTTTTAGTCTGTGAAAGTGGGCCTGATAAAGCCTATGGCTATCTTTCAACTTTAGCACATTATGATAATTTTGATTTAAGTGTTGATTTTAAACAAGAAGCCAACGGCAACAGTGGCATCTTTTTTCGGTCAACAATAGAGGGCACCAAAATTAGCGGTTGGCAAGTAGAGGTGGCTCCTCCCGGTCATGATTCCGGAGGCATATACGAATCCTATGGCAGAGGCTGGTTGATTAAACCCGATCCCGAAAAAGATAAAGCACTTAAAATGGGAGAATGGAATACCATGCGCATTCGCGTGGTAGGTGACCAAATAGAAACGTGGTTGAACGGCGTTTCTATGATTACACTAGAAGACCAAAAAATAGGGCAGGGAAAAGGTTCCATAGCCTTGCAAATTCACGATGGTGGGGGCATAAAAGTGCGTTGGCGTAATCTTGAACTAACCCCCCTTCCTTAATTTTATAAAATAATAAACATGAAAAAAAGAACTTTTTTAAAAACCTCTGCGCTTGCAATGGGCACCGCTTTTTTGCCTGGGTGTCAATTTGAAGCAAAGGGAACAGAGCAGCTCAGAACAGCACATGTTGGAGTGGGGAATATGGGATTTGAAGACCTTAAAGCCATAGCTTCTCACCCACAAGTTAAGGTAACCGCTTTATGTGATGTGGACACTGAAAATCTGGCGAAAGCAAAAGCAATGTTTCCCAATGCAAAAACCTATAGAGACTACAGGGTCATGTTGTCTGAACTACAGAATGAGATTGATGCTGTGGTGGTCTCAACTCCAGACCATACCCATGCGCCGGCATCTTTATATGCCATGGAAATGGACAAACCTGTGTATTGTCAAAAGCCTTTGACGCATCATGTGTCAGAAGCTAGAACCATGCGTGAAGTGGCAGCTTCTAAAAACCTAGTGACCCAAATGGGTATTCAAGTTCATTCTTTTTATGATTATAAGCTGGCCACCATGCTCATTCAAGGTGGAATCATTGGCAAGGTGCATAAGGTAGTGGCATGGTCACCCAAAAACTGGGGTTATGATGGCCCTGCCCCCGAAGGTGAAGATGCGGTGCCTGAAACCTTAGATTGGAATTTATGGTTAGGCACCGCTAAGGAACGTCCCTATAAAGAGGGTTATTATCACCCCGGTAATTGGCGTAAATTAGTTGATTATGGTTGTGGAACGCTGGGCGATATGGGTGTTCATATTTTTGACACTCCCTATAATGCACTTCAATTAGACGTGCCTTTAACCATACTAAACAATTGTAGAGAACCTAATGCCTATGGCTATCCAGAAAACAACCACGTAACCTATACCTTTCCTGGCACTCCCTATACCCAAGACACCCTTGAATGGGTTTGGTATGACGGCCCCGGGGCTCCTCCTGAACTGGAAGAGCTGGCGCTGCCCAACGGAGATGCCCTACCGGATCAAGGGGCTATTTTCTTTGGTGAAAATGGAAATCTATTATTGCCGCATTTTATGCAACTACCCAAGCATATCATTGACGGTGCTTATGTAGACTATAACATTGCCGATTTTGACCCGAACGGTGCATTGGGCGAACCTGTTCGTGATTATGCAGGAGAATCCCCTAAACACTATCATCAGTTCGTGGATGCTTGTTTAGGAAAAGCTACCGCTTCGGCTCCTTTTTCCTATGCCGCACGACTCACAGAAACCATTTTGTTAGGTGTCATAGCTGGACGTTTTCCTGGTCAAACCTTGCATTGGGATAATGCCACAGCACAGTTTCAAGAAGCAGAAGCGAACCAATATCTGGCAGGAGATTATCGGGAATTTTAACCTTAGAATGGTAAAATAAGAGACTTTCTCAAAGATTGTCAATAGCTTGGGCTAATTCAAAATCTTTAGCGGTGAGTCCATCCGCATCATGGGTGGTGAGTTCTAGCAAAACCCTGTTGTATTCGTTAATGATTTTAGGATGATGATTTTGCTTGATGGCTAGCTTGGCCACTTTATTCATAAAGGTGATAGCCGTTTCAAAATCACTAAATTGTATAGCCAAATGAAGCTCTTTCTCTTTAAGTACCCAATGAGGGTGGAGCAATTCCATTTTTTCTTTAATGGCGCTTACAGTTAGTAACTCTAATGTTGCCATTTATTAATATAGGAGGGAGGTGACAATGCGGTAGGCTAAATAAATGCCCGTTACACTCCAAATCCACCATCTGTTTTTAAGATACCATTCCATTTGTTCTTTTTATCACAACAAGATATCAAAAACAAACTACTTTTAGTTTATTCAGGGCAGACCCCTTCAGTATAGCGTAAAACACCACTGTTTTCGGCAGCACAAACATTTGGGTAGGTTTCATTATTACAACCACAAACCGGAACATATTCTAATGTGCATATTGCATCTTCTTTGATTTTAGCCGGATCGATGCAGTCGTCTTTATCATCGTCATCTTTGGAACTGCAAGAAGCTACAAAGAAACATACAATTGTCAAGGTTAAGAGACTAATCCATTTTAATGTTTTCATAGGTTAAGTATTAAGTTGTTATTCATTACAACTCCCTCAGACAAATATTATGCCAAGTCTTTAATCTCGATTAATTATAACAGGCCATCCTTTAAATTGTTTGGCATCGGCTTGAGTGACATCGGCAAAACGGGGCCAGCACTCAAAAGTGATTTTTTCGTTGTTTATTTTCACAATGCCAAATCCGGCTCCATTTGAATCGCTGTCTGGATTGGCATAAGCATGCATGGTAATTTTGTTATTAAAGCCATCTAGATAGTTGCCCGTCCAAGGTAAAATGTCATTCCCGTTGGGACCTGCCTTTTCTGACTCTGGCCACCACCATCGGCTGTAGTAATCGTTAACGATAGCCGGCACTACAAAGGCCCATGGGCCATCATCAAAACGGTCTATGCCGTGTTTGATAACAGTGGCAATATGCTGGTCTCCAGCTACGTGAATGGCATTGGCTTTTTGGATGAGTCGCAAGGCTTTATTGCGACCCGTTTGTGGCCAACCGTTAGAGTCTAAATCGGCATGTAAACGATTGTCTGGCGTGCCATGAATATGGGCCCCTCCACAGAAACCGGTTTGTGAAAGCACCACTTTTTGAATGCCCGGACGTTGGTCTTCAGCCCATTGCTTGAGAAAAGACAACTGCCGTTCTCCCAAAAGGGTTAAGCCCTCTAAATCTATAGAGTTTGGATCGTAGTTGGGATTGCGAATGTGATCAGGTCTAGGGCCTTGTTGTGGAATTTTTCCAGCTGGCCCGCTTTTAAATTTACGATCTTCTAGGATGGCAAAGTCAATAGCACCCCATTGGAAGTTGGTATAATAAACCGGAATATCTTGAAGAATAGGGGTGGGGTCATAGGGATCCGGCAAATGATTGGTTTGTGAACGATGCACCATTTTAATGTATTCTGGGTGGAAAAAATAGCCTCCATCATTGCCGGCCATAGAGCTGGCTTTTTTTCCATTTTCCCCCCAAATATTACCTTGACCAATATCGTGGTCATCGGGAATGGTAATACAAGGTCTGTTTCTAAAGGTTTCTCTAAACTGCATGCCAAATTTGAGCCAGGCAGCAGTATGCTCTTGATGATCATAAGACTGATCGCCAGCAAAGAAGATTAAATCTGGATCGAGTTCATTGATGTTGTTCACATAGTGATTGCGGTCTCCACGATCTTTATTGCTGTTGCATGAAAGGGCTGCTAACACAAATTCTTCCTTGGTAGGCGCAGCGCGCACAAGCCCTTCATAAGAAGCTTTATTGCCATGTAAAATGCGGTAAGGAATATTTTGAGTAGCATCCCAATTTTCAATTCTAAAGGTGGTGTTCCACCCAAGATCATGGATTGTTTCAGCGGCAATTTCTTCCCATTTTCCATCTTTTTGAATGGCCAAACGAACCTCTCGGTTTTCATCCGGATAAAGCGGAAATAGTTGAGCCGTGAGTTTTAAAACGTCATCGGAAACGGTATAAATACCAAAAGCAATGACCTCTTCACGGGGCACTTTTAAATTGACTATGGGATTGTCCGCTCGGTTCCACCAATCGTTTACACTGAGGGTGTCTAGTTTGCTGAAAGGCGCAAGGACCTTGGGTTCTAGGTTTTTTGGCGTTGGGTTTTGGCACCCTAGCAAAAGTATTGCGAGTAGTGGTAAAAGAAAATAGCGCATGGTCTTAAAAATTTATAACAAGATACTAAATCAAAGTAAACAATAAAATGCACAAGGGAGAGATTTCATTACGTCAAAAACCGTATTTTAGAATTCAATATGATGGCTATGCCTAAAAAATTAATTCTTCAAGATTTAGACAATCGTTCTTATGAGGTGGAAGACATAGAGCGCTTTATGCAGCATTTAGAAGATTTTCATACCAATGCTGAGGGCGAGGGTGACAGCAGTTTGCACGAAGAAAACGGATATTATTTTAGGGTTACTCCTGCTTTTTATCGAAATCTAAAAGAAAGAGTGGCCCAACTTTAATGTTGTTATAGCGTGACGATGGCCTTGATAAGCAATTTGGGACTGTTATAGAGGTTTTCAAAAGTTTTGGGAAGGTCCTCAAATTCCAAATGATGGGTGATGTATTGGGCAACAGGAAACTCTTTCTTTTGTAGGGTCTCAATGACCGCCTCAAAATCTTCACGAGTAGCATTCCGACTGCACAACAAGGTGGTTTCTTTGGCGTGCAGTTCAGGGTGTTTAAAACTCAGACTGTCTTTATAGAGTCCCACTAAGACATAGGTTCCCCCATGACGCATAAACTGAGGGCCACTTTCCATAGCAGAGCGGTTGCCGGTGGCATCAAAAACCACATCGGCTAGTTTTCCTTCGTTGAGTGTTTTGATTTGTGAAGTAGCCTCAGCGCCCGCTTCAATGGTCTCTATTTTAAGTTGTTGAGCAACAAATTCTAAGCGTTGACGGTCTTGGTCTAGTGCAAGCACTCGATATCCCTTGTTTTTTGCGAGTAACATAAGACCAATGCCTATGGGGCCACAACCGATTACCAATAGTGTATTTCCGGTTTGAGTCTTGGCTCGTCTAAGGGCATGAGCACCTATGCTAAGCGGCTCTATGAGGGCAATGGCATCTAGGCTTAAATCAGCTAATGGAATTAAATGGGATTGTGGAAGTGCCATATAGTCTTGCATACCCCCATCGGTATGCACCCCGAGCACTTGAAGTTTTTCGCAACAATTGGATTTTCCATCTAAGCAAGCCACACAGGCATTGCAATTGAGATAGGGAAGAATGGCCACCTGATCACCTTTTTTAAGGGTGGATTCTTGTTGAGGCACTTCTTGAACTACACCGGCTAATTCGTGTCCCAATATTCTAGGGTATTCAAAAAAAGCTTGATTCCCTTTAAAGGCATGTAAATCTGTACCGCAAATTCCAATTTTTTTAATTTGAACTAAGGCCTCATGGGGTTGCGGTTTTGGAATAGCTTTTTCTCCTTTTTCCCATTTTCCGGGTTCCACACAGCGTATATATTTCATGGCTTTTAGTTTAAAATTAATTCGGGAAGAAAAAGGGAAAGTTCTGGAAAGAGTGAAACCAAAATGAGTACGATCAAACTAACAGCTAAAAAAGGCAATCCGGCTTTACTCACCTTTCCGATTGAGGTTTTGCCAATGCTAGAGGCCACAAAAAGGCAAACACCAACCGGTGGTGTTGTTAGTCCAATAATGAGGTTTAACACACAAATAACGGCAAAATGCATAGGGGCAATGTCTACGGCTAGGGCCACTTTCAAGAGAATGGGAAACATAATTAAAAGGGCGGCAATGGTCTCCATGAAAGTTCCCACTGCAATGAGCAAGAGATTAATCAACAAGAGCACTACATATTTGTTGTTGGTAAAAGCAAGAATTTCAGTTGAAAGGGTTTGTGGAATTTGCTCCGTGATTAAAATAAAGCCAAATAAATTGGCAAAACCCACTAGAATCATAAGCGATGCCGTGGTTTTCATCGAATCTAAAAAAACAATGGTGATGTTTTTAATATTTAATTTTTTATAGATAAAAAGCCCCACCAGTAGCGCATAGAGCACCGCTACTATAGACGCTTCTGTTGGGGTGAATACTCCTCCAATGATACCTACCAAAATGAGCACAGTTAGCCCAAGGGCCCAAAAGGTTTGGCCAAAACTAACCACTAGTTGATAGAAACTACTGCGTTTGTTTTTGGGATATTTTTTACGTTGTGCAATGATATAGGTCACCAAGAAAAGTCCAAAGCCTAGAAGCAGTCCTGGTATTGCTCCGGCTAGGAAAAGCTTTCCAACAGATAGACCGCTTAGGGTAGCGGCAATAATCATGGGTAAACTAGGTGGAATGATGGGCCCAACCGTGGAGGAAGCAGCTGTTATGGCACAAGAAAAATCACGATCATAGCCCTCTTTTTTCATAGCTGGAATGAGAACAGAGCCTAAACTAGCGGTATCTGATATGGCTGTTCCAGAAATTCCGGCAAACAACATGGAAGCACCAATATTCACAAAGGCCAATCCTCCTCTAACGTGGCCTAGTAAATGGTTGCAAAACCGAATTATCTTATCGGTAAGCCCGCCTTGATTCATCAGATTTCCGGCTAAAATAAAGCCTGGAATACTCAACAGAACAAAAACATCAATGCCGGCATACATTTTTAACGGGATCACCGTTAGAGGTGTGCCTTTAACAAGCAGATAGAGACAACAAGATAATCCCAAAGAAAAAGCAATAGGAAAGCGAAGCAATAAGCCTAACACAAAAACGATAAGGAGTAATGCAATCATTTTTTTAGTTGTTTCAAAAAGTTAATAGCAGCATAGATACAGATAGACCCTGTGAGGATTAATAAACTAAAAAACGGGAAGGTCATAGGAATTTGCAGGCTGGGCGAAAGCTCGTAACGTCCCATTTCAACAACCTTAATAGCATAGATCCCCATGACACCAAATAGCAGAAAAACAAGCAGGGGAATGATTCTATTTAGGTTTTGCTGAAGTTTTGGATTCTTTTTTTTGGAAAATAAATCCAATTGCACAAAATAGTTTCCTCTATAGGCTAGCCCACTGGCAAAGGCAATGGCATAAATAAATAAAATACGAGAAGCTTCTTCGGTCCAGGCAGGAACGTTATCTAAAAAATAGCGCGCAAAAATTTGAATCGAAACGGTAATCACAAAGCCAAAACTGCTTAGCAGAGTTCCGATTTTAAGGGTCCAACCTAAAAGTTTTAACGGCTTCATTGGGTGAGCGCTTTTATGGATTGATACACGTTTTTCATGTTCGGAGAGAGGCTTTCGTAAATGGCTTTTTCACTACGTTCTATAAAAGCCTTTTGGTCAACTTCAATAAAGGTCATGCCTTCATTTTGAAGGTCTTCTTGCACTTGAGTTTCATTGGCTACAAAAAGCTCATGTTCGTAGGCCTGCATTTCTTTTGCCGCTTCTAAAAACACTTCT
Organism: uncultured Flavobacteriaceae bacterium; assembly: GCA_964386915.1. Classification (GTDB taxonomy): domain Bacteria; phylum Bacteroidota; class Bacteroidia; order Flavobacteriales; family Flavobacteriaceae; genus JADHMP01. Next base: position 120,441 of record CAYLUQ010000003.1, on the reverse strand, counting down.
TGCAAAGGAGGAGGAAGTCTTTGAAATTGGGCTTCTCCCACGAGGGGATACCCCCAACTAACCACATGGCCGGTTAGGTTCACATATTGTTGCACTTCACTAAAGCCCGCATTTTTAATCATGGCAAAGGGATTTTCTTGGGCTTCTATAGTGCCCTGCTGGAGGGCCGTAAATACTTCTGAAAAAGCCATAGGGGTGGGTTTAGCCCCCATAGAATTCCAGGCCGTAACATAGGAGGGGGCATTAGGCACCCGAATGATGAGTCCTTGTAAATCGTCAGGATGTTTGATGGGTCTATTGCTGGTGAGGTGTCGTTCCCCCCGTTGAAAATAGCCCACAGGGCGTAGGCCCATTTTTTCAATCATAACCTGTTCAATTTGGGCACCAATGGGACTTTCGATCAACTTTCTCATTGCAGCGGCATCTTTTAGCAAAAAAGGCATGTCCGAAAAAGTTAAGATTTCTTCCCAATTGGCTAGGGTTGCGGCCGAAATGGTCATGTCTATCACGCCAGCTTGAATGAGGCGAATGGCTTCAATTTCTTTAGCCAGCTGTTCTGAGGGGTATATCTCAAGTTTTATTTGACCCTTAGATCGCTCGGCTAGAAGTTCGCCAAAATGCACAAAGGCCTTATACCAAGTGTGGTTTTCATTGACCAACATGCTGGCTTTAAAAACATATTGAGGCTGCTCTGCCTTGGTTTTACACCCCATGAGCAGCAGTATAAATGTGCTTAGCCAAAATGCAAACCGAACACGTTTTGACATGTTTTATTGTTTCTTTGCTAAAGCTACTAAATTTTTAACGGCAAGCCATAGGGTCTTTATGCTGAGGATTGATTTTTGTGTAACGGTTTGGCTAAAGTGAGTTGTTTGTAAACTTGCTATTCATCTCTAGTCATTAATTTGTTGTATTTAAGTTCGTTTTAGGGTATTTT
>CAYLUQ010000003.1:49595-119404 GCA_964386915.1 uncultured Flavobacteriaceae bacterium | reverse complement strand
GCTATTCATCTCTAGTCATTAATTTGTTGTATTTAAGTTCGTTTTAGGGTATTTTTACTTTCTCACCTTTTGCAATAAAAACTAATTCCTCAAGATTCTTTCCAAAATATTGATGTGAGTAATTGTCCATATGTGTTACAACTAGTGTATATCCTCAACCATTCGGTTAAACCCAAGGGCGGCGTTTATTTCTTTTAAATAATTTTATGTTTTTTTGTTTATAATAGTTTGCTTTTCAGCTTTTTGGCTCTCAAAAAGGATTGGCTAAACGCATTGTGTTTAGGGCTAGTAACTCTTGGAAGTAAATACAGGGAGGCAGCTAGGTCTTTCATGGTGGGGTCTTATTTTGGGGGTTGTTCAACCGAACAATACTAAAAAAATCTTTGAGTAGCAAAGATTTTAATGGTGCAGCAAGGGGCTAAAAGAAATAAGATTTGTATCCAACGAAAGGGGAGGGCGCTCTCTTGACTGACCTAGGAGGCAATGATTTTATTGCACGACATAATGCAGCTCCGAAACTTCAGAAATACGAAAATAGCCCAAAGGAGCCCTATCAGGATTGGTGCGGTTGACCACATTGCCGTTGAGGTTGACGGGAGGTGGCTGAAAGGGGCCGCCCCCACCTTGTAAATTTTGCGTAACCAGTAGGCTCCAATAGTTATACCCCCTAGGAGATAAGCCCAACTGTCGCAATTGGAGTGTGTCGCCTGCTTCTACCTCGCTGTCTACTAAAATACCGTAGTATTCAATGCCATTGGTAAAATCATCACGATAAACATTGAGGTCTGGGAGTTCGAAACGGGGGGTGATGAATTCAAAAAGAGTATAGTTTTCTTCTTCGGGGGGATCAAAACTATAGACTTCAAATTTAAGTGCCTCACGGCCAAAGAAGTTGAGTTGTTCTTGTTCCACACGTGTAATATTGGCCACCGTTTGAAAGCTTTCGGTTGCCTCAAATTCTTCTTGGTTGTAGGTAATATGGAGGGTATAATTTTGGTTGACCTGATAGGGAACGGTATCAAGGGCTACGTAGCGTCCAGAATTTTCAATTTCCACAAAGCGATAGCGCTTGGCCGCTTCGTCCACAATACTTACGGTTGCACCGCTAGCCGGATTTGTTTCGTTGCTAAAATAGGGGCTAAGGGTGGAAAGCCATATTTCTTGCTCAGTTTGACGGGTTTCTTTAATCCAATTGATATTGGCTTCCACAACCAGTCTGGGCGCCTCCTCATTTAGGTCAACTTCAATAATTTCTTCACAACTAATGCAGACAATTAAAGCACAAAGCCATCTTCCAATTTTTTTCATGCTACCATTTAAAGTTATAGGTTACGGAGGGAATAATGCCAAAAAGCGAAAGCTTTATGGCCTCATTGCTTCCTGTGTCTAGATTTTGCTCAAAGCGAATGGAGGCAGCATTTTTTCTGTTGTAGACATTAAAAATGCTAAAAACCCACTCTCCTGTTTGTTTTCCGTTCTTTTTTTGCGGGGTGAAGCTTGCCGAAAGATCCAAGCGGTGGTAGGCGGGCAACCTGCTGCTGTTTCTGGATTCATAGTTGGCAATTGAAAAGCCCTTAAAAGTATATTGTCCGTTGGGATAGGTGACCGGTTGACCGGTTTGATAGAGAAAATTCGTGTTGAAACGCCAACGCTTGTTTTGCTGATAGGAGGCTGTTAGACTCAAATCGTGTGTTTTATCATAGGGCGTAAAATACCATTCGCCATTGCTTATGCCAGTTTCTGAGGGAGTTCTTCCTTGGGTTTGTTGCACGGAACGAGAAAGTGTGTAGGCCAGCCAGCCTGTTAGTTTCCCCTCATTTTTTCGCAAAAGCAGTTCCAAACCCTTGGCTTCAGCAATGCCGCTTAACAAGACTTGTTCAATGGCATTATTGGCAATTAATTCTGCTCCATCAATATAATCTAATCGGTTTTGAATGGTTTTGAAGAACGCTTCTATTGAAAGATTATAGCGGTTGTTTTGGAGGCTTTTAAAATAGCCTAAGGCCACTTGATCTAGGAGTTGGGGCTCAATAAAAGGACCACTGGGTGCCCATATATCAATGGGAGTGGGGGCATTGGTGTTAGAAATTAAATGTAAATATTGGGCCATGCGGTTGTAGCTCACTTTAACCGATTGCTCTCTTTTAAGCTCATAGGCCATTGAAAAGCGGGGCTCTAGATTATAAAACGACTTTAGAACCTCTCTTTTTTTAAATTCTGTTAGGCCAATAGGAGAAGCACTTTCATAAATTTGGAGTGACTCATTAAACAACACCGGCTGATTGTTAGCATAGTTAAAAAGCGGTTGCCCCAAACGGATAAAATTACTCAATCGCAAGCCTATCATAATGTTTACGTTGGCACTTAAGGCAGTGTCTAAGCTCCCATAAATCGCATTTTCTAAAGCAAATTTATCGGTGAGTTTGTTGGTTTGAACCTGCGTGTTTTCTTTGGTGGGTTCAATAAGACCAGGGTCAAATTGATAGTTAATATGATTTAAGCCATAGGCCAATTTGGTGTTTTCGTTTAGATAGTGCTTAAAATCATATTTCGCATTAAAATTGATAATGCCAGAAGTCCATTTAAAATCGGCGAAATTAAAATCTAGATAATAATCATAGTCTGAATAAATCAGCGATAGATTAGAAAATAGTTTTTTAGAAAACAAATGGTTCCATCTGAAATTGGCTACCGAATTGCCATAGGCGTTGCTAAACAGATTATCTATATCAAAAACATCTCTTCCAAAATAGCCAGAGAGAAATATTTTGTTTTTTTCATCTAGTGTGTAACTCAACTTGGTGTTGAGATCATAGAAATAGGCTTTGTTATTGTCAATACTTTCAATAAGGGGGAGAAACAAATGGGCATAGCTACTGCGTCCTCCGAAGAGAAAGGCACCCTTGTCTTTTTTTAGCGGGCCTTCCACCAACAGACGGCTTGAAATGAGTCCTATACCGCCATTGGCCCGAAACTGTTTGCTGTTCCCTTCTTTTTGATAAATATTCAATACGGAGGCTACCCGTCCGCCATAGTTAGACGGAATGCCGCCTTTGTAGAGCTTGAGGTCTTTGATGGCGTCTGGATTAAAAACGGAGAAAAAACCAAAGAGGTGAGAGGCGTTATAAATAATGGCCTCATCGAGCAAAATAAGGTTTTGGTCAGCTGCACCACCCCGCACATTAAAACCCGAGGAGCCCTCCCCGCCATTGGTAACTCCCGGTAAAAGGGTGATGGATTTAATAATATCAACTTCTCCTAGAGCAGCCGGCATGTTTTGAATGGTGCTGATGCTGAGACGGTTTACGCTCATTTCGGGGCTTTTGAGGTTCATCGCCTCCACATTTTCAACCACCTCCACTTCTTCTAGGGCAAGGGCCGTTTCCACCAATTCAAAATTTTGGGTTAAGTCGGTTTCTAGGTCAATGCTGGTATTCAAATTTTCAAAGCCCAAATAGCTGATAACAACAGCATGAAACCCCTTAGGAACGGTGATGGAATAAAACCCATATTCGTTGGTGATGACCCCTAGTTGCAAATCAGGAAAAATAACATTTACCCCTATAAGGGTTTCGTTGGTGTTGGCATCGGTAATATAGCCACTCAGGGTTTGGCGATCCTGCCCATATGCCAACACAAAGGAGCAAAAGGCAACTAAGAAAAAGGGTGAAATACGCCTTGGCATTTTCTTTTTCAATTTTTTTTCAAGCAATTCGCTACAAAAATAGGCACTGTAGTGCAATTAATTGGCTTTTGTTTAAACTATAAGGCAGATACAAGCCAAAAGCCTTTTGTTTAGTGCTATTCCGTTAGTTTTTCTAATTGCCCAATTTGCTCCCAGTTTGGATCTATTTTCATGCTAACAGCAACATAAATTTGATCATCTTTTAAATCAATCATTCCTGTTGAATTACTTTTCAATTGAGCAATTACTTGGTCAGGAGTCAATTTATACATTGCACCACTGGAAGCATCAACAATAATTCCAATAATTCCACCAAACAACAGATTACCTAAGAACCATCCATCCATCTCTCGTTTAATCGTTATTTCATATGGATAATAGCTATCTAAAGCTATTTTCACATCATACTGTTGCTTTTTTGATTTAACTCCTTTTTCTCTACCTATTCTTCTAAGAACTAATGTCTTAGGAGTTTTTCCCATTTCTTTTCCATCAATTGTAATGGTCGCTCCGTTAGGTTGGCTATTCAAATTAACCTTTTGGGTAGGGCCATGGATAATTGTAGCGCAGCTTGACATAATAAATGCTAAAATACCAGTTGTTAAAATGCTGATTTTCATAATACTAAAGTTTGTTTGTTAGTTAATATTCATGTTGCTTCAATAAAAGCTAGCACCTAAATAAGACCTCCTGTCTATTCCTAACTTCAATATACCTCCTTGCTCTATTTGTGGTGGATTAGGCAATAGTAGTAAACCCTCCTGCAGATGGTTATCATTAGGAATACGGCTACAAAAACAAAGTGTTGATAGTGAACGTAGGGACTTCATGACATAGGCTAGATTGGGTGCGTATCGGTTTTAAAATAAAAAAAGTGGGGCAATAAAAAAAGGCTTTTAGCTAAAAGGATTGAGAAGGAGTGGTTTTTAGAATTTTTATTTCCCAATACAAAAGCGACCAAAGATGGTGCCTAAAATATCTTGATCTACCTCAATGGTTCCGGTAATGCTGCCAATATGCTGAATAGCTTCTTTAAGGTCAATGCTCAGCAAATCGCCACTAATTTGATGTTGAAGTCCCTCTGCAACCGTTTGCAACGCTTCAGCGGCCAATTGCAAGGCTTCCTGATGGCGGGCATTGCTAATTAAAACGCTTTCGGAAGATTGGGTTGCCTTGATTTTGCGGTGCAAACTAGTTTTTAAATGCGCTATGGTTTCGGGTTGAAAAGTAGAGAGTTTTAGAAATTCTATAGGCCATTCAGGGGGCAAGAGTTGTATTAGTTCCTCCTGATGTGCCAAAAAAGCATTGGGGTCAAATCGATCAATTTTACTTTCTACCAAAATGATTTGAAGGTCGGCTCGTTTCATTTTGTTGAGATCTTCTAAAACAGCTTTTGGTGGGGTGTCAAGGGGATCATAGAGATAAAGCAAAAGTTGAGCTTGAGTCACTTTTTCATAGGCTCTTTGCACGCCAAAGGCCTCTATGGTGTCGGTGGTTTCGCGTAAGCCAGCCGTATCGATAAAGCGAAACTTAAGCCCTTCAATCACCAAAGTATCTTCAATGCTGTCTCGCGTGGTGCCGGCAATATCAGAAACGATGGCCTTTTCTTCATTGAGCAAAGCATTGAGCAGGGAAGATTTTCCGGCATTGGGTTTTCCTGCAATGGCCACGGGAATACCGCTTTTAATAGCATTTCCCAAGGTAAAAGAGGAGAGAAGTTCCTGCAATTGCTGTTGGAGTGCATCCACCAAATTGACCAATTCTTGGCGATCGGCAAAAGCAACATCTTCTTCAGAAAAATCGAGCTCCAATTCTATAAGAGCTGTAAAATTGATGAGTTTTTCTCTAAGGCTATTCAAGTGAGAAGACACCCCGCCCCGCATTTGCTGTAGGGCCAAACGATGTGCTCCGGCGGCGTCTGAGGCAATGAGATCGGCAACGGCTTCGGCCTGACTTAAATCCATTTTTTTGTTTAAATAGGCACGTAAGGTAAATTCCCCTGGGGTGGCAATTCGCACTTTTTGTTCAATATAGGCTTGTAAAAGTTGTTGTTGAATATAGGGAGAGCCATGGCAAGAAAGTTCCACCACATCTTCGCCTGTATAGGAATGGGGCGCCTTAAAAACCGTCACTAACACCTCATCCAAAAGTTCGTTTTGGTAATTAATAGTGCCAAAATAAACGTCTTGCGAGCCTCCTTTTTGAAGAGAGCGCTTGCTTTTAGATTGAAAAAGCACTTCAGTAGTAGCAATGGCCTCGGGCCCTGAAACCCGCAACAAGGCAATGGCACCTTCTCCGGGGGGGGTGGCAACGGCCACTATAGTATCCGCAAGATTCATCCTGCAAAAATAGGTGATTTCCGTGAGGCAAAGGCCAAGGGCAAACAAGAACTAGTCACCGGAACTCGTTACCCAATTTTTTTTCCGAAGGTAGCTCTCTTTTTGTGGAGCCTTTTTTGATAGTGCTTCCAGAGTTGTTGAATGGCCAAGTTATCTTTTAACTCCGGATTGGTTTCTACCCATTTGATGTTGTATTTCTTAAAAACATCAAGCATTTCATAGAAAATGAGTGCTGTTAGTCCTTTGTTTTGATAATCGGGGCGAATCCCGATCAAATAGAACGAAGCGCGATCATTGAAATACAAAGCTTTAAACAAATGATAGTAGGACCATAGATTCTTTTTTCCTTTCATTTTTTGTAAAGCCTTAGTAAAACAGGGCAGTATGATAGAAAACGCTACGAGCTCTCCTTTTTGATTCACGATGCACTTAATATAATCCGGATTGACATAGGGGAAATATTTCTTTTTATAATGTTCAATCTGATCGTTTTGAATGGGAATGTAGGTAGAGAGGGCGCTATAGGTTTGATCTAAAAGTTGGAACATTTGCTCCACATAGGGATAGATGCTCTTTCTGGAGTTAAAGTGAAGCGTTTTCAACTGATAGCGATTCACCACCAAATTGGCAAAACGTTTTACGTTTTCTGGCATATCTTCCCTTTTAGGCACTTTAATCTCATATTCTACCCATTCGGTTTTCGAGTCATAGCCCAGTTGGGTGAGATGCTTGGCGTAGTAGGGGTGGTTGTAGAGCGTAATCATGGTACTTCTTTCTTCAAAGCCCATGGTCAAAATACCAGCCTTATCGAGGTTAGAAAAGCCCATTGGCCCTTCCATATGATCCAGTTTTCGGGCTTTTCCCCAAGCCTCAGCTGCTTCTAAAAGCTTTTGGCTAACGTTTATATCGTCAATAAAATCAAACCAACCAAAGCGCAATTTTTTGGTTTTTAAGGCATTCACTTCAATGTGATTGACCATAGCCGCAATGCGACCCACTACTTTGTTGTTTTGAAAAGCCAAAAAACAACAGGCTTCGGCATTTTTAAAAACAAAATTTTGAGTGGGATCAAAATAGGCCATTTCCTCCTCAATTTGCGGGGGCACCCAAAAGGGGTGATGAACATAGAGCTCAAAGGGAAATTGGACAAAAAGCATTCTGTCTACTTGGTTGTCAACAGACTTTATCTCAATGGGTGGGTGCATACTTAATTTTTGCGCTTTGCTTTTTTATTGCGCTTCTTTTGGGTTTTACTGTCTTTTCGGATGGCTTTTTTAACTTGTTTTTCTTGCTTATTTAATGACTTAGCCTCGAGCTCAGCCGCTGTCTGAAAGTCTTTGTGGAAATCCAATCGATAGGACACCCCTGCGTTAATAAAGAGCATGCCGGGAGTGTTTTTTGTGTTGGCTCCCACCGTAGCTTCAATTTGTAGGTCATCACTCCACAAATAGGCGGCCCCTCCACGCACTAAATTGTTGCGAAACAAATCGCTATAGCGTCCTTCGTTTTCCAAATAAATCGACCACAGCGGATTGAGTGTATGGGTGAGGGTTACGATATAATTTTTTTCAGGATAGTCAGACAATATGCGTTGATAGGAGAGATTGGTAACCAACACCCAGGTTCTTAGGAAATGGGTTTGAGTGGCCAAGGTAGCCCGAAAGTGTAAAAAAGGCTCTTGGTCAAGTGGAACTCCAATATTTTGATAAAAAATAGGTCGATAGAGCTGGGCAAAATAATTGCGATAAGGGTAGGGCTGTTCTTTGCCTAATTGTGCATTGGCACCTGCGGTGAGAGACACAGCAGGAAGTAAATCGCGCAGCTTAAAACGGTTATTGGCTTTCCAACTGTATACATTAATTTTTTCTTCTTTTTTATAAGGATCATAAAGCAAAAACTTTAGTCCTAAAAAATTTTCGGTAAAACCTTTTTTAGTTGTGGAGGTTGGCTCGGTTGCCAGTTTAGAGGTAAGGGTCCCTTTTAAATAGGCACCTTGATAGGTGAGTTCTAATCGCTCAAATAAAAAACCCCATCGCACCGAAAGAAAGGAAATGCCGGCATTAAATGTAGATTTGTTATAGCCCGAATGGAGGTAGTTTTGATGTGCAAACCCACTTTCTAGTTGCACCACGTTTTTCCCCACGGCAAAGGCCCCTATGGAAATACCCGGCCTGTTGGAGTTGATTTGATCTGTATATTGGGAAAAGAGACTTGTTAAGCCAAGAAGAATAAAGGAGCAAGTAATCAAAAATTTCATGCTGTAAATATACTTCATGTTGATGCATTTTAGAGGCTATAAGACAAAGCTAATTTAAAAAGGGCTAAATGTTTTTGAATTTCTTTACATTTGAAATTAAAGAGATTGGCTTGTTCGGATTAATTAACCCATTTTCAAAATACTTCATCCCTTCATTTTAATGCAAACGCTTATGTCCTCTTGGATGAGTTCACTTTTTACACGCAAAAACGGACTGCACGTTGGAATTATTGTAGGTTTTATGCTCCTTGCCTTGGCGTTTTATTATCCCCTTTTGGGAGGTAAACAATTATTGCAATCGGACATACGGCAATATGAAGGTATGGCACGCCAACTAAAAGAAGTGCGGCAAGAACAAGGCAAAGAACTTTATTGGATAGACAATGCCTTTGGTGGAATGCCAACCTATCAACTCGGGGCTCAATATCCGTTAGATGTTTTAGCACCCCTCTATAAACTTATCCGGGTATTGCCACGCCCGGCACATATTTTATTTCTCTATCTACTAGCAGCCTATTGCTTTTTACTTGTTTTGCGTTTACCCTGGCACACGGCTCTCTTTGGGGCTTTGGGCTTTGGGTTCTCCACCTATTTACTCATCATTCTACAAGTAGGTCACAACACAAAAGCCTTAGCCATTGGCTATATGCCATTGGTGTTTTCAGGTTTGGTTTTACTCTACCGCAAGCCAAAACCTTTTGCCTTCTTGCTAACCACCCTGGCGCTCGCTCTCCAAATTCGAGCAAATCACTATCAAATGACCTATTATATGCTGCTCTTCATGGGGGTTTATGTAATGGCTTTAGCGTGGCACTATTTTCGAGAAAAAAACAATTCAGCTTTTCTTAAAAGTACCCTTTGGCTCATGCTCTCGGGCTTTTTGGCTCTGGGTCTAAATGCTACTCCCTTATTAGCCACTGCTGAATATACTGCCTTTAGCACCCGAGGAAAAAGCGATTTAAACGTATCCGTTGACGGAAACCCAAAACCTAAGGTGAGTAGCGGTTTAGACTATGACTATATCACGGAATATAGCTATGGTATTTTTGAGAGTTTTAATTTAATTGTCCCAAGAATTCAAGGCGGTGGTTCAACAGAAGATGTGGGAACCGATAGTGCACTCTATGACTTTTTGCAACAACAAGGGGTTGCGGCTTCACAAGCTAGACAAATTGTATCCAATATTCCAACCTATTGGGGTGAACAACCCATTTTGGAAGCACCGGCCTATATTGGCATCACCCTTTTCTTTTTCGCGTTTCTAGGGGCTTTTTTAGTGCGAGGCCCCACCCGAAATGCCCTGGTGATAGGCACACTAATGTCTTTGTTTCTCTCTTGGGGTAAAAACCTGCCTGCTCTCACCCAATTCATGATCGACTATTTTCCGCTCTACAATAAATTTAGAGCCGTGTCTTCTATTCAAATTGTTTTGGAGTTTTGTATGCCTGTTCTAGCTGCACTGGGTCTCCATGCGCTTTTTACCCTACCCAAAACACTATGGAAAAAAACAGTATGGCTCACTGCATTTCCAACCGCATTGCTGCTTCTTTTGTGGTTGCTAAAGGGAAGTCTTTCTTTTCAAGGCTTAAATGATGGCTACTACCAACAAATTTTTGGCCCCACGCTTTTTAGTTTTATTCTAGAAGCTCGGGAGGATTTTTACAGCGCCGATTTGATGCGCGGTATTTTATTTAGTTTAGGCCTAATGGCCTTGGTTTGGGCTTTTTTAACTCAAAAAATAAAACCTGCTCTTTTTATGACAGCTGTCATCAGTCTTTTGCTTTTTGATTTACTGGGTGTAGCCAGCCGTTACATTGACCGTACTCTTTTTGTGTCTCCTAACGCTTCTGCTTTGCGTTTTCAGCAAACTCCTACAGACCAAGCCATTTTGCAAGACACTACCCGCTACAGGGTTTTTGAGCCCCAAAGTGGACTCACTGGTGCTCGAACAGCCTATTTTCACAACACCATTGGGGGCTATCACGGAGCAAAACCACGCCGCTTGCAAGAGCTTTATGACTATTATACCCAACATGAATTGCGGTCGGTTTTGGACATGCTAAACGTTAAATATTTTATCTTTCAAGACAGCACAGGGCTCTATCCTTCTCGAAATGGATCTGTTAGCGGACCCGTTTGGTTGGTTGACAGCCTCAAAGTGGTGCCCAATGCCGATGCTGCCTTAGCCGGCTTTAAAACTTTAAATCCAAAAACAACAGCATTGGTAGAGCAAAATGATTTCAACCCCCCAATACCCCTCAATTTTCAAACCGATAGTACAAACGTAATTTTACTCACCAGCGCAAAAGTTGACCAACTGCGCTATAGCGCAAATTTGAAGCAGGAGCAATTTGCCGTTTTTTCTGAAATGTATTATCCCCATGGTTGGCAGCTGACTGTTGACCAAAAGCCACACCCCATCTATCGTGTGAACTATGTTTTGAGAGGGGCGCTACTCCCCCCGGGTGAGCACCTCATTGAATTTAAATTTAAACCCGAAGTAGTACAACAAGGAACTCTTCTTAGAGGTGTGAGTCTTTTGTTGTTCTTAGTCATTGTCCTATCTTGGGGGTGGAGAGAACAAAAAGCGGCCGTATGATTGCGAGACAATCCATTGTCAATTTTTTTAGCATAGCCCTTGCCTTTGCTTTAGGCGGCGTGAGCACGCTCTATCTCTATCCTACTTATCCCGGCAAAGCATTTCAGGGCCTAATTGTGGCGCTTTTAGCCTTTTCCAATTTGTTGCAGCCCTTTATTTCTTTTGGCGTTCAACACGCCCTTATCAAATTCTACAGTCAGTGTGAAACCAAGCAAGAGCAAGATCGTCTGTTGTGGTTTTCTATGTTGTTTCCGCTTCTGCTGGTTGTCCTCTTTTTAGGGTTATACCTGTTCTATGAACCCGAAATTGCAGCCTTTTTAGCCCAAGAAAATGAATCGCTACGCTCTTATGCCTACCTCATTTTAAGTTTGGGCATTGCAACAGCCTATTTTGAAATTTTTTACAGTTGGCAACGCGTGTATTTAAAAACAGTTATTGGTAATTTTTTAAAAGAATTATACAATCGGCTGCTCATTTTTGCGGGTCTTGTGCTTTTTGCTTTAAAAATTCTCAACGAAGAGCAATTTATCTTCTATTTAATCGTAGGCTATTATGTCCGTCTATTGCTCATGATGGGCTATAGCTTTTGGGTCTATGTGCCCCAATTTTCTTTTGGATTACCTACCCAGTGGAAGCTGATTTTACGCTACAGTGCTACCATCTTTTTATCGGGAGCAGCAGCCAGTTTTATTTTGGATATTGATAAATCTATGTTGTCTAACGTATTGACCTTAGACAATGTAGCCTACTATTCTGTTGCCATTTTTATAGCCACCTTAATTGAAGCTCCGGGGAGAGGAATGTTTCAAATTGTGGCTCCTTTAGTCTCACAAGCCATTCACAAAGAGGATGAAAACAGATTGAAAAAGCTACTTCAAAAAAGTGCTTCTAATTTATTGATTATTAGTGGTTTTATTGCAGTAGTAATTAATGTTAATTTAACTGATTTTTACAGTCTAGTAAACCAAGAGGGCTATGCTTCGGCTTTTTGGGTTGTAGGCTTAATTTCTGTGGGAAAACTTTTCAGCATGTCCATGGGGTGCTTAAACAACATTATTAGTAATTCAAAGCTTTATAATTATGTGTTTTGGTTTTCTGTTATCGGGGCCCTTTTGGCCGTGTTGTTGAACGTATTGTTGATTGAACGTTATGGGTTAATGGGAGCCGCATGGGCCACTCTGGTGGTAATGCTTCTAACCAATAGTCTCAAACTTGTTCTAGTGGCCTATCGATTAAAAATGCACCCTTTTTCCGTTAAAATGGGCATTACTTTAGCATTAATTTTGGCTACCTATGGCCTCTTTTTTAAGACTACACTCGTGACACAACCCTTACTAAACATCCTCTTAAAAACCCTTTTAATTTCAGTTCTATTTGTAATAGTGGTTATCAAAGCGGAGCTTTCTAGCGAGTTAATCCGTTTATACCGAAACGCTTTGAGACGGTTGCGCTAGTTTAGCTTTTAAAAATTGACCTGTTAAGGAATTGGGAAGGGCTGCAATTTCTTCTGGATTGCCTTGGCCCACTAAATAGCCTCCTTGATCCCCGGCTTCAGGACCCAAATCAATTAGATGATCAGCACATTTGATGAGGTCTAAATTATGCTCCACCACCACCACCGTATGGCCTTGCTCTAGTAGAGCTTCAAACGAAGCCAGTAGTTTTTGAATGTCGTGAATATGTAATCCGGTTGTGGGTTCATCAAAAATGAAAAGCACCTTTTCTTTGGTGATGCCCTGCCCTAAAAAGGAAGCTAATTTAATGCGTTGCGCTTCTCCACCCGATAGGGTAGCTGAAGACTGCCCTAGGGTCACATAGCCCAAACCTACTTCTTGTAGGGGTTTCATTTTATTCAGAATTTTTGTTTGCCGGTGGGTGCTAAAAAAGGCCATGGCGTCATCTACGGTCATGTTTAAAATATCGTCAATATTTTTGCCTTCAAATTGGATGTCTAACACCTCTTTTTTAAACCGTTTGCCTTGGCAGTTTTCGCATTTGAGAATGACATCTGCCATAAACTGCATTTCGATGGTCACCGTTCCTTCTCCTTTACAAACGTCACAACGTCCCCCGTCCACATTAAATGAGAAATGTTTGGGTTGCAAGTTTTGAATTTTAGCTCTTTTTTGCTTAGAGAAGAGGGTTCTAATGTCATCATAGGCCTTGCTGTAGGTCACTGGATTAGAACGAGAGGAGCGGCCAATTGGATTTTGATCTACAAATTCAACGCTTTTCAACACATTTAGGTTACCTGAAATTTGATTGTGTGCTAATGGTTTTTGGCTAAAAATATCAAAATGGCGGAGTAGGGCCGGATAGAGAATACCTCTAACAAGACTTGTTTTGCCACTTCCCGAAACGCCAGTAACCACCGTTAAGCAACCCAATGGAAAATGGGCATCAATATTTTTAAGGTTATGAGCGCGAGCGCCTTCAACCACAATTTTTTGTTTTGAGCTGCGGCGTTTTTTGGGAAGTGTAATTTGCTTTTCACCTCTGAGATAAGCGGCGGTTAACCCTGCTGATTTAAGAATTTCTTGAGGAGTGCCAAAGGCCACCACTTCACCTCCTAAGCTTCCGGCCTCTGGTCCAATATCAACTAACCAATCGGCAGTTAGCATCATTTCTTCATCGTGCTCTACTACAATTACGGTATTGCCCAAATCCCGAAGATTTTGCAGAACCTCAATCAATTTTTGATTGTCTCTTGGATGAAGTCCTATGGAAGGTTCATCTAAAATATAGAGCGAACCCACCAAACTGCTGCCTAAGGATGTGGCAAGCTGAATGCGTTGTGATTCACCACCTGAAAGAGTATTTGAGCGTCGGTTGAGGGTTAAATAGCCTAAACCTACTTCTTGAACAAAACGCAAACGACTTTTGATTTCAATTAAAATGCGTTCCGCAACGGCAGTGTCATGAGCTGAAAGTTCTAGTTGTTCAAAAAAAGCGGCTAGGGTGTGAATAGGAAGGGTGAGCAACTCGGGTAAACTTTTTTCGCCCACCTTCACATAGCCCGCTTTTTCTCGCAAACGAGAACCCTGGCAATGTGCACAGCGGGTCTTGCCTCGATAGCGAGAAAGCAACACTCTATTTTGGATTTTGTAGTTCTTGGCTTCAATTTTTTTAAAGAAGCTATGAATGCCCTTAAAATAGTTGTTGCCCGTCCACAAAAGCTCTTTTTGTTCTTCTGTCAATTCGAAATAGGGGGTGTGGATGGGAAAATTAAAATGGTAGGCATTTTTAACCAGATCGTTGTAGTATTTTTTGAAGCCAGTACCTTTCCAAGGGGCAATAGCATGATCGTATATGGAAGCGGCGCTATTGGGAATGACCAATTCAGGATCAATCCCAATCACATCACCAAAACCCTCGCAATGTTGACAGGCCCCTAGGGGGTTGTTAAAACTAAATAAATGCACATTGGGAGTAGAAAACTGAAGTCCATCTAAAGCAAAAGCATTTGAAAAGGTCGTTTCTTTTTCGTTGTCTAATTCATAGAGACTACAGCTTCCTTTTCCCTCAAAAAAGGCAATACTAACGGCATCAGCTAAGCGCTGATAAAAATCTTCTTCTGAACGAACTACTAAGCGGTCTACTACTAAATGAAAAGGTTGAGTTGGAATTTTTTCAAGTGTTTCTAATCGCACTACCTCCTGGTTGACTAAAATACGGGCAAATCCCTGTTGCTTGAAAATGTTTATTTTGTCTTTAAAACTACGATGTGCTTCTTCCTCAACAGGGGCTAGGAGTAGGAGCTTTGTGCCAACTTTATGCTTTTTAACCGCTTCAATCACATCACTCACGGTGTCTTTTTTCACTTCACGACCTGAAACGGGAGAAAATGTTTTACCAATGCGAGCATAAAGCAATTTGAGATAATCATAAATCTCAGTTTTGGTGCCTACGGTAGAACGGGGATTGGTGCTGTTCACTTTTTGTTCCACAGCAATGGCAGGAGATAGCCCTTTAATTGAATCAACTTTTGGTTTATTTAAGCGGCCCATAAATTGACGAGCATAGGAAGAAAGACTTTCAATATAGCGTCTTTGGCCTTCTGCATAGAGCGTGTCAAAGGCCAATGTAGATTTTCCCGAGCCAGAGAGTCCGGTGATCACAATAAATTTATTTCTAGGAAGAGCTAAATCAATGTTTTTTAGGTTGTTAAGGCGAGCTCCCTTAATGAGAATAAATTTTTTAGGATCCTGGTCTAAACGCTGTTTCATGCCAAAAATAAAAGGGCACAAAATACAATTTTATCTCTAGACTAATGCCTATCTCTTCTTCAATCTTTGAAGAAATGAGGGCTTTTGAAAACGTGTTTTTGATTTAAAAAAGAAGGTTCGTTTATTTTTTTTATATCTTTGAACAAAATAGCACTGCCTATACGCAAAAAACTACTTTGATTTTTTAACGGAATTCTAACCGCAATTTAATTGCAAAAAGTAGTTTTTATTATGCAAACACTCCAAATCCAAACTCCAGATGCCCTTCTCGTTTCCCATTATATTGAGGGTGATGAATTAGCTCTTGAATTTTTAATTAAAAAGCACGAGCAACGTATCTTTAACTTTATTTATTCCAAAGTTTTAGACCGCGAAACCGCAGAAGATATTTTTCAAGAAACCTTTATTAAAGTTGTAAAAACGCTCAAAAATGGGGTCTATAATGAAGAAGGTAAGTTCTTGCCTTGGGTGATGCGCATTGCTCATAACCTTGTAATTGATTTTTTTAGAAAGAAAAACAGAATTCCTGCACTAGAAACCAAAGACGATTTTGATATCTTTCAAATCATTGGAGATGGAACCCCTAATGTGGAAAGTCTTTTGGTAAATGACCAAATTATAGAGGACCTTCAGCGTTTGGTAGAAGAGTTGCCAGACGATCAACGTGAGGTACTCCATATGCGTTTGTATCGCGATTTGAGTTTTAAGGAAATTGCCGAGCAAACTCAAGTAAGTATTAATACTGCTCTAGGCCGAATGCGTTATGCAATTATCAATTTAAGAAAGCTCATAGAAGAGAACAAAATTAATCTGATCTAGCACAATAGTCACCCTTTTTTTCCGTTATTAGAGTATAAACAAGCTTTAATGGAAAAAAACTACTCAGATTATTCTTCTTTATCGAAAAACCTCAGATCGGAAAAGCAACGCGCTAAAACCCTAAAAAGGATTATGGCTTTTTCCAAAAGTTATCGAGCCAAGCATCCTTTTGAAGAGTTGCATTTTAAGAATTAACTTTTTTTAATTGAGCGTTAATTACAGACTTTCTTCCAATTGTTCTGGTAATAATATCGCGTTCTAGCTGCCATCCTCTTGCGGGTGAATATTCTCTGCCATACCAAATGATCTGAAGGTGCAAATCGTTCCATTTTTCTTTCGGAAATAGTCGTTTAGCATCTTTTTCTGTTTGCACCACATTTTTGCCGTTTGAAAACCCCCATCGATAGAGCAATCGATGAATATGGGTGTCTACGGGAAAAGCGGGCACACCAAACGCCTGTGCCATAACCACACTGGCAGTTTTATGGCCCACGGCCGGCAAGGCCTCAAGGGCCTCAAAATCTTGAGGAACCTGCCCTTGGTGTTGGTCTAATAAGATATGAGACAATTCATAAATTCCTTTTGATTTCATGGGCGAAAGTCCCACTGGACGAATAATATCTCTAATTTCTTCTGGGGTGAGTTGTACCATTTCTTGTGGGGTTTTGGCACGATTAAAGAGTAGGGGAGTAATTTGATTTACGCGAACATCAGTGCTCTGTGCGGACAGCAAAACGGCAATAAGAAGGGTGTAGGGGTCAGAGTGGTCTAAGGGAATTGGAATTTCAGGATAGAGTTCCTCTAGGGTTTTGATCACAAAGGCTACTTTTTCTTTTTTATTCATTAGAAATTTTGTTTCTTCGAAAATACAAAAGCTATGCTAATGAAAACACTAAAGGTAGGCGATAAGGCACCAGACTTTTCTGCTCAAGACCAAAATGGCAATCAACACCAACTCAGTGACTTTTTAGGAAAAAAACTCATTGTTTTTTTCTATCCTAAAGCCAATACTCCGGGCTGCACCGCCGAGGCGTGTAACTTAAGCGAAAACTACGCCACTCTTCAAAACCACGGCTATCAAATTTTAGGCGTGAGTGCCGATACGGTAAAGCAACAGCTTAATTTTGCCACAAAGTTTAACTTTCCCTATCCGTTATTGGCCGATACAGACAAACAACTCATAGAGGCGTTTGGAGTTTGGGGACCTAAAAAATTTATGGGAAAAGAATATGACGGAATTCACCGTGTAACATTCATTATTGACGAAAAGGGAATTATTGAACGTGTTATAGACAAGGTGAAAACAAAAGAGCACACTGCTCAAATTCTAGCAGGCTAAGCCAGTTTATTTGGCAATACTTTTGGATTTGTTTAACCCAAACATTTTCTCTTTTTGAATTATGTCGGCAATTCCTTCTGGAAGCTGACTTTCCCAACCGGCTTGATTGGTTCTTATTTTTTCTAGTATGTCTCTAGAGAAAATATCTAGATATTCAGGTTCAAAATCAAAAATGTCTACCACTTTGTTGTTGTATTTGAAGAATTTATAAAAATCCTTCATACGAGGGTGTAGCTTCAAGTTGTTGCTGTTGATAATTTCCCCAGTTTGTTCGTCTTTCATGGGGTAGAGATAGACCTTTAGGTTGTTGTAGAATAGTTTTCCAAACGCTTCCAAAATACCACCGCTAAGGTCTTGGTAATAATGTTCGTCAAAAATTTCTACAAAATTATTTACACCCATTGCCAAGGCTACTTGCTCTTTGGTATAGTGCGAGAAATAATCGACTAAACGATAGTACTCCTTGAAGTTAGAAATCATCACGGTATGTCCTAAGGAGCACAACAGTTTGGCGCGTTCCATAAAGTCGGTTTCATCAATTTCACCTTGGGCCCTTAAATTGGATAGTGTAATTTCAAAAATGACTTCGGTTTTATCGTGATTTACATTGGGTTCTCGACTAAAAATATTGAGTGATTTCTCATACATATCAATATTCACCTTGGTCACGGGTCGGAAACTACCTCTAAAAGCCAAGATGTTTTTCTTGTAAAGGATTCGAGCAGGAAGGATATTATTGCCATGCGAATCAAACATCACCGCATCGGTCATGCCATTGCGAATAAGTTGTAAGCTGATCAAACGGTTATCTACATTTTTAAACAAAGGGCCAGAAAAATTGATGGTGTCAATTTCAACAGCATCGGTATCAATATGATCGTAGAGATATTTTAAGATTTTCTTTGGATCGTCGTGTTTATAGAAGGCGCCATAGACTAAATTCACCCCCATGATGCCCAACACTTCTTGTTGCAAGCGAGCTTCTACATGATGAAAGCGAACGTGTAGAACAATATCGTTATAGGGTTGTGAAGGCGCAGCTTGAAAGCGAATACCCATCCAACCGTGACCTTTATATTTCTTCGCAAAATCTATGGTTGCTACAGTATTTGCGAGCGTAAAGAACATTTTATCCGGATTCTTGTCTTTGGGAATTCGATCTTCCAAAAGTCCCATTTCATAGACCAACATTTTGTGCAGTCGGGCTTCGGTTACATAGCGACCATCCTCTTCTTCACCATAAATAGTATCACTAAAATTTTTGTCGTAGGCACTAATGGTTTTGGCAATGGTGCCCGAAGCACCACCCACTCTAAAAAAATGGCGGGCAACTTCTTGGCCTGCTCCAATTTCTGCAAAAGTTCCGTAAATGTAGGGGTTGAGGTTGATTCTTAGCGCTTTCGCTTCTATAGAAGGGGTATTGTTAAAGCCTTGGTCTCCTAAAATTTCTACCGCCATTAGAGTGTGAGGTTATGTAGAACTCAAAAATACAAATTCGACTCATTAAATCCACATTTAATTACCTTTGTTTTCAATCATGCTAAAAATTACTTTTCTCGGCACCGGAACATCACAAGGGATTCCCGTTATCGGTAGTGACCATCCGGTGTGTTTGAGTGAAGATCCTAAAGACAAACGTTTGCGGGTTTCTGTTTTACTGCAATGGGAGCACTACAGTTATGTGATCGATTGTGGCCCTGATTTTAGACAACAAATGCTGCGTTGTGGTCTCCAAAAATTAGACGGCCTATTATTTACCCACGAACACGCCGACCATACCGCCGGACTTGATGATATTAGGCCGTTTTTTTTTCGGCAAGGGAATATTCCCATCTATTTAACAGAGAGCGTTCATCAAAATTTAGCGCATCGCTTTACCTATATATTTTCAGAACATAATAAATATCCAGGTGCCCCCTCTGTTGAAGTACACCAAATTAACGCAGAAGAGCCTTTTGAGCTTGGCAATAAAGAGGTAATTCCCGTTGCTGTGCTACACAATAAACTTCCAGTTATGTGCTATCGCATAGGTAATTTTGCCTATCTGACTGATGTCAAAACTATTGCAGAACACGAATGTGCTAAACTTCAACATTTGGATGTTTTGGTGTTGAGTGCTTTGCGTATTGAACCTCATGCCAATCACCTCAATTTGGAAGAAGCCCTTGCACTCATCAAAAAAATAAATCCTAAAACTGCCTATTTGACCCATATTAGCCACCTAATGGGCTTTCATCAGGAAGTTTCTAAGTTGTTGCCTCCTTCTGTTTTTTTAGCCTATGACACCCTCACCATACATTCTTCTTAATTGCTATGAAAATAAAAATTCTCATTTATCTCCTTTGCTTTGTTTTTTTGATTTTGCTGTTTCAAATCTTCAATACCAATAAAATTTTAAATTTTCAAGAAGCGCTTTTACAGAACCAGAATAAAGAACTTAAACTTCTTAAGAAAGATTTACAAGATGCCCGAAATCAAGCAGCACAAGCGGTTTTATTTACCTTAAAATCAGCCCCTACTGGTAAAGCTGTTGAAGCCTACAGAGAACAAATTCAAAAAGCATTACTTCAGCAGCACAAAGAACAACCTAACTTTTTATTTCCAAGTGAAAACCTGGAGGGAGTTGTGCTATTAGAAAAAACACATGTGTTGAATGAACACTGGTTAATTACACGATTTAACAATCAAAAAAGGGCAGGGGAATTGCTTGTTTGGTATGCAGATTCGCCAGAGGGATTTTCTTTTAAGCCCTTGGCACTCGTTTATGAGTAGCCTAGCGTTGTTTCTTTTAGCCACTCTAAAAGCGCCAAAAAATTTTCTTGACTCACAGTGTGTCCAGATTCAAAAGCCTCAAACCGAATAGTTGAATTTGCAGCCACTAGGGGAGCAATGCTCTTCTCAGCCCATACAAAGGGAATCACCGGATCTGCTTTTCCATGAGAGGCAAAGGCCAAAAAAGTGACTTCTTGTTGATCTATTAAATCTTGATTAACATAGCCACTTAGTGCCACTATACGTCTAAAATATAGAGGGTGATTGAGTGCTAAGGCCCAACTGAGAATGGCGCCCTGGCTAAAGCCAAGCAGCGTGAGATCGCGAGGATTGAGGTGGTGTTTTTGTATGAGGAGTTCCATATTTTCCATAACCAAAGCCATAGAATCTTTGGCCTGAGGCACATCGGTCCATCGGTCTTGAGAAGCCTCAAAATGAATGGCATACCAAGCAGATCCCATTTGGGGGAGGGGATGAGGCGCTTCTAAGGAAATAATGACATGATCTTGGGGTAAATAGGGAGTGAATGAAAATAAATCTTCTGCATTGCTACCGTATCCGTGTAAGAGGATAATTGCAGGATATTGATCTTGAGCCTCTTTGGGTGTTTGGATTAAATACCGAAGCGGTTGGGAAGCTGCCATTATTTATTTTCAACAAATTGGTTCCCCATTAAGCAACCAATCACTTTGCCTTGCATTTGTTGTCCTAAATGCATGCAGTTTTTAGAAGTGGAATGCAAATGAGCCTCCGTTAGCGTATATTGTTCTGTAGGGTTAAAAAGTGTAAAAGCAGCTTCAACTCCTTCTTTAATAGCAGGGTTGGGAATCCCAAAAAAGGTTTTCCCTCGGGTGAGAAAAGCAATGGTTTTTTCGAGTGTAAAAATACTGTTGAGCAAACCAAAGGCAGCTTCTAAGCCAAGGCTACCGGGAGTGCTATATTCAAATTCAAGTTGTTTTAACTCTATATTTAAGGGTTCATGCAGAGCGGTTACCATATCAATAGTGCCGTCTAAGAGTGCAGCTCTGAGGGCCTGTCGGTCGTCTTTATGTCGCAAAGGAGGCTCTATTTTGAAAGCGCTATTAAACCCTTGCAGTTCTATATCTGTATATAGCAAGTGCGGTAATGCCACGCTAGCACTCACCCTAAGTCCTTTTTGTTTAGCTTCTCGCACCAGTTCTACACCCTTAGCAGAACTGATAAAGTTTAGGTGCATTTTGCCTTTTGTATAGGCCAATAGTTCTAGATCTCGAGCCAAGGCAATGGTTTCGGCAATAGTGGGAATACCACGCACACCCATATGAATACTTTGTTCACCTTCGTGCATGAGTCCACGCTGACTCAAACTTGTTTCCATGGGATAGGCGTGAATAATGCCTTCAAAAGACTGGGCATAGTCAAGCGCAATGCGCAAAAGGTGGGTGTTTTGTTGTTGGTTTTTGTAATCTCCAAAAGCCTTTGCACCCGCTACATGAAGGTCGTTCAATTCTGCAATTTGTTCTCCTTGGCCTCCTTTGCTCAAGGCGGCTGTAACATATAGCTTGGTGGCAGCTGAAGCTGTTTTGTTTAAGAGGTGCTGGATACTGGCATGGGTGTCTAAGGCCGGGTGGGTATTGGAGTTTAAAAGCACAGCACCAAATCCACTCTTAGCGGCTGTTAGCAATCCGTTTTCAAGCGTTTCTCGCTCTTCATAGCCAGGTTCACCAAAAGAAACCGAGGGGTCAAACCAAGCGTTGGAAACATGGAGGTTGTCAAACTGAAGCACTTTAGCGTCTTGCTCATCAAGTTGTTCTCCTAAGGCAATGAGTTTGCCGTTGTCAATCAATAAATCACGGGTCTGTAAATGAAAAGGGCTTTTAGCATCAATGAGGGTGGCGTTCTTGAGAAGAAACTTCATAGACTAGCGGTTGTTAGGAGCCACTGCAAAAATAAGAAACAATTTTAATTTAAGCGGCCGCAAACTAGGGGAAAACCATTTTCTCAAAATTGTTCAAAAACCCCAAGGCCAAAAAGGGCAAAATCATACTTCACTGGGTCTTCAGGATCGAGTTTTCTTAAGTAGTCATCCAATAAAAGAACTGCTTTGTGGTCGTTTTGTTTTCGAGAGAGGATCCCCAATGCACGCGCCACATTACCGCTGTGAACATCAAGGGGGCATGAAAGTTGGCGGGGATGCAATTGGGTCCACAAGCCAAAATCAACTCCTTGTTTAGGGGAACGCACCATCCAACGTAAAAACATATTGAGTCTTTTGGCTGCCGATCCTTTTAAGGGGTCTGCCACATGCTTTTCTGTTCTTTTTGAATGTGGCAAACTAAAAAATGTAGTTCTAAAATCATGGATAGCCTGATGCAAACTAGCTGCCTGAGCATAGGGTGTAAAAAGTGCTTCTAATCCTCCTTTTTGAGTGTAAATAAATTGTAGCGCCTTCATAAAATAGCATACATCTTCACCATTAAAGGTACGGTGGACAAATGCTTGAAAACGGTTTCGATCTTCCTCTTGATGCTGACATATAAACTGAAAGGGGGCACCATCCATTAGCGCACCCATTTTGTGGGCGCTTTTTATGATGCTTTGCCGATTGCCCCATGCAATGGTTGCGGTGAGAAAAGCCATGATTTCAATATCTTCCTTTTTAGAAAATTGATGCGGCACCTGTATGGGATCAGCACTTAAAAAATCAGATTGTTCATAGCGTTGGGCCTTTTCGTCTAAAAAGGCTTTCAGTTCAGCTCTTTTCATGAGATGATCTTGCCGTCGCTTAGTCGAATGACGCGATCTACTTGAGTAGCAAGGGTGTTGTTATGGGTCACAATTACAAAGCTACATTGGGTTTTCTTTCGCAGTTGAAAGAAAAGGGAGTGCAATTGCTCAGCATTTTCAGAATCGAGGTTGCCACTGGGTTCGTCGGCCAATACTAATTTAGGGTCATTAATAAGGGCTCTTGCCACCGCCACACGTTGCTGTTCGCCTCCCGAAAGAGCATCTGGTTTGTGGTGCATGCGGTCTTGTAAACCTAATTCTTCCAACAGTTGTTTGGCTTTTTTGAGTGCAGTTTCGGTTTTTGTTTTAGCAATCCAGGTGGGTAAACAAACATTTTCTAAAGCCGTAAACTCTGGCAACAGTTCATGAAATTGAAACACAAAACCCAATTGGGTATTGCGAAAACGGGCTAATTCATCTTCTTTTAATTGCAGGATATTCTGTTGGGCAATGTGCAGCTGGGTTTCCGGATTTTTTTCCGGTCGATCAAGGGTGCCTAAAATTTGTAAAAGTGTGGTTTTGCCAGCACCTGAGGGGCCAACAATAGCAACAATTTCATTTTCATTAATGGATAAATCAACTCCCTTCAGCACTTCAATGGAGCCATAATTCTTTGTTATATGCTTCGCTTCTACTAGCTTTTTCATGCGCTTTCGAAAATAGTCCTTTTTCTGCAGAACACCATACATTAACAAACTACTGTTTTAAAAGTAGCAACTATTCTATAGGGTTAAATTAGATTTTGTTTATTTTTAATGCTATATTTGTTAAACAAAGTTTCCATGAGTTCAACAATTTATTTTGCGGGCGGTTGTTTTTGGTGTATAGAAGCGGTCTTTCAGCGTCTTAAAGGCGTTGAAAAAGTATTGTCCGGCTACACTGGAGGGTATATTAAGAATCCGGCTTACAGAGAAGTTTGTACCGGACGCACCGGACATGCAGAAGCAGTTGCGGTGACTTTTAACCCTAAACAAATTCGTTTGGTAGACCTGTTGTTGGTCTTTTTTAACGTTCATGATCCTACTACGCTCAATCGTCAAGGAAATGATCAAGGAACGCAATATCGCTCGGCTATTTTCTATCAAGACGCTAAACAAAAGGAAACCATAGAAATTGTCATGCGGCAGATCGAAGCCGAAAAAATATACCCAGAGCCGCTTGTGACCCAAGTGGAGCCTTTCTCTGTTTTTTATGAAGCAGAAGAACTACATCACAACTATTATAATACGCATCAAGAAGAGCCCTATTGTGCCCTTACCATTACCCCAAAGCTTGAAAAACTAAAACTATATTTTAAAAACTATTTAGAATAAAAGCTATGAATGAAAATTTTAATATTGAAACACTCCCTTTGACCGAAGAACTAAAGAAGAACTATCATGATATTTTAGGTTTGTTGGGCGAAGATGAAAGCCGAAATGGCTTGATTAAAACGCCAGAACGGGCAGCTAAAGCCATGAAGTTTTTAACAGAGGGCTATGAAATGGACCCTAAGCAAATTTTGCAAAGTGCCATGTTTGAAGAAAGCTACAATGAAATGGTTATTGTTAAGGATATTGAGCTCTATTCACTGTGTGAACACCATATTCTTCCATTTTTTGGCAAGGCTCATATTGCCTACATTCCCAATGGACATATAGTAGGTTTAAGTAAACTTCCTCGTGTGGTAGATGTATTTGCCCGTAGATTGCAAGTACAAGAGCGCTTAACAGAACAGATTTTAGATTGTATTAATGACACCCTAAAACCGCAGGGAGTTGCTGTGGTAATTGAAGCTTCACATATGTGTATGATGATGCGTGGTGTACAAAAGCAAAATTCTACTACTACTACATCAGGCTTTAGAGGTTCTTTTAAAGAAACCGAAACGCGAAATGAGTTTTTAAAACTTATTAGTAATAATCTTACCTAACAACGTTTAGTTTTCGGGAAATTGTTTTTTAAATCCCATGCGTCTTAAAATCTTTTTTTCAAATTCCCAAAAAAAGCGAAATTGGAGGAAGATTGTTCCTACGACTAACAGTAGCACTTGATAGAGTGGGAAAATAATGAGAATGCGTAGCACCCAATAGAGAGCTGTTCCCAGAGGGAGCGAGGTAAAACTATTAGGTGTGAGGTGGAGAAAATGAAGGACAGGTTGGCCTAGCCTAACACTTAATGATCCGGTTATTCCAAAAACAACAAAAATGATCAAGAGTTGAAAGTTGGAAGTAATGTTCCATTTCTCTTTTAATTTCTTTAGGGCCAAGTGTGTTTTATTTTAATAAACTTATAATTTGAGCTGCTAACTCTTCTCCAATACGATCTTGCGCTTCAACGGTGGCAGCACCAATATGAGGCGTAAGCGAAATTTTAGGATGCATCAAGAGTTTTATTTCGGGTTTCGGTTCGTTTTCAAAAGTATCTAGTGCCGCAAAAGAAAGCTGTTCGTTGTCCAAAGCTTCTACTAGTGCTACTTCGTCTACAACACCTCCACGGGCAGCATTAACCAAGGCGGCTCCTTTTTTCATTCTGCCAAGCGCTTTTGCATCAATCACATAGTCTTTTTGGGCCGGCACGTGTAAGCTAATAAAATCGGCTTCTTCCAAAACACTTTCCATGCTTTGAGTTTTAATTTCTATGTTTAGGCTTTGTCCATCAAAAAAAGTTAGGGGAATAGAAGCTCCCTCTGAAAAAGGATCAGCGGCAATAACTTTCATTCCAACCCCTAATCCAATCTTGGCCACTTCTTGTCCAATGCGACCAAAGCCAATAATGCCAAGCGTTTTCCCTCTTAGTTCGTTTCCTTTAGCATAAGCTTTTTTCAAACCACTAAAATTTGATTCACCCTCTAATGGCATGTTTCGGTTAGCGTCATATAAAAAACGCACCCCCCCATAAAGATGGGCAAAAACCAATTCTGCTACAGAGGCCGAAGAGGCTGCTGGGGTATTGATAACATGCAAGCCTTTTTCTTTGGCATAGGCCACATCTATATTGTCCATACCTACGCCACCACGTCCAATTAATTGTAGTCCTGGACAAGCATCAATAAGTTCTTTTCTGGCGGTAGTTGCACTTCGCACCAAAAGGGCTTTAATATCATTATCGTTTATATACTGAATCAATTGTTCTTGGGCCACTTTGACCGTTAGTACTTCAAAGTTAGCGGCTTCAAGAGCTTTTATGCCAGAAGCAGAAATGCCATCATTAGCTAATATTTTCATTGTGGAAGGGTATTAGTTGTTATTTTCAAAAGTTTGCATACAATCGATCAAGAGTTCAATGCTGTCTAGAGGAAGCGCATTGTAGATTGAAGCGCGATAGCCTCCTACAGAGCGGTGTCCTTTAAGACCACTAATGCCAGCTGATTGCCAAAGCGAATCAAAGGCAGCACCTTCGTTTTCATCTACTAAATTAAAAGTGGCATTCATATCACTGCGATCTTCTGGGGCGGCAAAGCCCTTGAATTTTGTGTTGCGGTCAATTTCTCTGTAGAGCATAGAAGCCTTAAGGGCATTTTTCTCTCCAACTGAAGTCAAACCACCTTGCGCTTTTATCCAACGCATGTTCAACATAGTTGTATATACCGCAAAAACAGGAGGGGTATTAAACATACTGTCTTTGTCGGCGTGAATTTTATAATTCAACATAGAAGGAATTGTTCGAGAAACGGAATCAAAAAGAGATTCTTTAATTAAAACCAAAGCTGTTCCAGCAGGGCCTAGGTTTTTTTGTGCTCCTGCATAGATTAAAGCGAATTTAGAGTAATCTAAAGGCCTTGAAAATATATCAGAACTCATATCTGCCACTAAGGGTGCATCAGTAGTAGGGATGCTTTTGAATTGCGTTCCAAAAATGGTGTTATTCGTGGTGATGTGAACATAATCCAATCCACTTGGAATAGAGACGTTTTTGGGGATATAGTTAAAGTTTTGATCTTTTGAGGAAGCTAATTCGATCACTTCACCAAAAAGTTTTGCTTCTTTGATGGCTTTTTCAGACCAAGTTCCCGTATTGATATAGCCCGCCTTATTTTCAAGTAAATTATAGGCTGCCATTAAGAACTGTAGGCTGGCACCTCCTTGTAAGAAAAGGGCCTTATAACCTTTTCCTTCTAGTCCGGAGAGCTCTAAGGCCAATTGGCAAGCTTCGTCCATGATAGCTATAAATTCTTTGCTGCGGTGTGAAATTTCAACTAATGAAAGCCCAATGCCATCTAAATCGGCTACAGCTTTAGCAGATTGTGCTAGCACCTCGGGAGCTAAAATAGCGGGACCTGCACTAAAATTATGTTTTCTCATTGTGTGTGGAATAGGAATTTTATACTGGTATTGATACCCAAATGATTATGGTTTGTCATTTAGGATACGCTCTAATTTTCTTTTCATGCAAAGATGACAATTCAACACACAAAATCCTCGGGAAAAGTTTATTTTTTTTGTTTTTTGTTAACAGCACTACTAACACCAGCGTTTAGGACACTAAAGCGATGCTAAAAATTGAAGGGTATCCACTTGATCAGCATATTCCCAAAGCATAGGATTTTGGGCTTGCCCAAAGGGAATATAGTCTTTTCCAACAACACATTGTATTTCGTCTTGATGACGGTTTAGATAGTCTTGCAAGCCTTCAGGATGATCGTAATACTCATAATAGGCCACTGCTATAGGAGCGGCAATAGCCTGGTCTTGTTTCAGCATAAAAAACCCATTTTCTAAAAAGTCAAAATCACTCATTAAAAACACAGCCTTATTGTAATCGTAGTTATGGGCATATTTGGCATTTTCTAAAACGGATGCATACGGATAAAGTCCCCCAAAAATTAAATTGAGATCATAGCCTTTTGGAAGTAAGAGTTTGGATACATTGCGACAGCCAAGACCATAATGTTGCAGAATATCTTGTCCCAATCCTTCAAGTTCTTCTTTGGTTTCTTCTCCGGTTAGGACGGCTATGCCGTTTCTGTTTTTTCGAATAATGTGGGGAACCTTGGCAAAATAATGTTCAAAATAGCGAGCAGCGTTGTTGGATCCAGTGGCAACAATAGCAGCCACATTTTCAAGGGGTTTGTCTTGAAACTGAAAGCACGTTTTGCCACCAAATTCTTCTAATTTTTGGGCTATGTAGGGCAATAGAATGTTGTCTTTAGAGGATACTTTTATTTGCGCCTGATGACCACTCACCCAAACACAAAGCAAATCGTGAAAACCTACTAGGGGAATATTTCCGGCCAAGACCAATCCAATGGTTTTGGGACTTTTAGGCTGTTTAAGAGGGTATGCTTTCAGCCAGCGTGTAACATTTTCTGAGCTTAATGTGTCTCCCCAAGTTTTGAGCGCATGTTGAAGGTTGGTAGTAGAAAACCATCCATTAGCAGCATTAGCCTGGCTCAAAATGCTTTCAAGTGCCTCATAGCCCTTTTTTTGGGGCTCATAGTTTGTCAAAAATTGCCCCAATGACACTAACGCTTTTACGCTTTCGGTTTCTTTATGCATTCTTTTGCCAATCGCTATTTACGTTATACCTTTGCGCAAAACTAAAGAAGTTCTCTCTTATGGCGATCATAATTACCGACGAATGTATTAATTGCGGTGCCTGTGAACCCGAATGCCCCAATACTGCCATCTATGAAGGTGCAGAAGATTGGCGCTATAAAGACGGTACACAACTAACGGGAGAGGTTGTGTTGCCCAACGGAAAAGCAGTCAATGCAGAAACGTTTCAAGAACCTGTTTCGGATGAATTTTATTTTATTGTGCCCGACAAATGCACTGAATGTAAAGGTTTTCATGAAGAGCCCCAATGTGCGGCTGTTTGTCCGGTAGATTGTTGTGTGCCCGATGAAGACCATGTCGAGTCTGAAGAAACGCTTTTGGGTAAACAACGTTTTATGCACGGAGAAGATTAAGGTTAACGACCTCTTTCCACCCCACTAATTCAATATTATTTTGCTGTAGTTTTTCTTGACAATGGATGCTGTTAAAATAAGCGGCGTCTTCTGCTCGCCAAGCAGCCCCAAAATTGGGATGGTCCAGCGTGATTAAATCCATGGAGGCACTGGCATAGGCTGGATGAATCAAAATTTGTGACAACCCTGTAGGAAGTTGGTCAAGCACCTGATCATAAAAAGCCGTTAACCCCTCTTGTTCAAAATACGAAAAGGTTGCCATATAAATTTGTTCCCAATCGGTTAGTGGAAGTGCTAAATTATGCGCTTTTGTGCCCGTATAGGAAATCAGTTTGGTACTATAAAGTATGGGCAATTGATAGTCTTTTCCCAATTGGGTATAAACCTCCAATAAATCCTGACGCATGCCTAAAACATACATATGCGAATCGAGATGAGTGGGTGTTAACCCTAAATGGAGGGCATGCTCAATTTGATTTTTTAATTCCACATAGGCTTCTTCTGCCTTTACAACTTCTTGAAAAGGAGCTCGAGTGGGATGTAAATAGCCTTCTGGAGTGAGTAGGGAGGGAATAGCTTCAGCAGGACTTAAGGGGCGAAAGGGATAGTATTTCCACTCGCCGGTGAGGGTGAGATGGAGCCCATAGTCTAAGGCTGGGTGTGCCAAACAAAATTGTGCCATTTCATAGAACCAAGGGGTGGGCACCATTAAGCTGCAGGAAGAAATGCTGCCGTTGAGCATTCCATCTTGAATGGCACGGTTGTGCGAGAGTGCCAATCCAGCATCGTCTGCATGCACCATCAAATAGCGTTTTTCCATATTATTTGGGTTTAAAATTATTTCAAGGTTTAAATTACAAAAGCAAATTAGTTTGCCAAAAGAAAGCTTATTTTTGCACAAATTTTTTTCAATGAAAGCAGGAATTGTAGGCCTTCCAAACGTGGGAAAATCCACCCTTTTTAATTGTCTTTCTAATGCCAAAGCACAAAGTGCAAATTTTCCATTTTGCACCATTGAACCCAATGTGGGGGTGGTGAATGTGCCTGACACTCGACTCACTCAACTGGCTGAATTGGTACAACCCGAAAAAACCATTCCGGCCACAGTAGAGATTGTGGATATAGCCGGCTTGGTGAAAGGAGCTAGCAAAGGGGAGGGGTTAGGCAATCAATTTTTAGCCAATATTCGAGAGACCGATGCTATTATTCACGTGCTACGCTGTTTTGAAAACGATAATATTGTGCATGTTGAGGGCTCTGTTGATCCCATTCGCGATAAGGAAATTATTGATATTGAATTACAATTAAAAGATTTAGAAACGCTTGAAAAGCGAATTGATAAAGTGGGAAGAGCTGCCCGAACCGGTGATAAAGAAGCTCAAAAAATATTGGCTGTTTTGATTCGGGTCAAGGAAGGATTGGAAGCTGCTCAAAACGTTCGTCAACTTGATTTTTCTGCAAAAGAGCGAGAAGAAATTGTTAAAGATTTGCAACTGCTAACCGATAAGCCCGTTTTGTATGTGTGTAATGTTTCTGAAAGTGATGCCGCATCAGGCAACGCCCTGGTGACTCAAGTGCAGGCAATTGCCACAGCCGAACAAGCCGAAGTGTTGACCCTAGCAGTTTCCATTGAAGCCGATATCAACGAACTGGAGACCTTTGAAGAACGCCAAGTGTTTTTAGAAGATTTAGGCTTAAGCGAACCGGGTGCTGCTAAGTTGATTCGTAAAGCTTATGCCTTGCTGCAACAGCAAACCTATTTCACAGCCGGAGAAAAAGAAGTGCGAGCTTGGACCTTTCCCCTTGGCGCTAGTGCCCCTGAAGCGGCTGGTGTGATTCACACCGATTTTGAAAAAGGGTTTATTAGAGCTGAAGTAATTTCTTTTGACGACTATGTGGCCTATGGCACCGAGCTTAAGGTGAAAGAAGCCGGAAAAATGCGTATAGAAGGAAAAGAATATGTGGTGCAAGATGGTGATGTGATGCACTTTAGGTTTAATGTCTAAGGCACTGAGGCTTTTTTGAAGTCACGCAGCAGGTATTAATTTCTGAGGGGTTATATGTTTTCTAGCTAGCTAAAATCCTCTTTTTTAGGCCGATAATGACCCCTTTTAAGGGAGGTCTAACCCTTTTACCAATTTTCATAAAAATATAACTGTCCAAAAATCAACGAGGGTTCGGGAGATAGTTTTCCTATTGCAAAGCTGATAGAAGAAAAAGTTTTATTTACATCATAAAAGCTTGACCAGCCTCTATTAAAGTAGAAAATATTCGATTTTGATTTCCTAGTCTCGTTGTTGATGGGTGGCTTACTATTTGGGGCCGCATTCATATAGGCATATCCTGGATGACTAGTAAAACTGTAAAAAAGAATATGATTCACATCGTTACTGTTAAATTTCACGGTGACTAAAAGGGTGTCTTCAAACGCAAAAAGAGGGTTGTAGAATAAAAAAATAGGTAGACTTCCATCTGCCGAAGAAAAATTTGTAGATCCCTTTTGAATAGATGAGTCCTTTGTCTTAAAGCCAATTCCATATCCTTACTGCTTCATTTTTTCATCCAAATGAATCCTATTAAACACTATGGTAACGGCTGGTTCAATGCTGTTAGGAAGTGCTGGAATTGATTCTCTGTTACTAGTGTTGTTTTGAAGTTTTACACTATTATTTTCGGTTTTTAGCTGTTCCTCCCTAACAGTTTCAAAATCCTCTTTAGCAAGAAGATCAAGGGAGATGTTTTGGTACAATTGGAGTTGTTCTTCTAAAAGTTTTTGGCTTTTGGCTTTGAGGGTCAACTCAACATAAGACGTTTTTAAGTCGTCATAGATACGAATGTTTTCTTCAAAACTTGTTGTGTGGGTAGGAGTGTCTAACTCTTCATGAAGTTCACAAGAGCATACGATCACCAAAAAGATAAGGAAACAATGGCTGGTGTAGGATTTGAGGCAAGTCATAATTTTAATTTTAAGATTTAGATTTTAAAATTCAAGAATCTGACGATGCTTCGGAAGGGGAGGAACTTAGTGAGGAGGGAGAAAGTTTGTCAGAAGAAGGGTAAGCCTAAAAAGCGAAGATCCCTACAAGAGATTGCCTAAACCATGGGTACTTGTTCTAAACCTTTTTGTGTTGCGTGTTTATGGGTATAATACAATCATGCTTTTTTAATACGAGTCACTTTAAGAGAACCAAATTCATCCTGCCAAGAAAATGGTCCTTCTTGCCTTTCAAAATATTCATCCACAGCTTTTCTGCATCCGCCCCAGTCGTGATAATCGTCAAGAATAATACTACCACCAACAATTAAATTGGGCCAAATTTGCTCAAGACATGTTTTAACCGGTTCATACCAATCAACATCAATATGTGCAAATGCAACGGGCTCACTAATTTTCATAGTATCTTGAACTAATCCCTTAACAAGCTTCACTTTTTCACGTTCCAATTGAATATTAAAATCTTCAAAGTTTTGTACTACTTTGGCATAAAGGTCATTCTCATAGCCATAATATAAATCGCCTTTAATTCCTTTGGATTTACCTTCTTTAATGATTTTGAATCTTTGGTGAACGTCTTCCGTATCTTTTTCTGTGGGGGCTGGAATCATTTCAAAAACGTCATAGACATTAAATGCTCTTTTTGATCCTTTCAATCGGCAAATAAGAATGGAGGAGCCCCCAAGTGCACACCCTGCTTCTATAAATAGGCCAGGACATTCATTTTGCTCTAAATCGTTCACTGTATAGAGAATGTTAGCAAGTTTAGTTTTGGTGAGATAGGTTAATTTTTTTTCTTTAATCTCACACAGCAGGTCATTTTCAGAGGGTCTCATTTTGAGCAAAAGTTTTTTGTCCTGAATGTTTTTTAAATAGTATCTCGCTTTTCGTAATAAGAGTTTTATCATGATTTGAGTCTAAAAAAAATTGGCTAAAACCATTTGTTTAGATTTTTCAAAATTAGGCATCGACTTTATATTCTTTAAAATTTATAACTTTTCTAAAGCCTCATCCATCCAAGTTAGTCGATAGGCTAGATAGTTGTTCATGCTGGTAATTTCTTCAAAATAGTTTACCGCAATACCTGTCCAACGTTCGTAATTGCGTTGCACAGCTCCGTTTTCTTGTAAATAGAAGGCCGTGTTAGCCACCAGTCCGGTCACTTTATCGATGGTGAACACTCCGTTTCTAAGGCTTTTCCAGCGCTCCTTTAGGGCACTAACAAAAATTGGATCGGTGAGTAAACGAGGCCACCAAAAGGGCACTAGCCACGGGTCTTGAGGCTGGTAGTTGTTGTAGTTAACAATCCACTCGTCTAGCGGAATACGATCATCAGTATAGCCAATATTCAAATCCCAAACCGGCCCCATTTGTAATTTACCCTCTAAATCTTTATGCAAATACGTACTTAAGCGATAAGCATCCATATTGCGTACCAATTCATTGAGGAGAAAATAGTCAACAAAGCTGGGCAGGTCAATATAATTGGTATAGGTTCTTTCGGGGCTGCTAAAATCATCTTCTAATAGGGCGGTTTCAAAGGCGTGAATATAATTTTGAATATAGGCCTTTTGGGGCTCCGATAGGTCTTCGGCTTTGGGATATTCATATAAAAAATAGGTTTCCAAATGTTGTTGGGCATGATAGGGACTTTGAAAAGGCACAAAGTCTAAAACGGTTTGATTGGTGCCATAGGCAGAACGAAAACTAATGTTTTCATTATAGCGGGCATCATCTTGCCAATTGGATTCAAAATAGGAGAGGGGAGCACCCGCAGGGGCCACATCACCACCGGCCGTTTTATCAATTTTTAGGAGATAGCCCCCACCAATATTATCAGCATCGTTTTCATCGGGTTTGAGTTTTGCAATATCAATTCTGTTTTTATCGCGTTTGAGTTTTTCCATAAAAACATAAACCCCCTCATAGCTACCGTTAACAGACACTTCTACAAATTCACAACGACTGGCATAGCGCCCCATTTGCCTGTAGAGTTCATAACCCACATAATGGCGCATAAGGGTGGGATCAAAAATTCTGTTTTCACTGGCACGAAATACGTGGCCGGTTAGAATCCAATCTTCTTCTTCGGGAAATCCCAACAAACTCAGGCTTACATCTTCGCCATTTTCATCCCAAGTTTCTATTCCATATGATTTTTTATCGCTCAAACGGAAAGAGGTTGACCCTCTGTATTCAATGCCGATGGGGTGCTCTAGAACTAAGCTGTCTTTTTTGTAAATTTTCATCAAACCCGGCACTTTGGGCTCATTTTCTATAGCTACAGCGGTGGTGATTTCAAAATAGGGCAAGGCACTCGTAGTTTGAGCTTCTGCAGGTTTGCTGTTTTGTTCTTCTTCAAGAGCGGGATCTTCTTTTTGGCAACCAACAAAGATTAGAAGAAATAAAAAGAAAAGAAACTTTTTCATTTGGCACTATAAACTTTCACAGCAAGTATACGCATACTGATGCAAATAGGGAAGGTTAGGGATATTTTTTGATATTTTAATCTTTAGTATAGGGCACCACCACGTTCAAAATATGTGAAATGGCTTTTATACGGGCTTCTGTTTTTTTGTTGGCTTCAATAATTATCCAAGGGGCTATTGGGGTATGGGTGGCTTTATGCATTCTTTTTTTATAGCGCGTATACTCATCCCAAAGTTCTTGTGCCTTTTCATCTACAGGGGTTATTTTCCATCGTTTAAGCGGGTTGGATTTAATTTCCGCAAAGCGTGAAGCTTGTTCTTCTTTAGAGATTGAAAAATAAAATTTGATATAATAAATGTTAGATTCAACGAGCATACGTTCAAAGTCGTTGACTTGGGACATAAATCGCTCATATTCTGCTGCTGTACAAAAGCCGTTTACCGGTTCCACCACCGCTCGATTATACCAACTACGGTCAAAAAATACAATTTCTCCAGGTTTGGGTAAATGATTGATATAGCGCTGAAAAAACCATTGATTTCGTTCATCTTCGCTAGGAATGTTTAGCGCTACAATCCGATAGTGTCGGGGATTGATATATTCGGTAATCCGTCTAATGGCACCCCCTTTTCCGGCAGCATCACGCCCTTCAAACACCACCACTACTTTTTCTTGCCGGTCTATGACCCAATTTTGAAGTTTGATCAATTCTTCTTGATAGTTTCGCAGTGTCGTGTAATAATGCAATTCTTCCAATACTTTTTGAGGATTCAATTTTTTTCGTTTTAAAAGGGTATAGTATCCAAGTTTAGAATTGAACAAAGCCATTTCTTCTGGGCTAAATTGGGGTGTAGGCATAGCATTAAAATTTAAACGTCTAGTTGCACAATGCTTCTGTGATAGCGCATCACAATATTAGGATCGGGGAGCAGGCAGGTTTTGGCATCTCCTTTGCCAGGATAGTCAAATTGAGAGAGCACATAGCGGATGCTTTCTAAGCGTGCTTGTTTCTTATTGTTGGCTTTTACAATGACCCAAGGGGAAAAATTGGTGTGGGTTTTACTCAGCATTTGTTCTTTATAATGTGTATAGTCTTTCCAGAGACTTTGCCCTTTTTGATCAACGGGACTAAATTTCCAGCCTTTGAGGGGGTTTTGTAGGCGGGAATCAAAGCGCTTTTTCTGTTCTTCTTTTGAAATAGAAAACCAAAATTTGATGATTTTTAGGTGGTCTTCATAAAGCAAATGTTCAAATTCGGGCACTTGCATCATAAAGGTGCTGTATTGTTCGGGTGTACAAAATCCCATAACGGGTTCTACCACGGCACGGTTATACCAACTCCGGTCAAAAAAGACCAATTCTCCTGGGTTAGGCAATACTCTAATGTAGCGTCTAAAATACCATTGTCCCCGTTCCACATTGGTTGGTTTGGTGAGGGCAACTACCCGGGCTGTTCGCGGATTTAAATGCTCTTTAAATCGTTTGATGGAACCGCCTTTGCCAGAGGCATCTCGCCCTTCAAATAAGACAGCCACTCGCATTTTCTTTTCGGCTATCCATTGCTGTAAGTTTACCAGTTCAGATTGTAAAAGTGCTAACTCTTCTTCATAGTTGACTTTTTCCAAGGCTTTTCCACCGGAATGTTTTCTTCTTGGGCAATTTGAATTAAATCTTTTCTGGATTGGGCTTTTTGGAGGTGTTGGGGACTAAAAGGCATAGGGGCAATTTGAGGTTTTTGGAGTTTTGGCAAAGGAGTGCGTAGGGTGTAACGCTATGCTTTTTTCAAATATACTATTTTTTAACCTTTTTGGGTCTTTTTGATTATTTTAATAAAGAAGAGACGCAATGCTATTATCCTTGGTATATCTTTTTAAAACAAAACAGTTATTTGCTCAGTTTAACAACCTTTAGGAATTATAATTATATCAAAATCATTACCTTAAACTCCAAAAAGGGCATGCATTTTATAAAACGAACCTATGGATTGCTGATTTTTAGTGTGGCTTTTTTGGCTATTTTCAGCAAATGGCAAGGCTCAATTTGGTTTATGGGGCTAAAGCCCTTAACCACAATACTGCTCCTATTGCTTCCCCTAAGTTCATGGGCATCTGCCCCAAGAGCATTTCGTAGGGGTATGGTAACGGGCTTGTTCTTTTGTTTGGTTGGCGATGTTTTTTTGCTTTGGGATCATTTCTTTTTGTTTGGTCTGGGTGCTTTTTTAGTTGCGCACCTTCTTTTTGCCTACACTTTTAGCAATACTTTTGGGTTTTCTAAATCACTAGGGGTTTTGGCTGGAGTATTGTGCGTTGCGGTTCTTGTTTTTGTCCTCTTATATCCTCATTTAGGAACGCTACAACTACCTGTTTTGGGCTACATGCTAGCCATAGCCTTTATGGTTTGGCAGGGGGTAGGAGCCTATTTTAAACATAAAAACAAACCCACAGCCCTTTTGGCTGTGGGTGCTTTGTGTTTTATGCTGTCTGACAGTTTGTTGGGCTACAATAAATTTGTGGCTCCCTTACCTTGGGAGTCGTTTTGGGTTTTGGGCAGCTATTGGCTAGCCTTATATGGACTGGCAAAAGCCACAACCTTTCGATTGTACTAGCGACCTAAGGTAGCTTTTAGAAAGGTGATTTCTTCCGGATCAAAAGGTGTTTTATCGGGCAAATAAATATCGTGATGCCATACTTTTGGCAGCGAATCAAATTTTTCGGTCCAAGATACCCACGGAAATGCCGTGTTGGTCTTTCCGGCTACAAATCCCCAGTTGATGGCAGCCACTTGTTTTTCTTTAAACAAAGGAAGCATGGTTTGAAAGGTGTTGCCACCACCACGTGCCAAATATTCGGTGCAGAGTAGGGGACGGTTGTATTTTTCCAGTTGTTCAATTTTACCTCTAACGTCTTCTATATTGCCATCATATGCATGAAAGGAAATTACGTCAGAATGAGACAAGGCAAAACGATCAATGGGTGGCAGGCTGTCTAGCGTCCCCCATTTTTTATAATCGCCCTTCCAAGGCCCCACGGTGAGGGGTTGCGAAGGATTGACTTCTCGGGCCCAACGGAATACTTTCTTTAACAACGACATGGAATAGAGGTGTTTATTTTTTACCTCCAATTCACCGCGACCTTCTTGATTGGCCACATTGTCGGGTTCGTTGTAGAGATCCCAGGCCACCACACGTTCATCATTGGCAAAATGAGTTAGCACCCCTTTAATATATTTTTTAACTTCTCCGTGGCGCAAACTGTCGCCTAAAATTTCTGCTCCAGGCGCTTGTACCCATCCCGAATTGTGCACAAAAGGAATTGGTTCGGGTTGTTTACCCAATTTGGGAATTGGATGCCAAACATCGTCTAAGAGCACAAAAAGGGTTTTAATACCCTTGCTGTCGGCCAAGTTTAAATAGTGATCTAAACGTTTTAAAAAGCCTAATGAGTCTTGTTCCCAAAGGAGGTTGTGCAAATACACTCTATGTAAATTCATGCCCAATTCGGCACTCCACTGCAACTCTCGGTCTATGGTTTCGGGATCAAAAGTGTCCTCCTGCCAAAATTCTAATTGATTTATGGCCGTGCTGGGGTTGAAGTTTGTGCCCGCCA
Organism: uncultured Flavobacteriaceae bacterium; assembly: GCA_964386915.1. GTDB lineage: Bacteria > Bacteroidota > Bacteroidia > Flavobacteriales > Flavobacteriaceae > JADHMP01. The sequence continues at coordinate 81,682 of CAYLUQ010000003.1, read as the reverse complement.
TCCAGCCGTGTTTTTCTTGCCACGCCCAAGCGCGTTCTTCACTCCAGCGTTCTGCAAGTGGCGCTTTGGGGGTTGATTGACATTGTGCTAACAGCAGCAGCGTTAAGCAACTGCCTATTAATTTGGTGTAAACTATTGTTTTCATATAATTAAGCGATTGATTTTGAATCATACACCACCACTTTTTCCCATAAATGAGAGGCTTCTTCTATAAAGGCTAAATGGGTGGGGTCGGTTTGATAGGCAATTTCGTCTTCTACACTGGCAAAGGTCATCACATAGCAATAGGTAAAAGAGCTGTCCACTACGCCTCGTTCTTCGGTGGCTGCAGGGCATCCCAAATGGCTTTTTAGCCCCTGGGGATTGGTTTGCCGCAATTTCTCCATGGCCGTTTCAAAGGCTGCTCGATCGGTAGCATCGTCTGGATTTTTTAACCAAAAAAAGACGGTGTGAATGAGGTTGGCGTCAAGGGTTTTGGGGGCAGCAGTTGCATTAGCCATAATTATTATTTAAAAATTGATTTGTTTGTGTCGAAGATATAAAAATTGAGCATAACAAAAAGAATCTCTCCTTTTAAGAGCGGGGTGGGCTTCCATAACACCGCAAGGCTAACGATTGGTTTTAGAAGGTCAATTGCTTTTTAGTTTTTCGGCTACTTCATCATAGTATTCTTGTGTCACCACTTCAGTCCAAGTAGTTGGTTGTCCACCGCCGTATAAAGCTAAATAAGTGACATCATTCAACTTGCTTGAAGAATGCCAATGTTCCGTGTCTTTCTCACATTTGAGTATATCGCCTGTTTTCAAAATCACAGCTTCTTTTCCTCTTTCCTGATAATATGCTTCTCCATCAACAATAATTAAAACTTGTGAAGAAGCGTGTTTGTGCCAATCCAAGGTTGAGTTGGCTTTAAAGGTTGCTTTTGTGATATTATAACCTAATTCTGGATCATCGTGAATAATTGCATTCAGCCAAGCTTCCCCAATGTAATGTGTATTTGGTGCTTCGGCACCTGCTGTCAAATACGAAGAAACTTGATATGCAGAGTCTTGGGAAAATGCCGATAGTGAGACTATAAACATTAGGGCTGAAATTGAAATTCTCATTTTATACATTTTTAATTCGTTAATGTTAGGTATTTATTGCTTGCCTACAAGGGTCTCTTGTATGAGCAGTTGCGAAAAATCAGTAATAATTTTCCGCCCTAGCCGAAAGATAGCAAATTGCAATGAATTCCGATTAGGAATTCAGCCGCAATAATTTATACACTTTGTTGTAGCAGGTATGTTTATTGTTTTTTAGAGCCAAGCAAATAGAGTATTACGCTTGGTCCTGATTTTAATTTATTAATTTCCCAATCATATGTTTCAGTTCCGTTCAAATTTTCAACAAGTTTTTTCATTTCTTCAACTGAATAAGTTCGCAAAGAGGAAATTACGCCGTCCCAGAGAACAAATAATGGGACTATAGGAATAAGATATGTAAATACAATTCGTTGAATCTTAAAAGGTCTTATAAACAGTGTGGTTAGTAAAACTGATATGGGTGAAAGCAACATAGCCAAAATACTTGGAAAACTTCTTTCTTGTCCCTCAAATATGGCAATTGAACTATCGGTGTCAATGGCATTTTGAAGAATTAATCTAGCGTCTTTCGGCTTGAAATGGTGCAATGATAAAAATTGAGTTCTCAGGCCTTTAAATTCATTTGGAACACTTCTTGCATCAACGGACTTTTCCACATTTTCAAAGTTGTCCGCTTTCTCTTTTGTGAATTTGAATGCTGGAATGTTGGGGTAAAAGTCCGTCAGAATGATTTTCAAATCCGGGATATCTTTCTTCAATTCAGAGTTCAACCAAATAAGTCCACCTCCACCACCCGAACCAAAGCCTTTCAACAATTTTGCCTTTAGATTTGTTAATTTCTTTAGCGGGGGTCCTTTTCTATTTAGCCGTTGAAACACTATTTTTATACCCATGCCAGAAGCCACCCAATATACCGAAGACAATATCCGCTCACTCGATTGGCGAGAACACATCCGCATGCGCCCGGGTATGTATATCGGAAAACTGGGTGACGGTTCCTCTCCAGACGACGGCATTTATATTCTCCTAAAAGAAGTGTTAGACAACTGCATAGACGAGTTTGTGATGGGAGCTGGCAAGACTATCGAAATTAGCATTAAAGAGAACACCGTTTCGGTTCGTGATTATGGGCGGGGTATTCCGCTGGGCAAGGTGGTAGATGTGGTCTCTAAAATGAATACAGGGGGGAAATATGACACCCGTGCCTTTAAAAAATCGGTGGGACTAAACGGAGTGGGAACCAAGGCGGTTAATGCCCTTTCTTCAAGCTTTACGGTAGAATCCAACCGCGATCAAAAAACCAAAAAAGCCACCTTTGAATTTGGCAATCTGATAGAAGAGCTACCCGAAGAAGCCTCGTCCAAACGCAAAGGAACCTTAGTGCGTTTTGTTCCTGATCTACAAATATTTAAAAACTTCCGCTATCGCCTAGAATATGTAGAGCGCATGGTGAAAAACTACGTCTATCTCAACCCAGGATTGACTATAGAATTGAATGGAGAGCGGTTTTTTTCTGAAAACGGACTCAAAGATTTACTACAAGAACACAGCAGTGAAGAAGACCTGCGCTATCCCATCATTCACCTCAAGGGAGAAGACATTGAAGTGGCGCTCACCCACAGCAAAACACAATATAGCGAAGAATATCACTCCTTTGTTAACGGCCAACACACCACCCAAGGGGGTACTCACCAAGCCGCCTTTAGAGAAGGTTTGGTGAAAGTGATTCGGGAGCATTTTGGCAAAAACTATGATGCTTCTGATGTTCGAAAATCCATCATTTCAGCCGTTAGCATCAAAGTGATGGAACCGGTGTTTGAATCGCAAACCAAAACCAAGCTGGGCTCTACTGAAATGGGGGAGGGCATGCCTTCCGTACGGTCCTATATTATCGATTTTCTCAGCACCAATCTTGACAACTATCTGCATAAAAATCCAACGGCAGCAGAAGCCATTCAAAGGAAAATTATTCAAGCTGAAAAAGAACGCAAGGAATTGTCTGGTATTCGAAAATTAGCGCGAGAACGAGCAAAGAAAGCGAGTTTACACAATAAGAAATTACGCGATTGCAGGGTGCACCTCAACGAATTGAAAAAAGACCGCCGATTGGAATCTACCTTGTTTATCACCGAGGGCGACTCGGCCAGTGGATCCATCACCAAGTCGCGGGACGTGAATACCCAAGCGGTTTTCAGCCTGAGAGGAAAGCCCCTAAACAGCTATGGCATGTCCAAAAAGATTGTGTATGAAAACGAGGAATTCAACCTCTTGCAGGCGGCCCTAAACATTGAAGACAGTTTGGAAGATTTGCGCTACAATAATATTGTAATTGCTACCGATGCCGATGTAGATGGCATGCACATTCGCTTATTGTTAATTACCTTTTTTCTCCAATTTTTTCCGGAACTCATCAAAGAAGGGCATCTCTATATTTTGCAAACCCCCCTCTTTAGGGTACGCGACAAAAAAGAAACCATATATTGTTATAGTGAAACCGAGCGCCAAGCGGCTATAAGAGCATTAAAAGGTAAGCCCGAAATCACCCGCTTTAAGGGGCTTGGAGAAATTTCTCCCGATGAATTTAAACATTTTATTAGCGATGACATTCGCCTTGATCCGGTCATGTTAGACAAAAGCACCACAGTTGATCAATTGTTGCAATTCTATATGGGCAAAAACACCCAAGAACGCCAAAAATTTATCATTGACAACCTCAAAGTAGAATTGGATTTAGCCGAAGAAGCTGTTTAGTCCTTTCGCCAATTACAGCCTATTGCTATGATTTTCATTTTGTTGCTTAAACTAAAAAACACTTTTTAAGCGCTAAAAAAGTTTTTAACCGTGAACTGTTAATATCCCAGTCCCAGGGGAGGGGGCTGTATAAAGGGGAAATAGTATTTTTGAAACATTAGACCTATGGAGACGGAAGATCAAATAAATCAAGATGCCAATGCAGGTGACACTTTGGTGAAGGTCACCGGAATGTATCAAGATTGGTTTTTAGACTATGCTTCTTATGTAATTTTGGAGCGTGCCGTGCCCGTTATTGAAGACGGACTAAAACCCGTGCAGCGTCGCATTTTGCACTCCATGAAAGACCTCGATGACGGTCGCTACAACAAAGTGGCCAACATAGTGGGCCACACCATGCAATATCATCCCCACGGCGATGCCAGTATTGCAGATGCCATGGTGCAAATTGGTCAAAAGGAGTTGCTCATAGATATGCAGGGCAACTGGGGTAATATTCTCACCGGAGACAGTGCTGCAGCTTCTCGATATATAGAAGCCCGCTTGTCTAAATTTGCCCTTGAGGTGGTCTTTAGTCCAAAAGTAACCGAATGGCAACTGTCCTACGACGGAAGAAAAAAAGAACCTATACACCTTCCGGTTAAGTTTCCTTTGTTGCTTGCCCAAGGGGCAGAGGGAATTGCAGTGGGATTGTCTACCAAAATTTTACCCCATAATTTCAACGAATTATTAGAGGCTAGCATCCAACACCTCAAAGGAAGACGCTTTGAGCTTTATCCCGATTTTCAAACGGGGGGCATTGTGGATGTGCAACAATATAGCGATGGTAAACGAGGCGGCAAAGTGCGGGTGCGGGCCAAAATTAGTCAGTTAGACAAAAGCACCTTGGTCATCACCGAAATTCCTTTTAGCACCAACACCTCCAGCTTGATTGATAGTATCCTAAAAGCCAATGAAAAGGGTAAAATCAAGATCAAGCAAATTGAAGATAATACCGCCGCAGAAGTAGAGATTTTAGTGCACTTGCCCAGTGGCATTTCTCCCGATAAAACCATAGATGCGCTCTATGCTTTCACCGCTTGTGAAACTTCTATTTCACCTCTAGGCTGTTTGATTATAGACAACAAACCTCATTTTATGGGCGTGAGTGAAATGTTGAAAATTTCAACCGATCACACCGTACAAATTCTTAAAATGGAACTGGAAGTGCAGTTGCAAGAACTGGAAAACCAATGGCACTATGCTTCCCTAGAGCGTATTTTTATAGAAAATAGGATCTATCGCAATATAGAAGAAGAAACTACCTGGGAAGGGGTGTTACAGGCCATAGATGAAGGATTAAAACCTCATATTGCACACCTCAAACGACCGGTGATTGAAGAAGATTTGGTGCGCCTCACAGAAATTAAAATTAAACGAATATCAAAATTTGACCTCGATAAAGCCCAACAGAAAATTGAGGCCTTAGAAGGCGATATTGAAGAGGTTAAAAACAACCTAAACCACCTCATTGATTATGCTATTCGCTATTTTATGCATCTCAAAAAGACCTACGGTGTAGACAAAGAACGCAAAACCGAAATTCGCATTTTTGATGATGTTGATGCCAAAAAAGTGGTGGTGCGCAATCAAAAGCTCTATGTTAACCGGGAAGAGGGTTTTATTGGCACCGGCATGCGCAAAGACGAATATGTTTGCGATTGCTCCGATATAGACGATGTGATAGTGTTTACTGAAGACGGGAAAATGCAGGTGGTGAAAGTGGATTCAAAAGTGTTTGTGGGTAGAGGCATTTTGCATGTTAATGTGTTTAAGAAAAAAGACAGCCGCACCATATACAATATGATCTATAGAGACGGTAGCCGAGGTGCTACCTACATGAAGCGCTTTGCAGTTACGGGCGTAACACGAGACAAAGTCTATGACCTCACCCAAGGCACGGCACAATCTTCGGTGCTCTATTTTTCGGCTAATCCCAATGGGGAAGCCGAAGTGGTAACGGTGCTTTTACGCAACACCGGCAGTATTAAAAAATTGAAATGGGAGCTCAATTTTGCAGATTTACAAATAAAAGGTAGAAGTGTTCGTGGCAATACCGTAACGAAATATCCCGTCCGTAAAATTGAATTGAAAGAAAAAGGTGTATCTACACTCAAGCCTAGAAAAATTTGGTTTGACGAAACCGTGAAGCGCCTCAATTTAGAAGGTCGTGGTAGGCTATTGGGAGCCTTTAGAGGAGAAGATAAGCTCTTGGTGGTTTCTGATCAGGGAATGGCCAAGGTAGTGCAACCCGAAATGAGTTTGCATTTTGAAGAGAATCTCTTGCAATTGGAAAAATGGATTCCCGAAAAGCCGCTCACAGCCATCTATTTTGATGCCGAAAAGAATCGCTACTTCCTAAAACGCTTTTTGATAGAAAACGAAAACAAAGAAGACAGTTTTATCAAGGAAGAAGGCACGCTCACGTATTGCAGCTTTGAATGGCGACCCCTTTTGGAAATTCAATTTGAAAAGCCTAGGGGTAAAGAATCCTTAGCTCCTCTAGAAATTAATGCAGAAGAATTTATTGCCGTTAAAGGTTTTAAAGCTTTGGGAAATCAACTTACTGATAAAAAAATCAAAACAGTGCTTTTAAAAGAAGCCTTGCCTTATCAACCACCACAAGAAGAACCGCTGGACGAGATTGAGGTGAATGAGGAGGAAACCTTAGAGAGTGACGGAGAGGATTCTCAAATCCGATTGGATCTTTAATTTTTACGTTTAATACGCATATTGATCATTTCTACGCCTAACGAAAAGGCTATGGCAAAATACAGATACCCCTTAGGAATGGTGCCTATGCTAGTGCCCAACAACAGCGTATTAGATTGATGGGCTGCTTCTGCAATGAGCATAAACCCGATGAGCAACAAAAACGAAAGGCCCAATACTTGCAGCGAAGGGTGCTCATTCATAAAACGGTTGATGGTTCCAGCAAAGAGAATCATTAGTACAATAGAAACCACAATGGCGCTAACCATAACACCAAAAGCAAAGTCAATGCCGTTGGTCATGCCTACAGCCGTGAGTATCGAGTCAAAAGAAAAAACAACATCGATAAGCATGATTTGAAAAAGGGCGTTTAAAGTTCGCAAGGGCTTTTTTGGAGTCGTATCTGAGCTGGATTCAGACACGTGTACTTCAACTTTTTGAAAAATTTCATGCGTACTTTTATACAATAAAAATAGTCCTCCTAAAAAGAGAATGAGGGTTTCTATTGATATTTCGGAGGAAATAAAAGAGGTGCTAAACGCCATAAAGGGCTGTCGCATTTTAACTAGTAATGAAACGCCAAAGAGTAGCGCAATCCGAGTAATCATGGCTAAGAGAAGACCAATACGCATCAATTTTTTGCGTTCCTTTTGGGGAAAGCGATCGGCTAGAATGGAGATAAAAATAATATTGTCAATGCCCAGAACAATTTCTAAGAAGGTGAGGGTCAAAAAAGCACTAATGAGTTCTGAGCTAAACATAGGTAAGTAGGGATGAGTTTATTCTATTTTTTGGATGGTGCCACGTTGCACATTTTTGGTATCCCCCACCAGGGCATATTCAAAGGTGTATTCATTTTTTTGGGTGGTGAGAATTTCAATGCGAATGGGCCTTTTGTCTTGGTTAGAAACCGGATTGCGTTTGGTTAAAATACATTCGCAATCATTCACCCATCGGATATCGGCTGTATCAACTTGACCTTCATAAAATTCAACTTCATAGTCTTTATAACGCTCAAAACGGGAGGCTTTAAGAGTACCATTCACCACCGTTCTAAATTCAAAAACACCCTCGTGAAAGGGAGAACAGTTTCGTTCCACCTGATAGCAGGAAGCGAAGCACAAAAGAAAAAAGAAAACAAAAGCAGGCTTCATAGACGAAGCAAAAATACTAAGAATTTGGAGAATACTTTTTAAAACTACCGTCTTTATAAAGCGTAATAATCGCTTCAATTTCTTGGGGTTCAAATGAGTTGTTAGGAGACGGAGCTGGATCGGTTGAAGGTTTTGCTTCCGGTTTAATAGGGTCGGGTAGAGGTGAGGGTTCCCTTACATTTTGAGTGGGCACTTTTTTTTCGCCTAACAAGAGCCATGACAAATCTACATCATCAAAAGCTTCGTGAATTTTTAAAATAAATTCTAAACTGGGTTTATTGCGTTGTGCTAGTATATGTGAAACGGAAGATCGTTGCACGCCAATCCTTGTGGCAAAAGCCGACGCTGAAAGTTGCTTTTGCGACATTAATTCTTGTAACCGATATAGAAAATCAGAAGTGTTTAACATTGTAAATATACATAATTACAACCTAAAGATACAGCTTTTAATGCAGTGTAATAGGCAATTTCTAAACGAAATATAGATAAACTTTTTGTTTAAATAAAGATTATAAAGTGCTGATTAATAGTTTTATACAAATAAATAAACACAATTTGTTTATAACTGTATCAAAAACGAGCTCGATTTGGATGGAATTGTAAACAATTGAGGGATCAATTAGTTTAACAATGTAAACTCATAGTTGTTTACATTTGTACATATGGCAGACATACAAGACCGCTATTTTTCACCTGATCGGTTACTTCCCTTCTTGGAAGAATGGAAAGATCTGTTCCCTATTGTTCCCTTGGCTACCTCGGTGGAACAACGTCCAATTTATGGCCTTACCCTAGGGCAAGGAAAAACAAAACTATTGCTTTGGTCTCAAATGCACGGCAATGAGAGTACTACCACTAGGGCTCTCATGCACCTCATTACTTGGTTGTTGGAACCCGCTCAAAGTGAGTTATTACACACTTTAAGTATCCACATCATTCCACAGCTAAATCCTGATGGTGCACAGGCCTACACCCGACACAATGCCGTTGGGGTAGATTTAAATCGAGATGCTATTGCTTTAAGCCAACCTGAAAGCCAATGTCTGCGCACCTATTTTGACCGCTTACAACCCGACTACTGTTTTAACCTTCACGATCAACGCACCATATATGGGGCTGGAGTATCAGGTGCTGCGGCTACACTTTCTTTTTTAGCCCCTGCGGCAGATGCTCAATGTTCCGTCACTCCAGCGCGACAAAAGGCCATGCAATTGATTGCTGCTATTTCGGCTGAGCTGAAAGAGGTGCTTCCTAAGGGTATAGGTCGGTTTGATGATGCTTTTAATCCCAATTGTGTGGGGGATACTTTTTCAACTCTTGGGGTGCCAACTCTTTTGGTTGAGGCCGGTCATTTTGCTTACGACTATGCTCGAAACAAAACGGTGACCTGTGTTGAACAAGCCCTACAAAAAGCGTTATGGTCCATTGCAAAGCAAGATTTTGATCAGTATTCAACAGCTGACTATTTGGGAATTCCAGAAAACCAAAAGGTATATTATGATCTTTTGCTTCAAGAAGCTAACCTTGAGATAGAAGGTCAAAAAAGGCCACATCAATACCTCATTTTGCAATATCTTGAGGTATTAAAAGAAGGACGTTTGTATTTTGAACCCCAAATGATTGATCATTCCGCAAGCAGACCTTCCCAACACTTTCACCGCATAGTAGAATTAACACCCGAGCAACGACAAAATCCCATTGCATTTGAAATTGACAAAATTCTTAAAAATCCCCTGTTTGATAAATTATTGTCAATAAATTCGTGATTTTATTGAAAAATAATTATTTTCGTGCCTCAATAGCAAACTATTTTTAAAATGGCTAAAATTTCTCTTGATGAGGTAGATCATCAAATATTAGATATTCTAATTGACAACACCCGAATTCCATTTACAGATATATCCAAGCGCCTATTGGTTTCTGCCGGAACCGTTCATGTGCGTGTAAAGAAAATGGAAGAAGCGGGTATAATTAAGGGGTCCTCTTTGACTTTAGACTATGTTAAATTGGGCTATTCCTTCATTGCCTATGTCGGTATTTTTTTAAATAAAACAAGTCGCACCCAGCAAGTCATCGAAGACTTAAGAGCCATACCCTATGTAACAGTAGCCCACGTTACCACAGGAAAATTCAACATTTTTTGTAAAGTGCGTGCGCGTGATACCCAACATGCTAAAGATATTATTTTTGAAATTGATGATATTGAAGGTGTATCTCGAACCGAAACTATGATTTCGATGGAAGAAAGCATAAATGACAAAAAACGTTTGATGCATCGAATTTTTAACGAAATGTAAATCCCAATTTGTACGCCACTAAAGAATGAATCGCAAGCCCAAACTCGAGCGCTTTGAACAAAAAGTGCTTTCCCGTTTTCAGATATACAACAGTTTATTTTTAACCCTTCCTTTTAAATCAATCAAAAACACTTCGGTGTTGCTGCCCCTCTTTTTTGATTACTGTAAGCGCGCCTATGCCGATGGGCTTCCTCCCAAGGCCATAGTGGAAAGCTTTATTGAACAATATACCCCCAAACTCAAGAAAAAAGAACAATTTGATTTACTCTTTCATTTTATTCAATATATAGAAAGACAGGTAGTGTTGTTTGATGCTATTGAAGATGCTGCCTATGCCCATGTGAATGATATGGGAGGTAGAGGCACCTTGCAACAAGTAAAGTCTGAGGCAGAAAACAATCAGATTACAGAAGCTTTAATAAAGCACATTGAAAACTTTAAATTGCGCATTGTGCTCACGGCACACCCCACTCAATTTTATCCAGACAATGTGTTGGTCATCATCAATGAGTTGTCTAAGGCTATTGCTAAAAATGATCTAGATACCATCAAAACCCTTTTGGCTCAATTGGGAAAAACGCCTTTCTTTAAAAAGGAAAAACCTACTCCCTATGATGAAGCTGTGAGCCTAATTTGGTATTTAGAAAACGTCTTTTATCATTCAGCTGCGCAAATATGTAACTACCTCAAAAAGCATATCTACAAAGAAAAAGCGCTCGATAATCCCATTTTCGATTTTGGTTTTTGGCCAGGAGGGGATCGAGATGGTAATCCTTATGTGACACCCGAAATAACCCTAAAAACAGCCAAACGTCTCCAGTTTTCCATTTTGCGAAACTACTATCGTGACTTGCGAAAATTAAAGAAAAAAATCACCTTCCCCGGGGTAGAGGGGCGCATTCATTATTTGGAAGAAACGGTGTTTAACTCCCTTTTTTATCCCGATAAAGTAAAAGATTTTGACTATTCCTTTTTTCTTAAAGAATTAGAAGAAGTTTTAGCCCATGTTCAAAAGGAGCACCAAGGGCTATATGCAGATGAGTTACAGGATTTAATCCATAAACTCAAATTATTTGGTTTTCATTTTGCGAGTTTAGACATTCGGCAAGATTCCCGTGTGCACAATGCTGTTTTTGAAAACATTGTTTCCCATCCAGAGAGTCAAAAGCACATTCAAAACTTACCTGATAACTATAAGCAATTAAATGCGCAAGAGCGTTGTGCTGTGCTGCCCAATTTTTCGGGTAGCATTCCACCCTCCCTTTTTGAAGATGAAATTACCCGCCAAACCTTGGAAAGCATCTACATTATGAGAGAGATTCAAGGTTTTAATGGTGAACGGGGTTGTAACCGTTATATTATCAGTAATTGTCAAACCCTAGAAAACATCTTGCAATTGTTTGCCATGCACCGCATTTGTGGTTGGTCAGAGCCCACGGTAGATTTCATTCCGCTATTTGAAACCATAACCGATTTAAAAGAGTCAGAAGAGGTGATGCGCGGACTTTTTTCAAACTCAATTTATAAAGCCCATTTAAAAAAGCGCGGTAACAAGCAAACCATTATGCTTGGCTTTTCAGATGGCACCAAAGACGGAGGCTATTTAATGGCCAATTGGAGTATCTATAAAGCCAAAGAAGCCTTGAGTGTTTTAGGAAAAGAATTTAATATTCGCATTGCCTTTTTTGATGGTAGGGGTGGACCACCTGCGCGTGGTGGCGGAAACACCCATCAGTTTTATGCCTCTATGGGAAGTGAAATTCAAGCAGATGATATTCAACTCACTGTGCAAGGTCAAACCATAAGTTCTAATTTTGGCACTTTAGATTCTTCACAATTCAATTTAGAGCAATTGGTTAGTGCCGGCATCAACAACAATGTTTTGAGACCCGGCCAAAACGATTTTTCAAAAACCGATCGACAAACAATGAATGGCTTAGCTGAAATTAGCTATAAAGCCTATCAAGACTTTAAATCGCATCCTAAATTCATTCCCTATTTGGAGCTGATGTCTACCTTGCCCTATTATGCCAAAACCAATATCGGCAGTAGACCCGCCAAAAGAGGCAAGTCTACAGCGCTTGTCTTTTCAGATTTACGCGCTATTCCTTTTGTGGGCAGTTGGAGTTTGCTAAAACAAAACGTTCCTGGGTTTTTTGGAGTAGGTTCTGCACTCAAAGCTTACAAAGACAAGGGCGCATGGGAAGAAGTTAAATCGCTATACAACAACTCTCGTTTTTTTAGAACCCTCTTGTTTAACAGTATGATGAGTCTGACCAAATCCTTTTTCCAATTGACACAATACATGGAAAAAGACAAAGAATTTGGTGCCTTCTGGAAATTGATTTATCAGGAGTATGAACTAACCCACCAGTTGTTGCTTGAGGTGACAGGCATGAGCACCCTAATGGAAAATGAATTGGCCGGAAAAGCGTCTATAAAAGCGCGTGAGGAAATAGTGTTGCCACTGCTCACCATTCAACAATATGCCTTGATGAGTATTCAAGAAATGCGAGATAGTGGTCGTTCAGATGCGGAATTAAAAAAGACGTTGGAAGCCATCATTACACGCTCCTTGTTTGGCAACATTAATGCGAGTAGAAATTCAGCCTAGATCAGACGCATAAAAAGCAAAGGCTGAAGCAAAGAGGGTTCGATCTACTTCAATATCAATGGCCGGTGATCCAATGGCCTCTAGCAATACGAAATTAACCGCTCCATTGCTGTTCTTTTTGTCGTGCTGGAGCAAGGCCAAAATATCTTTTTGCTCTTCTTGGGTAAACAATTGTTTTTCAAAATGTTTTAAAAAGGTCGTTTTTATTGCTTCCATAGCCTTCGAGGGGAGTCCCGTTAAAGCTTGAGACAAATAGGCCTCTAAGATCATGCCAATGGCTATGGCTTCACCGTGCAACAAGCGATTTCGTTTGGGGTGGGCCAAGCAAAACGATTCAATGGCATGCCCCAAGGTGTGTCCATAATTTAAAATTTTTCGCAATCCTTTTTCATACGGATCCTGCTTGACTACTTCGTTTTTTAGTTCAATTGACCTGTAGATAAAGGGGGTTATTTGATCTACCTGTAGTGCTTTTAAACTTTGCAGGGCCTGCCAATAGCCAACATCAGCAATTAGACCGTGTTTGAGCATTTCAGCAAAGCCACTTCTGAGTTCATCATGGGGAAGGGTTTCTAGCCATTGTGGCATGACCAAAACCAATTCGGGTTCTTGTATAATTCCAATTTGATTTTTTAAGACTCCCAAATCAACTCCGGTTTTGCCACCTACAGAGGCATCCACCATGGAAAGAAGCGTAGTGGGAATATTATAAAAGGCAATACCTCTTTTAAATGCACAGGCCACAAATCCGCCTAAATCAGTCACTACACCTCCTCCTAAGTTGATGAGGGCACTATTTCGATCGGCGCCTAATGCAGAAAGCTTTTCCCATAGCATTTGACAGGTTTGGAGGTGTTTATGGGGTTCTCCGGCTGGCATTTCTAGCGCTTGAGGGGTTTGATCGGGGTCAAACCACCCCAAAAAAGAAGGCAGACAATGTATTTTAGTATGTTGATCTACCAACACAAAAAGCTTTGAATACTTTTTTTCTTGCAAATGGGCCAAAAAATATTGCTGGCCTGCTGTTTCAAAAACAACTTCAGAATGATGAGATGCAATGCTTTTCATAGGTGTTGGTGTGCCACAAAAATAGCGATTTATTTATTGAGCTAAACCCCATTCAGGTTAAATGTTTTTTTACTACTTTCAATCCCACTTTTAAGCTTTGGCGCTATGAATCTAGCCAATACTGAAATTGCCTATCGCTCCAAAAGCACCACCGATTTAAAGCGTGGCTATTTTATATTTAAATTATTTCAATATCCATTTTTAATAGCGCTAGGAAAAGCAATGACAAGCTTTTTTTTATTTTTAAACTGGCCTTTACCTAGGTTAGTTCGATTTTATATTTACAACCAATTTTGTGGGGGCGCCAAGCAAGCAGATGCCTTAGAATTGGTTGCCAAGCTCTCTGCGCATGGTGTTGATTCTTGTGTGCACCATGCCGCTGAGAACAGTGTGTCTGAAGTAGGAAGTGAAAAAGCCCTTCAGGAATTTTTGGAGGTCTTGCAATTGGGAAAAAAGAGTAACGCTTTTCGTTTTTCCGTACTTAAGCCCACCAGTATTGGTGTTGCATCAATTTATGAAAAAGTGAGTGTAGGGCAGCCACTTACTCCCACAGAAACCCAACAATGGAATCATGTTCAAAATCGTTTTAGCATTTGTTGTAAAGAAGCACTGGCGAGCAATACCAAGCTTTTAGTGGATGCTGAAGAATCTTGGTTTCAGCATGCCATAGATCAGCTTTTGGAAGCCGCCATGCTCACTCACAATCAAGGAGAGGCTAAGATTTTTACTACCGTTCAAATGTATCGAAAAGATCGAATGGCCTATTTGAAGCACTTGTTAAACTTAGCGCAAAAAAACAACATTATAGTGGGAGTAAAGCTAGTGCGAGGCGCCTATCTTGTCAAAGAAACCGCATACGCTCAGGCAAAAGGCATTCCTTCTGCTCTTTGTGATTCAAAACAAGCCACCGATGCTAATTTTGAAGAGGCTTTAACTTTTATGCTTTCTAACTTGTCTCATTTTGCCTTATTTTTTGGCAGTCACAATGAAAAAAATGTACAACAAGTTGTTTCCTTTATGCAAGCGCATCAAATAGCGCCAGACCATCCGCATATTTTCTTTTCTCAACTCTATGGCATGTGTGATCACATTACGTTTAATTTAGCCCACTCGGGCTATAAGGCCGTAAAATATATTCCCTACGGCGAATTAGGTGAGGTTATTCCCTATTTGATGCGGCGTGTGGAAGAGAATACTGCAGTGATGAGTCAGTCAATACGGGAGTTAGACCTTTATCGGAAAGAAATAGAGCGGCGTCAGTCCAATGCCACCTTATAGTCCACTATGCGCACTGTTTTAGCACAATTTTCTACTACTAAATAACTTTTTTTATGGGCCGCATCAATATGATAAAGTCGACAAGAATCTCTTTTGGTGTCGCTTTTGGAGAAATCAACAGTTCCGCTGGTTAAAAGCTGTTGCACAAGGCTGTCAGTTAAAGTGTGGTATTTGGCCTTAAGAGCAGTTGGAATGGCAATAGGTTTTTCGCTTAAATTGTCTAATACTCGTGCATTGGGGCCATAGTTACAGCTTGTTTTTTTTCCACTTAAAATAAAGGTTAAGAGGATTAAACCAACGGAAAAGCCACCTAAATAATACCCCAATCGTTTTAAAAAACTAAAATTCATTTGCTTTCTTTTTTTGTAAGGCAACGTTGTGTATCACGTATTACCTCAATTTCAAAATGGTCATAGGCAAGAGGAAGGTGGGATTCAATTTTTTCAGCCCATTCCAACAAACAATACCCTCCCGATTCAAAATATTCTTCAATGCCAATATCAGCTACTTCATCCTGATTTTCTATGCGATAAAAATCAAAATGAAAGACAGTGTCAACATTCGCTTGATATTGGTTTACCAAAGAAAAGGTAGGGCTTGATATGGTTTCCTTTACGCCCAATGCTTGACAA
Source organism: uncultured Flavobacteriaceae bacterium (assembly GCA_964386915.1). Taxonomy (GTDB): domain Bacteria; phylum Bacteroidota; class Bacteroidia; order Flavobacteriales; family Flavobacteriaceae; genus JADHMP01. Next base: position 66,052 of record CAYLUQ010000003.1, on the reverse strand, counting down.
ATGGCTTTGATGAGGGTAGTTTTTCCAGCTCCCATAGGCCCATCAATCCGAATGATTTTATGGGTAGTATGTGCCAAAAGTGTTTTGGCTATCGCTTCAATATCTGTGACCGCATAGGTTTGTTTCATGGTGCAAAAATACTATCCTCTGGGTCGCAAAACAACAAAAGGCACAATCATTTCTTCTAGGGAAATACCACCGTGTTGAAATGAATTTTTATAAAACTGTGCGTAATGATGAAAGTCTTTTTTATAGACAAAATATTGGTCTGAAGTGGCAAATATAAATTGGTCTTGTACCCGTTGACTGGGGAGTTGAAAGCTCTTGGGATCAGAACAGGCCACAATGTTTTTATGGTCGTAGGTGAGGCTAGTTGCGGCCTTGTAGCGCAGGTTGGTACTCGCTTCTTTATGAGAAATTAAAGTTACTGGATCTTCTACATTGATGGTGCCATGATCTGTGGTGAGCAGCAGTTGAAATCCAAGTGAGGCGGCTTTTTGCAGAAGGGCTTTTAGGGGGCTGTTGGCAAACCAGCTTCGGGTTAAGGAGCGGTAGGCTTTGTTGTTCGGAGCCAATTCTTTGATCATTTCCATTTCGGTTTTGGCATGAGAAATCATGTCAACAAAATTATAGACTACTACCGTTAACTGTTCATGGGTGTGATTGCCTAACTGTTTGATGAGTTGCTGCCCTTGTTTGAGTTGGGTAATTTTATGGTAGCTAAACGAAATCTTTTTTTGCAATCGCTCTATTTGGTCCTCAAGCAAGTTTTCTTCGTGGTTGTTTTTGCCCCCCATTTCATCATCAAAAAGCCACCATTGTGGATGTCTTTTGTGAATTTCTAAGGGGGTTAAGCCGGCAAAAAGAGCATTTCGTGCATAAGCTGTAGCGGTGGGTAATAGGCTGTAGTAGGCTGATTCTTCTTCTACGGCATAGAGGGAGCTTATGTCTTTAGCAATAACGCGCCACTGATCCCATCGCAAGTTATCAATAACCAAGAGCAAATGCGGTTTGCCTTCGGTTAGCTTGGGAAAAACTGCTTTTTGAAAAACCTGGTGGGAGAGTAGGGGTGGATTGTCACCCTGCATCCATTGGGGATAAGCTGTTTTAACAAACCGAGCAAATTGAGCATTGGCTTCTTTTTTTTGAGATTCAAATATTTCCAACAAACTCGTATCCTCCAAAGCTTCTAATTCCAATTCCCAAAAAACCATTTTTCTGTAAAACTGCACCCACCCTTCGTGGGTATTAATTTGACTGATTTCCTGGCTAATTTTACCAAATTCCTGTTGGTAGTTTTTGGTGGTTTTTTCGGCAATGAGGTGTTGGTGATTAAGGTTTTTCTTAAGGGTCAATAAAATTTGATTTGGATTTACGGGTTTGATTAAATAATCGGCAATTTTGGCTCCAATCGCTTCATTCATGATTTGCTCTTCCTCGTTTTTAGTAATCATAATGACGGGAAGTTGAGGCTTCTTTTGCTTTAATTCACTGAGGGTTTCCAATCCGTTTAAGCCCGGCATATTTTCATCCAATAGCACCACATCAAAATGACTTTCGGCCACTAGTTCTAGAGCATCTCTACCATTGTTGCAGGCAGTGAGCGTATAGCCCTTAGATTCTAAAAAGAGAAAATGAGGCTTGAGCAATTCAATTTCATCATCTACCCATAAAATTGTGATCCGATCCATTTGTTATCTTTGCTTAAAGTTTTATATGGGAAAGTCTTTTAAAGCCACTTATTTAAACGATCCAATTTACGGTTTTATTGCCATTGAGCATCCGCTATTATTTCAAATAATTTCTCATCCCTTTTTTCAACGCCTGCGTCACATTAAACAAATGGGATTGTCTTATTTAGTCTATCCAGGCACCCACCACACACGCTTTGAACACGCATTAGGCAGTATGCATTTAATGCAAAAGGCCATTGGGAGTTTGCGTAAAAAAAAAGTAGCCATAAGTGAGGATGAAAGCCTTGCCTTGCAAGTGGCTATTCTTCTACACGATGTGGGACACGGTCCTTTTTCACATGCTACAGAAAATGTAATTACCCAAGATATTGCGCATGAAAAAATATCGATTCAAATTTTTAAGCAACTCAATCTCGAATTTGAGGGACAACTTGATTTAGCCCTGGCCATTTTCACCAATGCCTATCCCCGAAAATTTATGCACCAACTCATTGCCGGACAAATTGACATTGATCGGTTGGATTATCTCAAGCGGGATAGTTTTTATGCCGGCACTCCAGAAGGCAACATTAATGTAGATAGACTGCTCGCCATGATGAATGTGGTAGAGGAGCAACTGGTGTTTGAGAAAAAAGGCATCTATTCCATTGAAAAGTTTTTAATGGCTCGCCATGCTATGTATTGGCAGGTTTATTTGCACAAAACCAGCTTGGTGGCGGAACTGATGTTGGTCAAAATACTAAAACGCTTTAGAGCCCTTAGTGCAAAGGACCAAGCTGCTGTTCAAATTCCCGCAGCCTTACATTATTTTTTAACCCAAAAAACCAATTTATTGGAAGAGCAAAACGCCTTGCAAACCTATTTAGAATTAGATGACAGTGACCTGCTTCAGGCCATTAAAGCCTGGCAAAACCATCCTGATTTTTTGATCAGCAACTTTAGCCAACGCTTAAAGCAACGCAATTTGTTAAAGATTAAGTTAGACTTTAGTCCCATTAAAGAGGGTCAATTTGAAGCTAAAAAAGAAGCTCTCCATGCAGAGGGCATGAGTGCATCCAAAAGTGAGGCGCTTATTTTTCAGGGGAGTGTATCCAATCAAATGTATATGCCCAAAGAGAGTGAATTCATTTTAATAAAAGACGGCAAAGAAACAGTTTCGCTGGCTCATTTTTTAAAATATTTAGATATGGACCATTTTTCAAGCCCACAAGTCAAGCATTATTTGTGCTATCCAAAGCTAAACCTTTAGCTTAAATTCTTATTTTTGCGGCAATGAAAGTAACCGCTAAAACTATTGCAGAACATCTCAATGGAAGTGTGGAGGGAGATTTTCAATGTGAAGTTTCAACTTTATCAAAAATAGAAGAAGCTGCCCCTGGTTCAATCACCTTTATCGCTAATCCCAAATATGAGTCTTATTTAAGCAAGACAAAGGCCAGCATCATTATTGTTTCCGATTCCTTTAAAGGAACCCCAAAGCAACAAACTTTTATCCGAGTGCCTGATCCCTATCAAGCTTTTACCCAACTCTTAGCCCTATTTCAAACTCATGAGAAGAAAACCACAGGCATTGCCGCTTCGGCCGCCATTAATGCTTCTGTGGTGCTGCCAGATGATGTTTATATTGGCCCTAATGTTGTGATTGAAAGCGGAGTGACCCTTCAAGCGGGAGTTTGCATTCATGCCAACTGCTATGTGGGAGAGAATGTCCGTTTGGGTTCGCAAACCGTTTTATACCCCAATGTGGTGGTTTATGCCGGCACAGAAATTGGAAATAACTGCATCATTCACAGTGGGGCCGTGATAGGTGCAGACGGATTTGGTTTTGCTCCACAAAAGGGTGGACAATATGCTAAAATACCCCAAACGGGAACGGTTGTAATTGGCCACGATGTAGAAATAGGAGCTAATGCCACCATTGATAGAGCAACCATTGGCGCAACTAAAATAGGAAGCGGAACCAAAATAGACAATCAAGTTCAAATTGCCCATAACGTTGAAATTGGAAAACATACCGTTATTGCTGCCCAAAGCGGTGTGGCCGGATCTAGCAAAGTAGGAGACCACTGTGTTATTGGCGGACAAGTGGGAATAGTGGGGCATCTGAAAATAGGTAATCATGTCCGAATTCAAGGGCAGTCGGGTGTGACGAAAGACGTGCCTGACCATACTGATATACAAGGAACCCCAGCCATGGGCTATAAAGATTTTTATCGCTCCTATGCGATTTTTAAACGTTTGCCAGAACTGGACAAAGATCTAACCCAAATTAAAAACAATAAACCATGATTAAGAAAATAGACCTACAAAGAACCCTAGCAGAAAGTATCAGCCTTAAAGGAATTGGACTGCATACTGGCGCAGAAGTAACCCTAACCTTTAAAGAGGCACCCGAAAATACGGGATTGGTATTTGTTCGTAAAGATTTAGACCCCCCCATAAGCATTCCTGCTCTAGCAACCTATGTGGCAGAAACAGAACGGGGCACCACGCTTGAAAAAGAGGGGGTGAAAGTGCACACCACAGAACATCTTTTGGCGGCACTAGTTGGTGCTCAAATAGACAATTGTATTTTGGAATTAGATGCTGAAGAAGTTCCTATTTTAGACGGATCTTCAAAAGAATTTGTAGAAGCCATAGCTGCCTGCGGTATCCAAGAACAAAAAGCCCCTCGAGAAGTATTTGTCCCCCAAAAGCCCATTGCCTATCGTGATGAAGCCTCCGGCAGTGAATTGTTGATGATCCCAGCCGAGAAAACGTCTTATTCGGTCATGATCGATTTTAATACGAAAGTATTAGGAAGTCAAAATGCAACGCTAGAGCAACTCGATGATTTCAAAACCGATATTGCCCCTTCTAGAACCTTTAGTTTTTTACACGAACTGGAACAATTGTTAGCGCATGGTTTAATTAAAGGAGGCGATTTAAACAATGCCATTGTTTATGTGGACAAGCCCCTGGCTGAATCCACCATGCAAAGTTTAAAAAAAGCCTTTGGCAAAAGCGAAATTGCTGTAAAACCCAATGGTATTTTAGATAATTTAACTCTGCATTTCCCCAATGAAGCCGCGCGACATAAATTGTTAGATGTAATGGGTGATTTGGCTTTAATCGGCATGCCGGTGCAGGCTAAAATAATTGCCACTAAACCCGGACATAAAATTAACACCACCTTTGCAAAGCAAGTCAATATGGAAATAAAAGAGAACAGACGCAACGAGGCCCCTCTAATTGATTTTTCAAAACCACCTATCAAGGATGTTAATGGAATTATGGAGATGCTACCGCATCGCCCTCCTTTTTTATTGGTGGATAAAATTTTTGAATTGTCTGACACCCATGTGGTAGGCATAAAAAATGTGACTATGAATGAACCCTTTTTTGTGGGTCATTTTCCTGGGGAACCCGTTATGCCGGGTGTTCTTCAAATTGAGGCTATGGCTCAATGTGGCGGTATTTTACTTTTGAGCACCGTGCCAAACCCAGATGCCTATCTCACTTTTTTTATGAAAATTGACAAAGTTCGCTTTAAGCGACCTGTTCATCCTGGCGATACTTTGGTGTTTAAGTTAGATTTATTAAGCCCTATTCGCCGTGGCATTTGCCATATGTCGGGAAAAGCTTTTGTGAACGGTCAATTGGTTTCAGAAGGCGAACTCATGGCACAAATGATTAAAAAAGATAAAGTTAAAAAATGAATCAACCTTTAGCTTACATCCATCCGGGAGCTAAAATTGCCAAGAATGTTGTGATTGAGCCTTTCACAACCATCAACAACAATGTTGAAATTGGCGAAGGCACTTGGATCGGTTCTAATGTTACCATAATGGAAGGTGCTCGAATTGGTAAAAATTGCTCCATTTTTCCAGGTAGCGTTATCAGTGGTATTCCTCAAGATTTAAAATTTGACAACGAAGATTCATTGGCTATCATTGGTGATCATACAACCATTAGAGAATGCGTCACCATCAATAGAGGCACGGCCGAACGGGGGAAAACCAGAATAGGGGCCCATTGTCTCATTATGGCCTATTCGCATATTGCACACGATTGTTATGTGGGTGATCATTGCATTTTTTCAAATGGAAGCACTTTGGCAGGTCATATTGATATTGGCAATCATGTCATTTTAGCCGGACTAGTAGCCATACACCAGTTTTGTAGTGTGGGAGACTATGCGTTTATTGCAGGGGGCTCCTTAGTTCGTAAGGACGTACCTCCCTATGTTAAAGCTGCTCGAGAACCCCTCTCTTATGCGGGCATTAATTCTATTGGTTTAAGAAGAAAAGGGTTTAATACCGAAAAAATCCACGAAATTCAAGATATTTACCGCATCATTTTCCAAAGTAAATACAACTACAGTCAAGCGGCAGATTGGATAGAAGGGGAAATGAAAGCAACCCCCGAACGAGATGAAATTTTAGAATTTCTAAGAAGCTCCAAACGAGGTATAATGAAAGGATTCTTTAAAAAACTATAAACAAAATGGCAACAACATCAGATATTCGAAAAGGATTGTGTATTAAATACAACCATGATATTTTTAAAATTGTGGAGTTTCTTCACGTAAAACCCGGTAAAGGCCCAGCTTTTGTGCGTACTAAATTAAAAAGCGTAACCACCGGAAAAGTGATTGACAATACCTTTTCAGCAGGACATAAAATTGAAGATATCCGTGTGGAAACCCACAAATACCAATATCTTTACAACGACGGAGAACAATATCACTTCATGAATGTAGACGACTACAATCAAATACAATTGGAAAAAAGCATTTTAGATGTTCCCGAATTATTGAAAGAAGGAGAAGTGGTAACCATTTTGATCAACACTGAAGATGGCAGACCCCTTTCTGTTGAAATGCCTGCCAGTGTGGTTTTAGAAGTGACCCATGTTGAGCCCGGTGTAAAAGGCAATACGGCCACCAATGCCACCAAGCCTGCCACTGTGGAAACCGGCGCCATTATCAATGTGCCTTTGTTTATTAATGAAGGTGATAAAATAAAAGTAGATACCGAAAAAGGAAACTATCAAGAACGAATCAAGGAATAAGCAATTAAATTGAAAGCATATTAATTAAAAATGAGTGTATTAGTAAATAAAAATTCACGAATAATAGTGCAGGGCTTTACGGGAAGTGAAGGAACTTTTCACGCCACACAAATGATTGAATATGGAACACCAGTAGTGGGAGGGGTCACCCCCGGAAAAGGCGGCCAAACCCATTTAGACAAACCGGTCTTTAATACGGTAGCAGAAGCTGTTGCAGCAGTTCAAGCCGACACCAGCATTATTTTTGTACCGCCAGCCTTTGCTGCAGACGCTATTATGGAAGCTGCTGAAGCGGGGATTAAAGTTATAATTGCCATAACTGAGGGTATTCCCGTGGCCGATATGACCAAAGCCAATCAATTTGTAAAAGCCAAAAACGCTGTGCTTATTGGGCCTAACTGTCCTGGAGTTATTACTCCTGAAGAGGCCAAAGTAGGCATCATGCCCGGATTTATTTTCAAAAAAGGATCAGTAGGTATAGTGTCTAAATCGGGTACGCTTACCTATGAGGCATCTGACCAAGTTGTGGCTCATGGATTGGGCATTTCAACCGCCATAGGCATTGGAGGCGATCCCATTATAGGCACCACCACTAAAGATGCTGTAGAGCTCTTTATGAATGATCCGGAAACAGATTGCATTGTGATGATCGGTGAAATTGGAGGTCAATTAGAAGCTGATGCCGCCCGATGGATTAAAGCCAACGGCAACGCCAAACCTGTTGTTGGATTCATAGCTGGAGAAACGGCACCCAAAGGAAGAACAATGGGTCATGCCGGAGCCATAGTAGGGGGTAGTGATGATACCGCCGAAGCCAAGAAAAAAATCATGCGTGAATGCGGGATACATGTAGTAGATTCTCCCGCCCAAATTGGCGCTAAAGTAGCTGAAGTAGTAGCATGAAATTATTAGCAGGAAAAACCGCCATTATTACTGGTGCCAGCAGAGGTATTGGGAGGGGTATAGCAGAAGAATTTGCGGCCCAAGGCTGTGCGGTAGCTTTTACGTACAACAACAATCAAGAAGCAGCTGATAGTTTAGTAGCTTCCTTGCAAAGCAGCGGTGTTCAAGTAAAGGGCTATCAAAGTAATGCTGCTCATTTTAAAGCGGCTCAAGAATTGGTGGCACAAGTGTTAGAAGATTTTGGCAGCCTTGATATTTTGGTTAATAATGCTGGTATAACCAAAGATAATTTGCTCATGAGAATGAGTGAAGAAGACTTTGATCAAGTGTTAGAAGTCAATTTAAAATCGGTTTTTAATATGACCCATGCCGTTCAACGCACCTTTTTAAAACAACGCCAAGGAAGTCTCATTCATTTGAGCTCTGTGGTGGGGGTTAAGGGCAATGCAGGACAAGCCAACTATGCTGCCTCTAAAGCAGGCATCATTGGATTTTCTAAATCGGTGGCTTTGGAACTTGGGTCCCGCAACATTAGAAGCAATGTGATTGCACCCGGCTTTATAGAAACCGAAATGACAGCCAAACTTTCTGATGAAGTGGTGCAAGGGTGGCGAGATGGAATTCCGCTCAAAAGAGGAGGAACTCCAAAAGACGTGGCCAACGCCTGTGTGTTTTTGGCCTCCGATTTATCCAGTTATATCACCGGACAAGTGCTCCATGTTGATGGAGGAATGTTAACTTAAAAAAATTTAATTATGCAAAATTTACCCAAAATCGGACTGCCTGTAATATTGTTGGTCCTCGTACTCATTATTTTTATTTCCAAATCTTCAATCAATATTGGTTATGGAGAGGCGGGTGTTTTATTTAAAACCTTTGGCGGGGGTGTAGAAACCCAAGAACCTCCATTGGGGGAAGGGTTTCACATTATTGCCCCTTGGAACAAAGTGTATGTCTACAACGTGAAACAACAAGAGTTTTTTGAAGGCAATATGCAAGTATTGTCCTCAAATGGATTGGAAATATCGCTAGACGTATCAGTGCTTTATCAGCCCAAACTAAGTGAATTGGGCTTGTTGCACAAAACGAAAGGCGAAAACTATGTAAACATTGTTTTGATTCCTCAAATTAGAGCTGTAGCTCGTTCTGTGGTGGGGCGCTATACGCCCGAACAGCTCTATTCTACTAAACGTGATGCCATCCAAAACGAAATTTTTGAAGAGACTACTAAAAATGTTGTAAGTCAACACATTCAGCTCAATGCCGTTTTGGTGCGTGATGTAACTCTGCCTGTAGCCATTAAAGAGGCTATTGAGCGTAAACTACGTCAGGAGCAAGAAGCGTTAGAATATGAGTTTCGCTTAGAAAAAGCCAAGCAAGAAGCAGAAAGACAGCGTATTGACGCAGAAGGGAAAGCCACGGCTAACCGCATTTTAAGTGCCTCTTTAACTGATAAAATCTTGCAAGAGAAAGGAATTGAAGCCACGCTAAAACTTTCAGAATCGCCCAACTCCAAAGTTATTGTGATTGGTGGTGGTGATTCCGGAATGCCTATAATTTTAGGGAATCAATAAAAAGTTTTGCAAGTTTTCATATTAAATAAATATATTTGCACAGCAAAATGAAAAAAAATAGAACACATCATCATCTCAATAGCTACAGCTCAAGCGTGTGGTAAGAGGATTTGTGTCTTAATACTATAGAACCCGTTTGAGCTTCAAGCGGGTTTTTTTTTAATACAAATGAAAACAATGGTTCGAATAGCAATACAAAAATCAGGACGTCTCAATGAAGATTCTATGGCTTTGCTCAAAAATTGTAGCATTTCCATAGACAACGGAAAAGATCAATTGAAAGCTTCTGCCCGTAATTTTCCAGTAGAAGTGTTTTTCTTGCGCAATGGCGATATTCCCCAATACCTCCGAGATGGGGTGGTAGATTTGGCTATTTTAGGCAGCAACACACTAGAAGAGAAAGGCACAGATTTAGAAATTATTGAACAACTGGGCTTTTCCAAATGTCGAGTTTCTATTGCCGTACCCAAAGAAACTTCAGTCAGTTCGCCTAAAGACCTGGAGGGAATGCGCATTGCGACTTCCTATCCCAACACAGTTCAACAATTTTTAGATAAAGAAGGGCTTAAGGCTGAATTGCACATCATTAACGGTTCGGTTGAAATTGCACCCAATATTGGCTTAGCAGATGCTATCTGCGATATTGTTTCCAGTGGCAGCACTTTGTTTAAAAACAATTTAAAAGAAGTGATTACCATTAGCCAATCAGAAGCGGTATTGGTCCAATCGCCTTTAATTCAAAAGGAGCAATTGGCAATTGTAGACAAGATTCGTTTCCGTATTCGGGCCGTTTTACGAGCAAAAAAGTCAAAATATATTTTGTTAAACACCCCAAATGATAAAATTGAAGCGGTGAGTAAAATACTTCCGGTTTTAAAAAGTCCAACGGTATTGCCTTTAGCTAAATCGGGCTGGAGTTCTTTGCACTCTGTTATTAACGAAGATGACTTTTGGGAAGTGATAGACGCCCTAAAAGCAGAGGGTGCAGAAGATATTTTAGTTTGTCCAATTGAAAAGATGGTGTTATGATGGAACGGATAGCCTATCCAAAACAAGTAGATTGGGAAGCTATTTTAGCACGCCCAACGGCCAGTTACGAAAGCTTAGAGCCCCTTGTGCGAGAGGTTTTTGATGCGGTTGCTCAGCAGGGAGACTCAGCAGTACGTGCGTATACTGAAAAATTTGACGGAGTAGCTTTAGACGATTTAAAAGTTCCTTCAGCAGCTATAGAAGCAGCAGCAAGTCAATTATCTGATGAGTTAAAGCAAGCCCTAGCTAAGGCCAAGCGAAATATTGAAGCTTTTCACCGTGCGCAGCAAACGGATCGAGTAAAGCTCAATACCCAAGAGGGGGTTTCTTGTTGGCAAGAAAAGCGTCCCATTGAAAAAGTAGGACTCTACATTCCTGGAGGTTCGGCTCCACTCTTTTCGACCATCATGATGTTGGCTATACCAGCACAAATTGCAGGTTGCCAAGAGCGAATTCTTTGCACACCTCCCGATCAAAATGGGGCAGTAAACCCCGCTATATTATATGCGGCACAACTTTGTGGCATCACTACTGTATATCGAGTTGGAGGCATTCAGGCTATTGCTGCTCTAACCTTTGGAACAAGTTCTATTCCTAAAGTCTATAAAATTTTTGGCCCAGGCAATCAATATGTGACCGTGGCCAAACAATTGGCAACTCAATATCAGGTTGCCATTGATCTGCCAGCCGGGCCTAGCGAATTGCTAGTGGCTGCTGATGACACTGCTAATCCGCATTATGTGGCTGCTGATTTGCTCTCTCAGGCCGAACATGGCCCAGACAGTCAAGTGGTTTTAGTGACTACGAGTAGCACTTTAATTGACGAGGTTCAAGAAGCTGTAAAGGAGCAACTTAAAAAATTATCTAGACGCGAAATAGCTGAGAAAGCTTTACAGAATTCCAAAGCCATTTTAATGGAATCTGATGCCGAAGCGATTGCGCTTATTAATGCTTATGCGCCCGAACATTACATTATAATGGTTAAAAACGAACAAGCCTATGTGGATGGCGTGCAAAATGCAGGCTCGGTCTTTATTGGTTCCTACACACCTGAAAGTGCTGGCGATTATGCCTCAGGCACCAATCACACCCTGCCCACTAATGGCTATGCCCGCCAATATAGCGGGGTGAATTTAGATAGCTTTTTAAAGGCTATAACGTTTCAGAAAATTTCAGCACAGGGATTGCAAGAATTAGGCCCTGCTATTGAGGTAATGGCCGAGGCTGAGGGCTTAGGAGCTCACAAAAATGCGGTTCGGGTGCGTTTAAACGATTTAATATGAAACCACTAGCATTGACTTCTCTTTTACGTCCTTCTATTCGTGCTATTAAGCCCTACAGCTCTGCACGGGAAGAGTTTGTGGGTGGAGATAAAGAAATGATTCTGTTAGATGCCAACGAAAATCCCTATCCTTCTGCGGTCAATCGCTATCCAGATCCCTTGCAAGGTGAACTAAAAAAAGCCTTATCGGCTTGGAAAAAATGTGAACCCAATCAATTGTTTTTAAGCAATGGTAGTGATGAAGTCATTGCCCACTTAATGACGGCTTTTTGCGAACCCGGAGAAGATCATATTGTGCTGGTGCCGCCTACTTTTGGCATGTATGCTGTATCTGCAAATATCTTGGGAGTAGCCCAAAAAAACATTTCCTTAACCGCCGATTTTCAATTGGATGTGGAAGCCATTTTGAAAGTATCTAATGCACATTCTAAATTGTTGTTCATACCCACTCCGAATAACCCAACAGGAAACAGTTTTAAACAAGACGACCTCTTGACCTTATTGCACTCTTTTCCTGGCCTAGTTTGTATTGATGAGGCATATGCTGAATTTTCTAAAGCAGAAAGCTTTATTTCAAAATTAAAGGCTTTTCCTAATCTAGTAGTAATGCAAACCTTTTCTAAGGCCCAAGGCATGGCCGCTATCCGATTGGGGATCACGTTTGCGCATCAAGAATTGATTGCCGTTTTAAACACCATTAAAGCCCCTTATAATTTAAATATATTGACCCAACAAGCTGCTTTAGCACAATTGCCAAAACAAGCTACAATTGAAAGTCAAGTTGCAACCCTTTTAGATGAGCGCGATCGCTTAATGGAAGCTATAGCAACGCTTGGCTTTGTGGAAAAAGTATTTCCATCGGATGCCAATTTCTTTTTAATTCGCGTAGACAACAGTCAAAAGCGTTACGAAGAACTTTTGGATCATGGCATTGTAGTTCGTCATATGACCAAGCAACCCATGTGCCAAAACACCTTGCGAATTTCAATAGGGCTTCCTGAAGAAAATGAGGCCTTACTAGAGGCTTTACACAAAATGAATAAAAAGTGAAACAAAAAGTATTGTTTATCGATCGTGATGGGACGCTGGCCTTAGAACCGGAGGACTATCAACTGGACGCCTTTGAAAAATTGGTTTTTTATCCCCAGGCATTGACATATTTGGGAAAAATAGCCCAAGAACTTGATTATGAGTTGGTGATGGTTACCAATCAAGACGGATTGGGAACCGATAGTTTTCCCGAAGAAAATTTTTGGCCCGTACACAATTTTATCTTGCAAAGTTTTGAAAACGAAGGGGCATCCTTTCAAGAAGTTTGTATTGACCGTAGTCTTCCTGCAGCTCAATCGCCTAATCGCAAACCTAGAACCGGAATGTTGCAACACTATTTGGAAGGCCATTATGACGTGGTCAATTCTTTTGTAATTGGCGATCGTTTGACTGATATGGAATTGGCTAAAAATTTAGGTTGCCAAGGGATTTTTATCGCAACAGACCAATCACTTGGAGCCCAAGAAGCATCAGAGGAAGACCTGAGTGCACATATTGCCCTCACCACAACCGACTGGAAAACAATTTATACGTTTTTAAAAGCGGGCAGTAGGGAAGCTAAGCTGGAACGAAAAACGAATGAAACAGACATTAGCATTCACCTAAATCTTGATGGCACAGGAAAGAGCGACATCCAAACGGGTTTGGCCTTTTTTGATCACATGCTAGATCAACTGGCGCGCCATGGTGGAATTGACCTCACTTTGAGAACAGAGGGCGATTTAGAAGTAGATGAACATCACACCATTGAAGACACTGCTATTGCCCTAGGAGAGGCTTTTGCAGAGGCTTTGGGGAACAAACTCGGAATGGCGCGCTATGGCTTTTGTTTGCCTATGGATGACTGCTTGGCGCAAGTAGCCCTCGATTTTGGAGGGCGCAATTGGTTGGTGTGGGAGGCTGAATTTAAACGTGAAAAGATAGGCGAAATGCCTACCGAAATGTTTTTTCACTTTTTTAAATCCTTTAGTGATGGCGCCAAAGCCAATTTGAATATAAAAGCCGAAGGAAGTAATGAGCACCACAAAATAGAAGCTATTTTCAAGGCCTTTGCCAAGGCCATTAAAGCGGCTGTGCAACGTGATGCCGATAAATTGATTTTACCCTCCACCAAAGGAATGCTTTAATCATGCAAGCAGTAATTATAGATTATGGTGCCGGCAATGTGAAAAGCCTTCAATTTGCTTTGGAGCGTTTGGGTGTGTCAGCCCCCTTGACGAGTGATGCTGAAACAGTAGCTTCGGCTGATAAGGTTTTTTTTCCCGGTCAGGGGGAGGCGAGCAATGCGATGCAAAAATTAGCAACTCAGGGTTTAATAGAAGTAATTCAAAATTTAACCCAACCCGTTTTGGGCATTTGTTTGGGCATGCAATTGCTTTGTGAGCATACTGAAGAAGGGAACACCAAAGGCTTAGCACTCATTAAAGGTGAGGTACAGCGTTTTCCTAATACCCTCAAAGTGCCTCAAATGGGATGGAACACCATTGCTTTTGAACCACATCCTTTGTTTAAACATATTGCAAACGGGGCCTTTATGTATTTAGTCCACAGTTATTATGTGCCTCTGTTGCCCGAAACCATTGCACAGTCTCACTATAATGAAAACTACAGCGTGGCCTTACAAAAAGATAATTTTTATGGGGTGCAATTTCACCCCGAAAAAAGTAGTGCCGCAGGGCAGCAACTTTTGGCAAATTTTTTAGATCTATGAGAATCATTCCTGCCATTGATATAATTGAAGGCAAATGCGTGCGCTTGTCTCAGGGGGACTATAGTACCCAAAAAATTTACGATGAAGACCCCTTGGAGGTAGCCAAATCTTTTGAAGGTGCCGGCATACAGTATTTGCATTTGGTTGATTTAGATGGTGCCAAGGCCAAGCATATTGTGAACCATAAAACCCTAGAAAAAATAGCGAGTCAAACAACCCTTTCGGTCGATTTTGGAGGAGGACTAAAAACGGATGATGATTTGCGCATTGCCTTTGACTGTGGAGCTCAGCAAATAACAGGAGGAAGCATAGCCGTGAGTCAACCCGAAACTTTTTTAGAGTGGCTGGCACAATATGGGGCAGAAAAAATCATTTTAGGGGCAGATGTGAAAGGAGAACATATTGCTACAAACGGATGGACAGCCACTTCAGACCGCTCTTTATTTGAGTTTTTAGCCTACTACCAAGCAGCTGGAATAAAAGGGGTGATTTGCACCGATATTAGTAAAGATGGAATGCTACAAGGGCCCTCTGTGTCGCTCTACAAGAAAATAATTACCCAAACAAACCTAGGTCTAATTGCCTCTGGTGGGATTACCTCCCTTGCTGATGTAGCACAATTGGAAGCCTTGGGATGTGAGGGTGCCATTATCGGAAAAGCAATTTATGAAGATCATATTACGCTTCAAGATTTGGAGCACTATATCTTGAAAAGAGGCTAGTTAAACCTAAAAAAGAACTACAAATGTTAACCAAACGCATCATTCCTTGTTTAGACATTAAAGACGGTCGAACGGTTAAGGGGGTGAATTTTGTGAATTTGCGAGATGCTGGAGATCCCGTTTCCTTGGCAGCTCAATATGCTGCTCAGGGTGCTGATGAACTGGTGTTTTTAGACATTTCGGCTACCGAACAAAAACGAAAAACCCTCTCTGAATTGGTTCTTAAGGTTGCAGCAGCTGTTGATATTCCCTTTACGGTGGGGGGAGGCATTGCCACTGTGGATGATGTAGCGGCGGTGTTGCAAAACGGTGCCGACAAGGTTTCGATCAATTCGGCGGCCGTAAAAAATCCTCCTTTAATCAATCAACTTTCACACAAATTTGGAAATCAATGTATAGTGGTGGCTATAGATGCCAAACAAATTGAGGGCCAATGGAAAGTGCATCTTGTTGGGGGTAAAGTGCCTACTGAAGTTGATCTTTTTGAATGGGCACGAGAAGTGGAAGGCCGCGGTGCAGGCGAAATACTCTTTACGTCTATGGACCATGACGGCACCAAAAACGGTTTTGCCAACAAAGCGTTGGCTCAATTGTCAGCGGAAGTCAATATTCCCATCATTGCCTCGGGTGGGGCGGGTAGCAAAGCTCATTTTAGAGACACCTTTGTAGAGGGAAAAGTCGATGCGGCTTTAGCGGCCAGCGTATTTCACTTTGGCGAAATCCCAATTCCCGAATTAAAATCCTATCTTCAAAACGAACAAATTTCAATACGACTGTAAATGCAAGAACTTGATTTTTCAAAATCGAAAGAAGGTTTGGTGCCAGCTATAGTGCAAGATGCCCAAACCAAAACCGTTTTAATGCTCGGCTATATGAATGAAGAAGCTTTGGCCAAAACACAAGAAACCCAAAAGGTCACTTTTTTTAGTCGTTCTAAAAACAGGCTGTGGACCAAAGGGGAGGAGAGTGGTCATTTTTTAGAATTGGTGAGCCTCAGTGCCGATTGTGATCAAGACACGCTATTGATTCAAGCCAACCCCAAGGGTCCCACTTGCCATTTGGGAACCGATAGCTGCTGGGGAGAATCCAATCGGCCTAACTATGGCTTTTTGTCTGCTTTAGAAAAGGTTATTGAAGATCGTAAAAACAAGCCTACAGAAAAGAGCTATGTAGCCAGTTTATTAGCAAAAGGCATCAACAAAGTGGCCCAAAAAGTGGGTGAGGAGGCCGTTGAAACGGTTATAGAAGCCAAAGATAACGATGCAAATCTGTTTTTAAACGAAAGTGCCGATTTGCTGTTTCACCTCTTGATTTTGCTGCAAGCCAAAGGGTTTTCGCTACACGATGTGGTGGATGTACTAGAGAATAGGCAAAAGTGAGTAGGCAAGAGCTTGCCTAAGGCAGGGTAATAGTTAATGGAAAGGGTTTTAGAAAATAAAG
>CAYLUQ010000003.1:48135-49495 GCA_964386915.1 uncultured Flavobacteriaceae bacterium | reverse complement strand
TGCCTAAGGCAGGGTAATAGTTAATGGAAAGGGTTTTAGAAAATAAAGTAACACAAGCATCTTAGTGAAACGTCAAATACGATAATGGGAGGGAAGCCTCCCATTTTTTGTATCTTTAAACCATGAAGCTATCAACAGACATATTTCGCTTTTTTACGCAACTGGAAAAAAACAACAATAGAGAGTGGTTTGAGGCGCATAAACCTGAGTTTAAGGCCTTAGAAGCCTCTGTAAAGCAGTTTGGTGTTGCTTTAGAAGAAAAACTCAATAAGCATGATAGCATAGACCGTTTTAAGCTTTTTCGCATTTATCGTGATGTGCGCTTTTCTAATGACAAAACGCCCTATAAAACCCATTTTGGAATGGCTTGGCACCGCTCCAAACCCGAATTGCGAGGGGGGTATTATTTGCATCTAAAGCCTGGCGATGTTTTTTTGGCCTGTGGTTTTTGGGACCCCAATCCAGCAGACCTAAAGCGTATCCGTCAGGAAATTGATTTGGATGGCGATGAATACCGTGAACTTATTAACGAACCAAACTTTAAAAGCGTTTGGGGTGAACTCCAAGGCGAAGCCGTTAAAACCGCACCAAAGGGTTATGCTAAAGACCACCCACATATTGATTTATTGCGCCATAAACAGCATATCTTTATCAAACGCTATACAGAGAAAGATGTTAGTAGCCCAAACTTTATAGATCAACTAGATGGTGCCCTACAAGCCGTGCGACCCTTTGTGGATTTTATGAGTGCCGTGCTGACCACTAATGCGGATGGGGAAAGTTTGGTTTAGACTAACATCCGGTATTCTTTTCATGGGTTTATTTTCTTCTTTGTGAATCACAATTGCGTGATTTTATTCAAAGATCAAATGATTTCTTTGCGTAGAAATTTCATTTTTTAGGTTCCTTTTTGATGGTATGTTTGATTTTTAGCATGGCTAAATTGAGTTCAATGGTAGTTTCACTAGAAGTGTCTTTGGCCAATTCTTTATTGAGAATATCTCCAATCAGGGCACCGCTTTTTTGTAGGAGACCTTGCTGTTTGGCAGTGTCTGTTTCTAGGGCAAGCGCTTTGGCAGTTTTGCTAAATTCGCGCACCTTGGCAAAGGTTTCTACAATTTGAAGTGTGGCTTGTGTGGCCTGTTTTGACTTTAGAATGGTGGCCAACATATACAGTCCTTTTTCGGTAAAAGCCTTGTAATGTGCTAATATTTATGCGGTAGATTGTGCAAATTCTTCACGTCCTTCTGGGGTGTTGAATACATCTGAACAAGTCTTGCAACCGCCCCAACCCCCAAGGGAAACCAATACTTTTAGTTGGGGATAGTTCGCTTTTAGGCCTGTTAGTTTTAGCAGCGTT
>CAYLUQ010000003.1:46146-48035 GCA_964386915.1 uncultured Flavobacteriaceae bacterium | reverse complement strand
GCAGCGTTGTCTAGGGCCAACCGATTGCCTTTTAAATGTAAAAAGCTATAAATCAATTGATCGACCCCTTCTAGATTAAAGTCGTCTATGCGATCGGCTCCTCCGGCGTAGTAAGCGATCACTTTAAGCGGTGAAGAAGTGGAAGAGGGGTTGCTATTTGATGTTCCGCAGCTCCATATCAAAAGAATAAAGAGTAGAAAATAAAAGCATTTTGTCAAACGAGAGAAGCAGAAGCGGGTTGCCATAGTGAATGGTTTTAAATGTTTTTTTGAGATTTAGCTAAAGGGAAGATAATCAAAATTCATCAATAGCGGCAACTTTTTAAAAGCCCAAACCGAAGTGTGAGTGCTTACTGATATTAGGACTTTTCTATTTGAAAATTCATTAAATAAAGGCTATATTTAGGGCTCTTAAAACCCCAAACAAAAGTGAGTACTCGCCCCAATAAAAAAAACACTATTCTAAATGCGGCCTTAAAACTTTTTGCTACCCGAGGTTGTGAAGCGGTTTCAACAAAAAAAATAGCGCTTGAGGCAGCTGTGTCAGAAAGTTTAATTTTTAGACATTTTAGCAACAAAGAGTCTTTGATCAAGACACTTTATGAGCGCGAATGTGAAGCACTACAAACCCTTTGTAATCGAGTAGATAATTTGGAACATCCCAAGGTATTGTTAAGCGAAATTTTGTCTTTACCTTTTCAAATTAAAGAAAAACATTATCAGTTCTATAAATGGCATTTGAGTATGACGGGTCATCGCCTGGGCAATGAAAATCCCCTAGAACCCTTGCTAACGCCAAAACTAATTCATGCCTTTAAAGGAATTGATGCGAAACATGTTGATACCGAAGTGGCAGCCTTTTGGATCGTTTTTAATGGTTTGACACAGGCTATTATCTTAGCACCAAAAGAACATTTCATTTCTGTATACAATTGCTTAAAGGCTAAATACCAAATTTGATTCTAAAGAATTGTGTCTTGTGCTTAAATAGTTATTCTAAATCATTTTAACTTTAAAAGAAATTGAGCTATCAATTTCAAGCAGTCTCCTTTTTTTGTAGTGATTCAAATTTTGAGAAAAAATGGAATTGGTCATTATTAAAAATGAAAAAACATAAGCACTTGTGAACCAATATATTAAACTACCTCGTCCCAATGATAATTTATATTATGTAAAGTAATAAAAAAAGATTGTTGTATCTTTAAAAGAAAAATGATTTTAGTAAACACCCCTACCATACCCAATAAAGCCATTGTAGAAACCCTAGGCATTGCCCGTGGAAGTACTGTCAGAGCACGAAATGTAGGTCAAGATATTTTTGCCGGATTAAAAAATATTATTGGAGGTGAAATTTCAGAATACACCAAACTGCAGGCACAATCCCGCGAACAGGCCTTGCAACGAATGATTGAAGATGCCGAACGCTTGGGTGCCAATGCCATCGTAAACGTGCGTCTCACCACTTCTATGGTCATGCAAGGTTGTTCTGAGATATTAGCCTACGGAACTGCTGTTGTAATTCAATGATATGAAGCTGATTCTTTTTTTGGGTGCAATAGCACTCTTGGTCTACTTGATCTTTAAACGTATTGAAGATAAGAAAGGAGAACATTTTGAAGATCGTGACAATTAAGGAATTTTCTTGCCTAAAAACACATTTACTCCAGAAGCTATAGGATTTCCGCTGCTGCGTCTAAAACTCACCACTTGACCGGTATGGTAGAGGGCATCGGCCAAAGGACCGTTGAGCAAATGCCAAAGCGGATAACTCGATTTTTTGCCCTCTATTTCGAATATTACTTCAAGAGATGCCATGGTTTCAGTTGGCATATTTCTAAACGTTTGGGCTGCTTTTTGGAGGTATAATAAAGTTTCTTTGCGCAAACTTAT
>CAYLUQ010000003.1:42144-46046 GCA_964386915.1 uncultured Flavobacteriaceae bacterium | reverse complement strand
TTGGGTGCCGGAGGAATTTCAGCAAACGGAAGCGATTGTTCTTGTGCCATAAGCGAGAGTGTTAAAAAAAAGAAGAGAACTGATATACAAGCTTTTTTCATTGTATTTTTGTTGTAGGGTCTTGTTGCCCAAGGTATTAAAATACGTTCAATGTCCGCCAAAAAAATATCCAGTTTTGAAGAGCTTTCTAAAATTCAATTTGAAAATTTAGCTCCCGACCCTGATCCCCTACCCGAATCTCCCGAAGTTTTCGAAAAGCAAACCTTAGAGGCTCATTTTAGCAATAAAGGCAGGGCCGGAAAAACCGTTACCCTAATTAAAGGGTTTGAAGGCGAACATGCGGAACTTAAAGCCCTGGCCAAAAGCCTAAAAAATGAGTTTAAGGTGGGCGGCACTGTTAAAAATGGTGAAATAGTAATTCAAGGGAATATGCGAGATAAACTCATTGCCTATCTCAAATCACTCGGACATGAGGTGAAACGTGTGGGTGGTTAGGCCTCCAGAATTTTAGTGACCCGCTAAGAATTAAATTACCATTGAATTGGCAAATTGCCATGGCTTTGCAAATAGGCGTTGGTTTTACTAAAATGTTGGTTGCCAAACCAATATCCTCTATTGGCGCTTAAGGGAGAGGGATGGCCGCTGGTTAAAATTTTATGCTTTTCAGCTGCAATCAAACTTTGCTTCCTTTTAGCAAAGCCCCCCCACAATAAGAAAACCACACCTTCTAATTCAGTTGAAATGGTGCGAATAACAGCATCAGTAAATTGCTCCCACCCCCTATTTTGATGACTCCCTGCCTGATGGGCAGCCACAGTGAGGGTGGCGTTGAGCAACAAAACCCCTTGAGAAGCCCAAAGGCTTAAATCGCCACTTTTAGGGTAGGGTTTGCCTAAGTCCTGTTCCAATTCCTTAAAGATATTTACGAGTGAAGGTGGGTGTGCTATTCCATTGGGAACCGAAAAACAGAGTCCATTTGCTTGCCCAGGACCATGATAGGGATCTTGTCCTAAGAGCACCACTCGAACCGATTCAAAAGGACAAGCATTAAAAGCATTGAAAATAGCACTTCCTGGTGGATAGCACCTACCGCTTTGATAAGCCGTTTTAACAAATTCTACAAGCTTTATAAAGTAGGGGGCTTCAAATTCCGACTGTAAAACCTTTTCCCAACTTGAATCTATTTGCACCGTCATAGATTTCTTACATTTGCAGGGCTAAGGTAAGAAAATTTGCATGGGATATTGTCCAAAGAAAACCATTGAAGACCTTGAATTTAAAGAGGTATTGCAACAAGTTGCCTCATTTGCCATTACACCCCTTGGAAAGGCTCATTGTTTGGCACTCACCCCACAATTTGAGGCTGAAATTTGTCTTGCTGAACTGCAAAAAGTAGCCGAATTCACGGCTTCTTTTGACAATGAAAACCGCATTCCTAATCACGGATTTGAAGATGTTTCCTCAGCTTTTCCTTTGCTTAAAATTGAAAACAGTGTTTTAGAAATCCAAAGTTTTCGTGACTTTGCAGCCAACGCCTCCACCACCCATATCCTTTTGCAGTTTTTTAAAAAATTTAAAACTTACTATCCGCAACTCTATGCTTTAGGTGACGATTTGCCCCTGGAAAAGGACATTAAAAGCGAAGTGGATAGTGTGATTGATCGCTTTGGTGAAATTCATAACAACGCTTCAGAAAACCTCTATCAGATCAGAAAACAGTTGCAAGGTTTACGTGGAAAAATCAGCAGCAGTTTTAACAAAGCCCTAACTCACTACAACAATTTGGGCTATCTAGATGATATCCGAGAATCAATTTTAGACAATAAGCGGGTGATGGCCGTTAAGGCTATGCACAGAAGAAAAGTGAAAGGGGCTATTATGGGAAGCTCCAAAACGGGCAGCATCGTCTTTATGGAACCCGAAGCTACAAATGCCCTAACGCGTGAATTGCAAAACCTCCTATTTGAAGAAACCGAAGAAATTAAAAAGATTTTAAGTCAACTGACCGATTATTTTCGTCCCCTACTTCCCCTTCTTCAAGCCCAACAAGCCTATCTACTTGCCTTAGACGGCTTTTATGCAAGAGCCAAATATGCCGAAGCAATTGAAGGTGTTCTACCCGAATTCAGCCAGTCCCAAGAACTATACTATAAATCGGCCTATCATCCTCTGCTCCTGTGGGCCAATCGTTTGGAGAATAAACCTACCTATCCACAAGATATAACCCTATCGCCCGAACAGCGAATTGTGGTCATTTCAGGACCCAATGCGGGCGGAAAAAGCATCACACTAAAAACCATAGGGCTCCTTCAACTCATGCTGCAAAGTGGCCTTTTAATTCCGGTTCACGAAAGAAGCAAAGGCAAGTTGTTTCAACAAATTTTAACGGATATTGGTGACAACCAATCTATTGAAAATCATTTAAGTACCTACTCTTATCGCTTGCAAAACATGAAGTCCTTTTTAAAGCTTTGTAATAGCGAAACCCTATTTCTTATTGACGAATTTGGAACAGGTTCTGACCCGGAATTGGGGGGTGCTCTTGCAGAAACTATGCTAGAGGATTTTTATGAGCGCAAAGCGTTTGGACTCATCACGACTCACTATGCCAATTTAAAGGCTCTTGCTGATGAAATGCCTGCCATGGTGAATGCCAATATGCAGTTTAACAATAAAACTTTAGAGCCCATATTTAAACTCGTTATGGGTGAAGCCGGAAGCTCCTTTACGTTTGAAGTAGCCCAAAAAAATGGACTACCCTTCAACCTAATCAATCGGGCTAAGAAAAAAATGGAACGAGGAAAAGTTCGCTTTGATGCCACTATTGCTAAACTTCAAAAAGAGCGTAATCAAATGGTATCTACCCAAAAGAATCTTAAAGAAAAAGAATCGAAAGCCGCTCTGGAAGCCGATAAAATGAATACTCTCAATGCGAAACTTCAAAAAAAACTCAGCGACTATCAAGAGTTGTTTGATCACAATCAGCGCATGATCGTTTTAGGCAATAAATTTAACGATGCAGCCGAACGTTTTTTCAATACCAATAAAAAAAGACCCTTAATTGCCGAGTTGTTGCGCCTAACCGAAAGTGAAAATGCCAAGCGCAAAAAGAAAACAGCAGCCATCGCAAAAAAGGAGCGTGAGCAAAAGAAAAAAACCGCCCAGCTTTTAGAAAAAGAAATAGTGAAGGTGCGGAAGGAGAAAAAGGAACATCAACAAAAACCCAAGCCAAAACCGCAACCTAAAGTGGCAATTTTAGTCGGAGATCAAGTGCGGTTAACCGATGGACGTGCCGTGGGTGTGGTGGAAGTAATTGAAAAAAAGCGCGTAGTGGTTAATTATGGGGCTTTTACCACCGAAACCAAATTGGAACAATTAGAGTTTGTGCAACGCAAAAATAAAAAATGAAGTTTGTAATCGTATTTTACGATGGACCCTGTGTTTTGTGTAATTTTTGGGTGCGCAAGCTTTGTCGGTGGGATCGCTTTGATCGACTGCGATTTACTTCTTTAAACAGTGCCTATGCCAAAAAGTTTTTTTTAGAAAAGCCAACTCCCTACTCAACCCACGAGGCCATCATAACTTGGGATGCTCAAAAGGGCTATAAAACCGAAGCGGAGGCTGTTTTTTGGATTCTAAAGCAACTTCCCCGCCCCTGGAAATTTTTTTTATTTTTTCAATACTTCCCGAACATCATAACCAAAAGGCTCTATCAATTTATTGCCCAAAATCGTTATCGGTGGTTTGGCGCCCATCCTGATTGCCCACTCCCCACCCCCAATTTTTCACATAAATTTTTGTAATATTGTTAACGCACCTTTTAACCCGAACACCATGAAAGAATTCAAAAAATTTATTCGTAGAGGAAATGTAGTAGATATGGCCGTGGGACTTATTTTGGC
>CAYLUQ010000003.1:0-42044 GCA_964386915.1 uncultured Flavobacteriaceae bacterium | reverse complement strand
AAAAATTTATTCGTAGAGGAAATGTAGTAGATATGGCCGTGGGACTTATTTTGGCGCCATTGTAAAGTCTTTAGTCAATGATATTCTAATGCCACCAATTGGATTGCTCCTAGGTGGTGTAGATTTTAGTGCCTTAAAAATTGTCATTCAAAAAGCAACAGCAGATTCGCCCGAAGTGGCGCTACTGTATGGCACTTTTATCAATACGATCATTACTTTTTTACTTGTTTCTTTTGCCATATTTATGGTTGTGAAGGCCTATAATAAAGCCCAAGAACGCTTTAAAAAGGAAGAAGCTGTTGCCGCTCCTCCAGCTCCTTCAAAAGAAGAAGCCTTGCTCACGGAAATTCGTGATCTACTTAAGAAATAATTTAGCTTTTTTTACATTTTATAAAGAGGATAAGCATCTCCTAACCCGCTGAACATAACCCGAAAAATAAAGGGAAGCTATTTGTCTTTAGGATAATTGTCGTCCCAGTTTTTAGCTATGGGTTCTTTTTTTAGTTTGCCGATCGATTTAGCCACTATCATAGAGACTGCTGCATCACCGGAGACATTGGTAATGGTTCTACACATATCTAAGGGTCGGTCAATGGCAAAAATCAATGCCAAACCCGCCTCGGGAATACCTGCTTGTCCAAGCACAATGACTAACATGACCATGCCTGCACCCGGCACAGCGGCTGTTCCAATAGAAGCTAAAGTTGCTGTTAAAACGATGCCTAATTGTGCTTCTAAAGACAAACCCAGTCCAAAGGCCTGGGCAATAAAAACGGCAGCCACAGCTTGATAAACACTAGTCCCGTCCATATTGATGGTAGCTCCTATAGGCAATACAAAACTGGCAACTTCTTCATCCACACCTAAATGTTCTTCTACACGTTCCATTGTTACGGGTAGTGTGGCTGCACTCGAGCTGGTTGAAAAGGCTAAGAGTTGAGCAGGAGCAATACCCTTCAGAAAAAAGGAAGGACTGCGTTTGGCGAATACTTTTACGAGAAGTATATAAATAAAAATCATGAGGGTCAAACCAATCAAAAGCGTGATGGCATAAAGACCCAAGGCTTGAAACAATTCCAAACTGGGTGATTCTACAATTAAAGCAGCCAAAAGGGCAAAGACACCATAGGGAGCTGCGAGCATGATTAAATCAATTAATTTTAAGATGACTTCATTAAAGGCATCAAAGAATGCTTTGACCGGTGCGGCTTTCTTTTCAGGAATTAGAATTAAACCTATGCCAAAGAAAATGGCAAAGAAAATGACCTGCAACATATTGCGGTTGTTGGTGGTAGCTTCAAAAATATTGCTGGGAACTAAATCTACTAAGGGCTGTAGGGGGCCCTTTTCGCGTTGCTGTTGCGCCACCATTTGTTTTTCTTGAGCGCTGTCTTGATAGGCAACAAGTAATTCTTCTCGAGTATCTTCCCCTATTTGTTTTCCGGGCTCAATTAAATTTACCAAAAGAAGTCCTAAAACCACTGCAATCACGGTAGTACAGATGTAAATTCCAATGGTGCGCCCCCCCATTACCGAAAGTTTTGAAATATCTTTTAGATCAGATACTCCTTTGATAAGCGAGCCCAAAATCAAGGGCATGGCAATGAGTTTGAGAGAATTGATGAATATTGTTCCAAAAGGTTTAATCCAATCTGACACAAAAGTAGGACCAAAAGAAAGCCTAGAAAAGAATACTCCAAAGAGTATCCCGGCAAACATACCGATTAAGATTTTCCAGTGTAGGGCAAGTTTTTTCATAAGTAAGATTATTTTTGGATGGTTCTATTCAGTAGGGTAAAATCGGCTAAAACTAATGCCGCCATAGCCTCCACTATGGGCACTGCTCGTGGCACCACACAGGGGTCATGACGGCCTTTGCCTTGCATGGTCACCCTATTGCCCGCTTTATCAATAGTATCTTGTGCTTGCATAATGGTTGCAACGGGTTTAAAGGCCACATTAAAATAAATATCCATACCATTAGAAATACCCCCTTGAATACCCCCGGAATGGTTGGTTTGGGTAGTGCCGTCAGCATTAAACAAATCGTTATGGGCACTACCACGAAAGGTAGCGCCAGCAAAACCACTGCCATATTCAAATCCTTTCACAGCATTTATAGACAGCATGGCATGCCCCAATAAGGCGTGTAGTTTGTCAAAAGCAGGCTCACCTAGTCCCACGGGTACATTTTGAATAACCGCACTTACAACACCACCCACCGTATCGCCGTCTTTGCGCACTTCCTTGATATAATCCTCCATTTGCTTGGCCACTTGAGGGTCGGGACAACGAACAGGATTCTCTTCTATGTGATTAAAATTGAGTTCTGTATAGGGCTTTTCTATGCCCAGGGTTCCAACTTTAGAGACATAGGCTGTAATTTTAATGGGGTCTAACAACTGTTTGGCAATAGCTCCGGCCACAACCCTGCTGGCGGTTTCTCTGGCAGAGCTTCTGCCACCCCCGCGATAGTCCCGAAAACCGTATTTCTGATCATAGACATAATCTGCATGAGAGGGGCGATAGCTGTCTTTTATGTGGGAATAGTCTTTTGATTTTTGATTGGTGTTGTAAATAGCAAATCCAATTGGTGCTCCGGTAGTTTTCCCCTCAAAAAGACCCGAAAAAAAGTGAACTTCATCGGGTTCTTTGCGTTGGGTTACTATGGCCGATTGACCAGGTTTTCTTCTGTTTAATTCATGTTGTATGGCCTCTAAATCAAGGGTAAGACCAGACGGACATCCGTCTATAACCCCTCCGATAGCTGGGCCGTGTGATTCGCCAAAAGTTGTGAGTTGGAAAAGTGTGCCAAATGTGTTTCCCGCCATAATGCTATTTAAAACCACAAATATACAGCAATCTGTTCAGCAGGCAGAACTTGTGCTTTATAAAAGTGCATGGTATAAAATGCTAATAGGGTGTTGAGCTTCCCGTTGGGTGCCGTCTTTTATTTGGTGTCTACAACTTGTGCCGTTGGCCGCAATGAGAACCTCAGGTTCACTGCGCCTTATGGCTGGAAACAATCGCTCCTCTCCTATTTGCATGCTTAATTCATAATGTTCCGATTCATAACCAAAGGAACCCGCCATTCCACAACATCCCGAATTAAGTAAGCGAACAGTATAATTTTCGGGTAAATTTAAGGCCGTAAAAGTATCAGCTGGGCTACCGAGGGCTTTTTGGTAGCAATGAGCGTGAATTTTAATGGTCTTAGACTCTTTGTGAAAGGACTTGGAGCTGATGCGATTAGCCTTATGTTCTTCGGCAAGAAAAGTTTCGATTAGAAAACAATGTTGGGCCAATTCGGCGGCCTCTTTCTTGTTGGAGTTTAATTTTAAATATTCATCCGTAAAACAATACAAGGCCGAAGGTTCAATAAATAGCAAAGGAGTTGCCGCACTAATTTTATCAGCATATTGTGCATGGTTAATACGTGCATATTTTTGCGCTTGTTCTAAAAAGCCTTTGGATAGATATGTTCTGCCACTAGGAACAAAGGGTAACAAATGAACCTGATAGCCTAATTGATGGAGAAGGCTAGTGGCCTGTTGGGCCAAATGAGTTTCTGAATAGTTGCTAAATTCATCAAGAAACAAATAAACTTCTTTTATAGGATTTTTTAATATATTGTTTTTTAGTTTTTTACTAATCTCTTTCTCAAGTTTTGGTAGCGATCTTTTTGTGCTAATTCCTAGCGCTTTTTTAATGCTTTTACCTACTAAACCAGAATTAACCACAGCATTTTGAAGTCCTCTAAAAGGTTGCAAATAACGATTGAGAAGTGGATAGTGTGCAAAAATTTTATCCCGTAAAGAGCTCCCGTGTATTTTTTGATATTGATAGTTAAATTCAGCTTTATAAGTAGCCATATCAACACTACTCGGACATTCACTGGCACAAGCTTTACAACTCAAACAAAGCGCTAAGGCTTCTTTTAATTCAGAACTATCAAAGGGTTGTTCTGCTTTGGGGTTTGAGAGCACTTCTCGAAATATATTGGCTCTCCCTCTAGTGCCGTGCAATTCTTCTTTGGTGGCGCGATAACTCGGACAAAGGGTGCCTGAAGGTGCCGTAGTTCGGCAGTTTCCTGCTCCATTACATTTTTCAACTGCCCGCAACAACCCTAAATCATTCGAAAAATCAAGAAAAGTGTCAGGATGTTTTTGTTCTGTTTCAAGTGGAGTGCGCAAATTTTGATCCATGGGCCAAGAGGCTACAATTTTCCCGGGATTAAAAAGACAATGAGGATCAAAAATTTTTTTCACCTGATTTAAAAGAGCAGCATTTGCTTCTCCTAAAACCAAGGGAATAAATTCTGATCGTACAATTCCATCACCGTGCTCCCCACTTAAGGAGCCGTCATATTTTTTGACCAATTGAGCTACAGCCTTTGTAATGGCTCTAAAATCTTGAATTCCTTGAGTTGTTTTTAAATTTAAGATAGGACGCAAATGCAATTCTCCTGCTCCCGCATGAGCATAATAAACAGCTTCTTGTTGAAACGATTCCATGATACGCTGAAATTCGGCAATATAATCGGCTAACTGTGCCACAGGAACCGCTGTATCTTCAATACAGGCCACCGCTTTTTCGTCTCCTATCAAATTACCCAAAAGCCCTAAACCAGCACTGCGCAAATATTGGGCAGCGGCAATTTCATCTCCCCATAAGCGCACCACTGCATAGGCGCACTTAGATGTCGCTATTGAGGCCTCTAATGCTTCTAGCTCTTGGAGCAATTCCTTTTTGGAATCATGTCGCAATTCTAGCATCAATATGGCTTTGGGGTCGCCTTGTATAAAAAATCGATTTTTGCGAAAAGAAGGATTGTTTAAAGTGCAATCTAATATGGTTTTGTCCATCAATTCACAGGTATACAAATGGTGTTCCATGCAAGGAACAACCGCTTCCATAGCTTTTTGAATACTCTCAAAATGAACAGCAAGTAGCACTTGTTCTGGAGGAGGCAACGGATCTAATTGAAGGGTGATGGAAGTCGTAAATGCTAAAGTGCCTTCACTTCCAGCTAGAAGTTTCGCTAGGTTAAGAGGAGCTCCCTTTTCCGAAAAAGGAGCTTGTTCAATAAGGGCGTCAACCGCATAGCCCGTATTGCGACGGTGCACACTAGAATGAGGATAGTTGCTCCGAATTTCTTCTTGAACCGCTTGGGGAGACAGCAACTGAATTAGTTCACGGTAAATGGCTCCTTCTAAATTTTGTTGTTCTTGTTTTTGTGCTATTGCCGCTGCAGACAGCGCTTCAAAAACAGCCTTACTACCATCCGACAAAAGCGTTTCTAATCGCAAAAGTTTATCGCGTGTAACCCCATATCTAATGGAAGTTGTACCTGAGGAATTGTTGCCAACCATGCCCCCTATCATGCAATAGGCAGATGTTGACGTATTGGGGCCCAAAAAAAGGCCATAGGGAGCTAAAAATCGATTGAGATCATCACGAATCACACCGGGTTGAACCGTAACCGTTTTGTTTTTGAGATCAACAGAAAGTATATGGGTGAAATGTTTAGAGACATCCACCACAAGACCCTCTCCCACACATTGCCCAGCCAGAGAAGTTCCAGCTGTTCTAGGGATTATGCCAATTTGATGTTGGGCAGCAAAGGTGATGATTTTAGTTAAGTCTTCTTCATTTTTGGGATATACAACCCCCAAAGGTCTTTTTTTATAAACAGATCCATCTGTAGCATAAAGCATTTGATAATGCTCCTCTGTATGGAGTTCACCCTCCAGTTGACTTTTTAATTCATTGAAACTAAAATGGACTTCTTTGGTTTGCATAATTCTCGCCTCGCTAAAATAGAGATAAGTTTTTCATTATCTTTTTAATTTTTACCTTTGATTAGATTTTTTTTCATGAAAACAACCTCCCTGACCCTAGTACTAGCCACTCTTTTTTGGAGTTGTGGCTCAAATGACAAGAATTACGAAATTTTCGGCGAAATAGATATTGAGACCGGAAAAACCATTTATCGCATTGCTGCTGATGCCAACAATCAGCCCGTAATGATGGATTCTGCCACCATAGACAAAGGTGCTTTTACCCTCAAAGGGCCAATTGCTGAACCCACTATTAACTTTATTCAAGTGGAGGGCATCCAAGGAAATTTCCCTATCATTTTGGAAGGGGGTAAAATTAATTTGACCCTTTATAAAGACAGCCTAACAGCTTCTGTGGCCAATGGCACCGTTTCGAACGATGATTTTATGAAATACAAATCGGAAACAAAGGCCTATATTAAATCTATCAATGCCATAGGCAATGACATGCAACAAGCTCTAATTTTAAAAGACTCCTTGTTGATGTTAGATTTAAAAACGGAATATGATGGTGTGCGCCAACAAATTCAAGACTATGAATTGAATTTTATTGAAAGTAATCCCGATTCCTATGTATCGGCTCTTATCTTAGAACGATTTGCGGCTTCCAAGGCCGTTGAAAAAGAACGTCTACAGACGCTTTATGATGCTTTTAGTGATCGCATTAAAAACACACCTTCTGGAAGATCAATTGCCACTTTTTTAAACCAACCTGCCAGTCCACCAAAGGTGGGTGAATTTGCTCCTAACTTTGAAGGCCCCACCCCTACTGGAAATCAATTGGCGTTAAAAGGCAATTTGGGAAAGGCCACGCTGCTTGAATTTTGGGCCAGTTGGTGTAGACCTTGTCGTGTTCAAAACCCCAATTTAGTAGCCTTGCACCAAAAAATGGCTCCAAAAGGGTTTAAGATTATTGCCGTTTCCCTCGAT
This sequence comes from uncultured Flavobacteriaceae bacterium, assembly GCA_964386915.1. Classification (GTDB taxonomy): domain Bacteria; phylum Bacteroidota; class Bacteroidia; order Flavobacteriales; family Flavobacteriaceae; genus JADHMP01. Next base: position 35,274 of record CAYLUQ010000003.1, on the reverse strand, counting down.
AAAACAAAAAACAGTTGGCTTCAAGCCATAGAAGATGATGGCTTGGTTTGGGATCATGTTTCACATTTGCAACATTGGAATGACCCTATTGCTAAACAATATCACATTCAACAAATTCCAGCTTCTCTTTTACTTGATGCAGAAGGCAAAATTGTAGCTAAAGATCTCAATCCAAAACAGCTTGAAGCAAGATTAGCTATGTTGTTAGAATAGTGGGTTAACGCTGACGAAAAAGCCAAAAGCCAACCCCCAAAGTTGTGATCATTAAGTAGAGAAGCGTTTGCTTAGCTTCTATAAAAAGCCCTGGTTCAAAGGCCAAAGACACCACCACCCCACTTAGTGCCCCTCCCAAATGGGCTGTATGCCCAATAGAATCGTTTTGTTTTTTCATGCCATAAAGTGAATAGGCCACATAGCCCGCTGCAAAAGCAAATCCGGGTATGGGTAGTGGAATAAAAAACAGATATAGCTCTAGGGCTGGATAAAGCAAAATGGTGCTAAAAACAATTCCCGTCACGGCACCACTAGCTCCAACAGCAGCGTAGTGTGCTGCCTTACGATGATAGACGGCTGCAAATAAATTTCCGGCAATCAAACTGCCAAAATAAACCACAAGAAAACGTTCTACCCCCAAACTTTGCACCACCGCATAGCCAAACAAATAGAGGGTATACATATTAAAAAAAAGATGCATCCAACTCACATGCAAAAATGCTGATGACAGGTAGCGATAATAATTTTTGGAACCGAGATGGGCGATGTCAAATTTATAACGATTAAAAAAACTCAAATTGTTAAATCCAATATAGCTTACCAGGGTATTTACTGCTATTAAAATGCCAATCACTAAGGGTACAGAGTTTCCCAAGAATTTATTTTTCATCAAAAATAGAAATTGTTTTGTTCTTTGCCTCCTAGCAATACCACATACTTAGGTTTTATTTATCTTTAACCCACAAATCAAATCATTTTGGACGCCGTTTTATACTACATAGCCTATCCTTTTCTTTATGTTATTTCCAAGCTTCCTTTTTCTGTGTTTTATGCGCTATCAGATGTGGTGGCTTGGCTCCTCTATAATGTCATTGGCTATAGAAAAGCGGTGGTGCGTAAGAATTTAACGCTCGTATTTCCGGAAAAATCTGCTGCGGAACGCAACGCAATTGAACGTGAATTCTACACCCATTTAAGCGATCTTTTTTTAGAAATGATCAAAAGCTTAAGCCTCTCTAAAGAAGAAATGCAAAAACGGTTTAAGGTTAACAATATAGCCGTGCTCACACAATTTGAGGACAAGCAAAAAAGCTGTTTTATCATGTGTGGTCACTACGCCAGTTGGGAATGGATGATGTCCTTGGGGTATCATATACAACATATTGGATATGGCATCTATACGCCGCTGTCTAATGTATATTTCGATCGTTTAATGCAGCGTATCCGAAAAAAGCACAAAGCCTATTTAATTTCCCGCTATGCGATTCGGGAAACTCTTCAAAAGCACCAGGCGGAAAAGCATTTAGGGATTTATGGTTTTGCGAGTGATCAATCGCCCAGACCCACAGAAAAGACTTATTGGCGTAGCTTTTTGGGTATAGAAGTACCCGTTTTTACGGGCGCAGAGCGTTTAGGGCGTGAGCACAACATTCCCCTTGTTTTTGGCGCCGTAAAAAAAGTTAAAAGAGGTTATTATGAACTTGAATTAACCTTGCTAAGTGAACAACCTAAGGAAGAGCCTCTCTATCAAATTACAGACAAATTTACAGCCTTGTTAGAGGATCAGATAAAAGCCTACCCGGCCTATTATTTTTGGACCCACAACCGCTTTAAATTTGCCTCAAACACTTAAGGCTTTTAGTTTTTGAACAAATTCTTCAGCCAATGCGGTGGCTGTTTCTTGTGTATTGGCTTCCGTATAAATGCGAATGATGGGTTCAGTATTGGATTTTCTCAAGTGTACCCAACCGGCTTCAAAATCAATTTTAAGCCCATCAACGGTGGTTATTTTTTCGTTTTGATATTCTTTTTCAAGTTGGCTTAATAGATCCTCTGGCACAATGCCTTCCGACAAGGTTAATTTGCTTTTTTCCATAAAAAAGGCCGGATAGTGCTTCTTTAAGGCAGACACCTTCAGTTGTTTTTTAGCTAAGAGCGAAAGAAAAAGAGCAGTGCCCACCAATGCATCACGACCATAGTGAAGTTGAGGATAGATCACCCCGCCATTGCCTTCTCCTCCTATAACAGCATTTTTGGCTTTCATTAGCTGCACCACATTCACCTCTCCTACTGCGCTGGCATAATAAGACTGATTATATTGTTGGCTCACTTCTGCCAGAGCTCGGGTAGATGAAAGATTGGAAACCGTTGTTCCAGGTGTTTTTTGTAACACATAATCAGCGCAGGCCACAAGCGTATATTCTTCCCCAAAAAGGGTTCCGGTTTCATCCATAAAAACCAATCGGTCTACATCTGGGTCTACTGCTATCCCAAAATCAGCTTGTTCAGCCACCACTACTCGAGCCAATTCTGTTAAGTGTTCTTTTAGCGGTTCTGGATTATGTGGAAAATGTCCTGTGGGTTCACAATAAAGAGGAATTACTTCTGCACCCAGGGCTTCCAAAAGCAACGGAATGGCAATACCTCCCGAAGAATTGACCGCATCTACTACTACTTTAAACCCTTGCTCTCTAATTTTATCTACTTCTAAAATGGGAAGTGATAAAGTGGCTTCTATGTGTTTTGATAAGGCATTGTCTCGACTACTAATAGAGCCTAGTGAGTCAACAGAAGCATAAGGAAAGTTTTCTGTTTGGGCATAGCGAAGCACATCTTCACCCGATTGGGCATCAATAAATTCGCCTTTGTTGTTTAATAACTTTAAAGCATTCCATTCTTTAGGGTTATGACTGGCAGTGATGATGATTCCACCTGCGGCTTCTTCCCACATGACGGCCATAGCAACTGTGGGGGTGGTAGATAAGTCTAGCGTTATAACGTCTAATCCTAAACCAACCAATGTTTGATTGACCAATTGATGCACCATGGCACCTGAAATACGAGCGTCTCGACCGGTCACTACCTTAAGAGAAGTAGTGTTGTGGTTTGCCAACAGCCACTGCCCATAGGCCGAAGTGTAGCGCACCACATCAAGCGGGGTTAGATTTTCTTCAGGTATGCCACCAATCGTGCCTCGAATACCCGAAATTGATTTTATTAATGTCATAGGGTACAAATAGGGTTACGCATGCTAAGATAGGGCATGTTTTTATACCTCCATCCTTTTTGCAAATAGTGTTACATTTAATCCATGAATTTTTTAGCTCATGTCTATTTATCAGGAAATGATTTGGAGTTGGCTATGGGCAATTTAATTGCCGATCGCATCAAAGGGAATCGTTTATGGCAATGCAGTGCGAAAATACAAGAGGGTATTTTATTGCATCGGGCTATTGATCTTTATACCGATGCACATCCAAATTTTAAGCAATGTGCCAAAAAACTGTTTGCTACCCATAGACATTATGGTCGGGTTTTGGTCGATATGTTTTTTGATCATTTTTTAGCTAAAAACTGGAACGATTATCATGCAGAGACTCTCTCTGAGTTTAGCGAACGCTTTTATGTCTACCTAAAAGAAAACCAAAAACAGTTGCCTGCAGATTGCCAATCGCTCGTTAAGCACCTCATGGCGCAAAACTGGTTTGGCGCCTATGAAAGCCTTGATGGATTAGAAAAAATTTTAAGACAAATGGAAAGGCGCACCCAATTTGAATCCAATTTAGCAAGTGGCCGTTTGGTGTTAAGTGAAAATTATTCTTTTTTTGAGTCCCAATTCAAGTCCTTTTTTTCCGACATCACCTCTCATTTTAACCTTGTTTCTAAATGTATCGATTAATATTCCATAGTCTAACAGGACTTCTTTTTGTCTTATTCGTTTTTAGCTGCACGCCACAACCCCCTATTCGGGCAGCGGTAGTTTCAGCCCGCCTAGAGGCCTCTGAAATTGGGGTGCAAATCATGCAACAAGGCGGAAATGCTTTTGATGCTGCAGTAGCCACCCATATGGCATTGGCGGTTTGCTACCCCAATGCCGGAAATTTAGGCGGTGGTGGTTTTGCTGTCTTTCGAACAGCCTCTTCTACCGTTGGCAGTTTAGACTTTAGAGAAAAAGCACCCCTAGCGGCCTCACGCGATATGTATCTAGATGAAAATGCAGAAGTCATTCCTGAAAAGAGCACTCTTGGGGGGCTTGCAGTGGGAGTTCCTGGTTCTGTTGCTGGCCTGTATGCTCTTCATCAGAAGTTTGGCAAACTGCCCTGGCATAAGGTCATTACCCCCGCGCAGGAGCTAGCAGAAAAAGGATTTGTTATAACGCAAAGACAAGCAGATGGCTTAGCCCAAAAACAACCAGAAATAGTAGCCCTCAATGGAGACAACATACCTTTTACACAATCTGTTAAAGCCAAAGACACCTTTCGAAATCCAGCCTTAGCAAAACTCATGCAAACTATTGCAAAGGAGGGGCCAAAGGCTTTTTATGAGGGGTCTCATGCGCAAGCCCTAATAAACACCATAAACACCCATGGTGGTATATTTAGTTTAGAAGATTTGAAATCTTATGAACCCGTGTGGAGAGAACCCATTCGCTTTCAATATAAAGATTTAACCCTATATTCCATGGGGCCTCCATCCAGCGGGGGCATTTGTTTAGGGCAACTCATGGGGATGATCGAACCCTATTCCATAGAACAATATGGCTTTCATTCTGAAAAAGCCGTTCAGCTTATGATTGAAGCCGAAAGAAGGTCTTTTGCAGATCGAAGCCTTTATTTAGGCGATGTTGATTTTGTCTCTGTTCCTACAGAACAGCTTTTAGACCGGGAATATTTACAAAAACGAATGAACTCTTTTTCTTTTGAAAAGGCCACTCCCTCTGAAACAATAGCCCCGGGAATTGTTGTTGCCGAAGAAAGTGAAGAAACCACACATTTTTCTATCTTAGATCAAGAAGGCAATGCAGTTGCTATAACCACAACACTGAACGGCAACTATGGTGCCAAACTCTATGTGAAAGAAGGGGGCTATTTTCTCAACAATGAAATGGATGATTTTAGCAGCAAGCCCGGAGTGCCCAATATGTTTGGACTCATTGGGGGAACTGCCAATGCCATTGCTCCTGCCAAAAGAATGCTTAGCGCCATGACCCCTACCCTAGTAGAAAAGGGAGGAAAACTTTCTATGATTGTGGGCACCCCAGGTGGGTCTACCATCATCACTTCTGTTTTTCAAATTATACTCAATGTATATGCCTTTGGCATGTCTATAGAAGAAGCTGTTGATGCTCCTCGATTTCATCATCAATGGATGCCAGATACCGTCATTTTGGAGCCTGCAAAATTCAGTCGAAAATTTATTCGAAACCTGCAAGCCAAAGGCTATCAAATTGAAGAGAAAAACACCCGCATTATAGGCCGTGTAGACGCTATTCATCTATCACCTGAGGGTCATATAAGCACGGCTGCTGATCCAAGAGGAGATGATGCTGCCGCAGTTTTGAGATAAAACAACTTTAGCCTTTTATTCCGTTTTAGTTGTGTTAAAAAACCCGTACTTTTACCGGCCTAATGGCAATGCATAATTCCGACAGTATCGTAATTGAGGGAGCTCGGGCTCACAACTTAAAAAACATAAGCCTGGCTATTCCCCGCAACCAACTCGTGGTGATCACTGGGCTATCGGGTAGCGGAAAATCTTCTTTGGCTTTTGACACCATCTATGCAGAAGGTCAACGTCGCTACATGGAAACCTTTTCGGCCTACGTACGTCAGTTTTTAGGTAATATGGAACGCCCAGATGTTGATAAAATCAATGGCTTGTCTCCTGTCATTGCCATTGAGCAAAAAACAACTTCTAGAAGTCCACGCTCTACAGTGGGCACCATCACCGAACTCTATGACTATTTTAGGTTGCTTTTTGCACGAATTGGAACAGCTTATAGCTATTTGTCTAATGAAAAAATGATTCATTATACGGATGCACAAATAGTTTCCTTAATTGTTTCTGAATATTTGGGACAAAAAATCATGCTTCTCTCTCCTATTGTTAAGGCCCGAAAAGGGCATTATAGAGAGTTGTTTGACAGTCTTTCACGGCAAGGGTTTTCTAAGGTGCGTGTAGATGGTCAAATGCTGGATTTGACGCGGGGCATGAAAGTAGATCGTTATAAAACCCACGACATAGAATTGGTTATTGACCGTTTTTCGGTTAAAGACGATGCTGATTTTGTCAAGCGTTTAGAATCTTCTTTAGCCACAGCTATGGAATATGGAGATGATGCGGTAATGGTTTTTGCTATGGAAACAGAAAAGACTCGGTTTTTTAGTCGTAATTTAATGTGTCCAAGTTCCGGAATTGCCTATCCGCAGCCAGAACCTAATACATTTTCTTTTAACTCCCCAAAAGGAATGTGTCCTTCTTGTAAAGGCTTGGGCATCCGACACGAAATTAATCGTCAAAAAATTATTCCAGACGATAGTTTGTCTATTGAAAAAGGCGGATTAGCTCCTTTAGGACTTCAAAAAAGCAGTTGGTCTTTTAAACAAATAGAAACCATTGCAAAATGTTTTTCTTTTTCATTAAAAGATCCTATTCGCAAAATACCCAAACGTGCTCTAGAGATAATTTTAACAGGAGGGAAGGAAAAATATGAAATACATTCTCCTACCCTTGGGGTCACGAGGACCTATAAAATAGACTATGAAGGGATCGAAAACTTTATTCGATCTTCATTTGAAAATAACGAATCACGCCCCATTAGACGCTGGGCCAGTGATTTTATGGAACCTCACGATTGTCATGAATGTGCTGGAACCCGCTTGCGAAAAGAAGCCCTTTATTTTAAAATAGACCACTATAATATTGCACAAATTAGTCAAATGGATTTGATTGAATTGCAGCAATGGATTGAAGACTTGCCTAAAAAACTCTCCTCCAGCGAACAGAAAATAGCAAGTGAGATTTTAAAAGAAATTAAAACCCGCTTGCAATTTTTATTAGATGTAGGCTTGGGTTATTTGCAATTGCAGCGTTCCTCCAAATCGCTTTCAGGTGGCGAAGCCCAACGTATTCGTTTGGCTACCCAAATTGGATCTCAGTTGGTGGGGGTGCTCTATATTTTAGATGAACCGAGCATTGGTTTGCATCAGCGGGATAATGAACGCTTAATCAATTCCCTTTGTGCCCTTCGTGATTTAGGTAATTCTGTGATCGTGGTAGAGCACGACAAAGACATGATGCTTAGAGCTGATCATTTGATTGACATGGGGCCTTTTGCCGGCAAAAGAGGAGGGGAAATAATCCTTGAAGAAAAACCTGAAAAAGTTATTGGAACAGATAGCCTAACAGGCAAATACATGAGCGGTGAGTTACAAATTCCCACACCAGAAAAAAGACGTAAAGGAAACGGCAAAACGCTTTCGCTTTTAGGATGCACAGGGCATAATTTAAAACAAGTAGATATTGACTTTCCCTTAGGACTTATGATTGGTGTGAGCGGGGTGTCAGGCAGTGGTAAATCGAGTTTGATTAATGAAACACTCTATCCTATTTTAAATCAATATATCTACAAGGGTGTGCAAACACCTCTTGATTATAAGAAAATTGAAGGGTTGGAACATATAGACAAGGTTGTAGACATCAATCAAAGTCCTATTGGTCGAACTCCTAGAAGTAATCCAGCAACATATTGCGGTGTTTTTAGCGAAATTAGGAGCCTATTTGCAGCAACACCCGAGGCACAAATTAGGGGCTATAAACCCGGCCGGTTTAGTTTTAATGTAACAGGAGGGCGTTGTGAAACGTGCCAAGGGGGTGGCATGAAGGTGATTGAAATGAATTTTCTCCCCGATGTTTATGTGGAATGCGAAACCTGTCAAGGCAAACGTTTTAACCGTGAAACATTAGAAATTCGCTTTAAAGGCAAATCCATTTCGGATGTATTGGAAATGTCGATTGACGAGGCCTGTCAGTTTTTTGAAAGCATCCCCAAGATCTATCGAAAATTGAAAATGATTCAGGAGGTAGGTTTGGGCTATATTACCCTAGGCCAATCTTCAACCACCTTGTCGGGTGGTGAAGCTCAACGGGTTAAACTCGCTTCTGAATTGGGTAAAAAAGACACAGGAAGCACCTTTTATATTTTAGATGAACCCACCACAGGACTTCATTTTGAAGACATACGGGTGCTTCTAGAAGTACTGAATTTATTAGTAAACAAGGGCAATACCGTGTTGATAATAGAGCATAATTTAGATGTGCTCAAACAAGTAGACTATTTGATCGACATTGGCCCAGAAGGGGGTCAGCAGGGCGGTGAAATTGTAGCCACAGGCACTCCAGAAGAGCTTATTAAAGCTCCCAAAAGTCATACCGCTCGCTACTTAAAAAAGGAATTGGAACTTACTAAACCCTTGGTATCATGACAAAAGGAAACCTAAAAAAATGGAGTGAAGTTAAAGCGAACGACTCTTGGGCTTTATTTAAAATTATGAGTGAATTTGTTGAGGGCTATGAAACCATGAGCGCCATTGGCCCTTGTATTTCCATTTTTGGCTCAGCGCGCACTTTGCCAACACATCCCACCTATCAACTCACAGAACAAATTGCAAAAGCGGTCGTTGAATTGGGATATGGTGTCATAAGTGGCGGCGGACCTGGCATTATGGAAGCGGCCAATAAGGGAGCCAAAGAAGCTGGAGGTAATTCGGTGGGATTAAACATTGAACTTCCTTTTGAGCAAAAAAGCAACCCCTACATTGATCCTGATTATCTCATCAATTTCCAATATTTCTTTGTGCGCAAAGTTATGTTTGTCAAGTATGCCCAGGGCTTTGTGGTTATGCCCGGTGGACTCGGTACCTTAGATGAACTTTTTGAGGCTTTCACCTTGATCCAAACCGAAAAGGTGACTCGTTTTCCTATTATTTTAGTTGGCTCGTCCTATTGGGAAGGATTAATGAGTTGGATTGAAAACACTCTACTTAAAGAAAAAAATATTAGCCCCGAAGACCTTTCTCTAATTGAAGTGGTTGATACAGCCGAAGAAGTGAAGCAATGTATTGAACAATTTTACAGCAACGAAAACTTTCAACCCAACTTCTAAATGTTTCGATTTCGCTATTCTCTACTCTTTTGGTTTGCTTTTGGAGCCCTTGCACAGGAACAAACGGAGTATTTAATAGCGGCAACATTGGACGAAAATACTGATTATTTAACCGTATCGCAAACCATAAATTGGCGCAATCCAACTGACGAAAAGGTGAATATTATGTATTTAACCGATTGGTCAAACTCGTTTAAAGATACAGAAACACCCCTTTCACAGCGACTGATCGAAGAATATGATAGAAGTTTTTATTTAGCGCCTAAAACCAACAGAGGTTATACCGATATTGAACAAGTGACTTCCAAAGGGGTGGACTTGGTTTGGCTTCGAGACCGTCAAACTGAAGATCAAATCACGCTTTATTTGCCTCAATATATTTTACCAGGTGAGGCTGTGACTCTTCATTTTAAATACCGCATCAAAATACCCGATGATCGTTTTACTGGCTTTGGAAAAAAAGATGCCACTGAAATCAGCCTACGGGATTGGTTTATTGCTGTGGCCCCCCTTATAAAGGGAAAATGGATTCGACAAAGCAATTTGAATTTGGATGACAACAGCCACCTACCCGCTTCATTCACAATTGACTTTAGCTATCCCAAAGCATTCTCCTTGTATTCGAACCTAAATGCCAAAGCACCTGAGCCCTTCGAAAATAAAATGATGCAACGTTTTGAAGGGAAAAGTCAAACCAAGGCGCAGTTTATATTTAGCCAAAAAAACAATTTTAAACAATATGAATTACAAGATGGCACCCTAATAGCCTCTAACCTTCATTCTGAAGTGCTCAATGAATCTACCCACCTGGAGCGCATCGAAAATATTCATCGGTTTGTAAAAGAAAAATTTCCTCCCTATCCACACCAAAAAGTATTGATTTTAAAAAGAGATTATACCAAAAATCCATTCTACGGCTTAAATATTTTACCCTCCTTTTTGCATCTCTTTCCCGATCATTTCGATTTTGAAATTCAATTTTTAAAAGTCTATTTATGGAACTATCTCGAAGAGCAATTGCAGCTTGACAAAAGAGAAAAACATTGGGTTTTAGGGGGCTTGCAGACCTATTTAATCATCAAATATATTGAGGAAAACTATGCGGATCAAAAGTTTATTGGCTCCCTTTCAACCTTTCCTTTTTTAAATCGCTATGCCCTCGCTGATCTCTATTTTAATGACAGTTTTTTGTTTTTTTATGAGTGGACCCAAAGCAACAACTTGCAGCAAGCCGATACCGTCTCAAAAGAAAAACTACTTAAATTCAACGAACAAAAGGCCTCTCCCTATCATGTAGGGGTTGGATTTCGGTTTTTGGAAGCTAGTTCAGAGGGTAAGGATTGGCTAAAAATCGTTACTGAATATCTTGCCAATCATGGACAAACAGACTTGAAAACGCTTTATGAGCAACAAACTCAACAAAAAGCAGATTGGTTCTTTGACGATTACCTCACTAACCGCATACCTCTAGATTTTCAATTTAAAGAATTGACCAAAACCAAATCCCAATACCAAATTCGCCTCTCTGAAAAATCAGGGCGCTCCGCACCCCTTCAGGTGGGTTGGATTAAAAACGATTCGGTCATTAAAACCCAATGGATTCAATTGCGCTCAAAAGACACCCTTTTGCAATGGCAAGCCAATGAGGCAGATTATATTGCCATTAATCCACATCATAATTTCCCAGAAACCAATAAACGAAATAACTGGAAACCTCTTCAAACTCCCCTGGGTTTAAAGCCCCTCAGCTTGCGCTTTGTAAAAGATGTTGAAGACCCCAAACGCAATCAATTATTCTTTAATCCAGTAACCGATTTCAATGCCTATGACGGAATCACTATGGGCTTACGTCTCTTTAATGGGAGGTTAAAAAAACAACTACTCAACTATGAGTTTTCACCTCAATATACCTTTTTAGAAAAGTCTTGGGTGGGCCATTTACGTGTAGGCACCTATTTTTATAACAACAACTCCCAAAACTACCTCACCTCATTTCAGCTTTCGGCTAGCAGCTATCACTACAATTCCAGTTTACGCTATAAAACCTTTACCCCTCATCTTTCTTTTTATTTTAGAACGCCCGATATGCGTTCTAACAAAGCACAATTGTTGCGAGCTTCTTGGTATAATGTTTTTAGAGAAAAAGACCCGAACGTAGAAACAGCACCCGACTATAGTGTTTTGAACTTGCGACATCTCTATTCCGACAAGGGGGCTCTCAACTATTTTACAGCCAACACCAGCTTGGAGTTGTCTAACCCATTTGGAAAATTGCAATGGAGCATGGACTATAGAAAACTTTATCCCAGTGGACGCCAATTGGCCATTCGGTTTTTTGCGGGTAAGTTTTTATGGTATAACCTCTCCAATACAACCTTTTTTGACTTTAATTTAAATAGACCTACCGATTATTTATTTCAATATAATTATCTAGGCCGTTCTGAAACAACGGGAATATACAGCCAGCAATTTGTGATGGCTGAGGGTGGATTTAAGTCCAAATTTCAGCAATCTACCTCCAACAATTTCATGTTTAGCACCAATCTAAATATGGGTTTGTGGAAATGGATTGAAGCCTATGTCGATTTGGGTGTTCTAAAAAACAGAAAGAATGATTTTCAAGGCTATTTTGACAGTGGCTTACGCTTAAACCTTGTTCCCGACTATCTTGAAATTTATCTCCCTGTAGCTTCTTCTAACGGCTTTGAGCTTACTCAAGCGCAATATGCTACACAAATTCGATTTGTGCTCACACTCAACCCAAAAGCCCTCTCCGGACTCTACACACGCAAGTGGTTTTGATGTTTTAAATTATCTGTTGCTTCTTAATAACTATCCGCATGCTGTAAATATACTAGTCTAAATTTTTGTAAATTCGTATGCTTTTATGAAGGAAGACCAAGAAAATTTAGCGGCTTCAATTTCCTTTGAAGACTTTCAACAGCAAATATTAGCAGATTATAGAACCATTGTCCTTAGTAGAGAATGCAGCTATTTAGGGCGAAAAGAAGTGCTTTCTGGGAAAGCCAAGTTTGGTATTTTTGGAGATGGCAAAGAATTGCCCCAAGTAGCTCTCAATCACTTTTTTGAAAAGGGCGATTTTAGATCGGGCTATTATCGTGATCAAACTTTGCTCTTTGCACAAGACAAGCTCACCCCAGAACAACTTTTTGCAGCCTTATATGCCGATTTAGATTTGACTCGTGAACCTATGTCGGGTGGTCGGCAAATGGGTGCCCATTTTGTGACACCCTTTGTTGATAAAAATGGCAATTGGCTTCCCCTAAAAGACCTAAAAAATCACAGTTCTGACATTTCGCCAACAGCAGCACAAATGCCTCGTTTGGTTGGCTTGGCGCAGGCTTCTAAGCTCTATAGAGCCTTTGATTTTAAGGGGCTTAAAGAACATTCTAATCAAGGAAACGAAATTGCTTGGGGGACCATTGGGAATGCCAGCACGAGTGAAGGGGTCTTCTTCGAAGCAATAAATGCCGCTGGCGTTTTGCAAATTCCTATGGTCATTAGCATTTGGGATGACGATTACGGTATTTCAGTTCACAATAAAGACCACACCACCAAAGAGAGTATTTCGGAAGTACTCAAAGGGTTTCAACGAACAGACAGCCAACCGGGCTTAGAAATTCTGCAGGTAAAGGGTTGGGATTATTCAGCCTTAATCAACACCTATGATTATGCCTCTCAATTGGCTAGAAAAGAGCATGTTCCGGTTTTAGTACATGTTATTGAACTCACTCAGCCTCTCGGACACTCTTCCTCTGGTTCTCACGAGCGTTATAAAACCGAAGAACGCCTTAAGTGGGAAAAAGAATTCGATTGTAATGCCAAAATGCGCACTTGGATTTTAGCCAATGGCATTGCCACAGAAAAAGAATTAGAAACACTTGAAAACGAACTAAAAAGTGACGTTAAACAAGCACGAAGAAATGCTTGGAACGCTTACCAAGCCCCCGTATTGGCCACTAAAAAAGTGTTTGTTGATTTTTTTGATAGCTTTAAAACCCAAACCAATAACGATCCCCGTTTACTCCCCATTAAAAAGAAATTAGAAGAAAATCCAGAGCCTGCTTTTCGAGATGTGGTTGCTGGAGCAAGACAATTAAAAGCGGTTTTGGCGCATTATCCCAAAATTGATACTGCTGTTTTTGATCAATGGCGAACAAGATTAATAGCAGATTTAAAAGAAAAAATATCCTCAAAATTATATACCGTAACCAAGGAAGAAATCATGAACTTGGAGTTGGTAGCACCAACCTATGCTGAAAATGCTCCACTTGTGGACGGCAGAATAATTTTGCGCGACAATTTTGAGGCACTTCTTAAAAAGGATGAAAGAGTCTTTATTTTTGGTGAAGATGTTGGCAAAATTGGAGACGTTAACCAAGGTTTAGAAGGCTTACAACAAAAGTTTGGCCCGTTGCGCGTGGCGGATACTGGGATCCGTGAAGCCACCATAGTGGGTCAAGGTATTGGTTTGGCACTTAGAGGGCTTAGGCCCATAGCCGAAATTCAATATTTGGATTATATTCTGTATTGCATTCAAATCTTAAGTGATGATGTAGCTTCTCTTAGCTATAGAACTAATGGTCAGCAGTTTGCTCCTCTAATAATAAGAACTAGAGGACACCGTTTAGAAGGCATTTGGCACTCGGGCTCTCCCATGGGTGGCATGATTCATTTGTTGCGCGGAATGCATATTTTGGTGCCCCGCAACATGACCCAAGCGGCCGGCTTTTACAACACCTTATTGGATCTGAACCAACCTGCAATAGTTGTGGAATCCCTCAACGGCTATCGCTTAAAAGAAAAAATGCCCAGCAATCTAGGAGCTTTTAAGCTACCCTTAGGGAAAGTAGAATGCTTGCGAGAGGGAACTGACATCACGGTGGTTTCCTATGGCTCAACCATTCGTTTGGTGCTAGAGAGTGTAACAGTTTTACAGCAATATGGTATTTCGCTCGAAGTGATCGATGCCCAAACCCTCATTCCGTTTGATTTAGAAGGTGAAATTGCACACAGCATAGCCAAAACAAACCGATTGCTCATAGTAGACGAAGATGTTCCCGGGGGCGCATCGGCCTATATTTTGCAACAACTCTTAGAAAAACAAAATGTGTTTCAGCATCTAGACAGTCCACCCAAGCTATTAGCTGCAAAAGCACACCGTCCGGCTTATGGCAGTGATGGAGACTATTTCTCAAAACCTTCTTTAGAAGATATATTTGAGACCGCCTATGCCCTCATGCACGAAGCTGATCCTGCAAATTTTCCCGCACTTTAGAGCGCAAAAAGCTTAAGTAATAATGCTTTCATTATGGCTTCATGGTCATTTTGCCCTCCTGCAATGCCCTTGCTTTTAAGATCTGCCTGAAGAATCAAATGTAGTGCTTGACTGGCTTGACGCATCGAAAAATGCTTAGCAGCAAATTCATAATCTTTAACAAAAAAGGGATTTATTTTTAAAGTCTTAGCCGCAAGTTGTGGATTGGGAAGACCATGAAAACAAAGTAGCTTCTGAAAAAAGCCATGTAGGGCGCTCAAGGTTACCGTTAGTGGATGGCTTTTACTATTGGCAGCCATATAGCGAATGATGCGAAAGGAATGTGTCAAATTACGGCTTCCTATAGCATTTTGAAGTTCAAACACATTGAAATCTTTGCTCACTCCAATGTGCTTTTCTATTAGCTCTGGACCTATTTCTTCACCCGGAGTAGCGACCAATTTTAATTTTTCTAATTCCTTGTTGATTTTTAAAAGATTAGCCCCTAAATAATTAGCCAATAAAAACACCCCTTTGGGTGAAATAGTCAATTGATGCTTTTTCATTTGACCTTGAATCCACTGCGGAATTTGATTGTCATAAAGAGGTTTAAAGCTAAGGGTAATCCCTTTTTTAGTGACCGTTTTATACAGTTTTTTTCGTTTGTCAAAATCTTTGTGCTTATGACAGAACACAACTATAGATTGCGGTTGAGGCTGTTCCAAATAAGTCGCTAGTGGGTCTAAAGATTCATTGATATATTGTGCTTCTCGAACCACAATGAGTTGAAATTGAGAGAGCATGGGAAACCGTTTAGCCGCATCTATTATGTCCATGGGAGAGGTATCTTTTCCATAAAACAAGCTATAGTCAAAATCTTTAGCGCCCTCTTCCACCACTTCGTCATAGAGCGCTTTTTCGATGGCATCTATAAA
Organism: uncultured Flavobacteriaceae bacterium; assembly: GCA_964386915.1. Classification (GTDB taxonomy): domain Bacteria; phylum Bacteroidota; class Bacteroidia; order Flavobacteriales; family Flavobacteriaceae; genus JADHMP01. Next base: position 19,904 of record CAYLUQ010000003.1, on the reverse strand, counting down.
AAAGGCTTCTGTTCCCGCTAAGAGATAGAAGGGAGCAAACTGTTTCTTTTTTATTTGTGCTAAAACCGACTCAAAAGTGTGCATTACTCAATTGTTTTTTGCAATTTTAGTGCATGTTTGCATTAAATTTTCCTGCGTTTGAGATAAAGGTCAAACTTAAGCAAAATAAACCCTATGTTTTCGATGTTGTCCGAAAAAAATGGTTGTTTTTAACACCTGAAGAATGGGTGCGCAGTCATTGCATTCAATATCTTCATCATCATAAAGAATTCCCGCTAAGTCTTTTGCGAGTGGAGCAGCAATTAAGCGTCTATGGGCAACCAAAACGATTTGATATAGTGGCGTGCAATGCAGCGCAAAAACCCTTGGTGTTGGTAGAATGCAAGGCTCCTCAGGTGCCTATCAATCAAGCTGTTTTTGACCAATTGGCACACTACAATTTGGTCTTAAAAAGTCCCTATTGCATGGTCACTAACGGTTTGAATCATTATTATTGCAGTATGAATTTTGAAAACCAATCGTTGCAATTTTTAGAGTCACTTCCCTCCTACACTGCTATTAAATGAAAATGGATAAAGCCGCCATTGTTTTGTTGAACTATAACGGAGAAGCGCTTCTAAAAAAGTTTCTCGCGCAATTGATTGCCCATAGCGAAGGGCATCCAATTTATTTAATTGACAACGGCTCTACAGATGCTTCCTTAACATGGTTGGAGGCTCACCATTCAGAGGTAAAACCCATTGCACTGTCAAGAAACCTAGGCTATGCCGGGGGCTATAATGAAGGTTTAAAGCAAATTGAAGCTGAAATTTATATTTTACTCAATACCGATGTTTGGGTTACTCAAAACTGGATAGCGCCCATGCTAGAGCATTTTGAACAGCATCCCAAAACTGCTATTGCACAACCCCACATTTTGGATTATAGCAGGCAAACCTATTTTGAATATGCCGGAGCTGCCGGCGGCTATCTCGATCAATTTGGGTTTCCCTATTGCAGAGGGCGTTTAATGAATACACTAGAAGAAGATAAAGGGCAATACGATCAAGAAACTGCAGTTTTTTGGGCTAGTGGAGCTTGTTTTTTTGTGCGAAAAGCTGTTTTTGAGTCCTTGGGTGGTTTTGATCCAGACTTTTTTGCCCATCAAGAAGAGATTGATCTCTGCTGGAGAGCGCACCGAAATGGATATGAGGTTTTTGCCCTAGGCGCTTCAAAAGTCTATCATCTTGGAGGAGGAACCCTTAAATTATCCGCTCAAAAAGTATTTCTCAATCACCGCAATTCGCTCTTCATGCTTTTGAAAAACTTGCCCTCAGAAGGTTTGGCCGTCCTTTTATTTAAACGGTTGTTATTGGATGGGTTAGCTGGCATTAACTATTTTATTCGCGGAAAGTGGTCTTACACTTTAGCCATAGTAAGGGCCCATATAGCGTTTTATAAAAAACGATCGGCCTTTCAAAATAAACGACACGAATTCATCCCGAAACATCCCTATTTTAAGCATAAAAGCATCATTAAAGCCTATTTTTTTAAAGGGATTCGAAATTTCAACCAATTAAACCCTTAATAAATAGGAAATTTTCATTTATTTTGTGCCAAATAACTATTTAAAATTTTAATCAATGAAAAAAGTCATAGTATTTGCACTGTTAGGTGTCTTCGTTTCTTCTTGTGTATCACAAAAGAAATTTGCTGAGTTAGAAGAGCTTCAACAAAACACCAAGAATTTGTTGGATTCCGCCACAGTGAAATTAAACACTTGTAATGAAGAAAAAGAAGCTGCTGAGGCAAGCTTAGCTTCATTGAGAGAACAAAATAACTTCCTCAAAGCAAACAATCAAGATTTAATCAACAACATTGGCAATCTAACTACCCTTTCTAAAAAAGGTGCTGAAAACTTAGAGAAGTCTCTAGAAAGCATGTTAGAGAAAGACCTTCGTATTCAAAGAATGCAAGATGCCATGACCAAGAAAGATTCTGTTACCCTTGCTTTAGTAACCAGTCTTAAAGGTGTGTTAGGTAACATGAGTGATGAGGATATTGAAATCAACGTTGAAAAAGGTGTAGTATATGTTTCTATTTCAGACAAACTTCTTTTCAGAAGCGGAAGCTACTCTGTAACGCAACGCGCACGTGAAGTGCTTGGTAAAGTAGCCAAGGTGGTGAATGACAAGCCTGAACTAGAATTTATGGTTGAAGGACACACAGACAATGTGCCAATTAAATTGGATGATATCCAAGACAACTGGGATTTAAGTGTAAAAAGAGCTACTGCAGTGGTTCGCATCTTACAAAACGATTTTGGTGTAGCACCTGCTCGTATGACTGCTGCCGGAAGAAGCTATTACATTCCTGTTGCTGACAATGATACAGCCGCCAACCGTGCCAAAAACAGAAGAACAAGAATTGTTGTACTTCCTAAATTAGATCAGTTTTATGATTTAATTGCACAAGGAATGAACTAATTTTTAAATAGTATTCAGTTAAAAAGCACACCCTTTTGGGTGTGTTTTTTTTTAGAGTATTCCTGCTCCTTGTCGAATTGTTTCAGGGGGAGAAACCGTGAGGTCTACCACTGTAGAGGGGTTGTTGCCTCCATAGCCACAATCAATCATCAAATCAATTTGGTCACTCCATTGTAAAAACAAATCTTGTGGATCGGTGGTATAATCAAGAACTTCGTCTGGGTCGTGAATAGAAGAAGTCAACAAAGGGGCTGATAATTGTGCTAGTAAGGCCTCCAAAACCGGATGGTCAACTATGCGACACCCAATGGTTTTTCTTTTTTCAAAGGGCTTCGGCATTTTTTTTGCGGCTTGCATAATAAAGGCAAAAGGGCCTGGCAAATAGCGATTGAGAAATCGATATTGGGCATTGTCTATGGGCGCCACATAGTTTGATAATGCACTAATAGAAGAAAATAAAAAACTCAACTGAGCCTTAGCCAGACTAACCCCTTTAATTTTCTCAAACCGAGCCAAAGCAGTGGGTTGGTTAATCAAACAACCTAAGGCATAAACGGTGTCGGTGGGATATATTATGAGTCCCCCCGCTTCTAACACAGCAACAACCTTGTTAATATGTTGCTGATTTAAATTGTTTTCATAAAGGGTGAGCAACTCGGCCATGCTTATTTCTTTTTGAGGCGTGCAAAGCGTAATAATAATTTTTTAACCCCAACTCCATCAAAATCAATGGCTGCTTTTTGATCGGCTCCATTTCCTTCCAAAGCCATTACCTTACCCACCCCAAAACGTTCATGAATAACTTCATTGCCCACATGAAGCTCCACAGTAGGCTGTGCTACTGATTCTTTTGATGCGGTGTTTAACGACCGAAGCTTTTGCAACTGTGTGGGGGTTGGACTGGTGTTAATTGGGCCCTCCTTAGGCAATTTTTGGGGGGGTGTTTGCTTGGCAGGAGCATCACCAAAAATAGAAGTGTTTAAAAAAGGTTTAAAGCTATAGGCTTCTTGCGCCGGGGGCAGTTCTACATATTGCGCATCTAATTCTTCAATAAACCGACTCGGTTCGGCATCAATGAGCTTTCCCCATCGGTAGCGAGATTGTGTATAGGTTAAAAAGGCACGCTTTTCGGCACGAGTAAGAGCCACATAAAACAGTCTTCGCTCCTCTTCTAATTCTTGTCGCGTATTGAGACTCAAGGCTGATGGAAATAAATCTTCTTCAAGTCCCACCACAAAAACAATGGGAAACTCCAAGCCTTTAGCTAGGTGGATAGTCATTAAAGACACCCGATCGGTATTGCCCTCCTCTTCTTGATCTAAATCGGTTAGCAAAGCAACGTCTGCTAGAAATTCACTCAAATTGCCTGTAGCGTCAACAATTTCAATTTGGCCCTCAGTAAAATCGCGTATACCGTTGAGTAGTTCTTCTATGTTTTCAATGCGCGCAATTCCTTCGGGTGTACCGTCTTTTTTTAATTCGGTTACCAATCCTGTTTTTTTGGTAATGAGGTCGGTAATTTCAAAGGCATTCAATTTTTCGTTTTCTATGCGAAACCGCTGAATCATTTGCTCAAACTCTTTCAACTTTTGCAGGGTGCTGGCGTTCACCTTGAGGGGTAGCGATTCGGCTTGACTGAGCACTTCGAACAAAGAAAGATTATGGGTTTTTGCTGCAATCACAATTTTATCAACCGTAGTGGCACCAATTCCCCTTGCAGGATAGTTAATAATCCGTTTTAAGCTTTCTTCATCATTTGGATTGACCACCAAACGCAAATAGGCTAAAATGTCTTTAATTTCTTTGCGTTGATAGAAAGACAGCCCGCCATAAACTCGATAGGGTATGTCTCGTTTACGCAAGGCATCTTCCAGGGCTCTAGATTGGGCATTTGTTCTATAAAGAATGGCAAAGTCTTTATTATGATGGTGCTGCTCCATTTTGAGGTCGAAAATTTTGGAAGCCACAAAACGTCCTTCTTCACCGTCTGTGGTTAGTCGATGAACACCAATCTTCTCTCCCTCTTGATTAGACGTCCAAACAATTTTATCGATTTTACTTTTATTGTGTTGAATGATTGAATTGGCAGCATTTACAATGTTTTGAGTGGACCGATAGTTTTGTTCTAGCCGATATAGGGCCACGTCTTCATAATCTTTTTGAAAATTTAAAATATTGTTGATGTTCGCCCCTCTAAAGGCATAGATACTTTGGGCATCATCCCCCACCACACAAATATTTTGAAAGCGATCAGAAAGTGCCCGCACAATGAGATATTGCGAATGGTTGGTATCTTGATACTCATCTACCAATATATAGCGAAACCGATTTTGATATTTTGCCAAAACCTCTGGAAAACGATTTAACAGTTCGTTGGTGCGCAAAAGTAAATCGTCAAAATCCATGGCACCGGCTTTGAAACAACGCTCTACATATTCTTTGTAGATAGCACCCATTTGTGGGCGTCTAGAATGCACATCAGATTCCATGAGGTCAGGATCTTGAAAATAGGCCTTTACCGTTATCAAACTATTTTTAAAGGCCGAAATGCGATTGCGAATTTGCTTGTATTTATAAATGTCTTTATCGAGGCCCATTTCTTTGATGATAGCAGCTATCAAACGATCGGAGTCTTGGGTGTCATAAATGGTGAAGTTAGCGGGAAAACCTAATTTGTCTGCTTCTTGGCGCAACAAACGTGCAAAAACACTGTGAAATGTACCCATCCATAAATTTTTAGCCTCACTATCTCCCACCAAAGTGCCAATTCTCGATTTCATTTCCCGAGCTGCTTTGTTGGTAAAGGTGAGCGCTAAAATTTGGAAAGAATCTACACCACTCTGCATGAGGTGGGCAATGCGATAGGTCAACACCCTTGTTTTGCCTGATCCGGCACCTGCAATAACAATGAGGGGGCCGTCTTTATGCAATACCGCTTGTCTTTGCGCTTCATTTAGTTCGGCCAAGAAATCTTCTGAAAATCCTTTCATTGGCTAAAAATAAATATTTCTAAGGCCTTATCCAGTCGAGAAATTTAATAGTTATAAACAGTTTAGTAGGCCAATTTTTCTTGAGCAAAAGCAAATCCTTCTTCCCACCATTCTTGCATTTGCTCTTGGTCAAAAATTAAAGAATTAGAAGTGAGAACACGGGGCGTATAAAAGATGCGAAGTTGTGCCTTATAGTCATTAGCAACCAATTTGCCTATGTGCACGTTTTGTTCTTCAATTTTGTCAGAAATAAAGCCAAAAATGCTACTTAAGGCATCAAATGGATTGCGGGTGTGTACGCGATTGGTATGCTGAAATTCGGTGTTCAACAATATAGCGTCTATATGGGTAGCACCCCTTCTAACGGCTTCTTCAATGGGAATGATGCACCCCAAACCGCCATCGGCATATTCGCAATTGTTTTTAACCACTAAAGACATAAAGGGCACATAATTACACGAAATCCAAATCCAATCTAAAAACTCTTCATAAGCACAATCCCTAAGGGTTTTATATTCAATGGTATTGGCCGAAAGGTTAGACACGCAAACTACCACTTCTTTTTCTTGGGCTTGAAGTGCTAAAAAATCAGATTTAGAAAAGGTGTTCGCTAGTAGTTCTCTGAGGTTATGACTTTCACCAAAGGTTTTTCTGCCGCGTATAAAGTTTTTTAACACATTAAAATGGTGAATTTTGATGCGCTTTAGCCGCCCTTGTTGTTTAATTAAAAAAGGGCAATTGTCAAAAATAGAATCTTGATTGACATGGGTAAATGCCTCTTTTATGGCATTAATTTTTCCCATAGCCAAATGCGATACCAACAAACTACCCGTAGACGTTCCTAAAAACAAATCGTAGTTCAACTGGCTTTCTTGCAGCAGATATTGCGCTACTCCTCCTGCAAAAGCACCTTTGCTGCCGCCCCCCGAAATGACCAATGCTCGCTTCATGTTGTTGAATTTTATTAAAAGTAAACATTCTGGCTTTTGAATTCAATACAATAAAAAAAATTAATTTCGCCTTAATGGATATGATGCAAACACCCATAGAATATTTGAAAGGAGTGGGCCCTGCCAAGGCGCAACTACTCAAAAGCGAAATGGGTCTTAAAACTTTTCAAGATTTATTGCATTTTTTTCCCTATCGCTATATTGATCGTTCCCAATTCCACTCGGTAAACAATTTACCAAGAAACAACTCTGAAATACAGCTCAAAGGCCAAATTAAACAACTAAAATGGGTGAAACAAAAGCGAGGTAAGCGTTTGGTTGCCAATTTTGAAGATGCCACAGGCAGTCTAGAATTGGTTTGGTTTAGAGGCCACCAATGGATAGAAAAAAGTTTACAACTCAACCAAGACTATATTGTTTTTGGGCGTTTAAATTGGTATCAAGGCGTGGTGAGTATACCGCATCCGGAACTAAGCTTAGCCACTTCTTATGAAAACGAAGCTCCAAAGCCTTTTCAGCCCCTCTATAGCAGTACCGACAAAATGCTAAACAATGGCCTCACCCAACGCATCCTCCAAAAAATGATGCTGGAATTGTTTCAAAAAATAGGTTCTGGCTTTCGGGAAACCCTCCCCAAGGCAATTTTAGATCGACTCAAGCTAATTTCTAAAGCCAAAGCCCTACAACACATTCACTTTCCCGCTAGCCAAGAGGCCCTTAGTAAAGCACAAATTAGATTAAAATTTGAAGAGCTTTTTTACTTGCAAATGCAATTGGTGTTGAAAAACTACCAACGAAAGCAAAAAATAAAGGGACATGTTTTTAGCTCCATAGGCCATCACTTCAATAGCTTCTATAAAAATTCACTTCCTTTTGAACTCACTAAGGCACAAAAACGAGTTGTTAGAGAAATTCGAAACGATTTAGGAACGGGCAGACAAATGAATCGCCTTTTACAAGGCGATGTAGGCTCTGGCAAAACCATCGTAGCATTACTCACCATGCTCATGGCTCTAGACAACGGATTTCAAGCCTGTTTGGTGGCTCCAACTGAAATATTAGCCCAACAGCATTATGAATCCATACGTTCCCTTCTAAAAGACAGTGGAATCAGTGTAGCTTTACTCACCGGAAGCACCAAACAGAAAAAACGAACCCCTCTACATGACGAGCTAAGTTCCGGCAGTCTTCAAATTCTAATCGGCACCCATGCCGTTTTAGAAGAAAAAGTGGTGTTTAAGAATTTAGGTTTAGCCATTATTGATGAGCAACACCGTTTTGGAGTGGCACAGCGTGCTAGGCTTTGGCAAAAAAACAAGCTTCCCCCTCATATTTTGGTCATGACAGCCACACCCATTCCCAGAACCTTGGCCATGAGTCTATATGGCGATTTAGACAGTTCAATTATTGACACACTCCCGCCAGGACGAAAGCCGGTGAAGACCCTACATCAATTTGATCGAAATCGTTTAAAGGTTTTTGCCTTCCTAAAAGAAACCATAGCCAAGGGACAACAAGTCTACATAGTCTATCCTCTCATTCAAGAGTCTGAAAAACTAGATTATAAAAATTTAATGGAAGGCTATGAAAGTATTGAACGCGCTTTTCCAAGACCAAACTATCAAATCAGTATACTACACGGTCAAATGACCCCTGAAGCAAAAGCCATTGAAATGGATCGATTTGTACAAAAAAAGACTCAAATAATGGTAGCAACTACTGTTATTGAAGTTGGGGTTAATGTGCCTAATGCGTCTGTGATGGTGATCGAAAGTGCAGAGCGATTTGGACTTTCTCAACTGCATCAATTGCGAGGGCGGGTTGGCCGTGGTGCCCAGCAAAGCTATTGCATTTTGATGAGTGGACACAAACTTTCTGAAGAAGCCCAAACCCGCTTAAACACAATGGTGCAAACTCATGATGGATTTGAATTGGCTGAAGTTGACCTTCGGTTGAGGGGGCCTGGCAATATGATGGGCACTCAACAAAGCGGCATCCTTCAGCTAAAAATTGCGCATATAGCCAAAGACACTCAATTACTTCAAACGGCAAGAGCCTATGCCCAAGCCATTGTCAAACAAGACCCTCAGCTAGAAGCCCAAGACCATCAAGGAATTAAATATACCCTAGCTCAAATTCGTTTTCATCAAAACATTTGGAACTTTATAAGTTAAAAGAGAGAGACAAGATTAGTATATTTGCGCCACTTAAACGTTTAAAAGAGCAGAGTTGAAAATTTCCTATAACGGCCTAAGCGAATTTATCAAAACAGATTTATCGACCGATGAAATTGCCACCTATCTAACGAATCTAGGGTTAGAAGTTGAGGGTGTTTATTCATACGAATCGATTAAAAATAAATTAGAAGGTGTTGTGGTGGGCAAAGTGCTTTCATGTGAACAGCATCCTAATGCCGATCGACTCAAAATTACTCAGGTATGTTTGGCTCCTAACGAAGAACCAGTGCCTATTGTTTGTGGCGCACCCAACGTAGCTAAGGGACAAAAAGTAGCCGTTGCCACTGTGGGAACTACTCTATATGGAAACACCAACGAACCTTTTACGATTGCTAAAAGCAAGATTAGAGGAGAAGTGAGCATGGGCATGATTTGCGCTGAAGATGAACTTGGAATTGGTACCAGCCACGACGGCATTATTGTGCTTGACCCTAATACCAAAGTGGGCACCCCCTGTGCTGAGCTATTTGATATCGTGTCGGATACTGTTTTTGAAATTGGACTAACCCCCAACCGTGCTGACGCCATGAGTCATTTTGGAGTAGCCCGTGACCTCAAAGCAGCATGCCTCATCAATCAAATTCCGTTTGAATGGTCAACACCAGAAGTGAGCTCTTTTCATGTAGACAACAATCAAAAACCTATTCAGGTTGAAGTAGAAAAACCCCAGCTCGCTCCTCAATATTATGGACTAACCATTAGTGATGTTGTCATTGGTCCCTCCCCTCAATGGATGCAACACCGCCTCAAGGCAGTGGGCCTTAATCCAAAAAATATCGTGGTAGACACAACTAACTATGTGATGTTGGAACTAGGACAGCCCCTACATGGCTTCGATGCCGATAAAATTAAGGGTAAAATTGTTGTGAAAACAGTTACTGACGGTACACCCTTTATCACCCTAGATGGACAAGAGCGAAAACTTAGCGGAGATGATTTGATGATTTGTGACCAAGAAAAACCACTTTGCATTGCAGGCGTTTTTGGAGGAAACGAATCGGGAATTGATCAAAACACAAAAACCGTATTTTTAGAAAGCGCCTACTTTAATCCAATAAGCATTCGTAAATCTGCAAAAAGACATGGATTAAACACAGATGCCTCTTTTCGTTTCGAACGTGGTGTTGACCCCGAAATTGGAATTTATGCCCTCAAAAGAGCTGCGCTTTTAATTAAGAAATATGCAGGAGGACACATTAGCAGTGATATTCAAAAGGAAGTAAAAACAGTGCCCGAACCCATTTCAGTTTTTTTGAACTATGCTACTTTAGATCAAACGCTAGGATTCGAATTTCCCAAAGAAACACTCACCAGTATTTTAAATGCCCTAGAAATTCAAATCAATGGAAGTACACAAGAAGGAGTGGCCCTTTTAGTGCCTTCTTATCGGATAGACGTAACCCGTCAAGCAGACGTAATTGAGGAAATTTTACGCGTCTATGGCTATAACAAGGTGCCAGAAGCCCCCCTAAAATTTCATACACAAGCCACCTATGATTGGAAAAATGCCCTCAAATTAGAAAACCAAATTAGCACCCTCTTGTGTGGAATGGGTTATTATGAAACCCTAACCAACTCTTTGAGCTCACCCGATTATAAGGAGGAAGGTCTAGAAGCAGTTCAGTTGCTCAATCCACTTGGCCAAGAACTGTCTATGCTGCGTCAAACGCTACTCTATAATGCGCTCGAAGTAGCTGCCTTCAATCTTAAGCGACAACAACCAAGTGTTAAACTCTTTGAGTTTGGCACTTGCTATCACAAAGGTAAAGAGGCCTTTATTGAGACAAAACGCTTGAGTATAACCTTGGCAGGACCACCTTTTGAAGAGCATTGGAATAGTTCGCAAAACACCGAGCTGTTCTACTTTCTAAAAAACGCAGTTGAAGAAATATTCAGAACTTTGGGGCTTGCCGATTTTAGTGCTGCAAAAGCCAATAATAACCAATTCGACTCTTGTTTAACCTATACTCACGGAGGGCAAAAGCTCGGGGTCCTAGGACAAGTGACTACTTCCCTAGCGGATCAGTTTGATGTAGATATGCCCATTTTCTATGCAGAATTGGAATGGAAGACCTTGCTTGAAATGGCTTTTCAAACACCGCTTAAATTTCAAGAAATTTCAAAATTCCCAGTTGCTACAAGAGATTTTGCTTTATTGCTAAATCCTGAAATTACGTTTGAGCAAATTCAAAGTATAGCCTACCAAACCGAAAAGAAAATAATCAAAAACATTAGCTTATTTGATGTTTATCAAGGCAAGGGCTTACCCCAAAACAAAAAATCTTATGGCGTTCGTTTTTCCTTTAGCGATCCTCAAAAGACACTCACAGACAAACAAATTGACAAGTCTTTGAAACGTATTCTTAATGCCCTTGAAAAAGAATTACAGGCAGAGTTGCGATAGAATTTGTGATTATTCAAAGAACCTTGTATTTTTGTTAGTAAATGTCAAGGATTATGCAGTTGAATTTACTCTCACCCACCAATATTGAAAAGGTTTTAAAAAGCACTTCGGAAAAAAGCAAGTCTTCGGAGGCTGCTCTAGAAGCTCTTTTTGAACAAAACAATATCAAAAAAGCCAACCATTTTAATTTTGATTTATTAGAAACCGATAGAATTTATCACATCAATACAATCAAGGAGGTGTGTATCAACTATCGCCTTCGGTTTTTAGATTTAAAATATTTTAAAAACACCCTCCCAGAAGAAGCCAAACAAAAAATAGGAGCCCTGGAAAATGAGCATAATACTGCCCTAAGGGATTTAAAAATTATGGCTCCATCAGCCCTTTTTAGATTAGAAAGCACAGATGATCCCCTTCTTTTTGTACCGCTTGGCAATAACTATTTCTATTTAATTCACAAGTGGGGCAATGATTTGAAGCCCCTTCGTAAATGGCGTATGTGGCCATTTAAAAACATCTTAAACCTCTTGTTTCTCATTGTGGGCATTAGTTTTATAGCTACCGAACTCACTCCTTTACAACTCTTTACTAAAAACCCAGACGGCACTACCTATTGGATGTTGTTCTTCTTTATGTTCAAAGCCATTGCCTCTATTGTTTTATTTTATGGGTTTGCCTTAGGAAAAAATTTCAATCCGGCTATTTGGAATAATAAATACAACAAAGCTTAAAACCATATCAATGCCCCAAAAATTTGTAAAAGTCTATACTGGTTCTTCTTTATCTGTTCTAGCGCTCACTAATCGTTTAGAGGAAAACGAAATATATCCTTTGATTAAAGACCGTGCAGAGTCTGCACGTTTAGCTGGATTTGGAGCTTCTCCAAATCAGCAAGAATTGTTTGTGCCTAAAAACTTAGAAGATCAAGCCAAGGAAATTATCAAAGCATTAAACTTCTAATATTTTTTAGTTACTTTGAGGAACAAAGAAACCCATTTAAACTTCCTCTATGCAATTTCTGATCTTCATACTTTTTACTGCGCTCGTAGGTATCATTTCCTATTTTGCCACTCGATCTACTAATGAAAACACACAAGACGGTTATTTTTTGGGAGGCCGCAGCCTAACGGGCGTTGTCATTGCTGGATCTTTGTTGCTCACCAATCTTTCTACAGAACAATTAGTAGGACTCAATGGCTCTGCTTTTAGTGAAGGAATTTTAGTCATGGCTTGGGAAACCCTTGCGGCCATTACAATGGTAGTAACCGCATTGGTACTTTTACCTCGCTATTTAAAAGGAGGCCTTACAACTGTACCCCAATTTTTAGAGCGTCGATATGACACCACCACTAAATCAATCGCATCTGGTCTTTTTCTGAGTGGCTATATGGTTGTGCTTCTACCTGTTGTTCTCTATTCAGGTGCAATTGCCTTAATCGGCATGTTTGATTTAACAACTCTTATGGGTGTTGACCAAACCACAGCACTCTATATCACGGTATGGTCTATTGGCCTAATCGGTTCTATATATGCCATTTTTGGTGGGTTAAAAGCCGTAGCGGTATCAGATACCCTCAATGCAGTGGGACTATTAATTGGCGGTATGATGGTGCCTCTTTTTGGTTTACTCTATGTGGGAGAAGGGAGTATATTACAGGGGTTAGAAGTTTTATATGCCAATAACCCCGATAAGTTTATCGCCAAGGGAGGCCCCAATTCTGCCATTCCCTTTAGCACACTCTTCACGGGAATGATACTTGTGCAGCTTTTCTATTGGGGCACCAATCAAGCTATTATTCAACGGGCCCTTGCCGCCAAAAATTTAAAGGAAGGACAAAAAGGCTTGTTGTTAGCCGCCTTTGTCAAAATTTTAGGCCCGCTAATTGTGGTGTTGCCCGGAATTATTGCCTTTCAAGTTTTTGGAGACAGTTTGGCGGACGGAGCACAAGACCAATCCTATGGTCTTTTGGTAAATAAGGTGCTACCACCTGCCCTGCTCGGTTTTTTTGCTGCAGTTCTTTTTGGTGCCATTTTAAGTTCGTTTAATTCGGCACTAAACAGTTCGGTAACCCTTTTTGGTTTAGATATCTATAAGCAATACATCAATAAAGAGGCCGATGAACGCCAAGTAGTTCGCTCCGGCAAGCGCTTTGGTATTGTTTTGGCGTTATTTTCTATGCTCATTGCCCCTACCATAGCCAATGCGCCAGAAGGATTGTTTGGCTATTTGCAAGAAATTAACGGCTGCTATTCCATTCCTATACTCACCATCATTCTAGTGGGCTATTTAACTCGATATGTGCCAGCATCCGCCGCTAAAATTGCTATTTTAATGGGGTCAATTCTCTATACTTTTAGTCAATTTTTCTTAAAAGATTATGTCATAGCACAAGGGGGCACCTATCCTCACTATTTACACGTAATGGCCATTCTCTTTTCGTTTAACGTGCTTTTAATGCTCGTTATTGGAAAAATTTGGCCGCGAAAAGAAGCTTATGTTCAAGTGTATACCAAGCAAGTAGACATAACACCTTGGCAATATGTGAAACCAGTAGGATTGATTATCACACTGATTGTGATTAGCACCTACTTTATTTTTACTTAAACAGCATACATCTTAGCGCGCAGTTCCTTAATAGAAACGTCACTCATATAATCATCAAAGGTCATCAGGCGGTCTATTCCCCCCTGTGGAGTGAGTTCTAAAATGCGAGTTCCCAACGATTGTGAAAAAGCATGATCACTGGTGCTGCACAGCAAGGTGCCTTTATAGTTATTCAAGGCGTTGTTGAGACCCGTGATGGATTCTAAGTCTAAGTGATTGGTTGGCTCATCAAAAAGCAGCACATTGGCACGTTCCATCATCATTTTAGACAACATACAACGCACTTTTTCACCCCCTGAAAGCACATTACACTTTTTGAGGGCTTCCTCTCCACTAAACAACATTTTACCTAAAAATCCACGAATAAAAACTTCTTCTCGTTCTTCTTCGGTTTTGGCATATTGGCGCAACCAATCGACCAAGGAAAGAGCACTTTCAAAATAGGCATCATGATCAACGGGCAAATAGGCATGGGTAGTGGTCACGCCCCATTCTACTTTTCCTGAAGCAGGGGTGATCTTTTCGTTTAAAATATCATAAAAAGCCGTCACAGCACGGCTGTCTTTGGAGTGAACAATTAGTTTATCGCCCTTGCTAAGGTTGAGATTAATATTTGAAAAAAGCGTACTGCCATCAAGACTATAACTCAAATTTTCAATATTCAAAATTTGATCGCCTGCCTCCCGTTCTTGATCAAAGATAAGGGCCGGATAGCGTCTGCTGGAAGGTTTAATATCTTCAATATTGAGTTTGTCAATCATTTTCTTGCGAGAAGTTGCCTGTTTTGATTTGGCCACATTTGCAGAAAAGCGGGCAATAAATTCTTGCAATTCTTTCTTTTTTTCTTCGGCTTTTTTGTTTTGTTGAGCGCGCTGTCTAGCTGCTAATTGGCTAGATTGATACCAAAACGTATAATTACCTGAATAGTGGGTTATTTTGCCAAAGTCAATATCGGATATATGCGTACAAACACTGTCCAAAAAGTGGCGGTCGTGTGAAACAACAATTACCGTATTGTCATAATTGGCTAAAAACTGTTCTAGCCACACTATGGTTTCATAGTCTAGGTCATTGGTAGGCTCGTCCATAATGAGCACATCGGGTCTACCAAAGAGGGCTTGTGCGAGTAACACACGCACCTTTTGTTTCCCGTCCAAATCACTCATAGTTTTATAGTGTAAGTCTTCTCCTATATCCAAATTAGACAACAAGCTAGCAGCTTCACTTTCGGCATTCCACCCATCCATTTCTTCATATTGCACTTGCAAAACACCAACACGTTCACCATCGGCATCAGAAAAATCGGGCTTGGCATAAAGGCTTTCCATTTCTTCTTTAATGGCAAAAAGTTTTTGATTGCCGCGCAACACGGTTTCTAACACAGAATAGGCGTCAAAGGCATTGTGATTTTGCTCTAAAACCGACATTCGTTTTCCGGTTTCTAAAGACACATGCCCAGAGTTAGGTTCTAGTTTTCCGGCTAAAATTTTTAGAAAAGTAGATTTTCCTGCACCATTAGCCCCAATAATGCCATAGCAATTGCCTTTGGTAAAGCTAACGTTCACTTCATCAAACAAAATGCGTTTTCCAAACTGAACCGAAAGATTCGATACTGATAACATAACTTCTTTTTTGGAGTTGCAAACTTAAGTAATTCAAAAAAGAGGCGGCCTTTTTTTAAGAAGAACTTATGCCGACTAAAAGTGAAATTCTACTATTTTTGAACTATGAGAATAGTGGTTTGCATGTTGCTAATGGTCTTGACTCTGGTGAGTTGTAGTCCAGCGGTGAAAAAGAACAAAAAAGCGGTGTTTTTTGGAGGGCAGGTCATTCAGCCTACTTCTAATTTTTTAACCCTATATCAAGGTAACAATATCTTTTCGGACACTCTTTTTTTGGATGCTGATCGGCGCTTTCAAAAGGAATTTGACTCCCTGCAACCCGGAGTTTATAAATTGGAACACCTACCCGAATTTCAAAATGTGCTTTTAGAAGCCGGAGACAGTCTTTGGGCACGGTTTAATGCCATTGAAATGACGGCTTCCTTAGTCTATTCAGGAAGAGGCGCTACCAAAAATAATTTCTTAATGGAATTACAATTAAATCAAGAACGTGAAAATAGATTTTTATCTTCTAAATATTCGCTTTCTAGCCAAGCTTTCAATCGGCTTATTGATTCCCTTCTTTTAGAAAAGAAAAGGCAATGGATCAAAATGGATTCATTGAACACCCTATCACCCATTGCGCAAAAAATTACCCAAGCAGCCTATATCTATTCCTATGCTAGCATTAGAGAACGCTATGCGCTCTTTAGAGGTGCCCAGTGGTCAGCCGAAGAACGCACTATTTTTTTTGATTTTAGACGCTATTTAAACCTAAGCGATACTGATCTAGCTTTTTTTGATCCCTATGTGAATTATCTACTCAATTATATCAATAACGAGGCCTTAACTCCAGGGCAAAACTATATGCAACAAAAAGAATCTTCAACAGCCTACAACATCAAGCGTTTAGAAGTAATTGACGAACACATTGGTGGAAGTCTATTGCGCAACAATTTAGCGCGAGCCATTGCCTATGAAGAATTGCTGCGTTTTGAAAATCACGAAGAACACGATTTGTTTTTGCAATATTATGCCACAGTTAAT
Source organism: uncultured Flavobacteriaceae bacterium (assembly GCA_964386915.1). Classification (GTDB taxonomy): domain Bacteria; phylum Bacteroidota; class Bacteroidia; order Flavobacteriales; family Flavobacteriaceae; genus JADHMP01. The sequence goes on along the minus strand of CAYLUQ010000003.1, from coordinate 3,605 downwards.
AGTTCGCCAGACTATTTTTCAGAGGTTTTGACTTTTCACAACGATATTACACAAATGCAAAAAGGCAAAAAAATTGCAGCCATAGAACTTCAAAACCGAAAGGGAGAAACCCTTTCAAGTGATGCCATTTGGGACGATCGCCCCACGGTAGTCTATTTTTGGTCACAAAACAAAATGAATCACTATAAAAGCACCCTAAAGAAATTGGCGGTCTTGCAAGACACCTATAAAAAGTATCGTTTTATAGGCATTTGTTTACAGCCCTTTAACGAAGTTGTTGGTCAAGTACAAGAACTCATGGCCATAGCCCCAGATGATCAGTTTGCCATGCTCAACTATGAAACCGCCTCACAAGTTTGGATGATCACGCTGCTTAATAAGGCCATTGTGCTCAATCCAAATGGTATTATTAAAGAAGGCTTTGGCAACTTTTTAGATCCAGAGTTTGATCTATTATTAAAGTAGCGTTAATTTCCTTTTTGATGATCGGCTAAGAATTGAGCCAAACCTTTGTCTGTAAGTGGATGATTAAGGAGGCCTTTAATAGCTGATAACGGTCCTGTCATCACATCGGAGCCTACTTTAGCACAATGAATGATATGCATAGTGTGGCGTACAGAAGCAGCTAAAATTTCGGTGGGATAGGCATAATTATCATAAATCTCTCTAATCTCGGCAATCAGGTTCATGCCGTCTGTTGAAATATCATCTAAACGGCCGATAAAGGGAGATACATAGGTAGCTCCGGCTTTAGCCGCTAAGAGAGCTTGTCCGGCAGAAAATACTAGGGTGCAATTGGTTTTAATGCCCTTATCAGAAAAATAACGCAAGGCCTTTACGCCCGCTTCTATCATTGGAATTTTTACAACAATTTGAGGATGCAGGGCCGCTAAGGCTTCCCCTTCTTTCACCATACCCTCAAAATCAACAGCAATAACTTCGGCAGATACATCCCCCTCTACAGCTTCGCAAATGGCTAGGTAGTGGGCTTTGATGTTGGCTTCTCCCGTAATGCCTTCTTTGGCCATTAGAGAGGGATTGGTGGTTACCCCATCCAAAACACCTAAGGCTTGGGCTTCTTTAATTTGATCTAGATTGGCAGTGTCAATAAAAAACTTCATAAGATGGATTTAAATATGATAGAAACGCATTAATAATTTTTCAAATAATCGACTGGGTAAAATTCCCTTTAAAACTACAGAAAATTTCTGCAAAGGTGCCCCTACTCTATAGTGTACTTTTGGTTTTTTTTGAGTCAGAATGGAGGCTATTTTTTGGGCAATCAGCTCGGGGGCAATACCCGTATCAACATGTTGATCTATGGTGGCCAAGTTTTGTTTGTAAAGTGCACTATAGGGTGATTGCTCCTTTTGGGGTGCATAGTAGCGTCTGGAGGCTATATCAGACACAAAATCACCTGGAGCTACTGTGCATATTTTAACGCCAAAGGTTTTGAGTTCCATTCGTAAGCTCTCTGTTAACAAAGACAAAGCCCCTTTTGAAGCCGAATAAGCTCCTCTAAAAGGAAGCCCCATGGCACAGCCAATCGAGGTAATATTGACAATAAAACCTTCTTTTTGAATGCGCATATAAGGCAACACACTTTGGATGAGTTGAAGCGGCCCATGACAATTGGTTTCAAAATTATCTCGTAAGGCCTTAGGGTCTAATTCTTCCATTGGACCAATAATACCCGCACCTGCATTGTTAATTAAGGCATCAATTCGGTTTTCATTAGCGATGACTTGTGTAACTAGATTTTGAATAGAAGTGGTTTTGTTTAAATCTAAAGGCAATAGGTCATAGCCTTCAGGGGAATCATATTTTTTTGGATTTCGGCAAGTACCATAAACACGGTATCCTTTTTGAGCTAAAAGGTCGGCGGTGGCTTTTCCCAAGCCAGAAGACGCACCGGTAACGATCACAACTTTTGCCATAGTTTTAAAAAAAATGGGCAAGCGACCTACATCACACCGCTACGACCGCCTACCCTTGCTGCGTTCCCGCCCTGGGGGATTCGGCAGGAGCTGGTTGTGCAGAACTTGCCCGATGCAAAGATAGCAGTTCCCTAATTTTCTCAATGATTTTATTTCCTTAATTTTAAAGCAAAAATAATATATGAAATCCCTGTTCTTGTCACTAACAGCCCTACTATTCCTAAAATGTGGTTTTAATGATAGTGCGTCAACTTCATTTCGAATTAAAACCACCAACAAAGACCTGCGCTATGGAGACACCCTACAAGCTGAACTAAAAACTAAGAACGAAAACTACCAATCTCAAATCGTTTGGCTTTGGGATAAGCAAACAATAGCGATGCCTTTTCCAATAGAAAAACAGCCTTTGGGCACCCATGAACTCAGTGCAGTAGTGCAACACGAAAAGGGGGTAGACACCTTGCGAAAAAAAATTACTTTAGTTGCCGACCAACCTCCCAAGCTTTATTCATATAAAATATTAAACACTTATCCGCACGATCAAAAAGCCTATACACAAGGTTTAGAATTTAAAGGAGATACCCTTTTTGAAAGTACCGGATTAAAAGGAAAGTCAACGCTTAGAAAAATATTATTTACTGACGGTGTTCCCTTGGAAACAAAGGCTCTAGACGACAACTATTTTGGTGAAGGGCTCACGCTTTTAGCAGATAAGGTCTATCAACTCACTTGGCAAGCAAAAAAAGGATTTGTTTATGACCAAGCAACTTTGACTCTGGAGCGTGCATTTGATTTTCAAAAAAGTGTGGAAGGTTGGGGACTCTGCAATGACGGCAATTATTTGTATAAATCAGATGGAACCAATCGGATTTGGAAGCTCGATCCTCAAACTGGAAAAGAACTTAGCTTTATTGAAGTTATGACTCACCGTTCTGCTTTAAACAAACTTAACGAGTTAGAATGGGTTAATGGAAAAATTTATGCTAATACCTATCAATTTGACAAACAAGTGGCAATCATCATCGATCCCCAATGGGGGCGTGTAGAAGGAGTTATAGACTTTAGTGGCTTAATTAAAAAAGTGACGCAACACCCAGAACTCAACGTGCTCAATGGTATCGCCTATCATTCCGAGCGAAAAACCTTTTTTGTAACCGGTAAAAATTGGGACAAGCTTTTTGAAGTTGAATTGATTGAGAAAGAATGAAGCAAAATCATTTCAAACTATACAAAACCGTTGTTCAAGACCATTTAGATGATCTGCAACACGTTAACAATGTGGTTTATTTAGAGTGGGTACAAGAAGCGGCCTTGGCCCATTGGAAACACCTCACAAAAAATCAAACGCAAAACTTTGGCCTTTGGGTGGTGCGAAGCCATCAAATCACTTATAAGCATCCCGCTCAATTAGGAGATTCCCTTCTAATTGAAACCTTTGTAAAACAAACTAAAGGAGTACTCTCAGAACGCATTGTTACTATTTATCTGGAAAAAACACAAACCCAATTAGCTAACTGTAGCACCCAATGGTGCTATTTAGATGCTGATACTTTAAAGCCAACTCCTATTCCTGCTTCGGTAGCCGAACTTTTTTCTTAAAAAAAAATTAGTGCCAAAAAAAAAGACCCCCGCAAAAAGCGAGGGTCTCGAAGAAGGCGGCGACATACT
>CAYLUQ010000002.1:122966-166171 GCA_964386915.1 uncultured Flavobacteriaceae bacterium | reverse complement strand
CGCGACCCTCACCTTGGCAAGGTGATGCTCTACCCCTGAGCTACTTTCGCATTGTTATGTCAATCTCCTGAGTGATCCTCATCAGCCTTTGGCGGATGCTACGCTACCCCTGAGCTACTTTACCCTATCAAGGAGTGCAAATGTAAACATAAAATACCTATTGGCGCAACACAAAAAGGCAGAAATATTTTAGCCCTTTTGTTGCAATTTGCGTTTAATAGCATTTAACTGTAAAAGGGCCTCTACCGGGGTGAGCGTATCGATATCGAGTTGCGTAATTTCCTCTCGAAGGGCTTCTAACAAGGGATCGTCTAAATTAAAAAACTGCAATTGCATAGCCCCGGAGGTAGGGGAATTTTTTGCATCTTTCTTTCCACTGCGCTGCGCCTCCAGCACTTTGAGTTTTCCGGCGGCTGTTTGCAAAACATGTTGGGGCATTCCTGCCATCTTGGCCACATGAATTCCAAAACTATGGGCACTGCCACCTGGCACCAGCTTCCGTAAAAAAAGCACTTTGTCTTTTAATTCTTTTACTGAAACGTTATAATTTTTTATACGTTCAAAATCGGTGGCCATAGCATTTAATTCATGGTAGTGAGTAGCAAATAAAACCTTAGGGCGGTAGGGATGTTCATGCAAATATTCTGCTATGGCCCAGGCAATAGAAATCCCATCATAGGTACTAGTGCCACGCCCAATTTCATCGAGTAATACTAAACTATTGGCCGTAATATTATTGAGAATAGAAGCCGTTTCATTCATCTCCACCATAAAGGTTGAGGCTCCCATTGAAATATTATCGCTGGCACCCACACGGGTAAATATTTTATCTACTACACCTAATGTAGCCGAGGTGGCGGGCACATAACTTCCCAGTTGTGCCAAAAGAGAAATTAAAGCGGTTTGCCGTAACAAGGCCGATTTTCCCGACATATTGGGGCCCGTAATCATCACAATTTGTTGGTCTTCCCGATTTAAGTCTAAATCGTTTGCAATATAGGGGGTGCCGGGAGGCAAATGAAATTCAATTACGGGGTGTCGTCCTCCCTTGATTTGTAAAGACTGACCTTCATTCATTTCGGGAGCACAATAGTTGTGTCGTTCTGCTAATTGGGCGAATCCACTCAGCACATCCAATTGGGCAATCACACGTGCATTTTCTTTTAAAAACAACAAGTCTTTTTGAAGGTTCTGCACCAATTGGCTAAACAATTGTTGTTCTAATTGTAAAATTTGTTCGTCTGCCGAAAGAATTTTAGTTTCAAAAGCCTTGAGCTCTTCTGTAATATAGCGTTCCGCATTGACCAAGGTTTGCTTGCGCATCCAATCTTCAGGCACTTTGTCTTTATGGGTGTTGCGCACCTCTATGTAATACCCAAAAACATTGTTAAAGGCAATTTTTAAGGAAGGTATTTGGGTGCGTTCACTTTCCCGTTTCAAGAGGGCATCCAAATGCTGTTGAGCGGAACTTTTTAATTCCCTTAAAGCGTCCAACTCCTCAGAAAAGCCAGTAGCGATCACTTTTCCCTTTGAGAGCACCACAGGAGCCTCTGGATCCAATTGCTTTTCCAAAAGACTAATCCACCCTTGTGGGTCTTGCCATTTTTGGGCGAACTGCTGCAAAGCCTCACAAGAAGCCGATTCTAAAAGTGGCCCTAGCGGTTTGAGAAGTGTTAAACTATGTTGCAATTGCACCAATACTCTTGGGGCAATCTTTTCTGTGGCAATCTTTGCCATGACACGCTCCAGGTCAATGGTTTGCTGCAACATAAGACGCAATTCCTCATGCAATTTGGAGGAACTTAAAAAAGTGGCAATCACATGATGCCTAGCTTGAATTGCTTTAATATCTAGCAAAGGAAACGCCAACCAATGACGCAACAAGCGTCCTCCCATAGCGGTTTGGGTGTGGTCAATTACTCCAATTAAGGCTACTCCTCCTGGGTGAGTAGGTTCAAACAATTCTAAATTGCGCACCGTAAAAGAGTCGAGGCCAACATAGTCAGATTGTTGAATGGGTAGCAATCGGGTGATGTGTTGCAATTTTTCGTGATGGGTCTCTGCTAAATAATGCAATATGGCTCCGGCAGCAGCTACGCCTTCGTTATAATGCGTGAGGCCAAAACCTTCCAAACTGTGTACATCAAAATGATCGAGGAGTTTGGTTCGAGCTGTAGAAGTTTCAAAGGCCCAATCATCCATATAAAAACAGTGTGCAACAGGGTCAAAATGTTCTAAAAAAAGCTTCTTTTGCGGTTTAGGCACCAAGAGTTCTTTGGGCGCAAAGTGGGCCAAAAGGGATTTTATTTGGCTTAAATTACCTTCAGCCACTAAAAAATCACCGGTTGAAATATCGAGAAAAGACAAACCATATTTTTGCTTGTGGAGAAAAAGAGCGCCCAAATAGTTGTGTTTCTTTTGTTCCAACACCTCATCGCTGAGGGCCACGCCAGGCGTAATTAACTCGGTAACCCCTCTTTTGACAATTTTCTTTGTCATTTTGGGGTCTTCAAGCTGATCGCATATGGCGACCCGGCAACCGGCTCGCACCAACTTGGGCAAATAGGTATTAAGGGAATGATATGGAAAACCGGCCAATTGGGTTTCGGAGGTGCTACCAGCACCTCGCTTGGTTAAAATAATCCCCAAAATATCAGCTGCCCGAATGGCATCGGCACCAAAAGTTTCATAAAAATCGCCTACACGAAACAACAACAAGGCATCGGGATATTTTGCCTTGATCTGATTGTATTGCTTCATTAAGGGCGTTTCCTTGGTCGCTTTAGCCAAAATTCAAGATTTTTACGAATGTAATTATTAATTTAAAAAACCCTAAGCTCCTCTATCAAAAGTTCTCAAAAGCCTTTAAACAGTTATGAAACGTTTTTTGAATGGCATTTTTGTTTAATTTCAACCCCTCTAAAAAGAGCCAATTCCTATGCGCAAGTTAAAAAACGAAGAACTAAATCGCGATAGCATTACCGCTTTTAAAAAGGCCAAAAAAATCCCCTTGGTGCTCATTTTAGACAACATTCGTTCCCTCAACAATATTGGGTCTGTTTTTCGCACTGCCGATGCCTTTCGGATCGAAAAAATTTATTTGTGTGGCATTACGGCTCAGCCCCCCCACAAAGACATTCACAAAACAGCTCTGGGGGCTACCGAAAGTGTGGCTTGGGAATATATATCCAAAGCTGAAGAGCTACTTCAAAAATTACAACAAGAGGGGGTGGAACTCTACGCTATTGAACAGACAGAAGGCGCTCAAACCCTTCAAAATTTCCAACCGAAAGCAGCAAAGAAATACGGCTTCATTTTGGGTAACGAAGTGCAAGGTGTTCAACAACACTTGATCGACATTGCCAACAAAGCCCTTGAAATTCCACAGTGGGGCACCAAGCATTCACTCAATATTAGTGTGGCCACCGGCATAGTGCTATGGGATTTTATCACAAAGTGGCAACAGCACTCAAGCGTCTGAGTAGCCATTGAAAATGGTGGGGATTATTTTTAAAATCACGCTCTTCGACGGCTAATTTTAAAACGTTTTTTTCAGTCTGTTCAGCAAAAAAAACTTTATAACCCGCTTCGATTTTTTGAAGGTAGTTTGCTGTTATAGTCCGCTCAAATGAACGGCCCCGTTCCTCAATTCGCTTAAGACAAAAGGCTGTTGGTGCCTCCAAATATAAAATCAATTCGGGTTGAGGGAGTGTGTTTTTATAGCTTTCAAAAAGCGGAACATAATTTAAAAAGTCAGCAGAGTTAAGGTTTTGCCGAGCAAAGATGACACTTTTATAGAGACTAAAATCGGCAATTACACCCCCTTGCTTTGTGGATTGCCAAAAGCTGTGCAGGGCTTGATAGCGTTCGTTTAAGAAGAAAGATTCTACTGCTTTGGCATAGGCTTGGGGATTTTCATAAAAAGAAGCTAAATGCGGATTAGTCCTAAAATTTTCAAACAACGTATTTGTTTCCAAATGAGCAGCAAGCAATTGCGTAAGCGTGGTTTTGCCCACGCCAATATTGCCCTCTATAGCCCAATAGGAAATGCTTTGTGTAAGAGGTGGCGACCACTTCAAAAAAGGTTTTTGCAGGGCCGTATGTGAATGCAAATCTGCCTCCAATTCAAGCACCGTTTTTTCCAAAAGGGGGTGCACCCAAGTTGGAGCCAATTCTGCTAGGGGACGCAGCACAAATTCACGCTCATGGAGCAAAGGATGCGGTAACGTTAGCCCTGCTTCTTTTAGTACAATATCTTCATAAGCCAAAAGATCTAAATCAATTGTCCGAGAACGATAAGTATCCGAAGTCGCTCTTTGCCGCCCAAGCTGTTCCTCCAGTTGTAGCATTTTTGACAACAGCACTTGTGGGCTTAATGTTGTTTGAATAGCCACACAGGCATTGAGAAATGAAGGCCCTTCAAAACCCCAAGCTGGGGTTTCATACAAATGCGATTGGGCTGTGATGGTGAGGGGCAAAGCTTCTAAACCCAAAAGGGCTTTTTGCAAATATTCCAACCGATTGCCCTGGTTGCTCCCTAAAGCAAGATAGGCGATGTGCGACATATTGATATCCTTCAAGGCAACAAAGCTACAAAAGCCTATATTTGTAGCCTAAACACCTTATTATGAATTTCCTTAAATCTTATTTTGCTGCTTTGTTGGGGACTTTCTCTGCCCTAGCACTTCTACTAATCTTTTTTCTCCTAGTGGTTTCTACCATAGGGGCTGTCTTTTCTGGCGATGAACAAACTAGTTCACTAAAAAAACAAAGTGTTTTAGACCTAAATCTCAACTTAACCCTTACTGAAAGAGATCCCAAAACAGATCCTATTCAAGAAGCCTTAGGTTTATCTGAAGAATTGATAGGCTTGCCCCAATTGCTCAGAAGTATTGACCTAGCAGCTGAAGATGAACAAATTGAGGGCATTCGATTGAAGGCTGAATATGTCACTGCCGGTTGGGCCCAAACCCATGCCGTACGAAAAGCCTTAGCAAAATTTAAAAGCTCTGGAAAATTCATTTACGCTTATGGTGATTTCTTTACTCAAAAAAGTTATTTCCTCGCCTCTATAGCCGATTCAATTTTTCTCAACCCCCTAGGTACTATAGAATTAAAAGGCTTGGCTTCTGAAGTGCTCTATTATAAATCGTTTCAAGATAAATATGGATTGCAAATGGAGGTGGTTCGCGAGGGAACCTACAAAAGCGCAGTGGAACCCTTTCTTCAAGAAGATATGTCGCCCGAAAATAAAGCGCAGCTAAAATCGGTTTTATTTTCCCTTTGGGGCACTTTGCGACAAGCAATGGCCCAAGCAAGAGGACTTAGTGAAACTGCGTTAGATGAATGGGCAGAAACGTTGAGCATTAGTCTTCCCGAAGAAGCTTTAGCCCATCAGTTGATTGATGGCATAGGCTATGAAAACGAGTTGGAAGCAAAAATTAAAGCGAGACTCGGTTTGGAAGGAAAAAATGAAATTAACTGGGTTAGTCCGAATAAAATGGCGCGCACCAAGGCGGCCTATGACAAATCCAATAAAAATCGTATTGCCGTGATTTATGCCAACGGAACCATACTCTATGGCGAAGGCAATGAAACTTTTATTGCCCAAGGTAAATTTGTTGAGGCCATAGAAGAAGCCACCGAAGACGATTGGGTGAAAGCCATTGTGCTTCGTGTTAATTCGCCTGGAGGAGATGCCCTTACCTCTGAAATTATTTGGGAGGCTCTTGAACGAGCCAAAAAGATAAAACCACTCATTGTTTCTATGGGCAATGTGGCTGCCTCAGGGGGGTATTATCTAGCCGCTCCAGCCCATCGCATTTTTGCTGACCCTCTTTCCATAACAGGGTCAATTGGTGTATTTGCCACGTTGCCAAATATTCATCAATTCAGTGAAAATATAGGCATACACGCGGCTCATGTTCAAACCCATCAAAACGCCCTGGGCTACAGTCCGTTTACCCCCATATCGGAGGGCTTTAAAGACTTACTTAAAAAGAATATTCACAAAACCTACACCACCTTTAAGGAACGTATAGCTCAAGGTCGGGGGCTCTCCCTAGAAACAGTAGAAACTCTTGCGCAAGGCCGAGTTTGGACCGGAAAAGAAGCCCTAGAAAACGGTTTGATTGATGCCCTGGGTGGTTTAGATGAAGCGGTTGAAGCTGCTGCCCAAGAAGCTCAAATTGAAACCTACAACCGTATGCACTATCCCCGTTGGGAAGACGATTTAGAAAGTTTACTCAATCAAATGATTCCCTCCGCCAAAATAGAAGGTCTTGGTCAATTGCTAAACCTTTTTGGAATAAATAAAAGCACTGTTGATGAACCCCATAACCCCCTTTTTTTTACCTTAAAAACACAAATGCCCTTTTCACTAAAAATTGAATAAATGAACGAAAAGGATCGGAAACTCGCACAACAAATTTATCTCTATTTAGCTGCTTTATTTATCACATCCCTTGTGGTTTCCAATCTAATTTTTCAAAAGTTTTTTTATTGGCATCCCTTTGAAGGGAGCGTTTTGGGCAGTCGATTATTTGAATTGTCGGTAGGCATTTTGCCTTACCCCATCACCTTTCTCATAACCGATTTAATTTCCGAAATATTTGGTCAGAAAAGAGCTAACCAAGTTGTGGTTGCAGGCATTTTTGCCTCCTTTTTTTCAATGAGCATTTTGTTGGTGGCCGATGCCGTGCCAGCTATCGAAAACTCACCCATAGATGATGCCACCTTTAAAAAAGTATTTTCCCTTTCGCCCCTTGCCGTCTTGGCTTCCATGCTGGCTTATTTAGCCGCTCAGTTTATTGACATCAAAATTTATCATTTCTGGAAAAAACGCACGCAAGGCAGATTGCTTTGGTTGCGAAACAATTTCTCTACTTTTACGTCCCAGTTCATCGATACGTTTTTGGTAGTAGGATTGCTGAGTCTTTTTGAAGTGCTCCCTTGGAATTTGTTTTGGGGTTTAGTGCTTTCCGGATTTTTATTTAAATTATTAGTAGCCCTATTAGACACCCCCCTGCTCTATCTAACAGTAGGTTGGTTTAGAAAACGGTTTAAATTAAAAATGAATGAAGAAATTAGCTTATAAAAATGGCTGAAGATACAGTTCGGATCAATAAATTCTTAAGTCAATCGGGCTATTGTTCTCGACGAGAAGCCGATAGTCTCATCACCCAAGATCGTGTTTTGATCAACGGCAAAAAAGCCTCTATGGGACAACAAGTGGGACCACAAGATTTGGTGCTGGTAGACGGGGAAGTCTTGTCGCAAAAGCCCCAAAAAAAGAAACTTTATTTGGCCTTTCACAAACCCGTAGGCATAGTGTGTACTACTGATACCCGGGTGGAAAAAGACAATATTATTGACTTTATAAACTATCCGCAACGAATCTTCCCCATAGGGCGCTTAGACAAAATGAGCGAAGGCCTAATCCTGATGACCAACGACGGCGATATTGTCAATAAGATTTTGCGGGCTCGCAATCAACACGAAAAAGAATATATCGTTACGGTTAATAAACCCGTAACAGCAGATTTTGTGGCCAAAATGGCTGGAGGTATCCCTATTTTAGATACTGTCACACGGCCATGTATCGTAGAACAAATTCACAAAAAGCAATTTCGAATTATTTTAACGCAAGGCCTCAACAGGCAAATTAGAAGAATGTGTGAATATTTAGGTTATCGTGTAGTGAAATTAAGACGCATACGCATCATGAATATTTCCTTAGATGTGCCGGTAGGAAAATATAGAGCACTTCGTGCAGATGAGCTGAAAGAACTCCATCAACTCCTTCAACACTCCAATAAAAAAGACCACTAATTGGATTGAATTGCAATACGCACCACCAGTCCTTCATTGGAACGTACGTTAAAAACAGTTTGATCTTCAAAGAGTAAATATTGCCCCTTAACGCCCACTAATTTTCCACTGTATAATGGATTTTTATGAAGGTTTAAAGAAACTGGTTTTTGGGGAAATTGTCCTACCATGGGATATTCCAAATGTGTAGGAGACGGAACAGGGTGATGCAAGTAGGGTTTTAAATCGTTAGGCAAATGGTCTATGGCTTTTGCTATGGAGGCGCTCCAGTCTACAGATTCAGACTCATTTTGAACCATTTTTCGCCAATTGGTTTTATCTGAAAAAATTTCTTTTAGTGCCACCTCGGCCACCCCAGCTAAATAACGATTGGGCACTTCTAAAAGTACTACAGCCTCTTGTGCACCTTGGTCAATCCAACGGGTTGGCAATTGCTTTTTTCGGGTAACGCCAACTTTCAAATGGCTGCTTAAAGCAAGATAAACCACATGAGGTTGCAATTGCATTTCTTTCTCATAATCCAAATCCCGATCGGCTATGTTTAAATGAGCTTTGCTCAATTCGGGGCGCATAATCCAATCACCCACAGCAGGACTTTCAAAAAAACAGCGCTTGCAAAATCCTTGTCTAAAAATGGGTTCTTGTGAGCCACAATGTAGGCATTGACTTCCCACTAATTCTACCGTTAGAATTTGGTTTAAACATTGATTAATATGAATGAATCCGGGGGCTATGGCTAAAAAATAGTCAATGGGTGTGGCCCCTTCCGTCTGCATTTTTTTTAAAACACCTTCATACATTGAGAGTGACAGATTTTAATTAAATTTACGCTCAAAGATAGCAATTCTTATGCCGACACCCCTTTTCCATTCCATTGCCTCTTGGTTTTTACGAAAAAGGATTCATCAAATGGAGCACTTCATGAAACATCCCATTGAAGTGCAACAACAGGTCTTACAAAATTTACTTTTTTGTGGTGCAAAAACAGAAATTGGAACAAAATTTGATTTTAGTTCCCTAAAAACTTATCAAGATTTTAAAAATCGAGTGCCGGTGGTGCACTATGAAGACATCGCATTAGATATTGAACGATGTCGTAACGGAGAACAAAATATTTTTTGGAATACTCCAATAAAGTGGTTTGCCAAATCGAGTGGCACCACCAACGCCAAAAGCAAATTTATTCCTATTAGCAACGAAGCTTTAGAAGAATGCCACTACAAGGCCGGTAAAGATATGCTCTCCATCTATTTTAACAACAATGAAAATTCACAGCTCCTAGCCGGCAAATGTCTGCGCTTGGCAGGAAGCAAAGAAGTACACAATAAAAACACGAATAGTTATTTTGGAGACCTCTCGGCCATTGTTACAGAAAACCTTCCCATTTGGGCAGAATTTAGCAGTACACCCAGCCCTAAAGTATCTTTGATGACCGAATGGGAATCTAAATTGAAAGCCATTGTTAAAGAAAGTCTTAAAGATGATGTTACGGGTTTATTAGGCGTGCCCTCTTGGATGCTTGTGCTCTTGCAAAAAACCTTAGCCATGACGCAAAAAAAAGACCTCTTTGACGTTTGGCCTAACCTCGAAGTTTACTTTCATGGAGGTGTTAATTTCAATCCCTATCGGGCTCAATTTGAACAACTTCTTCCCTCATCAAACTTTAAATATTACGAAATATACAATGCCTCAGAAGGTTTCTTTGCTATTCAAGATTTAAACAACAGCAAGGACCTTTTGTTGATGTTAGACTACGGTATTTTTTATGAATTTATTCCAATGGATCGCTATGGAACTCATAGTGAAGAAGATATTATTGCCTTAGAAGACGTGGTGATTGGCGTTCAATATGCCTTGGTAATCACTACAAACGGAGGCCTATGGCGCTATCATATTGGAGATACCATTCAATTCACTTCACTTACGCCCTATCGCATCCGAGTTACAGGACGAACCAAACACCATATTAATGTATTTGGTGAAGAGCTTATCATTGATAATGCCGAAAAAGCCCTTATGGTTGCGGCTCAAAAAACCGGAGCACATTTTATAGACTACACGGCTGGCCCAATTTTTATGGATGGCAACCAAAAAGGGGCTCATGAGTGGATTATAGAATTTAATACACCACCCAAGAGCATGGAGGAATTTACCGCCATTTTAGATGCACAATTGAAGGAAGAAAATTCTGACTATGAGGCCAAACGCTATAAAGATTTAACCCTCACGGCACCTAGAGTACATCAGGCTCGAAACAAGCTATTTTATGATTGGTTAGCCCGCAAAAATAAACTGGGTGGGCAACACAAAGTGCCTAGACTGTCTAATCAAAGAGATTTTATAGAGGAGCTTTTAACAATGAATCATTAAGAAACTGCCTTCAACTTGGGAAGCTCAATGCGAGAAAGCTTTTCTTCAGCATCTTGCTTTCTAACCTTGTAGGTTTTAATATTGGATTGAGGAAGTTCAAACATGGCGTCACTCAAAATGGCTTCACAAAGCGAGCGAAGTCCACGAGCACCTAAACTGTATTCTAAAGCTTTTTCCACTATATAGTCTAAAGCACCATTGGTAAATTGCAATTGGATATCATCCATAGCAAAAAGGGCTTCATATTGTTTGACTAATGCGTTTTTGGGTTGGGTGAGAATGGCGCGCAATGCCCCTTTGCCAAGAGGTTCCATATAGGTCAAAACAGGAAGTCTTCCAATAATTTCGGGAATTAAGCCATAAGAACGCACATCTTTTGGGGTGATGTATTGTAACAAAAGTTCTGAGTTTACCTCTTTTTGTTTTAAAGCAGTGGTATAGCCAATGGCGTTAAGGTTGAGACGTTTGTTGATTTGTCGTTCAATGCCGTCAAAGGCACCTCCGGCAATGAATAAAATATTTTTGGTGTCAACTTCAATAAATTTTTGGTCGGGATGTTTTCGGCCTCCTTTTGGAGGAACGTTGACCACTGTGCCCTCCAATAATTTTAATAGGGCTTGTTGAACTCCTTCACCAGAAACGTCTCGTGTTATGGAAGGATTGTCATTTTTACGGGCAATTTTATCAATTTCATCAATAAATACAATTCCCGATTGGGCTTTTTCAACATCATAATCAGCAGCTTGCAACAATTTGGTGAGGATGGTTTCTACGTCTTCACCCACATACCCAGCTTCGGTGAGCACCGTGGCGTCTACTATGGCTAAAGGCACTTTTAAGAAGCGAGAAATGGTTTGTGCCAAAAGGGTTTTTCCCGTTCCTGTTGGACCCACCAAAAGCACATTACTCTTTTGAATTTCAACCTGTTCTTCTCCCTTTTCCTGTAAAATTCTTTTGTAGTGATTGTAAACCGCAACTGACAAAACGCGTTTGGCGAAATCTTGCCCAACCACATATTCATCCAAAAAAGCTTTGATGGTTTTAGGCGCTTTGAGTTCAACTTCAAAAGAGGGAAGGGAAGCCGTTTCGGCTTCTTCTAACACAATGCCATGGGCTTGCACAATGCAACGATCACAAATATGAGCATCTAGTCCAGCAATAAGAAGTTGTGTTTGGGGCTTCGGACGCCCACAAAAAGAACAATTCAAATCGCTTGCTTTACTCATTTGGTCTATTTTTTACCTTGTGTTTGGGTTTCTAATACCTCATCTACCATACCATATACTTTGGCTTCTTCGGCTTTCATCCAATAGTCTCGATCGCTATCATTGTTTACTTTCTCAATATCTTGACCACTGTGAAGCGCAATGATATCATAAAGTTCATCTTTCAATTTCAAAATTTCACGAGCGGTTATTTCAATATCAGAAGCTTGGCCTTGTGCTCCGCCAAGAGGTTGGTGAATCATCACACGGGCATGCGGTAGGGCAGAGCGTTTTCCTTTTTGTCCGGCACATAAAAGCACGGCTCCCATAGAGGCCGCAATTCCAGTACAGATGGTAGCCACATCGGGTTTTACAAACTGCATGGTATCATAAATACCCAATCCGGCATAAACACTTCCTCCGGGTGAATTGATATACATTTGAATATCTCGAGAAGCATCTGCACTTTGCAAAAACAACAATTGAGCTTGTATCACATTGGCCACTTGATCGTTGATAGCAGTGCCCAAAAACATGATGCGGTCCATCATTAAACGTGAAAAAACATCCATTTGCGCTACATTGAGCTGGCGCTCTTCAATAATGTAGGGGGTCATACTGCTCACAATTTTATCATAATACATGGCATTTACCCCGTGGTGCTTGGTGGCATATTTTTTAAACTCTTTTCCGAAATCCATTATTTTTTTTCTTAAAAATACACAATTTATTTAGGCTTTTCCGTAGGCCTCCTTAACAAAGGCCTCGTAGCTTACTTTTTTAACTTTTAGCGGTGCTTTTTCTTTGTAGAACTCCAACAATTTTGTTTGCATGAGTTGTTCTGACAAACGGCGTGTTTCTTCTTGGTTAGCTAAAACATTTGAAACAATGCCATCTAGCTGCTCTTGTTCTGGCACTTGTCCATATTGCGCCATTTGGTTGCGCACCATATCTTCTGTAAACCCTTTGAGCTCTTCAAAATTTAAATTTAATTCGTGCTCTTCTATTAGTTTACCTTCAATGAGTTGATAGCGAATGCCTTTTTCAGATTTTTGATATTCTTCTGCGGCCGTTTTTTCGTCTAGGGGCTCCTTGCCCGAAGTTTGTAACCAGCGTTTGAGAAAATCTTCTGGCAACTTAAATTTGCTTTGCTCAATGAGGCGAGTGCTGATATCGTTAATCAATTTTTGATCGGCTTGGGGAGCCAATTGCATCTGCAAGCCTTCCTTTATTTTTTCTTTCAGCTCTTTTTCAGAGGTCACTGTGCCAGGTTCATAAAGTTTATCAAAAAGCGTTTGGTCTAAGGTTGCCAAAACCCTTTCGTTAACTTCTTTGATTTCTAGGCTAAAGGCGCCTGTTAGAGCATCGTATTTTTCTTGATCTAGGCGTAACACTTGAAGGGCTTTTGGAGCCTCTTTAAAAAAGTTTTTGGTGGGCACCTCAAGAGTATCCCCCACTTTAGCTCCTTTTAAAAGATCAAGGGCTTTCTTGGCTTTCACATCTTCTAAACTGAAAACGCCCATCACATCAAGTTCATTTTCTTCTTGCTTAAACTGAGCCGTAACTTCATAGCCCTTCTCAATTTTAGATTGAGATACTAATTTGCCATATTGCTTGCGCATATAGGTGAGTTGTTCGTCAATCATTTTAGCATCGGGAACAATATCATAGCGCACCACTTTACTGAGGGTTTTCAGGTTAACGTCAACCTGAGGAGCCAACCCTAATTCAAAGTGAAAATTGATGGCATCGGCATCCCAATCCAAGGGTGCATTTTCTTCTTTGGGGAGTGGTCCACCTAATAGGTTGATCTTTTCTTCCCGAATATAACGATCCATTTCTTGCTGCAAGAGTTTGTTAACTTCGTCAGCAATAATGGCTTTTTCATATTGTTTTTTTATCATTCCCATAGGCACTTGTCCTTTTCTAAAACCGGGAATGTTAGCTGTTTTTTTATAGTTTTTTAAAATTCCCTCCACCTTTTCGGCATAGTCTTCACGTGCTATTTGAATAACTAGTTCAACGTTAAGAGAATCAATGTCCTTGCGGGTAACTTGCATGTTTTTTAGATAAATTAGTGGGCAAAAATACAATATTTAATTCCATCTGCAATACTTTGATTAAAGGGGTTTACTTTAACGTATAATGCCGTTAATTTTGAATAAATTTAATTCCGTGTATTGTACTTGTAAAAAAAGTATATATTTGCAGCCTTAAAAGAATTAATAACCAGAGGGTCGGGCACCCTCACAATTAATGTGATATGCCGGTAAAAATTAGACTTCAAAGACACGGTAAAAAAGGAAAACCTTTTTATTGGATCGTTGCCGCTGATGTGCGTGCTAAAAGAGATGGTAGATTTCTTGAAAAATTAGGAATTTATAACCCCAACACCAACCCAGCAACTGTAGAGTTGAGCGTGGAACGCGCTTTATACTGGATTGAAAATGGGGCACAACCCACCAATACAGCTAAAACCCTTTTGTCTTATAGAGGGGTAATGCTTAAGCACCATTTACAAGGTGGTGTTGCCAAAGGAGCTTTTAGCCAAGAAGAAGCTGATAAAAAATTTGAGGCTTGGTTAGACGATAAAAATGCCAGAATTCAGGCCAAAGTTGACGAACTTACTAAAAAATCTGAGGAAGAGCGTTCTGAACGTCTAGCCGCTGAAAAAGAAATTAGCGAAAAACGCAAAGCAGCTGCTGAAGAAGCTGTTGTTGAAGAAGCTGCAGCCGAGGAAAGCAATGGTGAAGCTGAAGTAGCTGAAGAAGCCCAAGCGGTTGCGGATGAAGCACCCGCCACTGAAGAAGCACCCGCCGAAGAAGCTCCTGCTCCAGAAGAGGCTCCTGCCCAAGAAGTAGAGGCTAAGGAAGAAGTAGCTGAAGAACCAGCCGCTGACACTCAAGAAGAGAGTGCCGAAGAAGCTACTGAAAAGGAATAACAATCCCTTCCCTACATGCGGAAAGAAGACTGTTTTTATCTCGGTTCTATAGTCGGTAAATACAGTTTTAAAGGGGAGTTGCTGCTCAAATTAGACAGTAATGACCCCGCTATCTATACAGCTTTAAAAACCCTTTTTATTTCCCTAGATGCAGGTTTAGTCCCTTTTTTTATTGAATCTCTTAAACTGCATAAAAGTCATTTACTACGACTGCAATTAGAGGGAATTACAAGTGAGCAAGAAGCTAATCAACTATTAAAAAAAGAGGTCTATTTGCCTTTAGAATTACTTCCCCCCTTGGAGGGAAATAAATTCTATTATCACGAAATAAGGCAATTTGAAGTACTCCACAACCAACAATCGCTAGGACGTATAAAAGGATTTCAAGACAATAGTGGGCAAGATTTATTGGTGGTGCAACAAACCAACAATAAAGAAGTCCTCATTCCGGTGCACGATGATTTTATAGTTTCCGTCAATCGAAAAGAAAAGACCTTACACGTTCAACTGCCTGAAGGATTTCTTGATCTCTTTTAGAAATAGAGCACAAAACCAAAGGAAGGTAACGGCGTGTTGTTTCCTTCAGTTGTATTGACTAACACCAACGAACGTGGCGTAATAATGTTTCCATCCACATCCCGACTAAGTCCATATTCTTCTGGAGAGGGATTGGGTTGAGCCAAAAAGTTTTGCACTTCAAAATAGAGGTTAAAGGACAAATTTTTAAAATTCCATTTCTTGTCAATTCGGATATCGGCCTGATTAAAAGGATCTAATTTGACTTCACCCAAACGATCATAATCTAGAATAATTTCGGGATAGGCCAAAGCACTTGCGGCCACATCGGTGGGCACATAGGGGTTTTTTCCGGCAAAACGCCATCGGGCACTCAACTCCCAGTTTTTTGGCAATTTGTAGCCTCCTGAAAAAGAAATGAGATGACGGCTATCCCAAACAGAAGGTCTAAACACCCCTGCTAGGTCTGAAAATTCACTGAAAAAATAGGTGTAGGCTAAAACGCCATAAAACTTTTTAGCCAGTTTTTGTTGAAACAGCAATTCAACTCCTGAGGACTCCCCCTCACCTTCCGACACTATTGCTTCATTGCCTAACACTTCAAAACCACCTCCTTTGTTGGCCAAAGAAACACCGTCTTGAACAGAGACAGGATATTGAGCATATTGTTTTAAAAATCCTTCAACTGTAATACGTGAAGCAGGTGTTAGATTATATTCTAAGCCAGCTACATAATGATCACTACGGGTGTAAGAGGCTTCTTGATTGACAAACCTTCCACTTTGATTTTGAAACCCTAACATAGTATAGGTTGGAATTTTAAAATAGCGCCCTAAGGAGGCATTGAATTTCCATTGCTGATCTTCGGTTAGTGCATAGGAAAATGCAACACGAGGAGAAAGGTTGTCCAATAGCGTAGACCCAGTTGTAAAACTATCTCCATCAGTGCGAAGCCCCAAGGTGAGGTCTAGGCGTTCGCTAAAGAACTTTCTCGATCCTTTGATAAACAAACCATATTTTAGGAAATTAAAATCTGTGCTATACTTTAAATCTAAAAATTGCTCCTTAAAAACAGATTCATTTAGGTAGCTTGAATTTTGAATATTGAAACCGGTTGACCATTTCCACCGATTGACAAATTGCGTGGCTTGAAAACGAAGTTTGGTTTCCCATTCATAAGATTCATTTTGAAAAATGATACCCTCCTTTTTGGTATTGTCACGATAGCGGTAAAAGCTGTTGTCTAACTTATTAGTGCTTAGGGCCGTGGTCATAAAGCCTTTTCCATTTTTATAATTTCGTTTCCAAGACAGCCCTGTAGTTATGCTTCTTTGGTCTATAATGGGAACTTGTTCTAGGGTAGCTTGTTGCTCAGCATCAAAGCTATCGGGTGGCTTAACAGAAAAATCGTCTATGGCACCAATGCCTAAAAAGGTCAAGCTATTGTAAGCATCAATTTGATGTTTTATTTTCCATTGAAAATCCCAATAATCTGGTCGAATAGGTAACCCTATCAACTCAAATAAAAATTGAAGATAACTTCTTCGAACCGAAAACAAAAAGGTAGTTTTGGCAGGCTCTTCAGTATTTTTTCTAAACAAGGGTCCTTCCAAAGTGAGGGCCGCTTCACTGGCTCCAAAACGAAAATTGCCACCAAAACCATTCGGATCTCCCTCCCGTTGCTCAAAAGCTAGCACACCTGAAAGAGGGTTGTCATATTCCGCTCCAAAGGCCGAACTCGATAGGGTTACTTCTCGCACAAAGGCCACATTGACCATTCCAACGGGCCCTCCGGCACTTCCTTGGGTAGCAAAATGATTGATGTTTGGAATTTCAATTCCATCGAGATAATAGACCGTTTCATTGGGCGCACCCCCGCGAATGATAATGTCGTTTCGAAATCCGCCTATAGAGGGTGAAATTCCTGGCATGCTTTGCACCACCTTAGTAATGTCATTATTTCCTCCTGGGTAGGTTTCTATTTCGACGGCTGAAAAACTTTGCGTTGATAAAGGCGTGTCCCGAGAAGCGCGAAAAGGACTTTGACGCACCACAACCTCTTCTAATCCTTCTGCAACTTCTTCCATTTCAAAAAAGAGGGGCCTATTACCAATGGACGTTACAATGATGTTATAGAGCGTTTGGCTTTCATAGCCCAAATAGCTTACCAATACATTATAAGTTTGAGTAGGTATGCTTTCAAAGGTAAAATACCCTTCAGCATCTGTTATAACCCCTAAGGTGGTTCCCTCTAAAACCACAGTAGCTCCTTCTAGTGGCTGTTGAGATTGTAAATCTATAATCCTACCGCTTAAATCACCGGTATTTTGGGCGTGAAGAGATAGGGAAAATAAAAATAGAAATAGCAATTTTTTCATCTTACAAAAATACGATTCTAGTTGCTTTAATGTAATTATTGTTTAATTATTTTTATTTTTTATTAAACATTATATATCTTTACCTTATGAAAGACGATAGAAGATCCTTTTTAAAAACAGCATGTGCACCCGTTGTATTATCTGTTTTGGGAGTGCCACTAGCCGCAGCTTGTAGCTCCGACGACGATGATGATGATGATAATGAATATGCCAATATTCCTGCGCCCACAACTGAAAATCCACTAACGCTCGATATCAGTGGATCTGCTTTTAGTAATTTAAAGGAAGTTGGGGGCTGGATGAACTACAGAGCACAAAACCTATTGTTGGTGCGTGTTAGTGAAACTGTGATTAGAGCATTCAACAATGCCTGTCCCCATCAAGGCAACAGAGATGGGTGGTCTTTTGATGGAACTCAATTTACGTGTTCCTATCACAACAATAGCTATTCTAACAGCTGTGATGGCATGTTGCAGTGTTATAACACCAAATTAGAAGGAAATAAACTCACCATAGGTTAGTTTTTTTTGCCTTCCTTTCGCGCTTCTTTTTTTTGGATTTTTTCCAGTTCAAGTTTCTTTTGCTCGCGTGCGATAGAATCTTTTATGAATTGATTTTCATTAAACACAGAACGTATTTCTTCTAGTTCCTCAGGGGTTATTTGGATTTGATCTTCTGCTTGCAGCGCCATATCTTCCTTAGAGAAACTGGCTTTATTGGTTTGTTTACGCATAATTTCACGGGCGGCTTTAAGATTATAATACCAACCGGGATTAATCATTTTATTGGATATATAATGCTCTTTCTTTTCTTTGTCCCAGCGAACAAACAAAAATCCCCCCGTAATAGAATCGAGGGTTATTCGATATACGCGTGCATTGTTGGGTAAACTTTGATAAATTTCAACTTTATCGGGCATAAAGCCGGCGGTATATAACAACTCTTGCACAAAGGCCCATTGCCCTTCTTTGGAGGGATCTTTAGAAACATCTTCATAAAAAATTTCTTCTTCATAGTCTTCTTCTTGTGCATGCATAAAAGTTAATCCTACAAAATAAATCAAGGCTAAAAAGAAGCTAGGAAACCGCATATTTGGTAGTAAAAAATTGGACAACTAAAAATTGACCCAAGCAATATGCAATTCCTATGCCATAGGTAAAAAAATGTGACTCAAAGAGAAAATTATTATAGCCGGTTAAGATGTCTGAAACGAAAAATAACAGGGTGGCGGCGAGAATTGAAAATCGTTGCCAACCAATTTTTTGAAAAAAATAGACAAAACATATGGTTCCGAAAAAAATTTCAATAAAGGCATAGAGATACACCAGAACAGCAATTTGATCAAATTTAGAAAACGATTGACGAAAATAAATTAGGGCGTAGGAACCAAAAAACAAGATGCCCATTAAGTAGGTATATCGCTTTGAGCTGGTTATCATTTGCAAAACTAAAATTGCATAAACTAGGTGTGCAAAACCAAAAAAGAAAATAGCCAAAGCTAAAATAAGATCACTTTTGAGGTCAAACAAAAAGAAGATATCTGCAATAAGATTTGAGAATAGGGCAAGCTCAAATATTATTTTGCGCTTGTTCACTCGAACCCAATAATATAAATAGAGGCTTAGGATGATCATGGGTTTTGAAAAAAATCGAATGGTTTCTGCCTGTTGAACTCTAAAGAACGTGTCGGCTATAAAGACAAGAAGACATAAAACAATAGTTCCGCTTTTTAAGTTGCTTGTAGTCATGTAAGTAAATTTAGGGGTTTTGCAATACGCATAAATTTCACATAATATAAGTAGAATAAACAATGCGGTTAACTAGAACTGTTGTTGCGGCATTTTGAAAAGGCATTAAGGTTCAGATTTGAGCTGATTGGATTGCCTAAAGTAGGCGAGGATAAAGAATAAGGCAATGGGATAGGTAAGTCCTATTCCAAGAATAAAATAATCATAATCAAAAAAATATTTGTTGTAGGTGAGCATCACGTCTCTTCCTGAAAATAGCAGCACCCCTAAAAACAGGCTAAACCGTTTCCAAGTTTGGTGTTGAAAAAAACGCATAATAGAGAGACAGCCCAAAAAACTCAACGTAAATCCATAAGCTAGACCAATAAATTTCATGTCTTCTAAATAGGAATAAATATGACTGAAGAAAATGATGAGATAGGCTCCAAAAAAGAGAATCCCCATAAAAAAGGAGCTCCCAGAAAAGACGTTTATTCTTTTTAACAAAACATCTATAAATAAGAATTGAGCCATAAGGTAGCTGCTCACGCTTAAAATTTGAAGTAGGTGATTGGTATCATGCAGCAAGAGCACATCTCCGACCCAGCAAAACAACAATGCCAACATTAGAGACTGCTCTCTCTTTAGTGTTTCCCAAAAAAGACCCCCAAAAAGAGGGATTAAAAACGGTAAGGTTCCCAATCTATAGGAAGCCATATCTGTTGCCCAAAAAAACAGATCGAGACTACTAAAAATTAATATTGAGAAAAGCCAAGGAAAGTTGCTTTTGGAAACCAATTTGTTAAAATTTATAGGCCCATTGCACTTGAATAGAACGCCCCATAGCATCGGCATAAAATCGCATTCTATCTAAATAGTCTCGGTATTGGGTATTCAAGAGATTGGAGCATGTTATTGTTAGTATATTGTTTTCGGGTACTAATGTACTCAAAAAAAGAGTGACTCCAAAATCAACCAAACCATAGGCGGGTGGTGGTGTGCTCACATCAATACCTTTGGTAACCGAGCCTTCATTGGTGAGTAAATCAATAGTGAAATTTGTATCTGGAAAACGGTTTTGAGCTCCCACCAAGTCAATTTCAGTAAAAAAATTCAAGCGTTTCCACCGGAGGGGTTTGTAATGCCAATTTTGATAGAGGTTAACAGGGGGAATAGTAATCAAATAGTCTTCCTTTTCTAAATCCCAACCCCGCAACCAAGAAGCACTTGCTGAAAAACCGATTTGGGCATTGAATTGGTACGAAAGATCGGCGTCTAATCCCCAAATCCTTGCTTCTGTGGAAGTATATTGCCAAACGGGAAAAGCACCTCGAATGGTTTGTTCTATTGTAGTGGGAGCTATATAGATGTAGTTCAAAAGGTGGGCATAATGAGCACTTATTTGCCACTGAGCCTTATCAGCAGTGTAGCTGGTTTGAAACAGCATTTTTCGAATGGTTTCTTGGGCAAGGTCTAAAGCCCCGCGCTCTATGGTAGCCAATGAATGGTGCAGCCCATCACTAAAAAGTTCAGCAGCATTGGGAGCTCTTTGAGATTGAATAAAGCTAAAAGAACTTTCCCATTGAGGATGCCAATCTAGTGTAGCACCCATATGATAGGCCCAATTTGAAAATCCTAATTGTGGACGTACTAAAATTTGATTACTAAATTCTTTTTGAACAAAGTTGCTATATAAAGTGGCGTAGTTGCGCTCTTGCCAAAGGGATTGATTATAATATTTTTGAGCATCCCAAAACACATAATCCCAACGAAGTCCAGTTTCTACTTTGAGCTTGTTTACTTGCTTTTGGGTAAGCGTCACAAAGCCTCCTGCTTGGTATTTTAAATAGTCTGGAATCAACCGCTTTACGCCAGTGGTAGGATTGGCAAAATGATCTTGCCATAAACCAGAAACACCAAAATTTAAATCCCAAAATCCATTGGGAATCCAAACAAAATGAGTGGTAAGTTCATGTCCTTTTAAACGCAAATCTACTGCCGATTGATCACTTCTATTGCCCCTTCTTACATCAAATTCATACCGATGATTGTGTTGGAAATTATAATCAAGATTTCCCTTAAACGTATCACTAAACCATTGAAAGGCATGAAAGGTTAGTGTTTGATGGCTACTTTTTTGCTGGGGAGCCCCAATAGCATAAGTAAACGGATTGATTCGCAAAGGGGTGTCACTTGCCAAGGCTCGGGCAAGATCGGAAACATTACCAATGTGAGCCGCCCGAAGTATGCCAATTCGATTTGAAAAATAGGAATAGCCCGCGTCCCAGCCTTTTGTGATTTTGGTACGGCCAAGTTCTACTAAAAAATGCTGTTGTTGCAAACCTGTATTTGAAAGCACATATTTAGGCGCCTCAAAATCACCAAATCGCTTCAGACTACTTTGCAATTTGATAAAATTTCCATTGGAAGATGTCCTTTGGAGTTGTCCGGCCCACGCTCCTCCCCTTCCATTGGAAGCCCCGGTGGTAATCATTTTACCAAATAAACTGTCCTTGGGAAGTCTTCTAGAAGTTGACATGACTACTAATCCGCCTGGGGTGTCTCCCCCATATTGCAAAACAGCTGCTCCTTTCACTAATTCTACTTGATCAAAGGCATTGAGATCTACTGTGGGTGCGTGGTCTGCACCCCATTCTTGATCACGCAAACGCATCCCATTGCGAACAATTCCAATTCGGCTCCCATACAGGCCATGCACCATAGGTTTGGCAATTCCAGTTCCTGTTTTTAGGGTAGTCACTCCGCTTATGTTTTTAAGAGCTGAGGCTAAATCTTGGCTACTGTAACGCGTCAATTGTGCAGCTGTTAGTTGCTGGGTGGCTACACTTTGCGTTATTTTTTTTTGCTTACTGTCCACCACAATCACTTCTTCTAAAGCATCTATGTGGTGCTCTAGTGCTATGGGAATATGGACATGATTGCGAACTAAAACTTTTTTTCGAATGGTATCGCAAGAAGGGTGTGCAACTATGAGTTCATATTTGCCTGCACAAAGCTGATCAAAAAAATAAAACCCAAGACTATCGGTCATCTTAAAGGTGCCCAAAGGCTCTAGCTGTAGAACCGCTCCAGCAATGGGATCATTATCGTGTAAATCGGTTACTTTTCCCGTTAAAGTATAGTTGCATTGTTGTGCGAAAAGCCCATAACTTTTAAGGATTATGAGCATCAAAAAAAAGAAAAGCCTTCCGATTTTGATTGGAAGAAACAGAAGGCTTTTAAACAAGCTGTTGTTACTCATTTATGCGCACTAAAAAGTCAACCTCAACATCGGTTTCCCCACCTATTGCTGCCCTTGTGGTAGCTGTTTTGGTGGTGGGTTCGTGAATTAAATAGATGCGCAATGTTCCTTGTTCTCCTGCTGCCGGTGTTTGCCAATTTGTTTTAATACCAACTGGATTTCCGTCAGAATCAGTCACATCGTTAGAAGCACTTTGTATGCTTAAACCATTAAGGTTCGTTTCATAAAACACTACATGTTCCTCTGCTTCTTCAATCACTTCTTCTGTTATATTTTCAACATCACTAGGATCGCTTTCATCTAAAAAACTAATCTCAACCGAATAGGTTTTGTTTGAATCTAAGGTTATTTCTGGCGTTTGTGCCCCTTCTTTCCATTGAACATTTCGGGTGGTTTCAGAAGGCGCAGAAATACTAAGCGTAACCGTAGTAATCAATTCTTCTTCGTTGATCATTTCTGGGGTTTCTTTTTCACATTGTGTTAGGGTGAAGCTCAAAATAAGGGCTAAGTATATGGGTAATCCTAAATTAAGTAAAGATGATTTTTTCATTTTATGTTATGTTTGATTATTAAAAAAAGGGGATCGTTTCCCGAAATGGGATTTAAGATCTTTTTAAAGAAAATCAAACAGCAGGCGGACCACGAGAAACCGTGTAGAATAGGTTTTTATTGAAGTAAGAAAAAGTGTAGTGGTCTTTAGGTAGATTGATAAGGGGTAATAAATTTAATGGAGAATAGCCCTCCATTTCCTCAACACCATATAGTAAGGCAAAATCTAAAATATCTAAATGAGGCTCTTTTTCATGCAAGTGCTCCGAAAAATGGCCACAATGAACAACCTTGCTGTGGGCTTCAAAGGCGTGCTTGAGCTTTAAACCATAGGGCAAAAGCAGCACTGTGACCAACAAGCTGCCAAAAACAAAGCGTAGATTTTTATGTTTTAAAAATTGAATCACAAAAAAAAATTATTCGGCTAATCGTTTAATTTTTATATTCTTAAAGGCTATTATTCCAGGATGATCCTGTAAACAGATTGACCCTGTTGGAAATTTCCCAAAGCCTTGCCAATCGGCAAATTTACTAGACGCCACCATGCTGTCCCATTCTGGGCCATGCAAAGGAAAGCGATTTACCTCCACCCCATTTAGAACCACAACGCCTTCATTGAGCGAGTGATTGATGGTGATATGAAAATTGTTCCACTCACCCGCTGGTCGAGTTTCAAATGAAGAAGGGGCAATCATATCATAGAGCGCTCCGGCTGTGTGTACTTGATTTTTTTCATCGCCTAAATAAACCTGGGGGTCTAAAATTTGAATTTCAGGCCCTGTCTCATAGGGATGTTTGAATTGTTGATCTTCATTGACGCCCCATATAAAGCCGCTGTTAGCCCCTTCTGAAACTTTCCAATCAAATTTAATTTCAAAATTAGTGTATGTATCGTCTGAGATTAGGCTTTTATCGCCTTTTCCTTTTGCTTCTTCAGAATTAAATGTCAAAATATTATCAGCAACCGTCCAGCCGCCTTTAGAGCCATCGTCTTGGTAAAGGTGCCAGCCTTCAAAGGAATTGGACACCACCATGTCTTTCCATTCAGAATCAGCTGTTTCTTGACTTTTATTGGGCTTTGGATTGTTTTGACAACTGAAAAACAATACGGCTAGAATAAGGGAATATAAAGAAAAAACTTTCATGAAATTCAATTTATAGACCTAAAGGTACTAAAGAATTATGAATGTATGTTTATGACGCTCTCGCCTTCAACTTTTCGATCAATTGGGGCACCACTTCAAATGCATCGCCCACTATACCATAATCTGCCGCTTTAAAAAAAGGAGCTTCGGGGTCATTGTTGATTACCACCTTATTTTTGGAGGCATTGATGCCGGCCAAATGCTGAATGGCTCCTGATATGCCAATAGCAATATATAAATTAGAGGCAACCGGTTTTCCTGTTTGCCCCACATGCTCACTATGCGGCCTCCATCCCATATCAGAAACCGGCTTTGAACATGCGGTAGCCGCACCCAACACAGCTGCTAAATCTTCTATCATATGCCAATTTTCTGGGCCTTTTAAACCACGACCTCCAGACACCACCACCTCAGCGTCGGCAATACTCACTGTGCCACTCGCTTTTTCAACTCCTATCACCTGCAACTGTTGTGAAGCTGTTTCTAAAGTTCTGGTTTCTAAAGCAGGTGTTTTTTGCGCTTCTATCAAACCAAATGAATTAGTGGCTAGGGATAACACTACCTTGTCTTTTTGACTTTCTGTATAGCTAAAGGCTTTGTTAGAAAAACAATTGCACTTTACCTTTAAGGGCGAATAGGCTTCAGGCAAAGCAACAGCATTTGGAATGTAGGCTGCCGCTAACTGAACGGCTAAAATAGGAGCTAAATAACGACCGTTAGCGGTTGCACTCACAACGGTTAAGGATGCTTCCTCTTGTTTGGCTATTGAGGCCAAGGTTGTGCTAATGGGGTGCGCCTCAAAATAGGCATCGGACTTCCCTTCAATCGCAATAATTTTATCTGGCCCATAAAGGTGTAGGGCATTGCTATCCTCTAGATTAAAGGTCACAGCAACTAATGGCACATTCAAGTTGTTGGCTAAAGCTCTTCCATAGGAAACCACTTCAAAACCACTTTTCTTTACACTTCCATTTTCGGATTCTACAAATACTAAAACTGACATGGTTTTTACTTTTGATTATTAGATCACTTTTGCTTCTTCTTCCAGCAGACGAATCAATTCATCCACATCCACTAGTTTCACAGCCCCTTTTGGCGCTGGTTTTTCAAACACAATATCTCGGGTAGCTGTCGCCACCTCGGCGGGAGGCAACACTTCCAAAGGTTTTTGGCGTGCCTGCATGATGCCCCGCATATTCGGAATGATGAGATCTTGCTCTTCCACCAAACCTTTTTGAGTACCCAAAACCAGGGGCAAATTTGCTTCTAGGGTTTCAATTCCTCCATCAATTTCTCTTTTTAAATTGGCCTTTTGACCCTTCAGTGCTAAGTGTACACAATTGGGCACATAAGGAACTTCTAGAAGCGTGGCTAGCATGCCGCCTACCATGCCACCATTGTAGTCAATAGACTCACGACCTACTAAGATCAAATCGTATTGCTGCTTTTGGCACAAAGCCGCTAGCTGTTGTGCTACATAGAATCCATCTTGGGGAGCTGCCTCTATTCGAATGGCTTGATCGGCGCCAATAGCCAAGCATTTTCTTAAAATAGGTTCAACTTGAGCCTCGCCCACTGTTACTACGGTGAGCTCTGCCTGTGTCTCTTGTTTAAGATTAACCGCTTTGGTTAAACCAAATTCATCATTGGGATTAATGATATATTGAATGCCCGTAGTGTTAAATTGACTGTTATTATCAACAAAATCAATTTTTGAAGTGGTATCGGGAACACAACTAATGCCAATTAAAATTTTCATTGTTAGTAGGGGTTAAAATTGTTGGTTATAAAAAAATGACACCATGTCATTTTTTAACAAAAATAGAAATCTTCAGTGAGTTTATGCCAATAGCCTCAGAAATTATTTTTCCGGACTTTTCACCAAGCGGAATCCGGTGTGATGCAAGCCCGTATCGGGAGACGATTTCATTCTTGAGGCCACTCGATAGCCAGAACAATAGGTGTCGTTACACAAAAAAGACCCCCCTCGCATTACCCGCTGAGGTGTGTAGGGTTGATAAGGATCAAAACTCTTTTGAGGCCCAAGGGGATTTACCACCTCCTGACCGGCAAGGGTTTTATAGTAGTCATAGGCATACCAATCTGAACACCACTCCCAAACATTACCGGCCATATCATAAAGCCCGTAGGCATTAGGTTCAAATGAAGCTACGGGAGCCGTATAAAAAAATTGATCTCTAAGGGTATTGCGATAGGGAAAATCGCCTTCCCAAGAATTGGCTTTAGCGGCTCCTTCTAGCACTTGTTCAGAACCCCAAGGATATTCGTTTTGATCGTTTCCTCCTTTAGCCGCCCATTCCCATTCAGCTTCGGTGGGTAGGCGTTTGCCACTCCAAGCGGCATAGGCCATAGCGTCATCCCAAGAAACATGCACCACCGGGTGGTTCTCTTTGCCCTTAGTACTGCTCCCCTCACCTTGTGGTTGGCGCCAATTGGCTTTGTTGGTCCAATGCCACCAATTGCCATAGTTATTAAGGTTTACTGGCCCTTCTGTTGGTTTAAAAACTAAAGATGCAGCCCGCAAAAGCGAATCATGAGGTTTTGGGGTTCCCTCCGGTAACGACTTTTTAAGTTCATCCCAATTAGGTGCTTTTTCAGCGGTAGTCACATAGCCTGTAGCCTCAACAAAAGCAGCAAATTGGGCATTGGTAACTTCTGTTTTATCCATCCAAAAGCCCTCCAATTTCACTTTGTGCATAGGTGCCTCATCGGGTCTTGCCAAGGGAGCATTGCTCCCCATTGTGAAAGTGCCCGGGGGTATCCAAACCATGCCCTCTTTTTCAATTACGGTTACAGGCGTACTTGCTGTTTTTTCATTACAACCATAAAACAATAGGCTTAAAAAAAACAATACAACTGTTTCCTTCCCCAAAAAATTAGTCTCTATGCACCGGGGCATTAGATATATTGATTGATGATGTTTTCGAAAAGTTCTTGTTTACCACTTCTTCTTTCAGGATTTCCATTTTGATGGGCTAATTTATAGAGGTCTTCCAGATTTAACTTCCCTTCTTCAAAAGCCTTTCCATCTCCTGCATCAAAAGAAGCATAACGCTCATTTCGCAAGCTGTTGAAATTAGAATTCTCCATAATATCATTGGCGGCTAATAGAGCTCTAGCAAACGTATCAGCACCTCCAATATGAGCTAAGAAAATATCTTCTAAATCAGTAGAATTACGTCTAATTTTAGCATCGAAATTAATGCCGCCACCTTGTAATCCATTGTTACGCAAAAACACGAGCATAGCCTCTGTTGCATCATTGATATTATTTGGAAATTGATCTGTATCCCAACCGTTTTGGTGGTCTCCTCTATTGGCATCAATACTCCCCAACATACCGGCATTTGCTGCCACTTCAAGTTCGTGCTCAAAGGTGTGCTGGGCAAGAGTAGCATGGTTTACTTCTATATTCAATTTAAAATCTTGATCTAAACCATATTGACGCAGAAAACCTATGGCAGTTGCCGCATCAAAATCATATTGATGCTTCATGGGCTCCATGGGCTTAGGTTCTATAAAGAAGGTGCCTTTAAACCCTTGTTTTCGGGCATAGTCTCGCGCCATGGTTAGCATTTGCGCCATATGATCTAACTCTCTCCCCATATCGGTGTTTAGCAAAGACATATAGCCTTCTCTTCCACCCCAAAACACATAATTTTGTCCGTTTAAGGCTATTGTAGCATCTAGCGCCATTTTAATTTGAGCTCCGGCTCGTGCCACAACATTAAAATCGGGGTTAGTGGCAGCCCCGTTCATATAGTGTGGATTGGAAAAGCAATTGGCTGTTCCCCAAAGCAATTCTACACCGGAGGCCTTCTTCTTTTCAGCTATATAATCGGTAATGATTTGCAAACGCTTTTCGGTTTCGGCCAGTGTAGGCGCTTCGTCAATTAAATCAATATCGTGAAAACAAAAAAACTGAAAACCCATTTTGGTAATGAATTCAAAAGCAGCATCTGCTTTGTCTTTGGCTCTTTGAATGGGGTCTGCTGATTGATCCCAAGGAAACTGTTGGGTACCAGGACCAAAGGGATCTCCTCCTTGCCCGCAAAAGGAATGCCAATAGGCCACGGCAAAACGAAAATGATCTGCCATTGTTTTGCCTGCTACTACTTGTTCTGGATTGTAATATTTAAAAGCAAAAGGGTTGTCTGAGTCTTTTCCTTCATATTGAATTTTGTCTATTCCTTTATAAAATTCTTGGTTTCCAGTAATTATCATTGTGTTGTTGTTTTATTTAAATGTTTATAAATTTTGATAGTGTGTTTTTCCAATGTTCGTAGGCTTTAAAATAGGGTGCTGTTTGAGTTTGGGGTGAAAAAGTGGCCACTCGATCTAGACTGTTTGCTTTTTCTTTAAAAATAGAAAAATCTCCCTTTTCAACTCCTGCAGCTCGAGCTGCTCCAACAGCACCTGTTGTGTCAAAGACTTCAATTTCGTGTCCGGCAAGAGTTGCTAAGGTGTTGGAAAAAAGATGGGAACGAAATAAATTATCATTGCCAGCTCGGATAACCCGCATATCTAAACCGTCTTTTTTCATGATTTCCAAACCGTAATAAAAGGCAAATGCAATACCTTCTAAAGCTGCGCGATAGAGATGTCCTTGACTGTGTTGATTTAAATTTAAATGCACCAAATGCGAGCCAATTGTTTGGTTGTTAAACATGCGTTCTGCCCCATTGCCAAAAGATAAATTCACAAGGCCATCACTGCCTACAGCTACCGCATCGGCTAGCTGATTCATTTTTGAAAATTCTTGTTCTTGTGTAATTTTTCGAAGCCAACTGTATTGGATACCTGCACCATTAATGCATAATAATTTACCTAAAACCGGGGCGTCATTTGCATAATTGACATGGGCAAAATGATTGTATTTGTGATATTCTTTGGCAGTGCGTTGGTCAGTAACAGCAAAGAGAACCCCTGAAGTTCCGCCAGTAGCGGCAACTTCTCCAGCTTGTAAAATATTTAAGGCAAGAGCGTTATTGGGTTGGTCACCTGCTCGATAGCGAACCGGAATGTTTTGGGGAAGTCCAGTAGCTTGAGCCCCTTGTTGATGCACTTTGCCTTGATCGATAAAATTTTGTGTTAGAGGAGGTGTTAAAGCGGTATCAATTCCGTAATAGTCTAAGAGCCAATCGGCCACTTTGTTGTGTTTAAAATCCCAAAGTGTACCTTCTGACAGTCCATTGGTGGTGGTGGCAATTTCTCCTGTGAGTTGATAGGCAATAAAATCCCCCGGCAACATATAGTAAGCTACTTTTTCGAATATTTCGGGCTCATTTTCTTGTATCCATTTTAATTTAGAAGCGGTAAAATTACCTGGCGCATTAAGGAGTTGACCTCCATATTGTGCCACACCCAAATCTTGGGCGGCCTTATCACCAATGGCTACAGCTCGGCTGTCACACCAAATAATAGCATCGCGTAAAACGTTTTTATGTTCGTCTAAAACAACAAGGCCATGCATTTGATAGGAAATTCCAATGCCTTTTATTTGCTGTGCATCTATTTTTGCAGTAGCTATAATTCTTTGGGTGCCTTCGCAAACATGCTTCCACCACATCATGGGGTCTTGCTCTGCCCAACCCACTTGTAGAGCCTTTATGGGCATTTCCGTTTGGGGTTCTTGCAACACGCAAATGGCTTTTTGCGTGTGAGCCTCTACCAAGGCAATTTTCACAGAAGAACTTCCTATGTCATATCCTATATAATACATCCTCACAAAAGGTCAAATATAATAGAAATTAGTGGAATTAGGAGAGCCCATAGATCAAGCCTTTTAGAGCAGACAAACCTTGCATTCTGCCCAAAAGAGAATAGCCGGGATAATACTTTTTGTGGCTTTCAAAGGCATGTAAAAAACCGTGATCGGGCCTTAAAGGCAAGGTGATATTTCGCTCTTGGGCTAGGGCAAGTGCTGTTTGAACAAGAGTGCGCATATTGTGATCTCCGCTAAGATGATTTGCCTCTTGAAAAGAACCGTCTGGTAAACAGTGAACATCTCTTAGGTGCAAAAAGTGAACGCGTTCTTTATGGGTGTTTAAAATTAAATTTAAATCGTTATTGGGATCAGCTCCCAACGAACCAGAACAAAAACACAAGCCATTTTCAGGAGCTGGCACTGCTTCAAAAAGGGCTGCTAGATCGTCAGCCGTACTCACAATTCTTGGGAGTCCTAAAACAGAAAAAGGAGGGTCGTCTGGATGGATCGCCATTTGGAGCTTATGAGCTTGTGCAACGGGTATAATTTCTTCTAAAAAATCAATTAAATTCTGCCGAAGATCTTTTTTTGTCAGCGAATGATAGGGAGCCATTAGCTTTTTTAAGTCTGAGAGTGAAAAATCTTCACTACTACCAGGCAAGCCTAAAAGCACATAGTCTTTTAGTTGCTTCTTTTCGGTTTCTGAGTGAGCTTCATGAAAGTGTTCCAGTTGGGCTAAAAGATTTGCTTTATAGCTGTCTTTTGCCCCTTCTCGCTTTAAAATATAACAATCAAAATAGGCCATAGCCACAGGATCAAATTGAAGCGTATGGGTGCCGTCTTCATTTTGAAAGTGATGATTGGTGCGTACCCAATCTAGAACAGGCATAAAATTATAGGTGATGGTTTTGATGCCACATTGTGCAAGATTGATCATGCTTTGCTTATAATTTTCAATGTAGTTTTCAAAACCTGGCCCTTGATGCTTAATGGCTTCGTGCACTGGAAGACTTTCTACCACCTTCCACAACAGCTTATGTTTTGCCATTTGTGCCTGATAGGCCTTTATTTGAGCTACTTCCCAAACGTCTCCTACAGCAACTTCATGCAAAGCACTCACAATAAAATCGGCCCCTGCTTGTTTGAGATTTTCGAGCCCTAATGAATCGTTTCTTCCAAACCACCTCAATCCTGTTTCTATATATTTTTTAGTATTTTGCATACACTAAATTTAACTGGCGCTAAGGTACTTTTTTCTTTAGTATGATACATTTATCTATAACATTCGATTTATCAAACAATTACATATTAAAACAATGAAACAAAAAACAACGAACCTTAAATCTAGACGTTTCTTTTTAAAAAATTCGATGATTGCCTCATCAGGTATTTTAGTAGCACCTTCTCTGAGTTTGGGAGCACCAGCCTATCTTCCCAATTTGAAACAAAACAACGCTACAATTGAAGGAGTCACACTAGGTTTGATCACCTATTCTTTTAGAGCCCTAAAAGAACAAAGTGCCGAAGCTACCCTTTCCTACATTAAAAGCTGTGGGATAAATGCTGTTGAAATGATGGGAGGTCCAGCCGAAAGTTTTGCGGGTAAACCAGAGTCATCTGTGGATCGACGTGCCTACTACGGTCTTATTCGGAAAGAACGAGATCAAAAAATTAGTGCAGATGAAACCAAAGAGCTCAATGAAATGAGAGCACAAAATGCTTCCTATGAGAAAGAGGTTGCCGCTTGGCTCAGCGGTGCTTCTTTAGCTCCTTTTGAAGAATTAAGAAAAATGTATGCTGCAGAAGGCGTGTCTATTTATGCCTATAAACCAGCCTTGTTTAGCAAAAGGAACAGCAATGCTGAGATTCAATTTGGCATGCAAGCTGCCAAAGCTTTAGGAGCATCACACGTTACGCTCGAACACCCAAGTGACGATATGCATACCATGCGATTAGGTAAATTGGCCCAACAAGAAAATATTTTTGTGGCCTATCATGGGCATGAACAACAAACCCCTACATTTTGGGATACTGCCCTAAAGCAATCTTCCCATAATGCCCTTAATCTCGATTTAGGTCATTATGTGGCAGCTGGAAATGCAGCTCCCCTTCAAATTATGAAAGACAAGCATATGCATATCAAGAGCATGCATGTAAAAGACCGTACAACACCCGAAAACGGAAAGAAAAATTTAGCTTGGGGAACTGGAGATACTCCTATTGTTGAAGCCTTGCAATTGATGCGTGATGAGCAATATAGTTTTCCAGCCACGATCGAATATGAATACAGCACACCCGAAAATTCTGATGTGCTCTCAGAGATTAAAAAATGTGTGGCCTATTGTCAAACTGCACTGAGTTCTTAGTTTCAAGAAATTTAATTATCTTCATGGTCAACTAACTAATTTTACAAACAAACAATGAAAGAAACCAGACGCTCTTTTCTTAAAAAGACAGCAGCTGCCAGTTCAGCAACAATTGTAGCCCCTACTATTTTATCGTCTAAAGTGTTTGGCGCCAATGACCGAATTAACGCGGCCGTTTTAGGCGTTAACGGGCGAGGAAAAAATCACATTAGCAGCCTAATGAAGCAAAAAAATGTGAGTATCACCACGCTTTGTGACCCAGATGTTAAAGTACTTGAACAAAGACAAAAAGAGTTTACCTCAAAATACAATCAAAAGGTGGCCTTAGAACAAGACCTCCGAAAGGTTATGGACAACAAAGACATAGATGTGGTGAGCATTGCCTCCCCTAATCATTGGCATGCCCTTTCTGTGATCTGGGCGTGTCAAGCCGGAAAAGATGTTTATGTAGAAAAACCAGGGTCGCATAACATATACGAAGGAAGAAAAATGGTGGAAGCGGCACAAAAATACGATCGAATTGTGCAACATGGTGTGCAGTTGAGAAGCTCCCCCGCTATTAATGAAGCCATTGATTTGATACGCAACGGCTATATTGGCAATGTGTATATGGCACGCGGACTTGTGTTCCGTTGGCGAGGTGATATTGGAGATAAAGGGTTTTCTGCCGTTCCCGATGGCCTAGACTACGATCTATGGACAGGACCCGCTCCTAAAAGACCTTTTACCCGTAATTTAGTTCATTATAACTGGCACTGGCATTGGGATTATGGAAATGGAGACGTTGGTAATCAAGGTATTCATGAAACAGATCTTTGTATGTGGGGACTCGATGTAGGGCTACCTACTAAAATTACCTCTATGGGGGGCAAATTTTTATGGGATGACTGTAAAGAAGTGCCCGAAGTACTTACCTCAGTTTATCATTATCCTGAAGAAAAGAAAATCATTCAGTTTGAAGTGCGCCCCTGGTGTACCAATACGGAAGATGGTGCTACTGTAGGAAATATCTTCTATGGCGACAAAGGAATTTTAGTGGTAGAAGGCTATAGCAAATACAAAACCTATTTAGGTAAAGACAGAACGCCTGGAAAATCAGGTGATGATGGACAAATGGAATCTTCTGGTATGGACCGAGGTAGCGGCGGAACCGATGGGCACTTCCAAAACTTCATTGAAGCGGTTAGAAGTCACGATGCCAGTAAATTAAATGGCCCTATTGAAACCGGACATTTATCTTCTGGTTTAGCCCACTTAGGCAATATTGCCTACAGAACGGGTAAAGTACTGACTTTCAATCCTGAAGCTGAAAAATTTGTAAACGATCCAGAAGCTGACAAAATGCTGACTCGAAACTATAGAGCAGGATTTGAGGTACCTGAGATAGTCTAACTATTTTTTTCGAATACACCCCTTATTTGACTAAAACTAAATTTGGGGTGTTTTTTTTTGGAATCTTCTTTGTTTTGAGAGGTTTAAAACACACCTTTAAAGTGTTTTTTTTATTATCTTTGATGTACTTTAAACTTCTTACTTATGAAAAAAATCATTTCTTACCTATTTATCCCCCTTGCTCTTGTTTTTTTCAGCACTTCTGTATTTGCACAAACGGCTGAAAATCCTTGGGCTATTTCGGTGGGAACAGACCTCATTAACCTACAAGGTGACAATGTTGAAAAAGGAACTCATTTTGGGTTACCGGCATTGAGCTTATCACGCTATATTAATTCTGGCTTTTCTGTCGGAGTTCAATACGCCTTGAACAATGTGTCAAACAATAATACCAAACTAGATTACACTTCTTTGGATGGTATTTTAAAATACAACCTTTCCGAAAGCAAGGTGATTCCCTACCTATTTGCCGGATTTGGCTTTTCCAAATTTGGTGATGACAGCAAGGGATATGGCTTTTTGCCCTCAAAAGAAACTTCCAAAACCATTTTGGGAGGTATTGGGGCCAATTTCTTCCTCGATGACAATTGGGCCATAAACGCTAGCACTTCCTATCGTTCAGCCTACGAATCGCACTCTTACAAACATTTGCAACACATCATTGGTCTGAGTTATAATTTTGGAGCTGGTGATGCCGACAAAGATGGTGTTTCAGATCAAAAGGACGTTTGTCCCGATATTCCTGGGCTTAAAGAATTTGATGGTTGTCCCGATAGTGATGGAGATGGCATTCCAGACAATAAAGACAAATGTCCTAACGAAGCTGGAACAGAGGCCTTACAAGGTTGCCCTGATCGTGATGGAGATGGTATAGCCGATTCCGAAGATGCCTGTCCAGACAAGCCTGGTACAGCTGCTATGAATGGCTGCCCAGATTCTGATGATGATGGTGTGGCTGACAATGAAGATCGCTGTCCTGATGTGGCCGGAGAAGTTGCCAATGGTGGATGCCCTTGGGGTGACGCTGATGGTGATGGAGTTGCCGATAACGTTGATAAATGCCCTAATGAAGCAGGTCCTGCTTCCAATGATGGATGTCCTGAACAAATGGAGCCTACCGCTCTAATTGACTTTATCAACAGTGAAAAAGCCAAAATTCTATTCAACAGCAGTAAATCAGACTTAAGAGATATTTACATCTCTAATTTAGATGACTTAGTAGGGTTGTTGAATCAATATCCAAAAGCCAGTATTACCATTGAAGGCCATGCCTCTAGTGATGGTAGTGAAAGTTATAATCAAACGCTATCCGAAAGACGTGCCAATGCCGTTAAGGCCTATTTGGTTGGTAAAGGAATAGATGCTGCTAGACTTCATACCGTTGGTCATGGAGAAAATAGACCGGTTGGTGATAACAACACGGTGCAAGGCAGAAAAAATAACAGACGTGCTCAAATTGAAAGAAGAGCTGAAATACGGGTCAATTAAGTAACCCCATTAAATCAAAATCATACAGAAAAACCCTTACAAGTTGTAAGGGTTTTTTTATTGCTAGCCAGTGCTAATACTGTTTTTTATGTCTCTTTGTTATACATCACAAATAGATACGGCTTTAGCGAGAGAATCGAGTCCTTTATTGGTTTTGTTAGCAGGAATAAATTCTTGTGCCACAACTCCTTTAAATCCAGTAGCTACAATGGCACGCATGATGGCCGGATAGTAGAGCTCTTGTTCTTCTTCAATTTCATGACGTCCGGGAACACCAGCTGTATGATAATGGCCAAAATATTGGTGCGATTCTTGAATGGTTCGAATCACATCACCTTCGTCAATTTGCATGTGATAGATATCGTAAAGTAGTTTAAAATTATCAGAGTCTAAAGCCTTGCATAATGCAATTCCCCAATCCGATTTGTCACACATATAATCTTTATGGTCTACTTTTGAATTAAGCAATTCCATATGCAACACGACCCCTCTTTTTTCCGCTCTACCTAAAATTCTTTTCAGGCCTGTTATGCAGTTTTTAAGTCCCACTTCATTATCCATTCCTCTTCTGTTGCCGCTGAAGCAAATCAGGTTTTTAAATCCGGCTTTGGCCACTAAATCAATATGCTCTTCATATCGTTTTACTAAAGCATCGTGAAATTTTGGATCGTTAAAGCCATCCACTAAATTGAGTTCTGCTCCATTACACATGGTGCTTTCTAGGCCATTGGCTTTTAAAACATCCCACCCATCTGGGCCAATCAAGTCTATTCCCATCAATCCCATTGATTTTACTTTAGGGGCAAACTCTTCTAAGGGAATGTTTCCAAAACACCATTTGCAAACAGAATGATTAATGTTTCCTTTCAGGTTGGTTTCCATATGTTCCTCGTTTTTTGGAGCAGCACTTGCCGCATTTCCTATGGCTAGTGAAGCTGCTCCGGCAGCCATAGACTTAAGCGCAGTTCTGCGGTTCCATTTCTCATTTGTTTTCATAATTATTTCGTTTTTACATTTTTATCGAACATTACTTCTCAATACAATATTATGGAGCAAACGATTTGAAATACGCTTCAAATAGACGCCCAATTTCTCTTTTCTTCCAAAATAGACTTCCCATTTTTTTTGAGCTATGGCTTTACGCATTTTCTTACAAAAATAAGCTCGATCTAGCCCTTTAGCAGTTCCTGGATCATCTTTCCCTAATGGTAAACCATTTTCGGTTAGGGCATTAATAGTGATTTGGGTTTGCACAAAACCGGGGCAAACTAGTGTAACATTAATATTATCTTTCTGATGTTCCATTCGCAAAGCATCAAAAAAACCATGTAAAGCATGTTTGGCTCCACAGTAGCCCGCTCTGTAGGGAGAAGCATATTTGCCCATCACGCTAGTTACTACTGCAAAATGCCCTCTTTTTTGCGCTATAAAATGAGGCAATAAAGCGTGCGAAAGGGCAACCGTACCTAAATAGTCTACTTCCATCAATTTTTGAAAAACCGAAAATTGAGTGCCAACTATCATAGAACGTTGACTTATTCCACCGTTGTTAATCAGCAAATCAATTTGACCATAAAAGGAAAGGGCTTGAGCAACATTTGCTGCTGCATGCTCAAAATCGTTTAAGTCAAAAGGAAGAATAGCAATGGGAGTTTGGGGATTACAACTGGCTTTCACCTCTTTTAGTTGTTCTTCTCTTCGAGCTGATAAAATGAGACTAACTTCTTTTTCAGCGGCATATTGCCGGGCTAATTCTGCCCCAATACCAGAAGAGGCTCCCGTAATCCAAATGACCTTATTCATTGTTTGAGGATTGCTCTTGTTGCCATCGCTTTTCCCATTCCCAAGCACTACTAAGGGCTTCAGCTAAACTATATTGTGCTTTCCAACCCAAAATTGCTTCTGCCTTTTGAGGATTAGCATAGGCTTGCATGATGTCTCCAGGACGTCTTTCTGTTAGGCTGTAGTTTACTTGTTGGCCGGTAGCTTCTTGGAAAGTCTTAATCAATTCCAAAACAGAATATCCTTTTCCAGTGCCAATATTAAAGACTTCACAATTTGTTTCTTGCTTTTTATTCCACAAAAATTCTAAACTGTTGATATGTGCTTGAGCCAAATCCATTACATGAATATAGTCTCGAATACAACTGCCATCAGGTGTGGGATAGTCGGCTCCAAAAACTTTGAGTTGCTCTCTTTTCCCAATGGCAGTTTGGGTGAGGTAGGGCACCAAGTTGGCTGGAACACCCTGGGGTATTTCTCCAATTTGAGCCGACGGATGCGCTCCTATAGGATTAAAATAGCGCAATAAAACGGCATTAAAGGTGGGGTTAGCCACACAAACATCTTGAATAATAGTTTCCGCCATTTGTTTGGTGGCTCCATAGGGCGAAATAGTAGCTTTAAGGGGAGCCGATTCAGCTATGGGAACGGCATCAGGTTCTCCATAAACAGTACATGAAGAACTAAAGATGAGCGGTATTGACTGAAGAACTACTTCTTCAAGTAAATATATTAAACTGTGTAGATTGTTTTCATAATAGCGCAAAGGCTGTTCTACACTTTCTCCAACCGCCTTAAGAGCTGCAAAATGGATTATGCCATCAATATGCTTGTGTATTGAAAAAAGTGTTTTAACATCAATCTGCTTTTTTAGATCGAGTGCTTCAAAAGTTGGATTTTTCTTTGTGATGGACTCAATACGTTTGAGCACAGCAGGAGAACTGTTGGAAAAATTGTCCACAATAATAACATCATGCCCAAGCTCCAACAAAAGAATAGCTACATGCGATCCTATATAGCCTAACCCTCCTGTAACTACAACCTTCATTTTACGATTGCTCAAAGTGACCACCCCTCTCTATAATCTCTTCCAACAAATTGGTTGGCCTCCTCCAGATTGGTGATATTCATTTTAGCACCATCCCAGAGCAATTTTTTTCTTCCTATATAGGGGGCATTTTGACCCGTTCCTTTTCTTAACAAATAACTCCTAATGGCAATATTTCCCATCAAAACCGTTTCGGTTAAGGGAACTGAATAATCAAAAGAAGACGTTAAGGCTTTGTGTTCTTTTGAATTAAACCCGGCTTTGCAAGCTTGAATCCATTGATGCTGATGCCCAAATTCTGGCAGGTCAATTTTGGCAAGTTCTTCTCCTTCTTGCACAGGTTCTCCCGGTTTATAGAGCTTTGGGTTATTTCCATATACTCCGGAGGTTATCACCCCTTTTTCACCCACCATAATAATGCCATTTGATTCAATTTCAACATCGGGGGGCAATAGGTCCGGGTGAGAAGGACGAATGCCGCCGTCTGTCCAAACCATTTTAATTCGCTTGTTGTTTTTTGGGGTAGGATCAAAATGGAGAGTTACAGTGGCAGATGGAGGACATCCCTCTGGAAAATAGTTAGCCGTCCACATTTTTTCATAGATGGTTCCCACGCTACACTCTACATCTGTAGGGTAGTGAAGTGCCAAGGCTTTAAAAGGGATGTCAATAATATGACAGCCCATATCGCCTAGCGCTCCGGTGCCATAATCCCACCAACCTCTCCAATTGAAGGGATGCATATTGGGGACATAGTCCGTTTCAGGGGCTGGACCCAGCCATAAATCCCAATCCAATGATCCTGGCTTTAAACTTGAATTGGCTTCAGGCTTTTTACCACCTTGTGGCCATACAGGTCTGTTGGTCCAAACATAGACTTCTGAAATGAGTCCAATTTCTTTATCATTGACCCACTTTTGAACTTTTAATTGCTCTGGATTAGAAGCACCTTGGTTACCCATTTGTGTAACCCGTTGTTCTTTTCGGGCCAGATTTTGAAGCCAACGGGCTTCTTTAATATTGTGTGTTAAAGGCTTTTGAACATATACATGCTTTCCACTTTGCATGGCATGAGAGGCAATTACGCCATGGGTATGGTCAGGGGTTGAGATGGTGACAGCATCCAAATCTTTTTCTTGATCCAAAAGCGTTCTAAAGTCTTGGTAAAACTTAGCTTCTGGAAAACGTTTGATGCTTTGTTTAACACCGTGATCTCCCTGGAGGTCAACATCACACAAAGCGGCCACACGGGCCTGCCCTTTCCCCCAAGCATTTTCTAAATCACTGCGTCCTTTTCCACCAACCCCAATGCCGGCGATATTTAACTGATCACTTGGTGGTATATAGCCTACACCACCCAAAACGTGCCGAGGGACAATAAAAATGCTGCTGGCAGTTAGGCCTTTTTTAATAAATTTTCGTCTTTCCATGAGTTTTCTCTTTTCAGGAGAACAGGAGCCCGTAGAGCGATCGCGTTTTCCTATCAATTCAATTTCATGAAAAGTACAAAATTTTCTTTTTTAAGGGAATTGTTAAGGCACTAAAAAATCCTTTTTCCATCCTTGAGAACCCGCTATAAATCGGGCTCGTTGATGCTGCGGTCTACTCAATTGGAGTATTTCAATAGTCTTGGCTTCAAAAACCAAACGCATAAAATAATTTTGATGCGACTCATAGAGCAGTTCAATTTCCGGTTCAAGCAAGGAGCCAGGAGCCAAACTGGTCGTATAATCTTTTTGGGCTGAAGGGGGTAATTTTAAAAATAATGCCTTGGGAGCATCCTGCTGCACTAACTCGGCTTCTACAATGAGCTGAATTTGTTTTTTGGGATGATAAAAAAACAACTGTACATTCTTTTGATGTTGCAAGTCCTTTACCTTATTGGAACGAGCATCAGTATAGAGGGTAAATGTAAAATGCTGTACATCAAAATCTCTTAAAACCACCATTCGGGTTTTGGGCAATCCTTCTGCATTAACGGTTGCCAAAGTAAAATAGCGAAAAGGGTGCTTTTTATCGTTTTTAGCCCGAATCCAATGGTCTTTAGCAAGGTTAAAAAGCGTCTCTAAGGTCATATTTTACCATTTAATTTCTTCCAAGCCATAACGCGTTCAAGAGCGTTTTGCTGAATATCGGCCCAAAATAAATTGATATCGGCAAAGTGGTAGTTTTTGATAAATGATAACCAAAACCGCTTCGGAATTTTGGGAACACTGGCCCAAATCATACCATCAATTCGCTCAACGGTTAAGGCTTTGGGGTAAATCTTTAAGTCGCTATTGAGCACCCCTTTATGATTGTCAACCGTTCCTAGAGAAGCGTCATCCCATGTAATAGGATTAACGGCAACTCCCCCTTTATACCAACTGGCATAGGTTTTGGGTAAATGCCCTTTTTTATAGGTATTCCAACTTACAAAACCTCCCGTTTCAGAAGCTGAATACATTGGCTTTATGGTTTTAAATTCATCAGGAAGCACTTTAATTCCCACTAAATAAGCTGCAATCAGCTGGTTTTGGAGAGGCGTGTTGTCAAAAAAATCTTTTACTATTTGTTTGATATGGTGACTCCCTTGGCTATGACTGGCTAAAATAATGGGTTTGCCTTGGTTGTAGTGTTCTAAATAATAGGTAAAAGCACGCTTCACATCTTCATAGGCCACTGCAAAGGCTTTTTTTCCATCGCTTGTATAGGGATTTACATAGCCCCTATAATGGCCTTGCCGATAATAGGGAACA
This sequence comes from uncultured Flavobacteriaceae bacterium, assembly GCA_964386915.1. Taxonomy (GTDB): domain Bacteria; phylum Bacteroidota; class Bacteroidia; order Flavobacteriales; family Flavobacteriaceae; genus JADHMP01. The sequence goes on along the minus strand of CAYLUQ010000002.1, from coordinate 125,706 downwards.
TATACATTTCCTGCGGCAGCCCAAGCGGAAGCTTGATATTGAACAGGGGTATTGAGAACTTCCTGTCGTGTTGCTTCTAGGGTTACATCTGCGTTCCACGCCGTATTTTTACGATCGGTTAAAAGTGTAGGGTAAACATAAAACACATCTACAGCCTTGTTAGGCGATTCTTTAGACAACAGTGTAGCTTCTTTTGGATAGCTCGCCGGCAAAACAGCCCAGGCCTCTGGATTTTGATAGTTTGGTGGAGTGGGAATGCCTTGTTCCGCAAAAGGTACAACGGTATAATTGGTTTTGCAGCCTAGCACAAGAAATAGCCCTAAAAACAAGATGTTTTTCATTTGCAATTTTAGACAAAGATAAGGCTTTGCTCGTTTTTTATTCAAACGTGCGGCTTCTGTTCTTTTATAATTAATTGAGAATGCCGTAACTTTAGACAAATTTAAATTAATTGTTATGCGTATTTCATCAGCCCTACTTGTTATGTTCTCACTGCTACTTTTTGCTTGTCAACAAAACAAAAAAGAAAAATCAGAAGAAATTAAAGTTGAAGTTAAAATGGATGCTACTGAAAGTGGCACTAAAGCAACCGTTACTATCATTACTGATAAAAACGGAAAGATATCTGAAGAAATTCAAATCTTTGAAGGTGCACAAGACGAAGTGACTGAAAAGGTAAAAACAGTTACCCAAAAATATGAGCAAACAGATGCCACTAAAAAGGAAAAAGTAAAGAAAATTAAACTTGGCTTAGACCCTAAAAGCAATAGCGAAACCGAGGGAGAAGTCACCCTTACGGAAAGCAATGGAAAAGTGAAGTTAGAAGCGCATATAAACGGACTCACCCCCGGACCACACGCTATTCACCTACATGAAAAAGCGGATTGTTCTTCAGAGGACGGAAAATCTACAGGAGGACATTGGAATCCAACATTTGAAAATCACGGTTCTTGGGGAGCAGAAAGCGGGTTTCACCGTGGCGATATTGGCAATTTTGAAGCCGATGCTTCTGGCCACGGCATGGTGAAATTTGAAACCGATTTGTGGTGTTTGGGCTGTGCTGATGAAACCAAAAACATCATGGGAAAAGCCATCATTGTGCACCAAGGAGAAGACGATTTGACCTCCCAACCATCGGGGGCTGCTGGAGCTAGAATCAGTTGTGCGGCTTTGATTCCGTTTTAGAATTTTCATCAAAATCCCATCTTCTTTGTTTATCCAATTGGCGCTGGGCTTCTAACTCTTCTTTGGGAATCACTTTTAAGAACGAAGGGTGTTGTTCAATGGCATATTGGATTTTTTCAATGATAGCATCCGGAGTTTCTTGGTCATAATCAATCTCCATAGGGGGTTTGATGACCATGGATTGTAGAATGCCTCTTTTCTTAATCAACAACCCCTTTTTATCAAACGAGCGTCTAAAACCATCAATCACAATGGGAATTACAATGGGTTTATGGGTTTTGATGATATGAGCAGTTCCTCTTCTCACCGGTTGAAAAGGGCGGGTGGTGCCTTGTGGAAAAGAAATGACCCAACCATCGTGAAGGGCAGTTCCAATGTTCTTTACGTCACTCATTTTTACAGGACGCTTAATGTCTTTGCCCGCTTCTCTCCAGGTTCGTTCTATAGAAACCGATCCGGCGTAGGCTAAAATCCGAGGAATTAATCCCGCTCGCATGGTTTCCTTAGCGGCCACAAAATAAATATTGAGTTTAGGGTGCCATAAGTAGCCCACATTTTTGATGGAATTTATGCGACCACTTAAACTAGCATTGAACACATGAAACATAGCCACAACATCGGCAAAGTAGGTTTGGTGATTGGCAATAAAAAGCACGTTTGTATCGGGTAAATTTTTGATTATTTCTGACCCTTCAATGTGCAATTGATTAAAGCCCCGATAACGACGGTGCGTCATGATTCCCAAGTATCGGATCAACCACTTTTTTAAAATCAAGTAGTGTCCAAAAGGATTTCTTTTAAAGAGGAGCATTCGTTTAAATTCTACTCAAAGATATCAATTTCCTTCATTCAACGCCTTTAGGATTTCTTTAAATTCATAAAGGATCATGGCGGTTGCTCCCCAAATGAATTGGGACTCCAATTGAAACCCTGGCATTCGCACAAGTTTATCTGCCATTTGCATTTGTTGATAAGAAATGACTTGCTCCCTGAGTGTTTGTAAAGACAATTGATAGACTTGGGCCACTTCTCGCTGTTCTAAAACAAATTTAGGTTTTGATTCAAGCTGGGCCACAAAGGGGGTCACCTTAAATTTGCTGGGAGGAATATAGACTTCAGATAAGGTGCCAATATAGCGCACTTGAGAGGCTTGAATGCCCAATTCCTCTTCACATTCTCGAAGAGCCGTATGCCAAAGGGTGTCATCACCGGGGAGGGGTTTGCCACCAGGTAGTCCCATTTGATGTGCATGAATACCTTTATAATTTTGTCTTTTAATTACTGGAAAACTATATTGATTTTCTTCATTGGGATAGCAACATATCATTACAGCCGCAGGTCTATAAGCGTCTTTCTTTAATTGAGCTTGCTCCACTAGTTCTTTTCGATGAGGCGGGGCAATAGGCCAAGACTCTAAGGCCGAGGTTTCTGATATTTCTTGTAATTTTAGAGCTAATTGTTCAAAAAAAGAATTTTTCATGCGCTATTCAAAAATAAGCATTCCTCTTTTATGGCTGTTACTTTTGGTGAATTGTGGGCAAAACCAGCCCTCTAA
>CAYLUQ010000002.1:0-122866 GCA_964386915.1 uncultured Flavobacteriaceae bacterium | reverse complement strand
GGCAAAAGAAACGGCAAAAGAAAACCAAAAGGAAGAAAAACCATTTTTACTCGATGACAAAAATGCGATTCCCTTCTTTTTTGACTATGCCAAAGAGCATCCTGAAAAAAAGGTTCGCATTAAAACCCGCTTTGGAGATATTCTGGTAGAACTCTTTGAAGACACGCCCTATCATCGGGCAAATTTTATTTATTTAACCCGTAAAAAATATTTTAACGGCACTACTTTTCATCGGGTGGTGCCCAATTTTATTATACAAGGGGGTAATTCTGATAGCTATGAAACGTCGCGCAAAAGAGGAGAAATTGGGCGCTATTTGCTCACCAACGATAATCGGAAAGGACACTCCCACCACCGAGGTGTTTTATCAGTTCCTAGTAGTGAAATTGAAAATCCTTATAAAAGAGCATCTCCGTTTGAATTTTTTATCGTGGTTCAATCTCCGGGTGCCTATCACTTAGACGGTGGCTATACTCCTTTTGGAAAAGTAATTGAGGGGATGGACGTGGTAGATCAAATCAACAAACTGCCTATTGACAACAGGGAGGCTCCTATTCACAATGTATTTATGGAAGTTGAAGTTGTAGATGAATAAGTTTTTATTATACCTTTAATAATAAGAATAAGTAAAACTCTATTTTTAGCCGAACTAACAGCTGCTTTTAAAGGCGATAAACCTATATATAATCCTTACCTATAATATTTTCTTATTATATTTGCAAAACAATAAGATATGTAAATGACAATAACGCAACTTGAATATACGCTCGCCGTAGCACGTTATGGCAATTTCACATTGGCTGCCGAAAAATCCTTTGTAACCCAACCAACCCTGAGCATGCAAGTGCAAAAGCTGGAAGAGGAACTGGGTGTCAAATTATTCAATCGAAATGCCAAGCCCATCAAAACCACGCCTATAGGAGAAAAAATCTTAACCCAAATCAAGGTTATATTAGAGGAAACCCAACGCGTAGAGGATATAGTGGCAATGCAAAAAGGGGTGATAGCCGGTCCTTTTCACCTCGGCATTTTGCCCACCGTAATGCCAACCCTTCTTCCTCTTTTTCTGAATACATTTATTAAGAAATATCCTAAGGTAGATCTTAAAATTGAAGAACGCACCACAGAAACCATGGAGCTGCTATTGATAGAGGGCAAACTAGATGCTGGCATCGCTGCCACTCCCCTTAACCATGATAAAATTAATGAGAGACCTCTCTATTATGAACCCTTTGTAGGCTATGTGCCTCCCTCCCATGGATTGGCCAAAAGCAAAACACTCTCTACAGAGGCCATAGAAAATACAGAAATGCTTGTGTTAGAAGACGGACATTGTTTTAAGCAACACGTTTTAAATCTCTGCCAAACCAAAAATCAAAAACATCCTAAGTTTGATTTGAAAAGCGGAAGCTTTGAAACCCTAATACATCTTGCCGATGAAGGATTGGGCATGACACTACTCCCCTACTTACAAACGCTGCATATGAGTGAAAAAGCAAAAGAAAATTTGCGCAATTTTGAAGCACCTGCTCCGGCGCGAGAAATTAGTCTAATCTATTCCAAGGCCCAATTAAAAGCTCCCATCATCAATGCATTGCACGAACTTATTACGGGCGTTGTGCGGGCATTGATTCAATTGGATGAAGTTCGGATCATAGCTCCCAAAGGAACTTAAACAGTAGAAGGGTTGTTGAGTTGTGGATTCTTTTTGACGAATTGAAGGACCCAACGATTCAACAAAAGTACTTCGTCATATTCTAAATGGGCATAGGCCTTCTGTAACTCTTTGTAAAAGAGAGGGGCGTCAAAACTTACTTTTCTAAGTACCGCTTTATAAAAAATCAACCCACGCGAATAGAGCATTTTTAATTATTTAGATTATCTAAATGTAAGTCAATAGATCAAACCTAAATGTTGTGAAAATGTTAAAAATAGGTAGTATGTATTGCATACTACCTTTTTTTATACATATATTTGCATAACCTAAATACAGGTCATGAAAATTGAAAACACAGTTGCCCAAATGAGAAAGGGTGTTTTAGAGTTCTGCATTCTTTCCCTTCTCAAGCAAAAAGATCTTTACAGCTCAGAGATTCTCTTGGCGCTCAAGCAGAGTAAAATGTTGGTGGTAGAAGGAACTTTATATCCTCTTTTAAACAGACTTAAAAACGCCAATTTTCTCACCTACCGGTGGGAAGAGTCTACCGGTGGACCTCCTCGAAAGTATTATACCATCACCGCTGAGGGAAAGGTTTTCTTAGCAGCACTTAAGGGAGCCTGGACAGAATTAAACCAATCGGTTAACAACATTACCCAAACCAATAAAAAATAGAATATGAACAAAACCGTTAACATCAATCTAGCCAACACAGCCTTCACCATTGATGAAGTTGCCTATTTATTGCTCAAAGAATATTTAAACCAACTAAAAGAAACGTTTAAAAACACAGAGGGCAGCGAAGACATTATGGACGACATAGAAGCGCGTATTGCCGAATTGTTTCAAGAACGTAAAAAAAATAGCGCTTATGTGGTCAATCAAAATGATGTTAAAAATGTAATCGAAATTTTAGGTGCCCCCAACGAATTTGAGGAAGATTCTCAGGAAGCAGAAAAAGAACCCAATTCGGCTACGACATTTTCTTCAAAAAAACTGTTTCGTGACCCAGATGATAAATATATAGGAGGTGTAGCGGCCGGCATCAGCCATTATTTTGGTTTTGACCCCACATGGATTCGTCTTATTTGGTTAGTGCTAGCTCTTTTTTCCGCAGGCTCTTTCATTCTCATTTACCTAGTCTTTTATAGCATCGTGCCGGAAGCCAAAACCACGGCAGATAAACTTCGTATGAAAGGAAAACCCATTAACATTTCCACCATAGAGAAGAAAATTAGAGAAGAATTTGAAGAGGTAAGCGAACGGGTTAAAAATGTTGATTATGATGCGGTGGGGGGACAATTAAAAAAAAAGTCCAGAAATTTCTTCGATTTTTTAGCCGATCTTATTGGCGGAATCGTAAAAGTAGCGCTTAAGTTAGTCGGCTTCCTTTTACTCTTTGTGTCCGTTGTGGCCTCATTGTCTTGGTGTGTAGCTTTTGCGTTGTTTTTTATCTTTAAAAGCATTGATTGGCCTATCACCTTGCATCTCTGGGGCAATACCCCCATTGTAATCACCTTGTTGGCCTTAGCTATTTTTATTATTGGCATGATTCCGTTATTGTTTCTGTTTATGCTGGGAAATTTAGCATTGGCCCCTCAAAAGCAATGGTTTGGCAAATCAGCAGGTGTCATTCTTCTGGTTATTTGGTTGGTGAGCCTACTAGCCATGTCTATCTACGTTTTTTTAGAATATGACAAATATACCCTCAACACAGAATTTAAAACCAGTCATAATCTGTTCCACAGCCCTCAAGACACCTTGCAATTCCAATTGCAAAAAACCTTGGCGCCCAACACCGCTTATTGGGAAAAAAGAGGCATCGTTTATTTTAAAGACAGTTTAGGAAAAACCCAGTTGTTGGGTGAAAAAGTTAGATTGAAACTTAAACAGGGCTTCGACACACAAAACAAAGTTGAAATTATAAGAAAGGCCTCCGGCAAAAATTATGAAAATGCTTTAGCAAATGCCAAAGCCCTTCAATATGGATTTAACCAACAACAAAATAATCTTTTTTTTCCAAAGGAATGGTTTATAGAAAAGTCCAAAAGAGCTCCCCAACAAAAAGTGGAAATCATTGTTTGGCTTAAAAACCAACAAGTCATTTATCTTTCTCCCGCAATAACTGCTTTATTGCCCTGGCGAATAGCCAACAATCAGGCGTTCAATCGCCAGCAAATGGCAGGTCATTTCTGGAAAATGAATCAAGAAGAGTTAGAATGTCTCAATTGCGATATAACAGAAAATGATCTTCCCTAAATATTGTTCGGTTTCCATTGCCTGTATTTTTTAGAAAGCTTATATTTGCGCTCATCATTTTTCGGGGTGTAGCGTAGCCCGGTCATCGCGCCTGCTTTGGGAGCAGGAGGTCGCAGGTTCGAATCCTGCCACCCCGACAAAATATCCGAACAAATTCGGGATGTGGCGCAGTCTGGTAGCGTACACGCATGGGGTGCGTGTGGTCGCTGGTTCGAATCCAGTCATCCCGACTTTTTTCACTTCCTTCTACACTTATATTTTTCTTGGTTGGTATACAACCGCTGTTGTTTATCAAATCGTAAAAAAAATCCCCTTTCGAAAAAGGGGATTCAACTAAGAATGGTAAAAAATTTACCTTATTGTTTTAAATCAAAACGATCTAATTCCATTACCTTATTCCAGGCAGCCACAAAGTCTTGCATGAATTTGTGTTCTGAATCACTACTTCCATAGACTTCTGCTAAAGCACGCAATTCAGAATTAGATCCAAAAATCATATCAACACGTGTACCAGTCCATTTAAGGGTACCCGTTTTATAGTCACGGCCCTCAAAAACATCTTCGTGTTCTGAAGTTGCTTTCCACTCTAATCCATTGTCTAATAAATTCAAAAAGAAATCGTTTGACAACACACCCGGACGTTCAGTAAACACACCATGTTGGGAACCGTCAAAGTTTGCATTTAAGACTCGCATTCCACCTACTAACACTGTCATTTCAGGAGCCGTAAGGGTCATAAGTTGGGCTTTGTCAAGCAACATTTCTTCGGCACTCACAGTATAATGTGTTTTCATATAGTTTCTAAATCCATCAGCAGCGGGCTCTAATACATCAAATGATGCAGCATCTGTTTGAGATTCTAATGCATCACCTCTACCAGGAGTGAAAGGTACTTCGAGCTCATGTCCAGCATCTTTGGCTGCTTTTTCAATAGCAGCGGCACCACCTAGCACAATGAGATCAGCCATAGAAATTTGCTTGCCTTGCGCTCCATTAAATTCGTCTTGAACTTTTTCAAGAGCAGACAAAACTTTTTGAAGTTGGGCTGGATTGTTCACTTTCCAATTGTTTTGTGGCGCAAAGCGAATGCGAGCTCCATTAGCCCCACCTCTTTTGTCTGAGCCTCTATAGGTAGAAGCAGATGCCCAAGCAGTTCCAACCAATTCAGACACACTCAAACCACTATCTAAAATTAAACTTTTCAGATAGGCAATGTCTTTAGCATCTACTAAAGGGTGAGAAGGAACAGGAATTGGATCTTGCCAAATTAAATCTTCTTTGGGCACTTCAGGCCCTAAGTATAGTGACTTGGGTCCCATATCTCGGTGTGTCAATTTAAACCAGGCACGGGCAAAAGCATCAGCAAATTCGTCAGGATTTTCATAAAAACGTCTTGAAATTGCTTCATAGGCAGGATCTTCTCTTAATGCAATATCACTTGTTAGCATGGTGGGTGCATGGGTTTTAGAAGAGTCATGTGCATCGGGCACGAGTCCACTTCCAGCTCCATCTTTAGGCTTCCACTGATAAGCACCTGCAGGACTTTTAGTGAGTTCCCAATCATAGCCAAAAAGGTTTTCAAAGTAGTTATTACTCCATTGAGTAGGAGTGGTGGTCCAAGCTCCCTCAAGACCACTGGTGATGGTATCTCCTGCGTTTCCGGTACCAAAAGTGTTTTTCCAACCTAAGCTTTGCTCAGCAATACCAGCCGCTGCTGGCTCAACGTCAACATATTGATCAGGAGAGGCAGCACCGTGTGTTTTTCCAAAACTATGTCCTCCGGCAATCAAGGCAACTGTTTCTTCATCATTCATGGCCATACGACCAAAGGTTTCTCTGATGTCTCTCGCTGAAGCCAAAGGATCTGGCTTACCATTAGGCCCTTCAGGATTCACATAAATCAATCCCATTTGCACAGCGGCCAAAGGATTTTCTAACTCTCGGTCTCCAGAATAGCGTTTGTCTCCTAGCCATTCTCCTTCAACACCCCAATAAATATCTTCTTCGGGTTCCCAAACATCAACACGACCGCCACCAAAACCAAAGGTTTTAAAGCCCATAGATTCTAATGCACAGTTTCCTGTCAATACCATAAGGTCTGCCCAGGAAAGTTGACTTCCATATTTTTGTTTAATTGGCCATAACAATTTTCTAGCTTTGTCAAGGTTGGCATTATCTGGCCAACTATTTAGGGGTGCAAATCGCAATGTTCCTGCTCCTGCTCCTCCACGACCATCTGCAATTCGGTAGGTCCCGGCGCTGTGCCAAGCCATGCGGATAAAAAATGGACCATAATGACCATAGTCAGCTGGCCACCATTCTTGGGAATCGGTCATTAAATCATAAAGATCTTGTTTTACTGCTTCATAGTCTAATGCATTAAAGGCTTTGGCATAATCATATTGAGCCCCCATAGGGTTAGAGGCTTTGGAATGTTGTCTCAAAATGCTTAGGTTAAGCTGATTAGGCCACCAATCGCGATTTGTTGTTCCGGTCCCTGCTGCTTGCTTCATGGAGCCGTTAAGGAAAGGGCATTTTCCTGGGTCATTTGAATTGTTGTTATGATCCATAGTAGATTGCTTTAATTTTTTTTTAAAAGTAGCTATTTTCAATCAATCCGATAGCCTGTTTCCATTTGAATTGCTTATAATTCCATTGAATTTCTCAATAGCTTTTTAACACCCTAAATAATGCCGCCTTGTTGCAGTTTGCTAAAACCTGTTTTAGAGCTAAATTTTATCTTAAATTTTAGTCGTTTTCGGATATCTTTTTGCTTTCACAGGCCTATCAAAGACAAAAATTTGTTATGTTCGTGGAACTTATATGAGACTTGTTTAAATCTATAATTCAAAACTTATGAAACAACGCTATATTTTATTGTTTGCCTCCTTTTTTTACCTACAACTGAGCTGCGCACAAGATGAAAATCCACCCCAAATTGAAACGCCCAATAATTCAAAATATGACTATGAAGTTGTAGTTGATGCAATTGATATTCCTTGGGGAATGGATTTTATCAGTGCGAACGAACTTTTGGTGACCGAAAAAACTGGCACACTCTATCGCGTTACAAACGGCGAAAAGAAAACAGTGGAAGGCCTACCTGAAATTTATGTGAGAGGTCAAGGGGGGCTATTGGATGTTGCCCTACACCCTGATTTTAAAAATAATCAGATCATCTATTTAACTCTTGGAGCAACTCTAGAAGGCGATGAAGGAGGAAACACCGCTCTGTATTGCGCCAAACTAAATGGCTTGCGATTAGAGGACGTAAAATTGTTGTATAAAGCCACGCCCAACACCAAAAAAGGGCAACACTGGGGTTCTCGCATCGTTTTTGACAAAGAGGGCCATGTCTATTTTACCGTAGGTGATCGAGGGAATAGAGACGAAAATCCACAAGACATTATGCGTGATGGAGGAAAAGTCTATCGCCTCAACCTTGACGGTAGCATTCCAAAAGACAACCCCTTTGTTAACAGCCAAGGAGCTAAAACGGCCATTTATTCTTATGGCCACCGCAACCCGCAAGGTATGACCGTTCACCCCGAAACAGGGGCAATTTGGGAAAATGAACACGGACCCAAAGGAGGCGATGAGATAAATATTATTGAAAAAGGCAAAAATTATGGATGGCCCAAGATCACATACGGCATTAATTATAGCGGAACCATCATTACCAATGACAAAGCGCTTCCAAATATGGAGCAACCCTATTACTATTGGCTTCCTTCCATAGGACCAAGTGGGATGGCCTTTTCCACTAGCGGCGTTTATAAAAAATGGAAGGGCGATCTATTTGTGGGTTCCTTAAAATTTGAATATTTAGAGCGTTTGGTTATCAAAAACAACAAGGTGGTGAAGCGTGAAAAAGTGCTCGATAAAATTGGACGCGTTCGAAATGTAAAACAAGGGCCAGACGGCTTCCTATATGTAGGGGTTGAAGGAAAAGGAATCTTGAAAATTGTGCCTAAAAAATGAAACTCTTTTTAGGCCTCTATGCCCTCTTCATACTTGGTTTTGCTTCATGGCTTCCTCAAAAAAGCAGAACAGAAAGTATAGCCGATGGAGCAGAACTGTATCAAGATTTTTGCGTGCAATGTCATTTAGATAGTGGCCTGGGGGTTTCCGGCGTATTTCCTCCCCTCAAACAGTCAGACTATTTATTTGAAAATATAGACCGAGCCATTGCTGGAGTCAAATATGGACTAAAAGGGCCCATAGTGGTCAACGAGGAAGCTTATAATGGTGTGATGGTCATGCAAGGGCTAGACGATCAAGAAATTGCAGACGTGATGAACTATATTTTGAATAGTTGGGGCAATCAATGGGAAGAAACCATAACCTCAAATCGCGTGAAAGAAATCCCAAAACCATAAAAAATGAAAGGTTTAAAAAAAGTTATTCAAAAAATAAAGGAGAAACAAGGCCTCTATAGTTATGGGGTTTTATCTCTTTTCTTTGTGATTTGGATGCTTTTTTTAGACACTCACTCTTGGCGCATTCACTCTGAACTGAATGAACAAATTGAATCTTTAGAAAAAGAAAAAGAGGCCCTAGAGCAAATGATAGCAGACGATAAAAAAAACCTAGAAATGCTCGATAATAAAGATAGCCTTGAGCGTTTTGCACGTGAAACTTATGGCCATAAAAAAGAAAACGAAACCGTCTTTATCATCAACCCAGATAAAACCGACAAACCTTAACTATGACTAAAAAAAACCCGCAAAATAAATTCTCAGCCTTTTTTGAGAAGTCAAATAATCGTATTTTTACCTACTGATTCTCATGGGCAAAATAATCGCAATAGCAAATCAAAAAGGAGGTGTTGGCAAAACTACTACGGCTGTTAATCTAGCAGCTGCCTTAGGGGTTTTGGAACAAAAAGTTCTCTTAGTAGACGCCGATCCTCAAGCCAATGCCACTTCTGGATTGGGCCATGCCCCACAACCAGGACAAGGGGGCACTTATGAATTGCTGGAACACACCGTATCGGCTGCTGAAACCATTTTAAAAACAAATACCCCAAACGTAGATTTAATTGCCTCCCATATTGATTTAGTGGCAATTGAAATTGAACTTATTGATCGGGAAGAACGAGAACAAATGCTCAAAAGTGCACTACAAGATGTGGAAGCCCTCTATGATTATATCTTGATCGATTGTGCGCCCTCTTTAGGCCTCATAACACTCAATGCACTTTCTGCTGCCCATGGAGTGATTATTCCCGTTCAGTGCGAATATTTTGCACTTGAAGGTTTGGGAAAACTCTTAAACACCATTAAAAGCGTTCAAAAATTACACAATCCCGATCTCGACATTGAAGGAATCTTACTCACCATGTATGATACGCGTTTGCGCCTTTCCAATCAAGTGGTTGATGAGGTGAAAAAGCATTTTGGCAAAATGGTATTTAAAACCATCATTCAGCGAAACATTAGACTAAGTGAGGCACCCAGCTATGGTGAAGATATCATTACCTATGATGCCACCAGCAAGGGCGCCAAAAGCTACCTGTCTTTGGGAGGAGAAATTATTAAGAAAGCAAAGGTTTTAAATCATGGCTAAATCCCAAAAAAAACCCGCTCTAGGTAGGGGTCTTTCGGCCCTATTACAAGACGAGAATGCAAGTGCAGGCACAAGTATTGCAGCCCCTTTGCGCGGCATTCAAATGTTAGAATTGTCTCAAATTAAACAAAATCCAAATCAGCCACGTACACAATTTTCAGAAGAAAATCTGCAAGAATTAGCCCGTTCTATAGAAACCTTAGGCATCATTCAACCTATCACGGTGCGCAAAATCAAAACCAATGCCTTTGAGATTGTATCGGGAGAACGTAGGTTTAGAGCCGCTAAAATCGCTAAGCTAAGCAAATTACCGGTCTATATTCGCGAAGCCAATGACCAAGAACTCTTGGAAATGGCATTGGTAGAAAACATCCAAAGAGAAGACTTAGACCCAATAGAAATTGGCCTCAGCTATCAACGTTTGCTCGATGAAGTAGGCATGACACAAGAAAAACTCAGCGAACGAGTAGGAAAAAAACGGTCTACCATAGCAAACTATGTGCGCTTACTCAAGTTAGACCCTATTATTCAATCTGGAATGCGAGATGGTTTTCTTTCAATGGGGCATGGTCGGGCGCTCATCAACATAGAAAACCATGCTGTGCAGTTGGAAATTTATGAAAAAGTGATTCGAAAAGGACTTTCGGTTCGGGCCACAGAGGCTTTGGTGAAACAAGCCAAAACCAAAAACAATGCGCAGCCTTATCGTCCTCCTTTTTATGATCAAGTTTCTGAAAGCTTGAAGGACCTCCTAGAAACAGGGGTTACAGTCAAATCGAATTCCAACGGAAAAGGAAGTATTAATATCGTATTTGACTCTCAAGAAAAACTGCAACATATCTTAAATAAAATAAGAGGTGCCTCTTAAATCTATCCTTTTTGTAAGCCTTTTTTTTATCTATTCTGCTGTTTGGGGCCAAGAAGAAAAATCAACAGACTCTCTTCAGCAAAACCGTTTGATTGTTAGCAATGTTAGTGACAGTCTGCTCCGAGCCAAATACAAAACCTTTTCCCCAAGACGTATTCGTTTGATGGAAGATCCGCTCACACCTTCTAAAGCCAGTTTTTATTCGGCGGTCATTCCCGGTTTAGGTCAAAGCTATTTGGGACAATATTGGAAAGTGCCCATTATTTATGCTGCTATGGGAGCTTCTTTATATTACTTTCTCGACAACGATAAAATCATGAAGACCTACAGAAATGCCTACAAACGAAGGCTTTCTGGATATTATGACGACGAGTATTTAAAAATTATTCCACAAGGAGACGAAGACAAACTCCTCAAAGGGATGAAATTTCATCGGAGTTATAGGGATATTTCTATGCTGCTCTTAGCGGCATCTTATGTGCTCAATGTGGTGGAAGCCAATGTTGCAGCCCATATGCTCCAATTTAATATTAATGATGAACTTGCTGTGCAACCTGAAATTTTGTTTAATGAAAGAGAAACCGGGTTGCGGCTCGCCATAAAATTTTAATTCATGAAAATAGCACTTTTAGGATATGGTAGGATGGGAAAAGCCATTGAAGCGATTGCCCTTGAACGAGGACATCAAATCGTTTATCGCTTAGACAAAGACCTTGAAGAAGGACGATTAGCCGATGCTGAAGTTGCTATCAATTTTAGTGTGCCCCAAGCCGCCGTATTGAACATAAAAGCAGCCTTTGAAGCGGGTGTGCCCGTGGTATGCGGCACCACAGGCTGGTTGGATCAGCGGGCCGAAATTGAAACCCTATGCGAGACTCAAAAAACGGCTTTTTTATATGCTTCCAATTTTAGCGTGGGGGTTAATTTATTTTTTAAACTCACACGCTTTTTGGCTCAATTGATGGCACCTCACAGCAACAACTACCATGCTTCTCTAACCGAAACCCATCATGTGCATAAACTTGATGCTCCTAGTGGTACGGCCATAACCCTGGCAGAAAACATCATCCAAAACAGCGACTACCAAAAGTGGACTATGGAAACGCCACAAGAGGCTCAACTTCCCATCAGTTCCATAAGAGAAGGAGAGGTACCCGGTACTCACAGCATTACGTATACCTCAGAAATTGATGCTATTAAGATCACTCACGAAGCCTTTAATCGAAAAGGATTTGCTTTAGGAGCCGTGCTTGCCGCTGAGTGGCTTGCCGGCAAAACCGGAATTTATGCAATGGATGATGTGCTAAATCTTTCTTAAACCCAAAAATGCTAGGCGCTGAAACTGTATATTTGACTAAAAATTAAAATCTCATGACGCTTTTAGAATGGCTCGTTTTTTTCTTTGTGCTGCAACTCATTCACTTTGGGGGCACATGGAAACTCTACAAAGCAGCCGGACACGCCCCTTGGAAAGCCCTTATACCCATCTACAATGCTGTGGTACTCATGAAAATTATCAACCGCCCCAAATGGTGGGTCATTCTTTTGTTTGTTCCCACTATCAACCTCATCATGTTTGGAGTAATCTGGATTGAAACGCTTCGCAGTTTTGGAAAAAATACGACTAAAGACACGGTTCTTGGCTTACTCAGCTTGGGTTTCTATCTCTATGTAGTCAACTATAGCAAAACACCCACCTATATTGAAGATCGCAGCTTAAAACCCCGAACAGCTTTAGGAGAAACCATTAGCTCCATTGTTTTTGCAGTGGTAGCAGCCACTTTGGTGCATAATTATTTTATTCAACCCTTTATTATTCCCACTGGTTCTTTAGAGAAATCGTTGCTTATAGGCGATTTTCTTTTTGTGAGTAAATTCCATTATGGGGCTCGTGCCCCCATGACAGCGGTTTCATTTCCTATGGTGCACGACACCATTCCCCTACTCAAGGTACGCTCCTACCTGAAGAAACCACAAATTCCTTTCTTCCGTTTTCCCGGCTTTGAAAAAATTAAACGCAATGAAATTGTGGTATTTAGTTGGCCCGCCGACACCGTTCGCCAATTTTTTGTAAAAGAAAAAGGGGTGCGGAAACCCATTGACAAAAAATCTAACTATGTGAAACGTTGTGTGGGTCTCCCAGGAGATACACTAGAAATTATTGACGGTTTTGTGCACACCAACGGCAAACGCAATCAATTGCCTGATCGCGCAAAGGTGCAATATACCTTCACCGCCTATAATGCCAAAGGGATTTCTGCACGACAATTAGCCAATTTAGGATATCGTGATTTTTTTAGAAAATATCGCATTGAAAATATAACCCAAAACAGCTATGAACAGTTGCGTCCCTATTTAGTGGGTAGCTCTGGAAATAGTGCAGAAAATTTTGTGGCCATAACAGATCACAACGGTTTGTCTGCCGAGCTCATTCAAGGTTTAGGTCTCAAAGCTGGAGAACTTTTACAAAAAGAAATGCCTTTAACGCTAACGCTAGAAGAAGCCCAAAAGCTACAACAAGCATCTTGGCTCGACAGCCTCACGCAACAAATCTCTAAAGTCCAAAAACCCAATGAAACCTTTTTTCCAAACAGGCTTCCCTTTGCTTGGAATCAAGACAATTTTGGTCCCCTTGTCATTCCGAAAAAAGGCAGCAAGGTTTCACTCACCAAAGACAATTTACCGCTCTATAAAAAAATTATCACCGATTATGAGAATAACACCCTAGAAATCACTGGTGATGAAATTCGAATAAATGGCCATTTGGTGAATACTTACACCTTTACAAAAGATTATTACTGGATGATGGGGGACAACCGACATCGTTCTGAAGACAGCCGTTTTTGGGGCTTTGTGCCTGAAGATCACATAGTAGGTAAGCCCATATTTATTTGGTTTAGCATAGACGGGATTAACAATGGTATAAAAAATTGGAAAATCCGTTGGGATAGAATTTTCACCACCGTAAACGGGGAAGGTAAACCTACTTCCTATTTCCCTCATTTTTTGGTGGTAGTGGCCTTGTGGCAAATTTATGTTTTCTTTAAAAAGAGAAAAGCCAAAAAGAACCAAGCGTGATTCCGGTCATAAGTCCTGCTTATCTTCCTCCCATTGAGTATGTGGCTTGGTTGCTGCAGCAGGAAACACTCTATTTTAACACCACCGATCACTTCCAAAAACAAACCTATCGAAATCGCTGTGAAATTTTAGGCGCTAATGGAGTGCTAAAACTGAGTATTCCCATTACCCATCAGGCACAAAAAACCCATCAAAATGAAATTGAGGTAATTCCTTTTAATAGTGTGCCCTGGCAAAAACAACATTGGAAATCACTCAGCATTGCCTATCGATCTGCTCCTTTTTTTGAGTTTTACGAATATGATTTAAAACCCTTGTTTGAAACACAACCCCACAAACTATGGGATTGGAACCTCTTGCTAATAGACAAAATTTTGAGCCTGTTAAATCTACCTTTTTCTTATGAAGTAGTTTCTTTTGATCCTGAGCAGCATAAGCGAATGGAATATTTACTCAATGCCAAAGTTCAAAGACCAACTCTTTTTCCCTCCTATAGACAAGTTTTTTCAGACCGATTGGGATTTCAAGCCAATTTGAGCATTGTTGATTTGCTGTTCAACCTAGGACCTGAAAGCGAAGCCTATCTTAACAAGATTGTCCCTATTCCGTCTATTGAACAATAGCCATTATGGGCTTATGATCCGAAAAATCTATTTGCTTATAGGTTTTAAAATCCAAAACCCGAAGACTGGGTGCGGCAAAAATATAATCTATACGAAAAGGAAAATAGGAAAACCAAAAGGTGGTGCCAAGCCCCCTACCCGCTTCTTCAAAAGCATCTTTTCTATTGGCTTTCATCAATTTATAGGATTTTGAAAAGGCGTTGTTGTTTAAATCCGTGCAGATGAGAAACATCTTTTCCTGTTGCAAGGCATTGAATTGTTGCACTTGGGCCAGTTGCTTTTTTAAAGTGCCCTGTAGTTGATCAGAAATTTTCATGGGATTAGCAGTCGAAAACAAACTGTCCTCTTTTTGTAAACCAAAAGATTCAAAATGAACATTGTAGACTCTTAGGTTGTTTTGTTTCCACTTTACCTCAGCAAAAATACCGTTGTTAAACGATTCTTTAAACGGAATGACGCCTGTTTTTTGAAAAGGGAACTTAGATAAGATGCAGGTGCCGTGAGCGCCTCCTTTTTGAGACGCTTTAAAATAGCGGTAAGGATACGAAGGAAAATCAGGACTCAGGCTTTTTGAATATTCTTGAAAGCACAATATATCGGGGTCTTCTTGAGCCACAAAGTCAGCAATTTTATCTGGTAAATCTGTTTCTTTTTTCCATTTATATTTATTGAAGAGACGCACATTATAACTGAGTACTTTTAATCCCCTTTCGGTTTGAATGACATTATTAGGGAGTTGATAAAGCAACTGATATTCTTGAAAACCGATTAATAGGGAGGCTAAAAAAAGTAAAAAAGGCCATTTGAGACGCAACAGCCAGTAGAGGAAAAACAGTAGATTAGCCAAAACAAGCGGTAAAACAAAAAGGGGGGCTGCTGTTTTGGATAGAAGGTTACCGAAGCTACCCATCAAAATTAACTGTGCCGTTAACAAAACAAGATTGCAAACAAGAGCTATTAAAAAAATAAAACCATAATTCCTTTTCATAGGAAACAATTAGGATTCTTTCCCGGCACGAAACAAAAACTCCTTTTCTTCATCACTTAAACTATCATAGCCAGAGGTGCTTATTTTATCTAAAATTGAGTCAATTTTCTTTTGACGCTCGGCTTGATTTTGGGTTGAAGAAACAGGCTTTTTATTTTTCGGGGCTTTATATACTGTTTTTAGTGGGGTTTTATTAAAGGTGAACCATTCTTGAAGAGCACCTATAAATCGTTCTAGGGGACGGCCAATATCATTTCCATTTTGAAGGCTTTTGGCATACCAATAGCCGAGCGCAGCTCCTCCTAAATGGGCCAAATGTCCTCCAGCATTTCCTCCTGGTATTTGCAACACATCAATCAACACAAAAGCAATGCCCACATATTTTAATTTGACATTGAAAAACAACAAACGAACTTCTTGGTCGGGTGTGAATACACAACTAAAAATGAATACTGCCATAACCCCAGCTGAAGCGCCAACCATATAGGGTCTTGCATTTTGAAAGGCAGGGAAAACCATATAGCTCAACAAAAACACCAATCCCCCTAACAGGATACCTAATATATAGGTGTTTAAAAATGTTTTGGCTGGCAAAAGATTAAGAAAAAACTGACCAGCATAGTAGAGCAAGAGCATGTTCCAAAACAAGTGAAAAAAACCGGTATGCAAGAAGCCATAGGTAAACAAGGTCCAAGGTCTATAAAGCAAATTGCTTATATCAGCATCGAGTTCAAACCATCCCAACAAAGCATTTTGAGGCCCATTAAACAGAAACAGCAAGGTGTTGATGAGCATTGAAATCACAAAACAAAACACATTGATCACAATGATTTTTTCGGCAATAGAAAACTGTTCAAACCGATATTTTAGTTGTGCTAAAGGTCCCATCTGTTGTTATTAAATTGTTGCTTTTTCCAATACCACATCATGATGAGGCCCGTGATAGCGCCCCCCACATGAGCAAAATGGGCAATAGGCCCTATGGAGTAGGAGGTAAACCCAAAAAATAAATCACCCAAAATGAGTAGCGGAACTAAAATTTTGGCCCGCACCGGGATGGGAGGAAATAAGAGCATAAGTTGTGCATTGGGAAAGAGCATGGCAAAGCCCACCAAAATACCATAGAGTGCCCCAGAGGCACCTACCATTACCGAATTGAAAGTGGTTAGTCCAGCCACTAGCGCTTCTCTGCCAATTTCATTCATATAACCATATGACAATTCTCCAGTCTGAAAAAACACATCCATTTGTCTTTGGGTAACACCGGCATCGGTTAAGATTGTGCTGAGTTGAGTAATCTGAAAATGATATAAGATCAATTGCAAAGCAGCAGCTCCTAGACCTGTAGAGAGATAGAAAAAAATAAATTTATTACGCCCCCACATTTGCTCTAAGGGAGAGCCAAACATCCATAGGCCAAACATATTGAAAAAAATATGGGTAATGTCACCATGCATAAACATATGGGTGAGTGGCTGCCAAAGGGCGAATTTTGGATTTTTAGGGTAGTGCAACGCAAACCAATCATAGGCTGATTGACCTAAAACCATTGAGGCAATGAAGAACAAACCATTGATAATCAAGAGGTGCTTAACTGTTTCCGTAATATTTTGCATTACATCATTTTTTGTTCAATCTCTGATTTTTCTAAAGTAATAAAAATGCGCTTATTGAAAGGAGAGACTAGGGTTTCCTTACAGCCAAAAAGATTATCTATCAACTGCTGTTGAGACACAATTTCTAGGGCACTCCCAGCCTTAATTGACAAGCTCAAAGCCATTTTTTTTGCTAGTGTATCGGCTAAACTAATAGGGGCCTCTTCTTCCTCAAAAGCCGGTGGAGAGAGGGCTTCTTCTAACACCTTTTGCACTTGATTTTGACCTATAAGCTCCGGCGCTCCCGTGAGTTCTAATTGGGTTCCCGCTAGGGGTTTCCATTGAAAACCTAGGTTATCTAACAAGGCTGATACCTCCTCAAAATAATTTTTTTGTTCATTGTCTAGGCTAATAGAAACGGGAAACAAGAGTTGCTGACTAGCTCCTTTTTGGGTAGTGATCATGCCTAAAAATTGTTCATAGAGCACTCTTTGATGGGCTCTGGTTTGATCGATAAGCAACAAGCCAGAAGGCAGCGCACAAACAATATATTTGGAAAACAGTTGAAATACTTTGGGTGTACTAATAGTATTTAAATCTAAGGTTTGCGTAGAAGCTTCACTTTCTAAGGTTTCTACTTGGGAAAACAAAGCCTCCCATTGCTCACTTTTGACTTGTTTAGGAGCCCGCTTTTGATCTTCAAAGGGGCTAAACGCGGCATTGAACTCTAAACTGGGCGTCACAGCAGAGCGATCTTTATAGGTATAGGGAACATCCAAATTGGCATCGTGATTAAAATCTAAAACCGGCTGCACTTGAAAAATACCGAGACTGTGTTTGATGGCCGATCGTAAAATGGCATATAAACTTTGCTCATCTTCAAATTTAACCTCGGTCTTGTTGGGGTGAATATTGATATCTATAGTTTCAGGGTTAACATCGAGAAACAAGATATAACCCGGGTGGTGATTAGGTGCCAGCAAACCTTCATAGGCGGCTAAAACCGCATGGTGTAAAAAAGAACTACGAATAAATCGTCGGTTGACGAAAAAAAACTGTTGGCCCCGCGTCTTTTTTGAAAAGGAGGGTTTTAGAACAAATCCCTCTACCCGTGCCAAAGAGGTTTCTTCTTGAATGGGGACTAAAAAAGAATCCCATTTAGCTCCAAAAATGCCTACTATTCTTTTGCGTAAGGTGTTTTTGGGTAAATGAAAAAGCTCTTGTCCGTTTTGAAAAAACGAAAAGTGTAAATCAGGATGCGCCAAAGCCACCCGATGAAATTCATCTATAATATGGCGCAGTTCTACTGTATTGGACTTTAAAAAATTGCGTCTAGCCGGAATGTTATAAAAAAGATTTTTAACCGCAATTGAGGTGCCTTCTGGTGCTGCGGCAAGGGTTTGTTCTTTCACCTCGCTGCCTTCAATTTTGAGAACATGTGCCAATTCTTCATCGGCGGGTCTGGAGTGTGTTTCTACGTGGGCAATGGCTGCAATAGAGGCAAGAGCTTCTCCTCTAAACCCTTTGGTATTCAGGCTAAATAAGTCTTCGGCTACTTTAATTTTAGAAGTGGCATGGCGCTCAAAAGCCAAACGGATATCGGTGGTAGACATACCCATTCCATTATCGATAACCTGAATAAGGGTCTTACCTGCATCTTTAACAATGAGTTGAATTGTTGTAGCTTGAGCATCTACTGCATTTTCGAGCAATTCTTTCACAACGGAAGCAGGTCTTTGAATGACCTCTCCGGCAGCAATTTGATTGGCTACGTGATCCGGCAAAAGAGCAATTCTATTGGCCATTCAAGATTGAGGATAGAAAATGGATAAATCAAAATCTAGAATATAGAGGCTAACAAACACAAGCACTAAAAGAATGAGTAACAAACGCATTGAAATGCCTCTGTTTTTTCTAGTACGCATTTGCAAACGGGCCTCTTGCCATTGTTTACCAAAGTCGTTTTCATTATAGGTTTCTCTATATTTTGAAAATTTAGAATCAAAATCATACAAATTTCCTTCCGACTTACCTTGATAATAGCGGGGGGTATAATTGTAGCGTTTATTTTTTCTAAGCTTAAAAAGATTGACTCGAAACATGACCCTCAAATGTACAAGATTCTGAGAAAAGAAGAAACCTCTTCTCAAAATAGTTAGTCGCTAATTAGAACTGCTTATAATTGACCTAGAGCTGCCATTTTTAAAGCCGCCACAGCAGCTTCTTTTCCTTTGTTGCCATGCTTTCCGCCACTTCGGGCTTGAGCTTGCTCTAAGGTGTTGTCTGTCAAAACACAAAAGATGACAGGAACTTGAGACTGAACATTTAAATCTTTAATTCCTTGTGCTACCCCTTGACAGATGAAATCAAAATGGGGAGTTTCGCCTTGAATAACACTGCCAATGGCAATGACAGCGTCGGGTTTTTTTTCTTGGGCCTTTTTGGCTCCATAGATCAATTCAAAACTTCCTGGCACATTCCATCGAATGATGTTTTCTGGTACCACTTCAAAAGAAGTTAGCACCGACACGGCACCTTCATAAAGCGCTTCTGTAATGGCTGTATTCCATTCAGAAACGACCAGATAAAATATTTTTCCTTTTCCCGAAGGAACCGTTGCAGTATCGAATTCAGACAAATTGTGGTGTGCCGTAGCCATGAAGGTATTATTGCTGCGCCACTTCTAATCGACCAATTTGGATGGCCACATTGGCGGCTTCGGGAGCCTCAGGAAATTCTTTCTCAATTCGCTTGAGAAAAGAAAGAGCTTCTTTTTCCTTACTAATTGTAGCACCTATCATAGCTGCTTTAAAAAGATATTTGGGTGTGCTAAAAAGATTTTCACTCACCTGAGCTGCTTTCACATAATACTCATAAGCATCTTCCTTTTGATCTATTTGTGCAAAAGCATCTCCTATTGCTCCTTTAGAGAGAGCATTCAAAAGAATATCATCGGTTTCAAATTGATCCAAATAGCTAATAGCTTTGTCGTATTCTTTAAGATTTAAATAGGCCATACCGGCACTGTAGGTGGCTAATTTCGCAGCGGGAGTTCCTTTATAGTTTTCAAGAATATCCAAAAACCCATATTTTCCCTCGCCTCCGTTGAGGGCTCTTCTATAGAGCGAATCGGCTTCTACACTGTTCACCGCTAAATCAAAATAAAATTGTGCTTGATTGAGTTCACTCACCGCTTCTTGGTTTTTGGGGACCACCACAAAACGATCATAGCCTAAATAGGATAAAACCCCAAGAGCAATCAAACCTACACCAATCAAAATTAAATTTTGAAATTTGGAAATAACCGCTTCTGCTTTAGAAGCAGACGTGTCTAGGGTTTCAAAAACTTCAGCTGTTGTGCTTTCGGCCATCTTGTTTTGAGGATCAACTTGAGCCTGTGATTTTTTTGCGCCGCGCTTTTTATATGTTGCCATTTTATTTTTTTAAAGGTGCCCAAAATTAGTCTTTTTATTTAATTTCTAAAAGGATTCTAACCTCCTTCTGAAGTCAAAAGTTTCTATTCTTTTTTTTATCGATTTCAAATGTTTTCTTCAAACTCTTTAGAAGGCTCTAACATCATAATAAATTTAAGCTCTAAAAAGGGGGCAAAAAGAAACATCTTCTTATTTTTGAGGGCATGTTTTTGAAGGAACTTTATCTCACCAACTATAAAAATCTCGAAGCTAATAGCTTTCATTTTAAAAAGAAAGTTTCTTGTTTTATTGGCCCTAATGGAATAGGCAAGTCAAATGTGTTAGATGCCATTTATCAATTGGCTTTTGCTAAAAGTTTTTTTAACCCCAACGCCTCCCAAAACATTGCTTTCGATAAAGATTTTTTTGCCATTGAGGGTCGTTTTGAAATCAATGACCGTGAAGAAAAAATCATTTGCAGTTTAAAGAGAGGGCAAAAAAAACAACTCAAACGCAACAACAAGGTTTATGAAAAATTGGCAGATCACATAGGGCTATTGCCCACCGTAATGATCTCTCCTATTGACCGGGACTTGATTATGGAAGGCAGCCAATTGAGAAGAAAATTCATAGACGGCATCATTGGGCAAACCGACACTTTGTTTTTAAGGCATTTATTAGACTATCAAAAAGTTCTCAATCAACGCAATGCGCTGCTCAAATATTTTGTCTTAAACCACACCTTTGATGCTAAAACACTTGCTGTTTATGACCATCAACTCGTGGAACTCAGTCATCCAATTTACGAAGCAAGGAAGCAATTTATAGCGGCCTTTTTACCGCTTTTTAATTTGCGCTACCAATTTATTAGTGACAAAAAAGAAACTGTCAACCTACACTATGAGAGTGATTTACACGAACATGAACTGCAAACATTGTTGACCAATGCCCTTGCCAAAGACAAACGTTTACAATTTACTTCCAAAGGCATTCACAAAGACGATTTAGATTTTTTAATTGCTGAGAGACCCATCAAAAAATTTGGTTCTCAAGGTCAACAAAAAACTTTTCTCATTGCGCTAAAACTAGCCCAATTTGACTATCTCAAAGCCAAAACGGGTCAATCGCCTTTTATTCTTTTTGACGATGCCTTTGATAAATTGGATCAACAACGCGTGTCCAAAATAATCGAATTGACTAATACTGATGATTTTGGTCAGATTTTTATATCAGACACCCACCAAGAAAGAACTGTTTCTGCCTTGGAAAAAGCGCAAGCTGAATTTGAAATTTTTAACTTATGATTCAGCTACAGCCAATTCAAATTTTTTTTAAAACAGCTATTCTTTTTCTATTTGTTGTAGGTTGTGAACCTACTCCACTCATTGAACTTCAACACCTATCTGGCTATTGGGAAATTGCCTATGTGGAACAAAATGGAGAACAATTTATACCTAAAGTGGGCCAACCGCTCTATGATTTCTATTATTTTGATCAAACCGAGGGCATACGAAAAAAAGTAGCCCCAAAATTCGACGGCTCCTATCAGACCTCTGATGATCAAACCTCCTTTGAGCTTCAACAAAAAGAAGGCCGCTATTTATTACAATTTAAAACCCCTTGGGACACTTGGTCAGAGCAAATTGTGTATCTTGATTCCACAAAATTGGTCTTGTTTCACCTCAATTATAATTACCACTATATTCGACCTTAGCATGGGCACCAATAAAAAGGAATACGAACCTCAAAAACTAGAGGCTGTTTTACAACAATTTGTTGGACAGAAACCCCTAAAAAAAGGAATTACTAAAGTGCGTATAGCCAAGGCCTGGGAAATCGTTATGGGTAAAAATGTACAGGCTTATACCGATCAAGTAGAACTGATAGACAAGCGCCTTTTTGTTCAGTTACGCTCAGCACCCCTTAAAAACGAATTGCTATTTGCCAAAGAGGCTATAGTTGAAAAACTCAACGAACAACTAGGGGAAACCGTTGTTACTGAATTGGTTTTTCGTTAGAACTGTTCTTTTGTGGCAAAGTGAAAAGCGATTTCTAGAGCTGCATTTTCATCACTATCTGAACCGTGAACTGCATTTTCACCCATTGAGGTAGCATATAATTTTCTTAAAGTACCCGGTGCGGCTTCAGCAGGGTTGGTAGCGCCAATAAGGGTTCTAAAATTTTCTACAGCATTTTCTTTTTCTAGAGCCGCCGCCACAATGGGTCCACGGGTCATAAAGGCCACTAATTCATTAAAAAACGGACGTTCCTTATGAACCGCATAAAACTCTTGGGCTTCTCGTTGGGTCATTTGGGTCATTTTCATGGCTTTGATGGTAAAACCAGCCGATGTGATTTTTTCTAAAATAGCCCCCACATAGCCCTTTTCTACGGCATCGGGCTTAATCATAGTAAATGTTCTGTTTGACATCTTTTTTTTGGCAAAGCTACATAATAAATCATTGATAGCATGCCCTTAAGAATCTAATTAAAAAGGCGAAAGCAACCTAAACCAATGGATTTTAATATCTTCGTGCAGATGAAACAAACTTTTATTTCGAGTCTTTCCAACCTCTTAGAAACGCGCCAAAAAATTGTCCTTATTCCCCACAAAAATCCCGATGGAGACGCACTGGGCAGTACATTAGCCTTGGCGCATTTTCTTACAGACAAAGGACATGAAGCCACTGTTGTTTCGCCCAATGACTATCCTGCCTTTCTCGAATGGTTGCCCGGTCAAAAAGACATTGTAAAATATACTGAAAATGCGCTCCTTGCTAAAGAAAAAATAGCACAAGCCACCGTCATTTTTACACTTGATTTTAATGATCTAAGCCGGATTGATCAACTAGAACCTCTGGTTAAAAAGGCTACCGCCTCCCTTGTGATGATCGACCACCATGAAGATCCAAAAGCGTATGCGGAACTCATGTATTCTGACAAAAACGCAAGTTCTACTTGTGAAATGGTATTCGAAGTCCTTCAAGCTCTCGATGAGCAAGGCCTTAGTCCGGCCATTGCCAACTGCATCTATACCGGTATTATGACCGATACCGGCTCATTTAAATATCCCGCCACCACCGCTGCCACCCATCGAGCAATTGCCGCCTTAATAGAAGCTGGAGCTGAAAATACGAGCATACACCAAAAAATTTATGACACCTCTTCTTTTGACCGATTAAAACTTTTGGGAATAACACTTTCTTCTATGAAAAAAGTAGAAGGCCTTCCCGTAGTCTACATGATGCTCCATCAAGCTACCCTCAATTCTTGTAACTATAGAAAAGGAGACACAGAGGGCTTTGTTAACTATGGATTGAGTTTAGAGGGCATTCAAATGGCGGTCATTTTAATTGAAAATGAGGGAGAAGGTAAAATTAAAATGTCTTTTCGCTCCAAGGGCCGCTTTTCGGTAAATGAATTTGCTAGAAAATATTTTAATGGAGGTGGCCACTTAAACGCCGCTGGTGGGATGTCAGAACAAAGTATGGCCCTAACAGAAGCAACTCTTATCAGTGCCCTTCAAGAAACTCAAAATCAATTTGACCTTGAAGCCTAATTTCTTTTTTCTGTTGTTGCTATGGAGCTTGGGCTGCGTTTCTCCAGAAGCCCAAAAACCCCTAAATAAACAAGACACTTATTTTCTTCAACAATCTGCCCAAAGAAACAAACAACTTCTTTCTGCCGAACAAAACCTAATGCAAAAGGTGATGGAAAATGAGAAGGCAACGCCCTATTTGGCCAGCAAGAAAGGCTTTTGGTACCGCTATAAAAATAAAATTGAACCTTCTACTTATCGCCCTAAAAAAGGAGATCGGGTTCAATTTCGCTATTCCATTGCAACACTAGACGGCAAAATGCTCTACAACGAAGAAACTTTAGGCAGCGTATCCTATCTTGTGGATCAAGAAGACCTTGTGCCTGCCTTGCGAGAAGGCGTCAAAATAATGCAAGCCGGAGAAGTTGTGGTATTCCTTTTTCCTTCCTACCTTTGTTTTAGTTATCAAGGAGATGGCGATAAAATTGGCATCAATCAACCCCTTAGATTTGAAATTAGCCTAGACACAATTATTAAAACACAAACCCAATAGCTCATGAAACTTTTGCATTTAGCACTACTCCCTTTAGCAGCACTACTCATCAACTGCAAATCACAATATCCCGATCTAGAAAACGGTCTGTTTGCGGAGATTGAAACCAATAAAGGCACAATACTTTTAAAATTAGAAAACGAAAAAACCCCTGTAACGGTAGCCAATTTTGTTTCCTTAAGTGAAGGAAACAACCCCATGGTGGAGGCTTCCTTTAAAAATAAAAAATATTATGAAGGAATCCTTTTTCACCGTGTGATTGCCGATTTTATGATTCAAGGAGGTGATCCTACAGGCACTGGCTCTGGAGGACCCGGTTATCAATTTGAAGATGAAATTACAGATCTTAAACACGATGGGCCAGGAATTTTATCAATGGCCAACGCCGGGCCGGGAACCAATGGTAGTCAATTTTTTATAACCCACAAAGCCACCCCTTGGTTAGACGGTAAGCACACCGTTTTTGGACGTGTCATTGAAGGACAAAATGTGGTCGATAGCATTGCTCAAAACGACACCATTAAACAGGTCAATATTATCCGAAAAGGGCGCGACGCTAAAGACTTTGATGCCCCAGAGGTTTTTGCTTCTCATTTTGAAACCAAAAAAGCAGCTGAAGAAGCTCGAATAGCCAATCGTGCTAAAATGCAAGAAGAAAAGGTTACTGAATTTGACCGCCTAAAGCCAATGTGTAAAACCACTCCTAGCGGATTGCAATATCTCATCACCGAAAAGGGCAAGGGAGCAGCAGTGAAGGCCCAAAAAGCGGTTGAGGTACATTATGCTGTTTATTTTGTGGACGGAACCCTATTAGACACCAGCATTTTAAGCATTGCTGAAGCCTATGATATGGTGAATGAAAACAGAAAAATGGCAGGACAATATACCCCCCTTCCTGCGCCTGTTGATCCAGACGCTCAGCTCATTGAAGGTTTTAAAGAAGGACTACGCTTGTTGTCTATTGGTGACAAAGCCACTCTTTTTCTACCCTACACCTTAGCCTATGGTGCCGACGGTGGGGGCCCTATTCCTCCACAATCTGATCTCATTTTTGAGGTTGAGGTTGTTGCTGCCGTTAACGAATAATCTAATCCCTTAATACTGTAAGGATATGCCTACAGGGGTTTTTCTGCCAACTAAAAAGCCACTGTTGTGGATCCTTTTTTTAGGCCTTCAACTCCTCTTTATAAATTTTGCACGTCAGCATCCTCAATGGATTGAAGAAGTCTATAGTCAAGGGATTTATCCTATTGTTTTTCAATTTCAAAGCCGCTTTTTTAGCTTGATTCCCTTTTCAATGGGAGATCTATTCTATTCAATTGGTCTTTTAGCATTGTTTTATTATCTCTACACAAAATTTAAATATAGACCTCGCAATAGAGGGTGGTGGTTTTCTGATGCCCTGATTTTCATTTCTTTGGCACACTTTTTTTTCTATTTTAGTTGGGGATTACATTATTATCGTATACCACTTCACCAAAAGCTAAACTATAAATTAAGCTACACCGAAACACAGCTCACCCAAACATTGACGTACTATTTGGAACAAACCAATCGGCTTCATGAAGAACTGAGTGAAGCGGATAGTCTTCCCGTGCTAGCTCCACACAGCAAAGAAGAACTGCTTCATCTGATAGAAAATAACTATCAATTGCCCCTCACCAAGAACCATGAATGGACCCCCCATGCCAAGAACAGTCTTTGGAGTTTGCCCTTGAGCTTCGCTGGCTATGCCGGCTATTTGAATCCATTTACCTTGGAATCGCAAATCAACAAACGACAACCTCCTTTGAGTTTTGTGACCACAGCAGCACATGAAATGGCTCATCAGTGGGGCATTGCGGCCGAAGATGAAGCTAACTTCATTAGCTTTTATAGCCTGTCTAAGCACCCTAACCCCTATTTGCAATATGCTGCCCATGCCTTTGCCTTGCGCTATCTCTACTACGATTTATATCGAGTTGATCCCGAATTGGCTAAAAATTATCGGCAACAGATGCGAAAAGGCGTGCTACAAAACTTTCAGATTTTAGCTCACTTTTGGGCACAATATGAAAATCCTATTGAGCCCTATTTGAAGCAATTCTACCACCAATTTTTAAAAGTAAATGGGCAACAAAAAGGGTTAAAAAGCTATAATGCCGTGGTAGCCTATATGGTGGCTCACTATCAAGAAAACAAACAGAACTTAAAATAGGTCTAGGGAAAAACTGTATTTTTAAAATAAAAAAATACATGCTGCTAAGCAGTCCACACAACCCAACCTTAAAACAATTGCAAAAATTGTTGCACAAATCAAAAGCACGAAAAACGCTTAACCGATTTGTGATTGAGGGAGAACGAGAAGTGCTCCGAGCCATTGCAGCAGGCTATGCAATTGAAGCGTTTTTTCTTTTAGAAGGCGCTGTGGTATCTCCTGAAACCCAAAAAATGATGGCCCAAACCCAAGCCAAACACTATGAGCTTCCCCCCAAGCTGCTCCACAAAGTAGCCGTGCGGTCAACAACCGAACAAATGGTGGCAGTGGCTGTTTCAAAAGAGCACTCCCTTTCGCAACTCAAGCTGCCTAAAAAGGCCTTCGTTTTAGTAATAGAAGCGGCTGAAAAACCAGGTAACATCGGCGCTATTTTACGAACCGCCGCGGCTTTCCAAATAGATGCTGTCCTTATTGCAGATCCTAAAACAGATCTCTACAATCCTCACATTATTCGGGCAAGTTTAGGGGGTTTGTTTTTTGTGCCTATAGCCGAAGCCTCTTCAGCAGAAATTTTAGCCTATTTAAACGAACAAAATATGGCAATTGCTACGACAGCACTCGCACCAAATAACACCAAAAGCAATCAGTTTACGTATCAACTTCCCTGTGCCGTTGTGATGGGTTCTGAAGACCGTGGTGTGAGCAGTTTGTGGTTGGAAGCAGCCACCCACATAGTGAAAATTCCTATGACAGATCACATTGATTCTTTGAATTTATCGGTTTCGGCAGGGATTTTGATGTATGAAGCATTGGCTAAAAATGGTCGACTAAAGGATTCTTTGTAAATTTGAGTATTCGCACACCCTATGCTAATTGATGAAGAAATAGAAAAAAAAGAAATTGCTAAGCAATATAAAGAGTTGCTACGCATCAGTTATCAAAGTTTGACACCAGACGACAAAAAATTGATACGTACTGCTTTTGATGTAGCTGTAGAAGCACATCGTGATCAACGCCGAAAATCAGGTGAGGCTTATATTTTTCATCCTATTAGTGTAGCTAAAATTGTGGCCCATGAAATTGGGTTAGACGCCACGTCAATTGCAGCGGCCCTATTGCATGATGTGGTAGAAGACACTGCCATTAGTTTAGAAGACATAGAGCGCCTGATGGGCAACACCGTGGCTAAAATAGTACATGGACTTACCAAAATTTCTCATTTAAAAAAGGATAAAAATATTTCGCTCCAAGCGGAGAATTTCAGAAAAATGCTCCTCACCTTGAACGATGATATCCGCGTCATTATCATCAAGATTGCAGACCGGTTGCACAACATGCAAACCATGGATGCTATGCCGGAGTATAAACAAGTTAAAATTGCTTCTGAAACGCTCTATATATATGCCCCTTTGGCCCATAGAATTGGTCTCTATAACATTAAAACCGAACTGGAAGATCTCAGTTTAAAATATACAGAAGCGCTTCGTTATGAAGCCATTAAAGAAAAGATTGAGGCGTCTAAAGAGGCTCAAGATGACTATATTAAAGCTTTTGAAGATTTTGTAAAAAGTGCCCTAAACAAAGAGCGTCTAAAATATAGCATCAAGGGTCGGGCAAAATCCATCTATTCAATTCACAGAAAAATGCAAAAGCAAAACATTGGCTTTGAACAAGTCTATGACAAATTTGCTGTGCGTATTGTTTATGAAGCTCAACGGGCAAAAGAAAAATTAATAGCCTGGAAAATATATTCTATCATAACCGATCATTTTACACCCAACCCCACGCGTCTTCGCGATTGGATTACCGCACCCAAATCTAATGGCTATGAAGCACTTCATGTCACCGTAATGGGTCCGCAAAACAAATGGATTGAGGTTCAAATAAGATCAGAGCGCATGCATGAAATTGCCGAAAAAGGATATGCGGCTCACTATAAATACAAACAAGGCCCACAAAGAGACATTGGTATTGAAGACTGGCTCAACAAACTGCAAGAGGTATTGGAAAACAACACTGGTAATGCTGTAGATTTTGTGGAAGACTTTAAGTTAAATCTTTATTCTAAAGAGATTTTTGTTTTCACTCCTAAGGGCGATTTAAAATCATTACCCCAGGGAGCTACGGCTCTAGATTTTGCCTTTGCTATTCATTCTGAGATTGGACAACAAACCCGAGGTGTGCGCGTTAATGGCCGTTTGGTGCCCCTAAGCAGAGTGTTGAAAAGTGGCGATCAGGTTGATGTTATTACCTCCAAAAACAGCAAACCTTCTTCCAATTGGTTGGATTTTGTCAAAACGTCCAGAGCCCGATCTATTATTAAGGCTACCCTTAACGAAGAACGAAAACAAGTGGTGGAAGAAGGCAAAGAAATTTTGCGTAGAAAGTTGAGGCAACTCAAAATTACCCTCAATCAAAAGGCCCTCAATTATATGATGCGGTTTTTTAAAATGGAATCTACTCAAGACCTTTATTATCGGGTAGGCTTGGGCACTCTTCACAATAGTGAACTCAAGGAATTTGCCACGGCCTATAACAACACGCTGCTCAATTTTTTCAAAAGCCGCATTTCCAAAAAACCCAAAACACCACTTATTGCAGAAGATAAAGATCAAATCACCCAAAATTTTGATACCCTCGTCTTTGGAAAAGAAAAACAAACCTTAGCGCATAGTTTTGCAGCCTGTTGTAACCCCATTCCGGGAGATGCCGTATTTGGCTTTATTACCGTTAATGAAGGGGTGAAGGTACACGCCAAAGAATGTCCCAATGCGTTGGCTTTGCAATCTAATTTTGCCTACAGAATTGTTTCGGCTAAGTGGGTAGATTCTTCTGCAGAGGATTTTCACGTCACCCTAAATCTAAGTGGTATAGACAATCTAGGGTTGGTAAACGAAGTGACTCGAACCATCTCAGACAATAAGCAAGTTTATATTACCAAAATAAATTTCGATACGGAAGACAATTATTTTACGGGTGAACTACAAATCAATGTAAAAAATCAAACCATTCTCAACAAACTCATAAAAAGTCTACACAGAATTCAGGGGATTGATAAAATCATCCGTAAATAGGGGAATATGTCGTATTTTTGTTGGGTATGATTACAGCAAAATCAAATCAAGAAATCGTAAAAGAAGTTTTTGTAAAATTTCTTGACCAACACGGGCATCGAAAAACCCCAGAACGTTTTGCCATTCTTTTTGAGATTTATGACAATCAAGAACATTTTGACATAGAGTCGCTCTATCTTAAAATGAAAAATAAAAATTATAGAGTTAGCCGCGCCACCCTCTACAACACCATGGAATTATTATTGGATTGCGGCCTAGTTCGCAAGCACCAATTTGGCAAAAATCAGGCACAATACGAAAAGTCGTATTTTGATCGACAACACGATCATATTATTTTCACCGACACCGGAGAAGTCAAAGAATTTTGCGACCCACGCATACAAGAAATAAAAAAAACCATAGAAGAAGTCTTTGATGTTCAAATTAACAATCATTCTTTATACTTTTACGGCACAAAAAAAAAGTAATCTAATCCAAAACACATGGCGGTAGATTTGTTACTTGGTCTTCAATGGGGAGACGAAGGAAAAGGAAAAATTGTGGATGTGCTCACGCAATCCTATGATATTATAGCCCGTTTTCAAGGTGGGCCTAATGCTGGGCATACTTTGGAGTTTGATGGTAATAAGCATGTGCTTCACACCATTCCTTCGGGTATTTTTCATCCCAAAGCGGAAAATTTAATTGGAAACGGAGTAGTGATTGACCCCGTCATTTTCAAAAAAGAAATTGAAGGCATGGCTTCCTATGCCATTCCCTTTGATGAAAAGCTCAAAATTTCAAAGAAAGCCCATCTCATTTTACCCTCTCATCGTTTGCTAGATGCCGCTTCTGAAGCTGCAAAAGGCAAAGCCAAAATTGGGTCAACACTAAAAGGCATTGGTCCCACCTACATGGACAAAACAGGTCGTAATGGTATTCGTGTGGGTGACATACTTTTACCCAACTGGAAAGAAAAATATGATCGCTTAGTAGAAAAACACAAAGCTCTATTTAAAACCCACAACACCGATCTCCCCTTTAACTTGGAAGAACTCGAACCTGCCTTTTTTGATAGCATTACGTTTTTAAAATCTTTTACACTCGTAGACAGTGAAGAATATTTATTTCAAGCCCAAAAAGCAGGTAAAAAAATATTGGCTGAAGGAGCTCAAGGATCCCTGCTAGATGTAGACTTTGGCACCTATCCCTTTGTGACTTCTTCTACCACTACCGCCGCAGGAGCTTGTACTGGATTGGGTATTGCGCCCAATACCATTCAAGAAGTTTTTGGCATTTTCAAGGCCTACACTACTCGTGTGGGGAGTGGCCCTTTTCCCACCGAATTGTTTGACGAAGATGGGAAAAGAATGGCCAAAATAGGAAATGAATTTGGCGCCACCACCGGACGCCCAAGACGTTGTGGATGGCTCGATTTAGTGGCCCTCAAATATGCCATTCAAATAAATGGCGTTACCCAACTCATGATGATGAAAGGCGATGTGCTCTCTGGTTTTAAAACCATCAAAGTTTGTACGGCCTATGAAACGAGTCAAGGACGGATGGAATATCTTCCCTATGACATCGTTTCAGAAGAAATCACACCCCTCTACACTGAGCTGGAAGGTTGGGAGGAAGACCTAACCAATATGTCCCGATATGAAGAGTTTCCAAAAGCCTTTAAAGCCTATATTGATTATCTTGAAAATGCTCTAGAAGTTCCCATTAAAATTGTTTCAGTGGGTCCAGACAGAAAGCAAACCATACATCGATAGGAAAATGTTTGGCTATGAAACAATTTGCCCTTGTTGCTTCTTTCCTTCTATTTTTGTTCCACACCCCCTTGGGATGGTCACAAGAATCGAAAATTATTGAAATTCAAAAAGCGGGAGGGTCTTCCCAAGATGAAGAAAAATTTCCTGGAGCCAATATTCTTTTTAAAGACAAACAAAACCGAGTGCACCTTTTTCATGAAGGCGCCCTAGTGGTATCAGACCGAGCCTATTTTTATGGTAAATCTAACTTCTTTAAAGCCGAAGGAACGGTTGTTTTTACGCAGGGAGACAGTCTTCGCATGACGTGTGACTACATTGAATATGATGGAAATTCTAAAAAAGCTAAAGCGTGGGGCAATGTCTTCTTGAAACGTCCTGACACCACTTTAAGAACCGATACCCTCTATTTAAATAGAGCCGAAAAAAGAGCATTTTACAACACTAAAGGTGTTATTGTGGACAGCACCTCTACGCTAACCAGCAATAAAGGAACCTACTTTATGGACCAAAAAAAATATCGCTTTGTTTCAGAGGTCAATATTGTCAATCCCGATTATACCGTAAACTCACAACAACTGGACTATTATACAGAATCCAATCACGCCTATCTATATGGACAATCTAGAATTGTGGGAGAGACCTATGAAATTTTATGCGAACAGGGTTTTTATGACCTCAATGTTGAAAAAGGCTATTTCAAAAAAAATGCTGTCATTTTTTATGATCAAAAAATTATCGAAGGAGATAGCCTCTACTTTGAAAACAACAAACAATATGCAGCCGCTTCTCGCAATATCAGCATTTTAGATTCTTTGAACAACTCCTTGATTAAAGGACACTATGGAGAAATTTTTAAAGCCAAAGATTCTGCCATCATCACCCAACAAGCTCTTGCTATTAATCTGATTGAAAACGATTCTCTATTTATTCACGCCGACACCTTGATGGCTACGGGCGTACCCGAAAAAAAGGTGCTCCGTGGTTTTTATGATGTTCGTATTTTTAAAAGTGACCTTAAAGGGAGAGCCGACTCCATATATATTGATCAGGCCATTGGACTCACCAAACTGCACCACCGTCCGCTAACTGAACAAGAAGAACAGGTGTTTACGGAAGCTGATCGCAACCAAAAAAATCCTGTGCTTTGGTTTGACGAAAGTCAAATGACCGGCAATGAAATTTATCTTATTTCCAATAAAGAAACCAATGCCTTAGACTCCCTAAAAATTAGAGGCAATGCCTATATTATCGAAAAAGACAGTCTAAGCACAGAGGGCTACAATCAAATTCAGGGAGGGCTATTAGATGGCGTGTTTAAAGAAGGTAGATTGGACAATATAGTGGTGACTAAAAACACCCAAATGATCTATTATCTCTATAACGATGAAGACCTAGCCCTAATTGGCATTGACAAAACCACTTGTAGTGCCATGAAAATGCAATTTGAAAACGGAGAAATAGGAGATATCACGTTTTTGGTGGCTCCTGAGGGTGATGTTTTTCCAGAAGAAGACCTCCCCGAAAATGAACGAACCCTCAAAGGGTTTATTTGGCGCAAAGAAGAACGACCCGAAAGTGTTGAAGACCTTTTTCGAGAAGAAGAAAAAAGAACACCAAACCAGCCCCTACCCAATGACCCTAAAAAGGCAGAAGAAGAAAAGGCAACACCATGAAGGATCTAAAGGCCGATTTTTTACAGTATCAAGCCAAAACCACTCCGCATCCCCTTGGCCTAACCATCAAAAAAGCCAAGGGAAGCTATCTCTATGACCACAACGGAAAAGCATATTTAGATTTTGTTGCAGGGGTTTCTGCCTGTAGTCTAGGACATTGTCATCCCAGAGTAATTAAAGCTGTTAAAAAACAACTCAATAAATATCTTCACGTAATGGTTTATGGCGAATTTGCCCAAGAACCAGCTGTGGAATTATCAAAAGCAGTGCTTGCGCTTTTACCCGATAATCATCAACGTTTATATTTGACTAATTCGGGTACAGAAGCCATAGAAGGGGCGCTCAAGTTGGCCAAACGCGCCACAGGCAGAACAGAGCTCGTGGGGATGAAAAATGCCTATCACGGCAGCACCCAAGGGGCCCTTAGCCTGCTAGGAAGAACTGAACAAAAAAAGGGCTATTATCCCTTACTTCCCGATGTGCGCTTTTTGCGCTTCAACCAAGTGGAAGATCTTGAGCAAATTAGTACCAAAACAGCTGGGGTGCTTGTAGAAACCATACAAGGAGGAGCAGGATTTCTCCTGCCAGAACCAAACTATCTAAAAAAACTTAAAGCGCGCTGTGAGGCAGTAGGGGCGCTTCTAATTCTAGATGAAATCCAACCCGGATTTGGTCGAACAGGTTCCTTTTTTGGTTTTGAAGCTTTTGATGTGAAACCCGATATTGTGGTGATGGGCAAAGGCATGGGAGGCGGTCTTCCCATAGGTGCCTTTAGCAGCTCAAAGCATCTTATGGAGCAACTAGAAGATCGGCCTAAATTGGGCCATATTACCACCTTTGGTGGCAATCCGGTGATTGCAGCTGCTGCCCTAGCTACCCTTAAAGAAATTAGAGACAGCAAGCTTATGGCGCAAGTGGCAGCCAAAGAAGCCTTGTTTAGAAAAGAATTAGAGCATCCTAAAATTAAACAAATAAATGGCAAGGGTTTGATGCTTGCTCCCATATTAGAAAGCCCCGAACAGGCTACCGAAGTGATATTGAAATGTCTGGATAAAGGGCTTCTCCTTTTTTGGTTGCTTTGGGAAAAAAAAGCCATTCGTTTATCCCCTCCCCTCACTATTTCAGAAAAAGAAATAAAAAAAGGCTGTCTCATACTTCGCCAGGTTTTAGATGAACTAGCCTAATCAAGTGTTAATTATTTTGTTAAAAACAAGCCTTCCGCTTCACAAAAAGGCACGGACGTAGTCTCTATATTTAAATAACTAATTTTTATTAAAATTATGTTCAACACCAATGGAGAGGATTTACAGCCCTCTGTAAAAAAATTTGAGCAAATGCTCAAAACCAATCACGTCTACTTTTTTGATGCTCAAGAATTTGAAGATATTGTGCTTCACTATTTAGGTTTTGGTCAAAATCAATTGGCTAAAAAAGCCATCAAAATGGGACTGGAGCAACACCCGCATGATATTGAACTTTTGCTGTTGCAAAGTGAAATGCTCATTTATGATGAAAAATATGAAGCCGCTCAAACTCTACTCCATTTTATTGAAAGCCTCTCCCCACATAATGAAGAAATATTTTTGCAACGCGCCACTTTAGCCTCCAAAAATGGATTGCATCAAATGGCCGTTGACAATCTCAACAAAGCTTTAGACATTACCGAAGATCCCCTTGAAATTTGGAATTTATTGGGTATGGAATATCTGTTGGCAGAAGATTATGAAAATGCCGAATATTTTTTTAAAAACTGTGTTTTAGACAACCCCGAAGACTATTCTGCTCTTTATAATTTGCTCTTTTGTTATGAGCAGTTGCAAGAAAAAGAAAAAGCCATCAACACCCTCAATTGGATTTTAGAAAAGCAACCCTACAACGAAGTTGCTTGGCATCAATTAGGCCGAATTTATGTCAAGTCTAAAAACTACAAAGAAGCCCTCTCAGCTTTTGACTTTGCCATTATTAGTGATGATACCTTTACAGGTGCCTATATCGAAAAAGGAAAATTGCTCGAAAAAATGGGGCGTTTGAACAATGCCATTTCAAACTATCAAATTGCCCTTAAAACCAACGAACCTAGTGCCTTTTTATGGCATCGTATTGGCAGCTGTCATCTCAAATTAGGCAATGATTCCTTGGGCGTGCAATTTTTGAGAAAAGCCATTCAACTCGAACCCAATTTTGAACACGCTTGGATTAAGCTTGTTGCCTACTACATCAAGAAAAAAGACTACGGCAAATCAAAATATTATATCCTTAAGGGATTAAAATCAAACGCTGATTGCATTTCGCTTTGGAAAAAAAGCATGATCATACACCGCTTTTTAAATGAACAAGATGAAGTGATTGATGCTTGCAAAAATTTGATTGAACTCAAAGAAGCTAGTCTCCAAACTTGGCTGCACTACATAGACGGACATATCATTTTAAAAGAATGGCCACTGGCCCTAAAAATTGCCCTAAAGGCTTTTGAGCAATTTGAACACTATTCTCAAATTGAATTTAGAATTGCTGGTTGCTATTTTGAATTAAATCAACATTTTGAAGCTCAATATTATTTTGATAACGCCAAAAGAAAAGGGCCACTCCCCCATGAAATTGCCGCCCTTTTTCCACTACTATCTAATGAAAATCACCTGAAAAAAGCCTAAAAAAACAATTCTTAGCTTCTTTTCAACAGCCCTAGTTTTGCTTTTCCTACCTTTGAATTTAGAATTCTAAACAATGCGATTTTTACTGATCTATTGCAAAGGCATGTTGATGGGCATTGCCGATTTGGTTCCTGGAATTTCCGGTGGAACCGTGGCTTTAATCACAGGCCTTTATAAAGAACTCATTCAAAGCATAGACAATCTTAAACCGGCAGCTCTTAAAATCTTGTTCCAAGCAGGCGTGGGTCCTTTTTGGAAAGCCATTAACGGTCGTTTTTTAGCGGCTGTTTTTGGGGGTATTTTAACCAGTGTACTTCTTTTTTCTAGGCTAATTGAATATCTAATAGAAGAAGAAAGTGTTCGCTTATGGGCTTTTTTCTTTGGACTTTTAATGGCCAGTATTGTGTATTTAATTCAAAAAAACAAAATACTAACGCCCACCTCCCTTGGGTTGCTATTGCTTGGGATTATCGTTTCCTACAGCGTTAGCCTACTCACGCCAACCGTGGCAGAAATAAATTATCTCTACATTTTTTTATGTGGTATGCTTGCCATTTCGGCTATGATTTTACCGGGTCTCTCTGGCGCCTATTTACTGATGATTCTCGGAGCTTATAAAATTATATTGAGTACGGTAAGGCAAGCTCAAGATCTCATTTTTGACTTCAATCAAGAACTCTTTTTCAAAGTAGTGTTGGTTTTGGGCTCTTTTCTCTTGGGCATTGCTATTGGTTTAAAACTTTTTTCCAAGGTGCTACGCTGGCTCTTTGACCACAAACCCCAACAAACCATTGCAGTCTTAATCGGCTTAATGACGGGAGCACTCCATAAAATTTGGCCTTGGCAAAACCAACTTCTAAGTTTAGATAGCTCTTCTGATAAAATACAAACTCATGCCGTATGGCCCCAAAATTTTGAGGGAGACCCTCAATTAGGGAGCGCAATTCTCTTACTTCTAGTAGGGTTTTTCCTTCTCTTCGGGTTAGAACGTTTAAAATCTAGTCCCCATGCCTAATGCAAGCCCAAAGCCAAGCTTTTTGGATCGGTTTTTTTTGTTTCTAAAAGGAATTGCCATGGGAGCTGCCAACAAGGTGCCCGGAGTTTCGGGAGGCATTGTGGCCTTAGTGGGAGGTTTTTATGAGGAACTCATTTTTTCTCTGCAACATTTTAACTACAAAGCTCTTAGACTTCTATTTTCTGGTCAATTTTCTCGGTTTTGGCACTACATCAATGGGGGATTTCTCTTCACCCTCTTTGCCGGAATTGTCTTTAGCTTTTTTAGTGTATCCCTCCTACTCGATTATGGTTTGGAACATTATGAACCAGAAGTGCTAGGCTTATTTCTAGGCATGATTGTCACCTCATTGTATTACATACGAGAAGAAATTAAACACTGGACAACAAGCAGTTATATAAGCCTGGTGGTGGGAACAGCGGTGGGTTTATTAATTACGTTTATCCAACCGGCAAGAGAAAATGATCAATTTTTATTTGTCTTTTTTTGTGGCCTCATTAGCGTGAGTGGCATGACCTTACCCGGGCTTTCAGGCTCTTTTTTATTACTCATATTGGGAAATTATAATTTGCTTTTGGTAGACACCATCACCAACCTATATGAAACACTACTCCAACTATTGCAGGGCGATTTTATGGCTTTACACAACCCACAACAAGTGCGTCTTCTCAAAATTATGGCGCTCTTTAGCTTGGGCTCCATAGCCGGGTTGGTTTTCTTTGCCAACCTTTTGAGCTATGTCCTCAAACAATACCACAACATAACAATGGCCACTATTTTTGGTTTTATTATTGGCTCCATTCGCATTGTTTGGCCATGGAAAGTCAAAACCTACAAAACAGGGATTGAAGGCGAATTGCTCTACAACAAAATTGGCAATCCTATCATCATCAATCAAAATTTTTATTTTCCTAAATTTGAAAATGACCCCATCTTAAGTGTGCTTTTAGCCCTACTTATTGGAGCCTTAATCATCATTGGTTTAGAATATTATGGAAAAAAAGAAAGAAAATCGTAGGCAGTTTGGCCTTATTGGAAGAAATATAGATTATTCTTTTTCTCGGGGCTATTTTGCCCAAAAATTTGAAAAAGAAAAACTTCTAAATTACGATTATAAAAACTTTGATTTACCCACTATCAAAGCCCTAAAACCCTTGTTAGAAGCAAAGAATCTAGCCGGACTAAATGTCACCATTCCCTATAAGAAAGAAATCATTCCCTTTTTAGACAAACTCAGTGAAGAAGCTCGAGAAATTGGAGCGGTTAATACGCTCTGTTTTCAAAAAGACGGCACGGTCTTAGGTGCTAATACAGATTGCTATGGATTTGAAAAAGCACTAAAAGAGCGGCTTGACAAAATGCCCAAAAATGCCTTAATCTTAGGAACAGGTGGAGCTGCCGCAGCCATTGAATATGTATTAAGAAAAAATAATACGGCTTATTATTTTGTGTCTAGACAACCCCAAAAAGGTCAACTAGCCTATGGCGACCTTCCTCAACTTGGGCTCGATCAATTTCCACTCATCATTAATTGCTCACCGGTAGGTACCTTTCCCCATACACAAGCTGCTCCAGCAATTCC
The DNA here is from genome assembly GCA_964386915.1 of uncultured Flavobacteriaceae bacterium. GTDB lineage: Bacteria > Bacteroidota > Bacteroidia > Flavobacteriales > Flavobacteriaceae > JADHMP01. Next base: position 84,780 of record CAYLUQ010000002.1, on the reverse strand, counting down.
ATATGAACAACTCACGTCAAAACACACTCTTTTTGACCTGATCTACAACCCCGAAAAAACCCAATTTTTACACAAGGGAGAACGACAAGGAGCTACCATCATCAATGGCTATCCTATGTTGGTCTATCAAGCTGAAAAATCTTGGGAACTGTGGAACGCATAGACAACTTTTAGTCAATTTTTTTGCGAATCCAAAAAATTGTATATTATTTGCTTTTAGATATTGAACTCAAAAGGTATGGAAGATAAGAATACCAATCCAGCAGCGGGAGAAGAACAAGAGTCGTTGCAAGAGGTCTCAAACACTGAAGAAACAGCAAAAAAGGAGACTGTAGAAACGGAACTGTCAAACCCTGCAAACGAAGAAGCTTCGGATATTAAAGCAACAAAAGAAGCAACTGCTCAAGAAGAGCGTCAAGTAGACGATGAGAAAGCCGAAACTAGCTATGAGCCGGAAGATTTTAGCGATTTAAAAGCAGAAGAGCTGGTTGAACGCTTAAAATCTTTTGTTGAAAAACCCGATTGGTTTAAATTCAATAAATCTATTCAAGCCCTACAGACCCAGTATGAAAAGATCTTTCAAGAGGACTTAGAAAAAGCCAAAAAAGAATTTTTATCTACTGGTGAAAGTGAAATTAATTTCTTTTTTAAACCCCTTCATAAAAAAGAGTTCGATCAAACTACCTATCAATTTAGAACCCAAAAAAGAAAGCATTATAAAGAAATTGAAACGGCACAAAAAGCCAATCTAGAGCGCAAAAAAAACATCATTGAAGAGATTAAAGAGCTGCTAACAGCGGATGAAGATATCAATTCAATCTATAAAAAATTCAAAGAGCTACAAGACAGTTGGTATAACACCGGTTCTGTGCCGAGAATAGAAAACCAAAACATTTGGCAAACCTTTAGGCATCATGTAGAGCGCTTCTACGATTTCTTACACCTCAACAGAGAGCTTAGAGAGCTTGATTTTAAACATAACTATGAAGCCAAGCTTAAGCTCATTGAGCGAGCAGAGGAGTTGGCTACCCAACCCGACATCATTCGGGCTAGCAGAGAATTAAACACCCTGCACCAAATGTGGAAAAATGATTTGGGTCCGGTTATGCGTGAGCACCGAGAGGAGTTGTGGAAAAGATTTCAGGAAGCCACCAAAACCATTCAGAAAAAAAGGCAAGAACACCAGAAAGACCTCGTCGGGGTCATGCAAAAAAACCTCGAACGCAAAAATGACATTTTAACCCAAATGAAAGGGTTTATTTCGGCTCCCCCAACTGAACACAGAGATTGGCAATCGGCCTTGAAAAAATTCCAAGAGCTTCGAGAGGAATTTAAAGCCGTGGGCTATGTGGCCGGCAAAAGCAATAAAAAAGTTTGGCAAGAATTTCGTGATATTGGCAAGGATTTTATGAAAGCCAAAAATGACTTTTATAAGCTTCAGAAAAAAGAGCAAAAAGAAAATGTTAAAGCCAAAAATGACCTCATTGCCCGTTTAAACGCAATTTTAGAAAGTGAGGATTGGGAAAATAGAGTGGATGAAGTAAAAGGCATGCAACAAAAATGGAAGAATATTGGTTTCGTTCCGAGAAAAATTGACAATAAAATGTGGGGGCTTTTTAAAGAAAAAAACACCCTCTATTTTGATCGACTTCGTTCTGGCTATCAAAAGTTGAATGCTCAAGATGAGACTCTTGTAGCCAAGCGGGAGGCCTTTATTGAAAAAGCCAAAAAACGAAAAATAAATGCGGATGCTGAAGCCATAAGCAAGGAACTAACTGCCATTTGGGACGAATGGGACGCCTTGGAGCCCCTAAAACCCAACCTCGCTCAAAAAATGGATCAAGCCCTAGCCAAAGCCCTCATAGAAAAAATAAAAGGCCAGGATATAGCCCCTGCCCAAAAAAAGCAATTGGAATATGACTGTACCTTGCTTTCTTTAAAACAAAATAGTCAAGGGCTGAATGAAGCTATCAAAGAGATTCGAAGTGAGATAAAAAATCATCAAACTGAAATTATTCAATTGGAGAATAATTTAGATTTTTTCAGTCGTTCCAGTACAGACAACCCCTTGTTCAAAGAAGCCCAAAAGAAAATTGAAAAAATCAAAAAAGGACTTGAACAACACCAGGAAAAACTCATTCACCTTAAGCAACTTCAAAATTCTTTAGCTAAAAAACAATTAGAAGAAGAACAAGAAACCAACGAGAGTGAGCAGGACGAAGAGGCTAGCTCTGAAAAATAAACTTTAGTTACTTTTTTTGGCGGCCTGCCAATGGGTTTCCATTTCTTCTAGACTCAGCTCATTGATGGATTTATTTTGATGGGCGGCTTGGGCCTCAATAAATTGAAATCGTTTGAGAAACTTTTGATTGGTTCGCTCTAGGGCATTAGAAGGGTCTACCCCTATAAAGCGAGCATAATTCACTAAAGAGAAGAGCACATCTCCCAATTCCGCTTCTATGGCTTTTGGGTCCTCTCCCTTAAGAGCCATTTGAAGCTCGGTTAGTTCTTCTTGATATTTATTCCAAACTTGGTCTTTGTGTTTCCAATCAAAACCCACCCCCGCAGCTTTTTCTTGCATGCGAGTAGCTTTAATAAGAGCTGGCAATCCTTTAGGAACTCCGGCCAATACACTTGTGTTGCCTTCTTTGAGTTTTATGGCTTCCCAATTTTGTTTGACCTCTTCGGCATTAGAAACGGATATATCACCATAAATATGAGGGTGGCGTTGAATTAATTTTTCTGCAATGGCATGGGCAATATCACCAAGATCAAAAGCTTCTTTTTCACTTCCAATTTTGGCATAAAAAACAATGTGCAACAACAGATCCCCGAGCTCTTTCTTAATAGATTCTAAATCCCCTTCTAAAATGGCATCTGCCAATTCATAGGTCTCCTCAATGGTTAAGTTTCTGAGGGTTTCAAAGGTTTGTTTTCGATCCCACGGACATTGCTCACGCAATTCATCCATAATCACGAGCAAGCGTTCTAGGGCCTCAAGTTGGGCTGTCTTGCTGTTCATTAGGCCTCTTTTGTTTTGGAACTCGATTTTTGAGCGGGAGCTTTGGCCTTTTTGGGTTTTTCTTGTTCGGGGCGCCAGTTTTTAGCAAGCAAGAGATTATACCATTGAATGACTTTTTTTATGTCGCTGGCATATACCCTATTTTCATCATAGTCGTCAAACACTTCAAAAAAATAGGCCTCTAATTCTTGTACCGGAGCTTTGGGTTGAACGCGAGCAGCGGCTCCTTCTTCATAATCGTATAGCTTTTTAAAAACCTCTTCAAGAGGCACTTCTCCTTGTAGTGCATAAATTTGAATATCGCCTAAAACACTCAGCTTCTGGGTGATTGGCATGGCCATTCGTTTGCCGTCTAGGAGTGATTGAGCCACAATACCACTTCGGGTTTGCGTAACCAGTTCATAGAGGCCCGGGCGACCGGAAATAGCTATAATTTTTTTTAAATCCATCTGATTAACGTTTTGTTTTAATTGGAAAACGCATGGCATAGTCTACCTCACATTTTCCTTTTGCAATAGCGTTTAATTTTCCTTTAATAAGTCTTTTTTTAAGCGGCGACAAATGATCCGTAAACAAAATTCCTTCAATATGATCGTATTCGTGTTGGACCACACGAGCCGCCAATCCCTCCAAGATTAACCTTTGTTTTTCAAAATGTTCATCCAAAAATTCAATTTCAATTTGAGGAGGGCGAGCAACATCTTCTCTCACGTCTGGAATACTCAAACAGCCTTCATTAAAATCCCATGGAGTGCCACTTTCTGAAACCAGAACGGGGTTGATAAAAACTTTTTTAAAACCTTCTAAAAAAGTGCTCTCTTCCTCAGACAAATTTTCATCTTGAGCAAAGGGCCCTGCATCTATCACAAAGAGGCGCAGTGCTAAACCCACTTGTGGAGCTGCTAAACCTACTCCATGAGCCGCATACATGGTTTCCCACATATTTTCAATTAAGTTTCCTAATTGATCATAGTCTTGGGAAAGCGGTACAGCCTTTTGTTTCAAAACGGGGCTACCATAAGCCACTATTGGTAAAATCATAGCATATTGGATTGATAGGATAAATAAGATTGTAGGATTAGTGTTGCACTAATTTTATCCAAAAGTTCTTTGTTCTGACGGTGTTTTTTTTTCACAGCACTCGTTTTAAGCGTTTGCCAAGCCATTTTGGAGGTTAATCGTTCGGCATAGCGTTCAACCTTAATGGCTGGGAATTTCTTTTTTAGGCTTGCCACAAAAACAACAATCGCCTTTTCCACTTCAGAGGGGGTGCCGTCTTTTTGCTGCGGATAGCCCACCACAAAAGTTTCTACTTCATTTTCTTCCAAATGTTTTTGCAAAAAAGGAAGTACCTCTGCTGTAGGAAGGGTACACAAACCACTGGCAATTATTTTTTCCGGATCAGTATGAGCCAACCCGGTTCGTTTTTCTCCAAAATCAATTGCAATGATGCTTCCCATAAATTTAAAGCAAAGATATTGTTTTCCTTAGAAAAGCCGTTTCCGTTTCAATTTGAAATTTTTACATTTGCCCAAAATAAGCATGATGAAAGAAATTATAGAAGCCGCTTGGAACAACCGCGATTTATTAAAAGACAATGCCACTCAAGAAGCTATTAGAGAAGTGATTCAACAATTGGATTTAGGCCAACTGAGAGTTGCCTCTCCCTCTGCCTCAGGGTGGACGGTAAACGAGTGGATTAAAAAAGCTGTTGTGCTCTACTTCCCCATCCAAAAAATGGAAACCCTAGAAGCCGGTCCACTAGAATTTCACGATAAAATGCCGCTTAAAAGAGGCTATAAAGAAAAGGGAATCCGAGTGGTGCCCCACGCTGTTGCACGACATGGAGCTTATATTTCTTCTGGAGTCATCATGATGCCGAGTTATGTTAATATTGGAGCCTATGTAGATGAAGGCACAATGGTAGACACTTGGGCCACTGTGGGCAGCTGTGCTCAAATTGGCAAAAATGTACACCTCAGTGGCGGTGTGGGCATTGGCGGTGTGCTAGAACCTCTTCAGGCGGCCCCCGTTATTATTGAAGACAATGCTTTTGTGGGTTCACGTTGTATCGTGGTAGAAGGTGTTCGGGTAGAAAAAGAAGCCGTTTTAGGAGCCAATGTGGTACTCACGGCCTCGACAAAGATTATTGATGTGACCGGAAGTGAACCTAAAGAATACAAAGGACTGGTGCCAGCTCGCTCGGTGGTAATTCCTGGTTCTTATACCAAAACATTCCCAGCGGGAGACTATCAAGTTCCTTGTGCTCTAATTATTGGACAACGCAAAGAAAGTACCGATAAAAAGACTTCATTGAATGATGCTTTACGCACCTATGATGTAGCGGTCTAATCTATTTTTGGATGCCAAAGGCTGTCCAAATTCTTTTTTCACTTCGCGTTTTCTGTCGAATTTTTTTGTTTTTGGCAATACTTTCAGGCTGTGCATATCCACGTTTATGATCCAAATGAACACAAATGGCCGAATAGCGTATTTGCACTGGACGAATCCCTAAATTCACGAGACGTTCTCCCAACTCGCGGTCTTGCCCACCATATTGCATGCGCTCATCAAAACCATTCACGGCTAGCAAATCGGCTTTCCAACCAGAGGCATTATGACCATTCCAAGTGGCTTTGGTGGGGGTCAATTGATTGAAGAACTGCTGACTAAATCCTTTAGCGGTTAATTTTTTGTTTTTAAAACTTTTTGGAAGACCCTTTGCTTGAAGCCAAGCTAAATCAAAACAAGACTGCGCCACTATATCCTCAGGCGTTATGGTTTCTGAAATGGATAGGGGCAATTTAAAATAGCCCCCCGATAAAAAATGACCTTCTTTTCTATGCGCAACATGAACTTCGAGAAAATCAGCACGTGGAATGCAATCGCCGTCACTCATGACTACATAGTTCGTTTGGCAAGCCAAAAGAGCTTTGTTTAAAATACGTGATTTTTGAAAGCCCTCGTCTTCTTGCCAAACATGTATTAAATTGAGTTTTAACTCATGCTTTAAGCGTTCAATAGTTCTCGCCGTTTCCGAAGTAGAACCATCATCGGCAATAATAATTTCAAAAGCTTTGTAGGTCTGCTGGGCATAGCCCCACAAGACCTTTTCGAGCCATGCCACAGCATTATAAGTGCTTAAAACAACCGAAACTTTTGGTTCCATAGCACAAAGATAGACTTCTTTTTGGCAAAAAATAGGGGAATGAATAAGCTCAAAGAGCTTTCATATTCTAGGGGCTTTACGCTATTTTTGCTTCATGATTGTTGAAGAGACACTTTCCTATTTAAGACAAGGCAAAATAATCGCATATGCTACGGATACCGTTTGGGGCATTGGAGGCGATGCCACTCGCCCAGAAGTGGTGCAGCGCATCTATACCCTTAAAAAAAGAGCCGATGCCAAAGCACTCATTGGCTTAGTAGGCTCCAAAAAACAACTTGAAAACTATGTTTTTCCCATTCCCCCTGAAGTAGAGCCCTATCTCACTGGCGATCGTCCCACCACGGTTATTTATTCAAATCCAAAGGGCTTAGCACCCAACATGCTCAGTGCCGAGCAAACGGTTGCCTTGCGTATTCCAAAACATCCTTTTTTAGAAGAGGTGCTCCAAAAATTTGGAAAAGCCATCATCTCCACCTCTGCCAATATTAGCGGCTTTCCCACCCCGAGTAATTTTGCCGAGATTGCTCCAGAAATTTTGGAGGGGGTAGACTATATTGTACCTTTGGATCAAGAAAAAGAAAGTGGAAAACCTTCCCGTATTATTAAAGTTGAGCCAAACGGTTCTCTAACCATACTTCGCCCGTGAAACAAAGCATTGATTTTACTACCCATTTAGACACGCCTTTATTTCGGCAATTGCAAGAAGTAGCCGACGAGGAAGGTTTGGAGACCTATGTGGTAGGTGGCTTTGTACGCGATCAGTTTTTAAAAAGAGGTGTTGATCAAGATGTTGACATCGTGGTGGTAGGTTCTGGCATTGCCTTGGCAAAAGCCCTGCATAAAAAAATGGGAAAAGGGTCTAAAGTTCAAGTGTTTAAAACCTATGGCACGGCCATGTTGCAGTGGGATGCTATTCAATTGGAATTTGTGGGAGCACGAAAAGAATCTTATGCGCACCACAGTCGAAACCCAGAAGTGAGCGAAGGTAGTTTGCAAGACGATCAACTGCGGCGAGATTTTACCATTAATGCGTTGGCTGTTGGACTTAATAAAAATAATTTTGGAACGCTACTTGATCCCTTTAACGGGCTTGGTGATTTAGAAAACAAATGCTTACGCACTCCACAAGAACCAGAGGTTACTTATCAAGACGATCCCCTCAGAATGCTCCGAGCTATTCGATTTGCCACTCAATTAGGTTTTACCATTGTGCCTGAATCTTTAGCCGCCATTACCAAAAATGCGGCTCGTATTGAAATCATTTCAAAGGAACGAATTGTAGTAGAACTCCATAAAATTTTAGCTGCTGAAAAACCTTCCGTTGGCTTTACTTTATTAGAAGAAACCGGACTCTTGCCCTACATTCTCCCTGAGTTGGTGGCCCTAAAAGGTGTAGAAGAAAAAGAGGGTCAAAAACACAAAGATAATTTTTATCATACCCTAGAAGTAGTAGACAATATTGCCCAAAACACAGAGAATGTTTGGTTGCGTTGGGCAGCGCTTTTGCACGATATTGGAAAAGCGCCCACCAAAAAGTTTCACCCCAACTTGGGGTGGACCTTTCACAACCACGAGTTAGTAGGATCTAAAATGGTATTTAAGTTGTTTAAGAGACTAAAAATGCCTTTGAATGACAAAATGAAGTTTGTCCAAAAACTAGTCTACATGAGTTCACGCCCCATTGTAATTGCAGAAGAATTTGTGACTGATGCCGCTGTGCGTCGTTTGGTTTATGATGCCGGAGATTCTCTAGAAGATTTAATGACACTTTGCGAGGCCGATATCACGACTAAAAACCCAAAACGGTTTGTACGCTATCACAACAATTTCAAAATTGTTCGGCAAAAAATGGAAGAGGTGGAAGCCAAAGATAAAGTGCGAAACTTTCAGCCTCCCGTGAGTGGTGCCATGATTATGGACTATTTTAATTTGCCCCCTTCAAAACCAATTGGCCTTATTAAAGAAGCCATCAAAGAGGCCATTTTAGAAGGAGAAATTCCCAATGCCTATGAAGCAGCCTGGGAACGAATGAAAACAGAAGGAAAAAAATTAGGCCTACAAGCTCATGAAAAACAAACTCCATAGTTTAACGGTAGCCAGTTTAATCATCATCTATTTGGTGATAATGGCGGGAGCCGTGGTACGCATGACCGGAAGCGGTATGGGCTGCCCCGATTGGCCCAAATGCTTTGGCTATTTAATTCCCCCAACGCAACGCGAACAACTGGATTGGAAACCCCAACATCACTATCGTGAGGGTGAAGTCATTATTGTAGAAGAATCTTTGCGTCTAGCCAAAACTGATTTTGTTTCCACACAACAATACAATCCTTCTCATTGGGAGCCCTATACCAAACACGACTACGCCCAATTCAATGCCTATCACACTTGGATTGAATACATAAACCGTCTTTTAGGAGCCCTTTCTGGAATTGCCATTTTATTGCTTGTGATCAGCAGTTTAGGCTATTGGAAAACCCAAAAGAAAATTACTCTTTTAGCTTTGTTAAGCCTAGTTGGAATAGGCTTTCAAGGATGGTTGGGCAAAACCGTAGTCGACTCGAATTTACTGCCTTTAAAAATTACGATCCACATGGCCATGGCATTGCTTTTGGTGGCCGTTTTAGTGGTGCTACTCTATTGGAGTCCCCGAAAAAAAACAACCTATGAAGTGTCAAAAACGGTTAAAAACGTAGCCTTGTTAGGCCTTTTTTTAACCCTAATTCAACTTGCATTAGGCACCCAAGTAAGACAATATATTGACATTCAAATGCACACTTGGAATTTGGCTAATGCGGCCGCTTGGTTGCAACAACCACCTGTGCTATTTTATATACACCGCAGTTTTTCTATCCTGGTGTTTTTGCTACATGCCTATCTATTTATGATTTTCTTTAAAAAAAGAAAACTACCCCTAGCCCTCCAACTCATGCTCCTTCTAATTGGACTTGAAATTGTAACGGGCATTTTAATGTATTATTGGGCATTTCCATTTGCCTCTCAGCCCCTTCATCTTCTTTTTGCCAGTTTACTTTTTGGCGCACAAACTTATTTTATATTAGTATTAAAAAACAAGAACAACCTATGATTTATCGTCTTCGAATTATTTTAGATGTAGAACAAGATGTGTTTAGAGACTTGGAAATTGAAGCCAGTGCTACACTAGACGATTTGCATCTCAGCATCACTCAAGCCTTTGGATTTTTGGGTAATGAAATGGCCTCTTTTTATCGCACCAACGAAGAGTGGGAACAAGGAGAAGAATTGCCGCTGATTGAACTTGACCAATCAACTTCCCAAGCCAATAAATCGTTAGATTCATTTTTTGATGCCGACAATCACAAACTGCTTTATGTCTATGATTTTTTAAACTTGTGGACCTTTTTTATTGAACTTATGGAGGTGGGAGAGCCTGCCCCGGGATTGGAATATCCCAATCTTATCTTTGGGCAAGGTGAAGTGCCCGAAGAAGCCCCTGAAAAAAGCTTTGAAGAAGTTGATGATGTTCTCGATTTTGACAACGAAGAAGAGGATGAAAACGAAGACTTTTCAGACGAATATAACGACGATTATTATTAGAACAAGTTGTATAGATTTTCCTTTTGATAATGTCGGCGAACAAAATCAAAACACGCTTTCATAATATCACCCATAGATTGGCTTTCTTTAAAGGCACTGTCTTGTGTAAACTTATAAATTTCCATTTTTAAGCGCTCTAAATTTTCAGGGCGTGTCAACACACTCTGTTGCATAATGGACACTAATTTCATTAATCGGTCTTCAAAACTAATGATGCGTCGGGCTACAATTGAACGCTCTTCAATTTTATATTGTGTAATTGAATCATGCGTCAACTTGGAGCGAACCAAGTCCATTATGGGTAAATTTTCTTTGAAAAATTGGGGGCGATATACCGAAAGTTTTCCCTCAAAAGACTGTTGATCAAAATCAATAGCTCTGATTTTATAGACCACCTGATCAAAATCGTGGGTAGGCACCACCACATAGTTGTAGGAACGCATATCCCCCAATAAACGGATCATACTTCGCTCATTAAATTTTACATATTCTTTGGCAATTTGAGCCTTTTCAGCTTCCGAACATTTGGACAAAAATTGCCCGATGAAAATATCCCCCGGAATGCCCGAAATATGCTCTTCAATTAAGGAATTGGTATTGACCAAAAAATTGAGATTATAAGGGGAAAGCATATGCTCATATTCTAAACCATACACTCTAGAGGCATCAGTTCTTTTAACGTAGTAATAAGTAAAATTATCATTTAAAATATTACGCACTTTTATCCGAAATGGCTTTGAATTTCCAAAAGTGCAATAGTCAATAGCATCAATATTCAGGTGAGGAATGTCATTTTCATTTCCATCTGAATGTAAAAGGGTGTAGACTTTTTTTAAGCTGTGTTCAATTTCTTTACGCTCACTATCGGCATAGTAAACCCGAACCCAAAGGGTGTCTTTATCTTCATGGTCATAGACCACCACCGAACCAGAAAAGCGCAAAAGATCACTGTAAAAAACAGGGGTGTTAATCCATCGGTCATAAATTCTTAAATATTCTTCGAGTCCGTCAGAAATAGGATAGAACGGTTTTTTTTTCGAAATAAGTTTTTCCTCGGCCATAACACAGTTTTTTCTAAAATACTATATTTCCCTTTAATCACCATTTTTATGGCGGGTTTAACGTTCTAAGGAAGGGGGAGCTAAATTAATTCTTACTTTTGATTTTTAATTTAGATGGGCTTTCAACTAGAATCAGATTTTAAACCAACAGGAGATCAACCACAGGCCATAGCCGCTATAGTGGCGAGTTTTGAACAACAAGAACGCTATGTAACCCTACAGGGGGTGACCGGTTCAGGCAAAACCTTTACGATGGCCAATGCCGTGGCGAAACTGGAACGCCCCACCTTGGTCTTGGCCCATAACAAAACCCTGGCTGCTCAGCTCTATTCAGAATTCAAGCAGTTTTTTCCCCATAATGCGGTTGAATATTTTGTCTCTTATTATGATTACTACCAACCTGAGGCCTATATTCCCGTAACAGGCACCTATATTGAAAAAGACCTTTCTATTAATGAAGAAATTGAAAAACTACGTCTGAGCACCACCTCTTCCCTACTCTCAGGACGGCGGGATGTGTTAGTGGTGGCATCGGTTTCTTGTCTGTATGGCATTGGAAATCCACAAGAATTTAAGAGCAATGTGATTGTTTTGGCACAAGACCAAGTCATTTCGCGCACCCAACTGCTACATCGCCTGGTGCAAAGCCTCTACGCTCGCACTACTGGCGAATTTGCCCGAGGTAATTTTAGAGTGCATGGCGATGTGATTGATATTTTTCCGGGGTATGCAGACATCGCTTATAAAGTTCACTTTTTTGGAGATGAAATTGAATTAATCGAATCGTTTGATCCGATTGAGAATCGGATTATTGAATCGTTTAAGGAAATCAACCTCTATCCCGCCAATATTTTTGTGACCTCTCCAGATCGTATGCAAGAGGCCATTCATCAAATTCAATCCGATTTGGTGAAACAGGTGGATTATTTTAAAGAAATTGGCAAGCCTCTAGAGGCCAAACGTTTAGAAGAGCGAACTGAATTTGATTTGGAAATGATACGCGAATTGGGCTACTGTTCGGGCATTGAAAATTATTCTCGCTATTTAGACGGCCGAGCCCCTGGCACCCGCCCTTTTTGTTTGTTGGATTATTTTCCCAATGACTATTTGATGATAGTAGATGAAAGTCATGTAACCATATCGCAGGTGCACGCCATGTATGGCGGGGATAGAAGTCGCAAAGAAAATTTGGTGGAATATGGTTTTAGACTTCCCGCTGCAATGGACAACCGCCCACTCAAGTTTGAAGAATTTGAAGCCCTTCAAAACCAAGTGCTCTATGTGAGTGCAACACCAGCTGACTATGAATTGGAAAAAACAGAAGGGGTTATTGTTGAACAAATTATTCGCCCCACGGGCTTGCTCGATCCTGTTATTGAAGTGCGCCCAAGCGCCAACCAAATAGATGACCTTATTGAAGAAATTCACCAACGAGTAGAAAAAGATGAACGTACCTTGGTCACCACTCTCACCAAACGAATGGCCGAAGAGCTCACCAAATATCTTAGTCGTGTTCATATTAGATGCCGCTACATTCACAGTGATGTGGATACGCTGGAACGGGTTGAAATTATGCAAGATTTGCGAAAAGGTTTGTTTGATGTATTGATCGGCGTAAACTTATTGCGAGAGGGATTGGATTTACCCGAGGTTTCGTTAGTAGCCATAATAGATGCTGATAAAGAAGGCTTTTTGCGTTCCAATCGTTCATTGACCCAAACAGTGGGCCGCGCAGCACGAAACATTAATGGAAAAGCCATAATGTATGCCGATACGATTACCCAAAGCATGCAAAAAACCATAGATGAAACCAACTACCGGCGTGACAAACAAATGGCTTACAACAAAAAACATAATCTCACACCCACAGCTCTAAACAAATCGTTGGACAATGCTTTGTCTAAAAATTCTGTGGCTACCTATGCCCTAGAACTCGAAGCCCGAAAAGCGGCTGAAGCAGAGACACGCTATTTGACCAAACCCGAAATTGAACAGAAAATTAGAACCGCTCGAAAAGCTATGGAAGTGGCCGCCAAAGCGCTGGATTTTATTGAAGCAGCACGCCTTAGAGACGAAGTAAAAGCCCTGCAAGAGCAAATGGAGTAATCTATTAATCTTCTTCCTTTACTACACATAATTATAGTCTAGACTCTATAAATTTAGAGTAACTCCCTAAAAAAATCGGCTCCCTTGGGAGCCGATTCAAACAAAAACAAATAATTGATTTACGTTATTTGACAGCGATCAACTGTCTAGGTTGGGGCTGTGCTTCTTTGTATTTTGGCAAAGTGAGCTCCAGCACACCATGCTCATAACGACCGTCAATTTTTGTAGGGTCAACACTTTCGGGAAGTGTAAAGCTTCTTTTAAAGGCATTAAAGCCAAATTCTTTTCGTGTAAATTTTCCTTTTTCAACAACTTTCTCCTCCTTTTCTTGGGCTGCTATACTAAGAACTCCATCTTCAACTGCAATTTCAAAATCCTTTTTAGATTTACCCGGAACGGCCAGCGAAACCTGAAAGTTAGTATCGTTTTCTACAATATTGACTGGAGGCACCTGACTAAATGTTGCGTTTTGGGGATTCCACTCAGAAGCAAAAAGTTCTTCTAAAAGCGAGGGAAACCAAGGGGTTTGTTTTCTAACTAAATGCATGTTACAATTTTTTTAAGGTTAAACATGCTCTACCTAAAGCAAAAGCAGTACCAAAAGAAAAAAATGTCATTTTGGCAGTTTTTTATGAGCTAATATATGACATTTTGACATTAAGCAAGTGCTGCTTGCACCTTATCGGCTGCTTCTTGAAAGGCAATGGCCGATAGCACATTGAGCCCGGAATTGTCAATCAACTCCTTCGCAACACTAGCGTTGGTGCCTTGCAAACGCACAATCAAAGGCACTTGAATAGCATCACCCATATTTTTATAGGCATCTACTATACCTTGTGCCACTCGATCACAACGCACAATTCCACCAAAGATATTCACCAAAATGGCCTTCACTTTTGGGTCTTTTAAAATCAATCGAAAAGCAGTTTCTACTCGAGCTGCATCTGCGGTTCCTCCCACATCTAAAAAGTTAGCAGGATCGCCACCTGCTTGTTTGATTAGATCCATAGTAGCCATTGCCAAACCAGCTCCATTCACCATGCAGCCCACATTGCCGTCGAGGTCAACATAATTAAGTCCTACTTCACGGGCTTCAACTTCTACTGGGTTTTCTTCGCTCAAATCACGTAAGGCGGCAAAGTCTTTATGACGATAGAGCGCATTGTCATCTAGCGTAACCTTGGCATCTACCGCAATAATTTTTTCGTCAGACGTTTTTAACACCGGATTGATTTCGAAAAGGGAGGCATCGGCTCCTACATAGGCCTTATAAAGCGCCGACACAAACTGAACCATAGCTTTGAAAGCTGCCCCTGAAAGGCCGAGATTAAAAGCTACTTTACGTGCTTGGAAAGGCTGAAGTCCTAGAGCGGGATCAATTTCTTCCGTAAAAATTAAATGGGGTGTTTGCTCAGCTACCGTTTCAATATCCATACCGCCTTCGGTAGAATACATGATCATATTTTTTCCGGTAGCACGGTTCAACAAGACCGACATATAGAATTCACTAGGCTCACTTGCGCCGGGATAATAAACATCTTCTGCTACCAGAACTTGGTTTACTTTTTTTCCTTCAGGAGGGGTTTGCGGGGTGATGAGCTGCATGCCTAAAATGGAATCGGCAACCGATTCTACCTCAGCAATGGATTTAGCCAATTTCACACCGCCGCCTTTACCGCGTCCACCGGCGTGAATTTGGGCCTTAATCACATGCCATTCGGTTCCAGTTTCTTGGGTTAGGTCTTGAGCAGCTTGCACTGCTTCTGCGGTGGTTTTGGCCACTAGGCCACGCTGAATGGCAACACCATATTCAGCTAAAATAGCTTTTCCTTGATATTCGTGTAAATTCATTTCGGTCTCAATATTTTGCACAAAAATAAGAATTCCCTTGGGCTTGACCGAAGGATTTTGCAGGGTTAAATGTTATATTTATAACAGTTCGTTGTGATTTTAAATCAATTTCATAGCAGCCTTGGGCTCTGCGGCTTTTTATTCTACTTTTACGCTCAAAATTTTAGGAATCGTGACCGCACAAGATTTATTAGCCATTGCACAAACCCACGGAGAACCCACCTATGTTTATGATGCAGCCAAAATTGCCGCTCAATATAACCGTTTAGCCAACGCCTTTTCTAAAGGTAACAGCTTACGCATTAATTATGCGTGCAAGGCCTTGTCTAATGTTTCAGTTTTGCGTTATATGAAGCAGCTGGGTGCTGGACTTGACACGGTATCCATTCAAGAAGTACAATTGGGCCTACAAGCTGGGTTTGCACCCAATGAAATTATTTTTACCCCCAATGGCGTCTCGTTAGAAGAAATTGAAGCCGTGGCAGATTTAGGCGTTCAAATTAACATTGACAGCCTCTCCATTTTAGAACAATTTGGCACCAAACACCCACAGACACCTGTGTGTATTCGCATCAACCCGCATGTTATGGCGGGAGGCAATAGCAAAATATCGGTAGGCCATATCGATTCTAAATTTGGCATTTCCATACACCAAATTCCCCATGTATTACGCAT
The DNA here is from genome assembly GCA_964386915.1 of uncultured Flavobacteriaceae bacterium. Lineage (GTDB taxonomy): Bacteria > Bacteroidota > Bacteroidia > Flavobacteriales > Flavobacteriaceae > JADHMP01. Next base: position 69,317 of record CAYLUQ010000002.1, on the reverse strand, counting down.
TGTAGAAAACACTAAAATGCACATCAACGGCATTCATATGCACACCGGTAGTGATATATTAGATATTGATGTGTTTTTACGGGCTGCAGATATTTTATTTGACGTAGCCATACAATTTAAAGACCTCAGCTTTGTTGATTTTGGCAGTGGTTTTAAAGTGCCCTATAGAGAAGGCGATATAGAAACCAATATTGAAGAGCTAGGCGAAGGCTTGACCCAACGCTTCCAATCCTTTTGCCAAACGTATGGCCGCGATTTAGAGTTGGCTTTTGAACCCGGTAAATTTTTAGTGAGTGAAGCAGGCTATTTTCTCACCAAAGTAAATGCGGTAAAACAAACCACTTCTACCGTTTTTGCCCAAGTGAATACAGGCTTTAATCACTTGTTACGTCCTATGTTTTATGGCTCTCATCACGAAATTATCAACCTTTCCAATCCCGAAGGCAAGGAACGCTTCTATACGGTGGTGGGCTATATTTGCGAGACCGATACTTTTGGCAGCAATCGCAAGATTAGTGCAATTGCCGAAGGCGATATTTTGGCCTTTAAAAATGCAGGAGCCTATTGCTTTACCATGGCCAGCAACTACAACTCCCGCTTTCGTCCAGCCGAAGTTCTTTGGCATAATGGCGAAGCCCACCTGATTCGAAAAAGAGAAACTTTTGAAGACCTCATGCAGAATCAAATTTTGATTGATTTTAAAGAAAAAGTGACGTCTTAAACCTACGCTTAAGCTATGCTTGGTCTAGATTTGTTAGGGCCCGTAAGGCAATGTGATAATCGTTTAGTATTTCCTCCACCACCTTAGCTGCGGGTTTAATCTGATCAATTTGGGCGGCTACTTGGCCAATTTCCAATTCGCCTTCAACGAGGTCGCCCTCAAACATCCCTTTTTTGGCTCGTCCTGTTCCCAAGGCTTCTTTTAGTTGTTCTGGGGTTGCTCCTTGGGCATAGAGTTTTTGCACTTGTTCGTAAAAAGGATTTTTAATCAAGCGAACGGGAGCTAATTCTTTTAAGGTTAGGACCGTACTGTCTTGGGTAGCGTCTAACACCACTTGCTTAAAATGATCGTGTGCAGAAGCTTCTGGGGTGGCTACAAAACGGGAGCCTACTTGCACACCATCGGCTCCTAGAGCCAGGGCTGCCAACATAGCTTGTCCCGAGGCAATGCCACCAGCGGCTACCAGCGGCACCTTAATATGAGGTCGCAGAAGAGGAATTAAAACAAGGGTGGTCGTTTCTTCTCTTCCGTTATGGCCCCCAGCTTCAAAACCTTCTGCAATGACAGCATCTACTCCACTCTCCTGAGCCTTAAGGGCAAAGGGCAAAGAACTTACCACATGCAGCACGAGGCATCCATTTTCTTGCAGGCTTGCCGTCCATAGTTTAGGGTTTCCGGCAGAGGTGATCACCACTGGCACTTTTTCAGCGAGAATCACCGCCATCAGCTGATCGATATCCGGATACATCAACGGAACGTTTACCCCAAAGGGTTTAGAAGTAGCCGCCTTGCATTTTTGAATGTGTTCCCGCAATATTTCAGGATACATAGAGCCGGCGCCAATAACGCCTAATCCCCCGGCTTCGCTCACAGCTGCAGCCAAACGCCAACCACTCACCCAAACCATACCGGCTTGGATGAGGGGATAACGAATACCTAAAAGTGCTGTAAGGGACTTGGCAGACAAGACTACAAAAATTGATCTACCGACTGATAAGCTTTTATCAAAGCAGCTTCTCCTTCTTTTCCGGCATTGAAATTGCCGTGTTCCATACCCAAAACACCTTGATAGCCTTTGGCATGGATGAATTTAAATATGTTCTTGTAATTAATTTCTCCTGTGGTGGGTTCTTTGCGCCCGGGATTGTCTCCAATTTGGAAATAGCCAATCTCATCCCAACTCTTTTCAATATTAGGAATTAAGTTCCCTTCTTGAATTTGTTGGTGATAAATGTCAAACAAGATTTTGCAGGATGGTGAATCTACCGCCTTGCAAATTTCATAGGCTTGTGGACTTTCAGAGAGAAAAAGGCCTGGGTGATCTCTAAAATTTAAAGGCTCCAGCACCATGACTAAATCGTGAGGTTCTAAAATAGCAGCTGCCTGTTTTAGACTCTCCACCACATGGGCCGTTTGATAAGCCATATTTTGACGTAAATCTACAAAGCCCGGCACCACGGTCATCCATTTGGCATTGACTCGTTTAGCCACTTCAACTGCTTTTTTGATATAGTCCAGGAACTCCGCACGCAGGGTTTCATCACCACTAGCCAAATTGGGTTTGCGCCAATAAATTTGATGCGCGACAAAAACACCCATTTTTAATCCTCTTTTGGCCATGGTTTGGGCCATTTTTTCTTGTAGCGCCACAGGACGCTCTCGCATGCCGTTATCTTCAAAAGCGGTAAACCCCTGATCGGCCATAAAATTGAGTTGGTCTATGGGATCATCACCAGCGTGATGTTTAAACATCCCCAAGTGTGGCGCATAGTGCAAGTTGTATTGATAGGCCACAGATGAAGATGGGGCTGCCCCCCACAACGGTTGTGTTGCAGTAGTTCCCAAACCAGCTAGGGCCATAGTTTGTGTAAAAGCTCTCCTATTCATCTTAACTATATTTTGTTTTTCCGGGCGTTGGAATGGCATAGTTGCCGTTGGCATCAGGCTGCACTGGTGGGGTGCTGTTCCAATCCATACTTTCGGGCACGAGTTGTAGATCTGAATTCAGTGCCTGCTCAAAAGTAACAACCGTTCCAGAATAGGTTGCCATACGGCCTAAAATAGCGGTGAGTGTAGCTTTGGCTCCGTTTTCGGCGTCAGCAATTACACCTCCGTTTCGGATAGAAGCAAACAATTCATCGTGTTCTACTTGATAGGGATTAGGATCTTTTCTACCGCTGTATTGATAAACCACATTGCCATCTAAATCTTTAATTTTTCCAGCACCAATTTCTATACTTCCATTGGTTCCTTGAAAACTTTCATCTACTCGGCGCATACAATTGGGAATATGTCGACACTGACTGGCAATGACGGCCCCACTAGCATAAGTAAACTCTACAAAATGGTGATCGAATATTTCACCGTGGTCTTTACCGTTTCGCACTTGACGGCCTCCCATCCCTTGTGCCGAAACAGGATAATCGCCTACAAACCAGTTCCCCACATCTATATTGTGAATGTGTTGTTCCAAAATATGGTCACCACATAACCAGTTAAAATAGTACCAGTTGCGCATTTGATATTCTAATTCAGATTGTCCCGTTTCGCGTTTTCGCACCCAAACGCCATCACTGTTCCAATAGACCTGACCACCTGTAATTTTGCCAATGGCGCCCTCCTGAACTTTAGCAAATAGATCTAGGTAGCGTTTTTGGTAGTGCCGTTGCAAGCCTACTACTACATTTAACTTTTTGGCTTTAGCCACTCGTGCCATTTCCAACACTTTTCGCACGCCAACAGGATCGGTTGCAACGGGTTTTTCCATAAACACGTGCTTATCATTATTGATGGCATATTCAAAATGATAGGGTCTAAAACCAGGAGGCGTGGTGAGAATGACCACATCAGCCATATCAATGGCTTTTTTATAGGCGTCAAAGCCCACAAAGCGGTGTTTTTCTTTAACGTCAATTTTCTTTTCTCCCTCAAAATGTTTTTGAATGCTGATCAAACTACTTTCTAGGCGATCGCCAAAGGCATCTGCCATAGCTACCAATTCAACGTTTTCATCGGCCGTTAGAGCTTGAACGGCAGCTCCAGAGCCTCGACCTCCACAGCCTACTAAAGCCAATTTTAATTTCTTTTCGTTGTGTACGTGTGCCATGCCTGAAACGCCCAAGGGAGCGGTTATCAATCCCCCAGTAACGAGGGCTGATGTTTTGACAAAGGAACGTCTTGATTGTCCTTCTTTTTTTACATTATTGTTTTCCATGATTGTTTATTTAGATGATTCGTAACTCCAATATTGTTTTTGTTCTGCTGCACTTGGGGTCACCTTAGGGCGCAGCACCCGAAAGCCAACAAAGTCTGCATCGGTGTGCCACCAAAGGCTTTTAGGGATTTGGGGATCTTGTTGTTTCCATTTCTTAGAAGAAGGCCTACGAGCGGCACTACGCAATCGATTAGGCTCGTCTACCCAAGAGCCACCACGTACGGTTCTGGGGTAGGTTTTGCTAGGCACCACATAGGGATTGGATGTTGTTCCACTCCTTGTTCTATAAGCTGTGGGAGCATATTGGTCTAAAGTCCATTCTGCCACATTGCCATGCATATCATATAAGCCCCAAGGGTTAGGCTTTTTTTGCCCCACTTGTTGGTATTTTTCATTGCTGTTGCTGGCCAACCAAGCATAGTCTTCAAGTTGGGACGCGTCATTGCCAAAAGAAAAAGCAGTAACCGTTCCGGCACGACAGGCATATTCCCATTCTGCTTCTGTAGGAAGGCGATAAAAATGTCCGGTCATGGCAGAGAGCCATTCACAAAACTTTACGGCAGCCAGTTGGGTCATGCAAATAGCCGGGTAGCCTTCGGTGCCCATGCCAAAACTCATATCGGTATAAGGAGGCGTGGCACGAGAAATGGCATCAACTGCTACTTGCACCTCATCGTTTGGACCAAGGGCGGGTTGAGCAGCATCAATATTACCTTGCATAAAAAGACTATACAAGTCCCATGTAATTTCAAATTGTCCCATCCAAAAATCATTTACTGACACCTCATGCTGAGGCCCTTCATCACCAAAATGACCTGTTTCGTTTTTTGGACTACCCATAGTAAATGTGCCGCCATTAATAAAAACCATAGGGAGGGTAGCTGCTGTTTTAGGCAACTTTTCCACATAGTTGGTTTGGGCTTTCAGAAAACCACTTAGGGTTCCCAAAAATAAAATAGCGATCGTTTTTTTCATATGTTGAAGTTAATCGTTTTCCAATATCTAGATGGAATACGCTAACTATTTATTTAAATTTTGATTTATAAATTACGATTTCATTACTCTAAAAGTAACCGTTTTTTTTAAATTTCCTATACCCAACAACCATAAGGATTTTATTACTGTTTAACCTTTTCTTTTTTTTAACAAAATTTTATAAATTTAAATTTTAATATCTATATTGTAGCACTAAAAAAAACTCTAAATGACACATTCATTTTTTAAACTAGGAAATTCGTTTGTCTCCTATTGCCTTACAGGGGCGTTGTTCTTGTTTGGTTTTGTAGCCTTCGCTCAACAAACTGTTACGGGAAGTGTGACAGATGGTACGGCGCCGCTACCTGGAGTAAACGTAATTGTAAAAGGGACTACTCAGGGAGTAGTAACTGATTTTGATGGGAATTATTCCATTGATTTGCCAGAGGGAGCAGATACATTAGTGTTTTCTTATCTCGGCTTTTTATCACAAGAAGTTGCTGTTGGAGACAGTAGCACCTTAGATGTTCAACTGCAAGAAGATGTTCAAGGTCTTGAAGAAGTGGTGGTGACCGGTTATGGCACCCAGAAAAAAGCGACTTTGACCGGTTCTATTGCCACCATTGGAGGTGAAGCTTTAGAAAAATCTTCCTCGCCTAACTTAGGTACCGCCTTAGCGGGTAAAGTTGCAGGACTCTACATTGATACTGCCAATGGAGCACCAGGAGCTGATAACCCTGCCATTCGAGTTAGAGGAACTAACACTTTCAACAACTCATCGGCTTTAATCGTAATTGATGGTATTCCAAACCGTGCTGGAGGATTGGCTCGAATTAATCCTGCTGACATTGAAAGTATTTCCGTATTGAAAGATGCTTCTGCTGCCATTTATGGTGCACGAGCTGCTAACGGGGTAATTTTGATTACCACCAAGCGCGGAAAGAAAGGAGCACCTAAAGTGAAAATTACGTCTAACTACGGTTGGCAAAACTTCACTACTGTGCCTGATATGCTAACAGGGGCCGAATATATGGATTTAGTAAACCTTTTAAATGTTTATAAATTACCGGTTAATGAATGGGCTGCTGCCAACGCAGTTCGGGGGCAACCTTTTACCCGTCCTAATGGAGAGGTTTTAAACCCAACCTATTCTACTGATCGTATTCAAAACACGGCAGCGGGTACAGACCTTTGGAACTATCCTGATACAGACTGGATGGAAGAAGTGCAACGTAAAAATGCACCCACTTCACGTCAAAATATTCAAATCACTGGAGGTGACGATAATATTTCCTACTTAGCCTCTTTAGGTTATTTAAGACAAGATGTGAACTTTAAAAATGCGCCTAAAGGATTTACACAGTATGATTTGCGTTTAAATTTAGACGCTACTATTAACGACTATTTAAGTGTGGATGTAGGTTTGTATTCTCGTCAAGAAGAGAATCTCACAGCTACCAACCCACCTTCTAACGTATTTAATGATTTAGTGCGTCAATATCCTTGGTTCCCTGCCTACTGGCCAACGGGAGAGTATGGACCCGATATTGAAAACGGAAACAACCCTGCCATTCGGGTAACGGATGAACCCGGATATACTGACCGCAGCACCAACTTTGTGCAAAGTAATGTTGGGTTAAACTTAAAAGTGCCTGGCATTGATGGTCTATTAATAAGAGGTAATATTTCTTATGACAAGATGAATTATGACTACAAGCAGTGGCAACGCCCTTGGCAATTATATACTTGGGATGGTGTTAACAAAGACTCTTCTGGTTTAACTGCTGCTCAAAGAGGACCTGGTGATCCAAGTTTAACTCAAGATCACACCACTTTGACTGATATCACGGCTACCATCAACGCTTCTTATGAGCTTGATTTAGACGATCACTATGTGAAAGTTTTAGGAGGTATTACTCGTGAAGAATCAGAACAAAGCTATATGCGAGCCTTCAAACGTTTCTTCCTTTCAAATGATCTAGATCAATTGAGCTTTGGGGGACAAGATGGACAATATAGCCAAGGAACAGGATATGAAGTTGCGCGTTTGAACTACTACGGTCGTGCCAACTATGCCTATAAAGAGAAATATTTACTGGAGTTATTGTTCCGTTATGACGGTTCTTATCTCTTCCCAGAAGAAACTCGCTATGGGTTCTTCCCAGGAGTATCTGCCGGTTGGGTTTTATCTGAAGAAAATTTCTTTGGTGACGCTATCGGTTTCTTAGACTACTTTAAGCTAAAAGGTTCTTGGGGACAATTGGGTAACGATAACGTGGCACCCTTCCAATTCTTAGCTTCTTATGGATTTTCGGCTACTGGTTTAGGTGATGTATATACAACAGCTTATGAAACTAAAGTACCCAATCCAAACATTACGTGGGAGACGCAAACGTCAACCAACTTTGGATTTGATTTGAGAGCTATTGATAATCGTCTTTCTTTAGGTTTTGAAGTGTTCAAAAACTTAAGATCGGACATTTTAACTTTGCCTAACAAAACACTACCTTCCTATAGTGGAATTACCCCTCCAGCGCAAAACATTGGAGAATTCCAAAATACAGGTATTGAAATTAGCGCCGGTTTAAACGGAGAAACCAACTCTGGTTTGACCTACAACTTCACCCTCAACTTTAGTGATTCAAACAACGAATTGCTTTTCATAGACGAACCTGATTTTGCAGATCGTCCATGGCAAAGAGAAACCGGTGGAGAATTGGGAAGACCTTTGCGCTATGAATTTGATGGCGTATTCCGCTCTCAAGCTGAGATTGATTCTGAACCACTTGATTACACTGGTGTAACTCCACTTCTTAAACCTGGGGATGCCCGTGTGAAGGACATCAACGGTGACGGAAGAATTACTCCTGCAGATAGAACTCGTGTTGGTGGAAGTACTTTTGCTGATACACAGTTTGGTTTCAACACCGCTATGACCTACAAAAACTTTGACTTTAATATGTATTGGAACGGTTCTGCCGGAGGATACAATACCTACGAGTGGAGTTTTATGTCAGGAACATTGGCTAACGTACAACGCGATGTATTTGAGCGTGCTTGGTCACTAGACAACCCTAATGCACCCTATCCTAGATTGGCTGACAGAGGAGATCAATGGTATTCAAATCAAACAGACTATGCCTTGATCACTAGAGACTTTATCCGTCTTAAAACGATCGAGTTAGGTTATAATTTTGATGAAAGTATTAGCAGCAGAATTAAAGCCGAAAGCATTCGTTTATCCGTAACAGGAACGAATTTAATTACGATTACAGACTTCCCCTTCGATCCTGAAGTAATTCAAAGTGGAGTAAATGTAAGTAATACTAGAAATGCAGGGGGAGGCGCTGTTAACAACGGTGGTGCCTATCCATTGCTTAAGACTATTATAACAGGAATTCAAATAACCTTTTAATTAAACATGATGAAAATGAAGAAGATTTTATTAAAAATTGCTGGTGGGTTTATGTTCGTGACGGCAATTGTAGGTTGTCAGGACGACTTTTTAAGTACAACTCCACTGAGCGAAATTGCTGAATCCAACGTTTGGTCATCAGCAAAACTAGCGGAGGCTGCAGTTCTTGATTTGTATCAAGGGACGTGGGCCGGAACGCTGACACGTGAAGAAACCACAGACGCCTTTACCGATCAAGCGGTGTTTACACACCCTGGTCGTGGTGTGGATGGATATACTGAAGGAAAAATGAACCCTTCTGGAAGCTACATGGATATGCAATGGTTTAGTTGGACACAACTCTATCCTTTTATTAGAAGTGCCAATATTGCCATTCAAAAACTCTCTGCCAACGAAGGTGGATTAGAGGCTGGTTTAGCCAAGCGCTTGTTAGGTGAAGCTTATTTTATGAGAGGGTATTTTTACAGCCAACTCATGCGTCAATTCGGTGGTGTGGTGCTTTTAACAGAACCGCTTACACTTGAGAGCGAAGCCGAGAATCCTCGATCTAGCTTTGAAGCTACGGTTAATCAAATCATCTCCGATATTGACCAAGCCATATCGTTGTTGGCCGATGCACCCGAAGACAAAGCAAGAGCAAGTAAAATCACGGCTCTAGCACTTAAGTCTAGAGTGTTGACCCATGCTGCTAGTGATCTTTATGAGCCTTCTAAAGCCTCTAAAATTTCTACGATCTCTGGCTATGCCAACAAGGAATTAATTGGCTATACTGGTGGTTCTCAACAACAACGTTGGCAAGCTGCAAAAGCAGCTTCTAAAGCGCTTTTAGATGCCACTACTGGATATAAATTAGACTATGCTGAACCTGCTTCTTTTGAGGAAGCCAAACAAAACTATGAGGACATTTGGTTGCAAGGAGATAAAAACCAAGATTTTATTTGGGGTCGTCTCATTGAATCGTTCGGATTTGGTTCTAGAACATATCCCGGTGGAAATGACTGGTCTCAAGGACCTGGAATGGTGGCACTCTACCACGGACCTAATGGATATCATGAGTGGGCCGGTACTACGCCTACTGAGGCGCTTGCTTCTAAATATTCAATGGCTGATGGTACTAACTTTGATTGGAACAATCCAGAACACGCAAAAGATCCTTATGTAGGTCGTGAAGCTCGCTTCTATTCTACGCTTCTTTTTGATGGTGCTCCTTGGAAAGTACGCACCAGTGACGTGACAAAATTTGACAACTTTAACGAAATTCAAACGGGATATTATACCTTCTCTGACGGAACTATTGTTAATGGAGTAGATACACGTCAAGGACCTATTGAAGACTGGAACGGATCTAGAACGGGCTATTATTTCAAAAAGTTCTCTGATCCTTATTTGCCAGCTTCGTGGCCAAATAACTTGCAAAAAGTAGATGCACCCTATATTCGCTATACTGAAATTCTATTGAATTATGTAGAAGCTAATATCAACTTGGGTGATGAAGGTGAAGCGAAAGCATGGCTCAATAGACTGCGTTTCCGCAATGGATTGCCAGCTGTGACAGCTTCTGGTGCTGATCTTGTTGAACTCTACAAAAGAGAGCGCGACAAAGAATTGGTGAACGAAGATGCTCGCTTATTTGACATGAAACGTTGGTTAGAAGGTTCTTATTCACTAGACAAACAAGTGCAACAAACCTTAATTCAAGCGACTCAAAAAGCGGGTAGTTCAATGACCCCTGCTACTTACAGAAAAAGTGAAGCAGACTTTGACTACACCTATAGACCAACCAATATCGTATTTGAAAATAGAGTTTGGAAAGATCATGTTTATTTCATGCCCATTCCACAAAACGAGATCGATAGAGATCAATCTATTATTCAAAATCCTGGGTACTAAAAAAACCCATGTCACTTTACGAAATAACCTGGCTATATGCCAGGTTATTTTTTTATTTTTGATTTAAAATTTTGCGAAGATGAAGTGGAAACTCCTAATTATTGCTCCTACTCTGTTGTTTTTTGCCTGTCAAAAACAGGCCACTACTCCTTTTGTTAAACTCAATTCAGCCCAAACAAAAGTAACCTTCAAAAATCAGCTTTTTGAAACCCACACCTATAACTATTTCACCTATCCCTACATGTATCTTGGTGGAGGTGTGGCGGTTGGAGATATCAATAACGACGGCTTAGAAGACCTCTACTTCACCGGTAATATGGTGCCCAATAAACTCTATTTAAACAAAGGTAATTTGGAATTTGAAGACATAAGCGAAACGGCTGGTGTGCAAGGTGATGATCGGTGGTATTCGGGAGTAACACTTGTAGATATCAACAGCGACGGTTTTCTTGATATTTATTGCGCCGTGGGGGGTAAAAACGAACCCAATGAAAACGTGCTCTATGTCAATAATGGTAATAATACCTTTACAGAAAAAGCAGCTGAATATGGCATTGATGACAATGGCTACAGCATGCATAGCACCTTTTTTGATTATGATAAAGACGGAGATTTAGACCTTTATGTGGCCAACTATCCGCCCACAAGCTTCACTGCTCCAGTGGACTATTATCAATATATGCAAACCCACCATAGCAAGAGAGATTCTGATCACCTTTACAGAAACGATGGAGATACTTTTACTGACGTTACTGAGGCTGCTGGCCTGCGTAATTTTGGCTTGAGCTTGGGCGTGGTGGCTTCCGATTTAAACAATGACGGCTATCCCGACCTCTATATTTCAAACGATTTTAATGCCCCCGATTTTCTTTATCTCAATCAAGGTGATGGCACCTTTAGCAACGTAGTGCAACCGGCACTGCAACAAACCTCCTTTTTTGGCATGGGGGTAGATGCCGCAGATTTTAACAACGACGGATGGATAGACCTCTTTCAACTGGATATGAACGCTGCCGATAATTTTAGATCCAAGGCCAACATGTCTTCTATGAATCCTGAAGTTTTCTATCAATCGGTAGCCTTAGGACTACATCACCAATACATGCAAAATTCACTGCAACTCAATCAAGGAAACTTAATGGGAAAAACACCTGCCTTTAGTAATATTGCCCGTTGGGGAGGCGTATCTTCTACCGACTGGAGTTGGGGTGGTTTGATGGCCGATTTTGACAACGACGGGTGGAAAGATATTTTTGTGTCCAATGGTATTCGTAGGGATGTGAACAACAAAGATTTTTACAATGAGCATCGGGCCTTTTTTGATAAAATGGAAAACAACCCCGATTATAAAAACAAAGAAGAGGAAGTTAAACTTTTAGAATATTTAGAAAAAATTCCATCGGAAAAGCTGTCCAATTATCTGTTTCACAACCTACAAGATAAAGGCTTTGAGAATAAAAGCGCATCTTGGGGCTTAGACGAAAAAACGTTTTCCAATGGTGTAGTCTATAGTGACCTGGACAACGATGGCGATCTAGATTTAATCATCAATAATTTAGAAGATGTGGCTAGCATTTATGAAAACAACTCGCCTCCTCAAAACTATCTAATGCTCACTCTCACTGGCCCTAACAACCAAATGCCCATGGGAGCTAAGGTGCATTGCTATACAGGAGAACTACACCAAATGCAAGAATATAATTTAAGCAGAGGCTATATGTCTTCTGTTTCGCCCAAGATTCATTTTGGTTTAGGTAGTGCCAAAGAAGTGGATCGACTTGTGGTAGAATGGCCCGATGGTAAAGAAACCGAACTCCTTAATCTGACCCCCAATCAACAGCTAACTATTCACTATGAGGCACAAGCGCAACAACCTAATTCTGAAGAAAAACAAGCGCCAACCCAACAATTTGAAATTCTAACGCAACAAGCTCCGTTTCTACACGAAGAAAATCCATATGATGATTTTAAGGAAGAAATTTTATTGCCCCACAAAAATTCTACTTTAGGTCCTGCTCTAGCCGTGGGTGATCTTAATAATGATGGTCAGGAGGACTATATAGTGGGCGGTGCTATTGGGCAAGCTGCAGCGGTATATGTTCAACAAAAAAACGGAAGTTTTCAAAAAGCAAGCATTCCCATTTTTGAAAAAGACAAGTTTTATGAAGACCTAGGCATACAACTAATTGATGCGGATCAAGACGGTGATTTAGACCTTTATTTTGCCAGTGGAGGAAACGAATTTAACGAAGGTTCACAAGGCTATGAAGATCGGTTTTATGAAAACTTGGGCAATCTAACCTTTGAACGCAGATTAGAAGCCATTCCCAACACTAGAATTAGTGGCTTAGAGGTATCCGCCCATGATTTTGACCAAGATGGTGACCTCGATTTGTTTGTAGGAGGACGCCTTGTAGCTAAAAAATATCCCCTTCCGGCTAGTTCTCGTTTATTAGAAAACAAAAGCCAAAAAGGTAAAATCCAATTTGTAGATGTTACCTCCGAAAAATTACCAGCTCTAAAAAATATAGGTTTAGTAACGGCTTCTACTTGGGTAGACCTCGATGGAGATAATTGGGAAGATTTAGTCTTAGTAGGGGAATGGATGCCCATTCGGATTTTTAAAAACCAAAAGGGGCTGTTTACTGAAATTACGGATCAAATCACAGACCCCAACCAAAACGGATGGTGGTTTGACATTGAAAAAGGAGATTTTGACAACGATGGCGATATGGATTTAGTAGTGGGTAATTTAGGAACAAACTATAAATATCAAGCTTCAGAAGCAAAACCCTTTCAAATTTATCTTAACGATTTTGATCAAAACGCTCAATATGATATTGTTTTGAGTTATACTACTGATGAAGAAGAATATCCCGTGCGAGGGCGTCAGTGTTCTTCAGAACAGATGCCAGCTATCAAAAAGAAATTTAAAGACTACAACAGCTTTGCTAGCGCTTCACTCCAAGATATCTATACCGACAAGATGCTGGAGGAGTCCCTTCATTATTCCATCACTTCTTTTGAAAGTATCTATTTAGAAAATGATGGTGGTAAACTCAAGGCAAAAGCCTTGCCCGCCGAAGCTCAATTTTCAAATATCAATGCCCTTGTGGCTCAAGATTTTGATAAGGATGGAAATCTGGATGTAGTGCTTGGTGGAAACCTCTATAATGCAGAAGTAGAAACCCCAAGAAACGACGCCAGCTATGGCCTTTGGCTAAAAGGAGATGGAAAAGGGAATTTTACACCACAGAAACCTAGATCTTCTGGTTTAGTGATGATTGGTGATGTGCGAAATATTAAACCCATTGAGGTGGGCAATCACACTCATTTATTAGTGGCCAAAAACAACCAAGCATTGCAAGAAATTAAAATCAATTAAAATGCGTTCAGCCACCCTAATGCTTGTTTTAGGGCTGCTCATTTGGAGTTGTGCAAACCCTAAAGCAACAAACTTTCAAACACAAATCGCAGGTGACTGGCAAATAGAAAATGCCACCCTACAATCCTATATTCGTTTTGACAAAAACGGTAAGGTTACCTATTTTTTCAATCGCTTTAGTTATGAAAAAGATACCCTAGCAGAATATGGCAATTGGGAATTAAAGGAAATTTTACCGGGTATTTCAAAAGATACTTTTGCTGTGGAAATCATGAAACAACCCCAAAACACCTTGTTTAAATTTATTTTTGACAGCCCTGATAAAATTAAGGTCGTAGACGATTATGGCGATACCTTTTTCACGAGAGTAAACCCCTAATCATTCTAGTTGATTAAAGACATTGCCGTAATAATCAAAACGATAATAAACGGTTCTTTTTTCCCATTCATTTTCGCGATTAAGAAATCTAAAGTCCAATTGTGCAACGTTGTGAGTAACATCTTCATTTAGAATAAACACTTCAGGGGTAAAGGTTTCAAAATCGCGGCTCTTGAGCATGGCCTTTAATAAAATTTGCATACAGGCACGATCCAAACGCTTCAATTCTACCGCCTGGCTAAGTTTGTTTTCCACCGCAATGGCAAATTGATCTCCATTAGCTTTTTGCCAATTGAAATCATATTCTTTTGGTGCCATTTCTTGCCCTTTTAGGCTCATGATACTCACTAAACAAAAAACGAAACTAAAAGCTCTATTTCTCATTTCAATGCTAATTTTTACTACTTTTAAGGGGCAATTTACAATTCTAATTGCATTTTTGGAAGATGAATGATGTTATGAAGAGAAAAATTATCAATCCCCTTTTGTTGCTCCTTGTTGTTTTTAGTGTTTCCTGTTCCAAAAACGAAGTAGCAAGCCCTGTTATTCAATATGAATTAAAAACAGAATTATGGCCCCAGGAGGGAGGAAGCATAGTTCCTAGTGCCGGAACCTATGACGCCTATGTCGTTAAGAGCATTTATGCGCGTCCGGAGCCGGGATGGGTGTTTGACCGATGGGAGGGTGCTGTTAGCGGAGTAGATAACCCCACTCAAATTTCCTTTTTTAGAGACCATGCCATACGTGCTGTTTTTAAGCGAGACACCTTCAAAGTGCGAACCCTAGCAGGAGGTAATGGCAAAGGAAGTGCTTCCAATCAACTTTTTTATCCCACCGGAATTGCTCTAGACCCTACCGGCGACCTCTATGTTAGTGATATGTATAACCACCGAATTCAACGATGGCGACCTGGTGCTACCGTTGGCATTACGGCAGCGGGAGGTAATGGCTATGGCAATAGCCCCAGCCAACTAGACGAGCCTGGAAAAATTGATATTGATGCTCAGGGTAATTTATATATTGCCGATACTCGCAATCACCGCATCCAAAAATGGGAACATGGAGCTTTAAGTGGCACCACCGTTGCCGGTGGAAACGGCATGGGAAACCGAACTGATCAATTGAACAAGCCTTTTGGGATTACCGTAGATCAAAACGGAGTAGTCTATGTTTCTGAAATTGGAAACCATCGTGTTACAAAGTGGCTTCCAGAAGCCTCCGAAGGTATTGTTGTGGCAGGAGGTAACGGAGAAGGCGATGCTCCTAATCAATTGGCTTTTCCCCTCGGGCTAGCGGTTGATAGAAACGGATCTGTATATGTAGCCGATACCTATAATCACCGGGTTCAATTATGGGAACCCGGAGCCAATAAAGGCATCACTATTCTTTCTGCAAATGATTTAAAAGACAAGCTTAAACTCAACTATTTTAGTGGCATTACCTTGGTAGATGACCAAATTCTATTCATAACCGATTATGAGCAAAAAAGAGTTTTGCAATTTAATTTAACCACCAAAGCTGTTGCTATTGTGGCAGCCAATAGTTCGCTGCAAAACGAAGCTGAAAAACTATCCCAGCCCTATCAAATTACACTAGACCCTCTCGGGAGCCTCATCATTGCCGATGCCAAAAACAACCGCATCCAAAAATGGAAACCCGAAACGAAATAAACTTTTAAATGCAAAATACCTTCTATCCCCTTTTCCTTAAAAGCATTGCCTTTTTTTTCGTGGGCTTGCTTTTTTCTTGTGGTCAAAAAAGCACCCATAATCTAGAACAAAACAATTTAGGGAAAGAAACCAGCCCCTATTTATTGCAGCATAAAGAAAATCCGGTGCACTGGCAAGCTTGGGACGAAACCCGTTATCAAGATCAAAATGCAGCCGACAAATTATTAATAGTAAGTATTGGTTATTCTAGTTGTCATTGGTGTCATGTCATGGAAGAAGAAACCTTTGAAGATGAGTCAGTGGCAGCGATTATGAATCAAAACTTCATAAATATTAAAGTAGATCGTGAAGAAAACCCGGATGTGGACCATATTTATATGACTGCTGTTCAACTTCTCACCGGAAGTGGAGGGTGGCCTTTAAACGTGATTTGCCTCCCTAATGGAACGCCTATTTATGGCGGCACCTATCACACCAAATCCCAATGGACTCAAATTTTAGAACGGATTCAAGAGCGCTATACCAACAATCCGGATCAGTTAATTGAATTGGGTGAAAAAGTAGCGGCGGGTATAGCCGCTGTAAATGTTATTGAACTACCTGAAAATCCAAAGCCTTTTAACGATAGTTTCTTTGAAAAACCCATTAAAGCTTGGAAACAAAATTTTGACTTGGTAAATGGTGGTGAAATGCGAAATCAAAAATTTATAAGACCCGCTAAATTTCATTTTTTAAGACAATATGAAAGTTTGGCTAAAGAAGTTTCCTTACAGAACTACTTGGAAACCAGTTTAACTAAAATTGCCACTAGTGGGATTTATGATGCTCTTGAAGGAGGCTTTTTTCGCTATAGTGTAGATGCTTTTTGGAAGGTGCCTCACTTTGAAAAAATGCTCTATGACAATGCCCAGGCTATAGGGTTATATGCAGAGGCCTATAAACAAAAGCCCAATCCTATTTATAGGGAGCGCGTAACCGAAACCATTACCTTTCTTAAAACTAGAATGGCAGCCCCCGGGGGTGGTTTTTATGCGGCTATTGATGCCGACAATGAAGACGGAGAAGGACGTTATTTTGCCTTTACTAAAGAAGAAATAGAAGCCATTGCCGGAGATCATATCGCCTTATTTTTAGCCTACTATGGTGTTCAATTTGAAGATCCTTTTGAAGAAGATCTTTTCTTGTTAAAAAAAACAATGCTACAGGATGCTTTTGGGCAGGCTAATGGATTGAATCCAACCCAATGGAAGATCATACAAGAACAATGGAACAACAACATTAGTCGCTTACTAGCTACACGTGATTTTCCCGGAATTGACACTAAAATTATTACCTCCTGGAACGCCCTAACCATAAGCGGGATGGTAGAAGCCGCTCAAGCTTTTGAACGAGAAGATTGGTTGCTAGAAGCCGAAACCCTTTTTGCCTTTCTTATGGAAAAAAGCTATAATGATACCCAACTCTACCACACCGTTCAAAACGGGCAGCCAAAAATTGAAGGCTTTTTAGAAGATTATGCCTTTTTGGCTGAAGCCGCTTTACTGCTCTATCAAACAACAGGCAAAACAGTCTATTTAAATTCGAGTCAAACCCTCATTGAAAAAGCCTTAACCGATTTCAAAGACGCAAATAGCCCCTTTTATACATTTAAGGCTAATAATCATTTGTTAGCTCCCATCATTGCCGTAGACGACGGTGTGATGCCCTCTGCTAATGCTGTTTTAGCCCATACCCTATCCAAGCTCGGGCATATGCTCAACCGGAAAGATTATTTAGAAGGAGTTGAAAAAATGTTACAAGCCATTCAACCCTATTTAGAAGAAAGCATAAGTGATTATAGCCGTTGGGCAACCCTCTATGCTGAGTGGGCCTATCCACAATATGAGGTGATTGTGGTGGGACCAGAGGCGAATCAACTCACCAAAGACCTTCAAAAAACGTATTTGGCTAATGTGCTATTTCAACAAACAGAAGTAGCTAGCGATCTTCCCCTTCTAAAAGAGCGGTTTTTTGAAGGAGAAACCTATATCTATGTTTGTCAAAACAATGTGTGCTTACGACCTGAAACCACTGCTAAAGCTGCTTTAAAGCAACTCTCCGACTTTGAAAATCAAGCAATGACGCCAGATCCGAGTAGTTCATTTTTTTGATACCAAGCCACAAATTGCCCCGCTGTGATGGCTGATTGAGGTTCTTCAAAAGAAACATAAAAACCTTCTTCTAGCACATGGAGGGTAGCCTTCTGAAGTGCTTGTCTATATCGAATACGGGCTTGAACGGACAAACTACTGCCTATGGGTAGTGCTTGATCTTGTCGCACCCAATGCACCTCCTCAGGAGCCACTTGAAGCACTCTTCTAAATAATCCCGGGTGTTGCTTACCCTCCCCTACATAGAGTACATTTTCATGCACATCAGTATCGAGCACAAATAAAGGCTCAACTGTGCCCCCAACTGCTAACCCTTTGCGTTGGCCAATGGTAAAAAAATGGGCGCCATTATGCGAGCCTACTTCTGTTCCGTCTTGAATATCATATTGAATTTTTAGGGCTTGTTGGGTTAAAGGAGCTTCTTGAGAGGGGATTTTGGCATATTTTGCATGCGTATGCGGAATGGCAATAATCCGTCCTGCTTTGGGTTTTAATTGTTGTTGTAAAAAATCAGGCAGCCGAACTTTTCCAACAAAACACAAACCTTGAGAATCGCGCTTTTCTGCTGTTATCAAACCTTGTTCCTTGGCGATTTGTCGAACTTCGCTTTTTTGTAAATGCCCTATTGGAAAAAGGGCCTTGGCCAATTGTGCTTGGGTGAGTTGGCATAAAAAGTAGGACTGGTCCTTGTTACTATCTGCTCCTGACAGCAATTGATGCACGGTTTGTCCTGCATCGGTTTGAAAACTTTCCTTTTGACAATAATGCCCCGTAGCCACATAATCAGCTCCCAAAGACAATGCAATTTTTAAAAAAACGTCAAATTTAATTTCACGGTTGCAAAGCACGTCGGGATTAGGGGTTCTGCCTCTTTCATATTCGGCAAACATATAGTCTACAATGCGCGCTTTATAGTCTTTACTTAAATCTACTGTTTGAAAAGGAATGCCTAATTTTTCAGCAACGAGCATGGCGTCATTACTGTCTTCCAGCCAAGGGCATTCACTTGAAAGGGTTACGGATTCATCATGCCAATTTTTCATAAACAACCCTATAACCTCATAGCCCTGCTCGAGAAGCAAATGGGCTGCAACGCTAGAATCAACCCCTCCAGAGAGGCCTACAATGACACGCTTTTGTTTCATGTTGCAAAAATAAGCAACTTGGAGGAATTACTAGCGGCGTCTGTTGCCAGCTTTTTTCTGTTTTTCAGCCTCTTCCATAGCCTTTTGCAAACGGGCAGAAAAGCCACCTGCCTTTTTAGGTTTCTTTTTGTTTTCCTCAAGTTTGGCGTGAATTTTCTTATCGTCAATAATATAGTTTTTAATGATTAACATTAAGAAAATGGTGAGTAAGTTAGAGACAAAATAGTATAAACTCAAGCCACTAGCATAGTTGTTAAAGAAGAAGAGCATCATCAAAGGCATGAGATACATAATCACTTTCATGTTGGGCATACCCGGTTGTTGTGGCATGGGTTGTTGACCCGTGGTCATTTTAGTATAGAAGAAAATGGCTATGGAGGCCAAAATTGGAAACAGACTCACATGATCTCCATAAAAAGGAATGGTAAAAGGCAAATCTAAAACCGAATCATAGGAAGACAAATCGTCTGCCCAAAGAAAGCTTTTTTCACGCAAAACAAAAGCTACAGGGAAGAAGGTAAACAGGGCATAGAAAACAGGCAACTGTAGAAGTGCTGGAACGCAACCCGCAAGGGGGCTTGCCCCTGCACGGCTGTAGAGACTCATGGTTTCTTGCTGCTTTTTTACGGCATCATCTTTATATTTTGCATTGATTGCATCTACTTCTGGGCGCAAAAGTTTCATTTTGATCTGCGATACATAAGATTTATAGGTTACGGGTGACATGGCCAAGCGCACAATGATCGTCATCACAATGATGGCTATACCGTAAGGGAAAATTGAGGATAAAAAACCAAACAATGGTAAAAAGATCCAGCGGTTGATCCAACCAAAAATACCCCATCCTAGAGGAATTGATGATTCAAGATCACCAGGGAGTTCGGCTAAAGTTTTATAATCTGTAGGGCCGTAGTAAAATTCATATTGGCCGCTGAGTTCACCGTTTACCAGGGCGATGGGGAAAGAAGTGCTAAAGTGCTTGGTGAATCGTTCTTCTAAGGCCTCTTGATCAGCTAGGTTTTCGGATTGCATCACTACCTCGTCAAGGGGCTGAGAGGGCACTAATATGGCACTAAAGAAATGTTGTCGGTAGGAAATCCAACGGATATTACTTAGCTTTTCTTCATCTTGGCCACTAAGGGCTAAATAATCTACCCGATCGCCTTCATAGCCATAGGTATATTCGGTATAACGATTTTCATAGTCAATACTTCTTGAATTCCGAAAAACGTCGGTTTGCCAATTCAATTGTGGAGCGCTATTAGAACTCAGCGTATTGGAAAAGCCAGAGGTGCTAATAGCGAGTTGAATTTGATAGCCATCATTGGGTAGCGTATAAACAAAACGTATGACTTGATTGGCTTCGGTTCGGGTCTCAAAAATTAGTTCTTGTTGTTGTTTTTGGGTAACAACTGTGGGGCTAAAATACATTTCAGCCGTGTTGAGTTCTATCCCATTAGCCGCTTTTAACAACACGTTAAATTGAGTGTTGTCTTCATGAACCAAGAGAAGCGGTTCGTCTTTATAATTCGTAAATTCTTTCAATCTAAGTTTGCTAATGGTAGCTCCCTTAGGATTAAATTCAAAAGCAATCTTATCATTTTCAAAAGGCACAACAGCGGTTTGCTTTGCTTGAAAAAAGCCGCTAAAATCACCAAAAGTTTGTACTAAATTTTGTTGTTGTAGGGAATCTGAAAGTTGGGGCGCTGCGGGTTGAGGCGAAACCGTTTGGTTGGTTTCTACCGGTTGGGCCGCTTGATTCTCTTCTGGGGCATTGCGATAGAGCATCCAAGTTAAGATGAGTGCAATAAGGATAAATCCTATAAATTGATAGGGATCAAATTTTTTTTCTTCCATGCTAGTTATTTTGCTTGCTTAAAGAATAGGTTAATGCCGCTTTAATAAAAGCAACAAAAAGCGGATGGGGCTCCGCCACCGTACTTTCATATTCAGGATGAAATTGCACCCCCACAAACCAGGGATGCGATTTATTTTCTACAATTTCTACTAATTGAGTCTCTGGGTTAGTGCCCACCACTTTGAAGTCATCATCAAAAATTTTGTCTGCAAAAGTCTCATTAAATTCATAGCGATGTCTGTGACGTTCTGCTATGATTTCTTTTTGATAAATAGAATAAACCAGCGAATCTTTTTCTAACTGACAGTCCCACGCTCCTAATCGCATGGTTCCACCCTTGCTTAAAATAGTTTTTTGAGATTCCATCAAATCAATAACAGGAGCCTCACAATCAGGATCCATTTCGGTAGAATTGGCTTTAACAATTCCAGCACAATTACGAGCATATTCGATCACTGCCATCTGCATCCCTAAACAAATGCCTAAAAAAGGAATCTTGTTTTCTCTTGCATACTGCACAGCGGTGATTTTCCCTTCAATGCCTCGCTCCCCAAATCCAGGAGCCACCAAAACCCCATCTACTTGAGACAGCAACTCAGCTTCAGACGCATGGTCTACCTCTTCTGAGTGAATGCTGATAATGTCTACTTGAGTTTCATTTTTGGCACCTGCATGAAAGAGCGATTCCAAAATAGATTTATAGGAATCCTGCAACTCAACATACTTGCCTACTAGGCCTATTTTGATTTTTTCTTTGGGGTTTTTAAATTTTTCTAAAAATTGTTTCCATTCGGTTAAATCGGGTTCTTGCTTGGCTTTGAGTTGAAGTTTTTCAAGCACCACCCTATTCAATCCTTCTTCAAGCATCTTGAGGGGAACGTCATAGATGGTTTCAACATCTATAGATTGAATAACGGCTTCTAACTTCACATTGCAAAAAAGGGCAATTTTTTGTCTTAAATCTTCAGGCAAATCATATTCGGTTCTACACACAATGATATCAGCTGCAATTCCACTTTCCATTAAGGTTTTGACAGAATGCTGGGTGGGTTTGGTTTTTAATTCTCCGGAAGCCGCCAAATAAGGAATTAAAGTAAGGTGAATGACCAGCGCATTTTCTTTGCCTAAATCCCATATCAATTGGCGCACCGATTCAATATAGGGCAAGGATTCAATATCTCCCACCGTGCCGCCAATTTCGGTAATCACAATGTCGTAGTCCCCTGTTTCACCAAGGAGCAACATTCTCGATTTTATTTCATTGGTGATATGCGGGATGACCTGAACTGTTTTTCCTAAAAATTCACCTCGGCGCTCTTTTTCAATCACATTTTGATAAACCCTACCCGTGGTAACATTGTTTGCTTGGGAGGTTTTTAAATTCAAAAAACGTTCATAGTGGCCTAGGTCTAAATCTGTTTCTGCCCCATCGGTAGTAACATAACATTCTCCGTGTTCGTAGGGGTTCATTGTCCCTGGATCTACGTTGATGTAGGGATCAAATTTTTGTATGGTTACTCTAAATTTTTGGGCTTGAAGTAATTTAGCTAAGGAAGCTGCAATAATTCCTTTTCCTAAAGAAGAAGTCACACCTCCTGTGACGAATATGTATTTTGGTTTGCCCATCCGGTTGTTTTTAGTTTCGAAACACCGGGTTCAAATTTACAAAAATCATAGGCATTATAGGGAAAATCCTACCATTCTTTTAATTCCTTAACCTCATAGCCTTGATGCTGCAAGATTAATACAGCTTCGTTCACAAAACTGTTGTTTTGATCTTGGGTGTAGGAAAAGGAATTTTGAACATAAAATGTTTCTCCTAAGGAGGCACTATTGCTTAGCGAACCACTGTAGGCCATGCGTAATAAAGCATCTAAAGTCACGTCATAGGCTCGTATAGCTTCTTTGGAAGGGGGTTTGCCAAACTTTTCAAGATAGGACCACTCGAACTCAGTGTATTGGTCGGTGGAGCGGACGAGTGTATTGGAAGGATAGGTAAACTTAATTCCCCCTAAAATTTTTAATCCAATAGCGGCCTTATCATAAAGATTATCGCGATAGGTAGTGAAAACTTGCACCGAACGTTCGTTGGTGTTTTGGGCGTTCATTTGAGACAGAACACTTGCAATGAGGGGAAAAGAAGTAGTCTCAAAAATGACTTTATTGGGGAGGGAATCTACGAGTAGAGAATCGACTAGTTCAGGGAGTATATAGCCTTCCTTTTCAGGGCGTAATTTGATGGCTGTTGGAAATTTTTGAGTGAGTATGCGTTCCATAGGTCGATTAAGTGAATCGGCTACAACCACTATATTTTGTGTGCTATCCAAAACTTTTTCAAGATAGGAAAGCATTTTATTTCGGTAGGTTTCCTTTTGGGTTTGGGTTTGAAAAATGGCCTTTTGTTTACGAACAGGATTCGTGGAAAGGGGGGCAATTTTAGGAATGTTTTCTAGGGCACTAAATGAAGTTAAATAGTCAAAATTAGCAGGAATGATGGGCCCAATAATGACATCGGTTGTACTCCAGTCTGTGGCATTGACGGCCTCTTTAATTTTGTTCTTGTTGTTTTCAGTATCAATCACATTCACGGTTATGGGAATGCCCAAGGTGGTCATTTTTTCTGCTGCCATTTTTGCTCCCATATAAAAATCGAAGGCTATGGTATATAAATTTCTACTCTCCAAAACGGGGCGCACCAAATGCAGCGAATCTAAATTGAGTTCTTTTGCTCGAAAAGGCAACATCAGCGCAATTTCAAGAGGTTTCGTGTTAAGAACAGAATCCACTAAATTGATTCGTTCTAACAAAAGATCGTCTGCCACTTTGAGGTCGCCAGAGAAATCCCCCGGAATTTTCAACACCATGCCTTCTTGCAAGCCATTCTCGGCTACTTCAGGATTTAAAGAGTCTAAAATACGTTTGGTAACGCCTAGTTTTTTTTCTATGCGGTAGTAGCCCTCTTTGGGCAAAACCATGTAGTAGTTAAACAAGGAATCTTTTTCGGGTACTGTTTTGGGTACCTGTGGTAGGGGCACCTGAAGGGTCTGACCAATTTTGAGTCCGTCTTTTATTTCCGGATTGAGGGCTTCTAAGTCCGCAATAGTGGTGCCATATTGATAGGCCAAGCGCCACTTGGTTTCTTTTGCTTGCACTACATGCAATTGAGTAGTCAACGTATCTTTAGTTTGAAAGGGCTTAACAATAGGTTTTTCCTCCACAAGCTTGGGGCTATCATAAATTGGAATACGCAGCTTCATTCGTTTACGCAAACCGGTTTTAGATAAAATTGGATTGTATTCCAACAAAGTTTCTTGTGAAATTTTATAATCTTGACTAATACCAAATAAGGTTTCGCCACTTTTCACCTTGTGGTATTCAAAAGAAGTGGGGATTTCTTGCGCAAAAAAGCTCAGGTGCAACACCAAAAGAACACTAAAAAGAATACGTTTTAAAGTCATGCCTAATGCCTTATCAAAAATCATTCCCATTCTATGGTAGCGGGTGGTTTTGAGCTAATATCATAAACCACACGGTTAATACCTTTTACGTTATTGATGATTTGATTGGAAATTTTTTGTAAAAATTCATAGGGCAAATTAACCCAATCTGCTGTCATCCCATCTGTAGATTGGACCGCTCGTAGCGCCACACATTTTTCATAAGTGCGTTCGTCTCCCATCACCCCCACGCTATTCACAGGCAACAATATGGCACCAGCTTGCCATACTTGGTCGTAGAGGTTCCAGTCTTTTAAGCCTTGAATAAAGATGGCATCTGCTTCTTGCAGTAGTCTTACGTTTTCATGAGAAATGGCACCCAAAATACGAATGGCCAAACCCGGACCGGGAAAAGGATGACGTCCTAATAACTCTTCGGGGAGATCCATACTTCTACCCACGCGGCGCACTTCGTCTTTAAACAACATGCGCAAAGGTTCCACAACTTTTAGTTTCATAAAGTCGGGCAGTCCCCCCACATTGTGATGCGATTTGATGGTAGCCGATGGTCCATTGACAGAAACTGATTCGATCACATCAGGATAGATCGTGCCTTGCCCCAACCAAGAAGCTCCTTCCACTTTATGCGCCTCATCATCAAAAACTTCTATGAATTTAGCTCCAATAATTTTTCGTTTTGTTTCTGGATCTTCTTCACCTTCTAGGGCATCAAGAAAAAGCGCACTCGCATCAACGCCTTTCACGTTGAGGCCCATGCCTTCATATTGTTGAAGTACCTGTTCAAATTCGTTTTTTCGCAAAAGGCCATTGTTCACAAAAATACAGTTGAGCTGTGACCCTATGGCTTTGTGCAACAATATGGCTGCAACAGAAGAATCAACCCCTCCTGACAATCCTAAAATTACCTTTTCTTTTCCTATTTTTTTTCGCAAGGCTTCAACAGTGGTGTTCACAAAAGAGTCTGGTGTCCAGCTCTGAGCCACTCCAGCTATTTTAACTAAAAAGTTTTCTAAAATCAACTTCCCTTCAATGGAATGATAAACCTCTGGATGAAACTGAATACCATAAGTTTTTTCCTCTTTAAGCTTGTAGGCTGCGTTTTTTACATCTTCTGTACTGGCCAATAAGAGTCCCCCTTGGGGCAACTCATTTATGGTGTCGCTATGGCTCATCCAAACTTGGCTTTGAGGATGCACACCTTGTAGAAAAGGATCTTCTTTTACATGCACATTTAAGTGGGCACGACCATATTCTCTGGTGTTAGACGCACTTACATTACCCCCAAAGAAATGGGCGAGATATTGGGCGCCATAACACACACCCAAGAGTGGAATTTTTCCTTTTATGTTCTCTAAATCGGGATGGGGGGCCTCCTCTTGCCGAACCGAAAAGGGCGAACCCGAAAGAATTACCGCTTTATAGTGGTTGAGGTCAGCGGGAATTTTATTGTAGGGATGGATTTCACAGTAAATAAAAAGTTCTCGAACTCTTCGCGCTATAAGCTGCGTATATTGAGATCCAAAATCAAGGATGAGTATTTTTTCTTGCATGGACAAAAATACAATTAAATTGACGGTATAAAAATCCCCATTACCTTAAAAAATACACAAGGATTGTTAATATTCTATAAGACTGAAAGTGAGCTCAAAAGGATGGAGATGTTCCATCAGTTGCGGAATAAAGTCGGGGCCGTAGGCCACATAAAATTCAGCAAAATTGAGTTGTCGTTCTTGCAAACTGTCGTTAGGAAATAAGCTTTCATGAAGTGTTGCCATACGCTGCACTTGATCGGCTAGTTTGCGTTTTTGGGCTTGGAGTAAGCGTTGCTCTAAAACATCTAAACCTTTTGTTTGCTTGGCTTTTTGTGCCCGAACGGCTCCTTCAAAAGAACGGTCGGTTGCTGATACTAAGGCCTCCAATTGTTCAAATTGTATTTCTAGTTGGCTTTTTAGAGCCGTTAAATCTAAATCAATGTTGCTTATTTGCCTGATTTTTTTATTGATTAAATCAACCCGTGGTAAAAACAAATCTTGAGGAGTAATGTTTAGACGAGCTGCCTTTTGAGCTGTTTTTTGAGAGAGCAACAAGGCACTGTTTCGTAAAAACAATATTGGAAAAGGGATTTTTGCTGCGTCAAAGAAGAGTTTTAATTGGAACCAATAGGCCAACTCTCCTCCTCCTCCCACATAGCCCACATTGGGTAAAATGGTTTCTTGATAAAGGGGCCGCAATAAGACGTTAGGCGAAAATCGTTCAGGATGGATTTCCAATTCTGCCACTAAAGCCTCCATTTTTTTTTGTCCTTCTAGGCCCTCAAAATAAAAATCAGTTCCTTCTTTTCGAATTCGGTGTCGTCCGGTAGCGGTTAAATAAAAAAGATTTATTTCTCTGGGGTTTACCTGAGGCACAAACTTTTTAGCATAGGATTTTTGTAAGTTTTGGGTTTGCTCCAGCACTGTATTGTAACATTGCTGCTGCTCCAAATCCCGTTTCATGGCGGGGACAAATAATTTTTTTAAAGCTGGATCATTTCCATCTACAATCAACAACGGATAATCTCCAAAAAGTTGCTGCACAAATTTTCGGGTGGCTTCGGCTAAATTTTCTGCCTTTCGATAGCTGGTTTCAATCCAATTTATAAGGTTAATCGCAGAAGGTTTTGTGCCCAAGTGCTTTTCAAATAAATCCAGCACTGGTTGAAGGTCATCCAATGCTAAGGTACCCACGGCCCTTCCGGCTTGAGCACTTGTCCATTGAATTTTTTTTCCCTCAAATAAAAAGGATTGAATTTCTTCAAAATCATGGTCTTCTGTAGCCATCCAATAAACGGGAATAAAATGGAAGTCAGGATAGGTTTTGGCTAATTCTTGTGCTGCCTTTATGACCGTAATAATTTTGTAGACAAAAAACAAGGGGCCTGTTAGTAAACACAACTGATGACCCGTGGTGAGGGTAACAGCATTGTTGGCTTCTAAAAGCGTTAGGGTTTTATGGAGGTGTGTTGATTGTGCTTCTTTTCCATATTGCTTGCGCAACGCTTCCACTAGGGTTTTACGCACAGTTGGAGCATAGGAAGCCAGTTTTTCTTTGGCTTGTTTTTCAAAATTAGCTGGGGTAGGAAAACGACCATAAAACGGCTTTAATACAGGATCTTGTGCTAAATAATCGCACATGAGTGAAGAAAAACGTCCCGTATCTGAATAGGATATGGCAGTCTGCTGCATAGCTTATTTTGTGTAAAGATATTTGTTTTTTTAGAAGTAGATATATGGAACGGTTTAGCAGTTTTCTCTCCTGCTCTATTTTTTGAACCAGAAGTCGCTCTTAGATTTTAGTTATAAAATGTGACACGCTAATTTTTGGTATTGTTTTTATGCTGCTCTAAAGTGGTATGGCACAAAATTTGTTTTATGAAACAAAAATAACTTACCTATGAATTTTCGTCTGCTCTTTGTTCTTTCCCTCCTTGGTCTCTTTTACGGTTGTACGGTAACCTTTGAAAATTTTGAAAAGGAAGAAAAATTAGACAACAACGATCAAAACAGAAAACTGGTTGAGGTTGCCTATTATACCCCCGTTTATGCCAAACCCAATCAAGATGTTTTAAAAACAACAGTCATTGCCCCCATTCCCTATTCTAAAGCCGGTAAGGTGATCACCTACAAGAACTACGTATTGATCAACAAACCTCTTGAAGGCATTCATATTTTAGACAACAGCAATCCAGAAGCTCCCGAAAACGTTGCCTTTTTGGAACTTAAGGGCAATATTGATATGGCCATAGTGGACGACCGCCTCTATGCAGATATGTTTTCTGCCTTGGTAGTTTTGGATGTAAGTGATATGGAAAACCCCACCTTGATAGAAGATTTTACCGTTGAAGAGGTATTTACCTATGACCCTTGGTGGAATTTTGAACCCATAGCAGAAGTTGAAAACTATAATTATGTTGATCATGATCCGGTTGATCACACAAAGGGAATTGTTGTGGGATGGGAATATGAAGTTCGTCAAGTGGAAGAAAGTAAGGTGAACATTTTCTACTACACAGATGTGCTCGCTACGAGTGAAGCTGCTCAAACCTTAGAGGGTGAGGCTCAAAATCTTGTGAGTAATGCCGGTTCTATGACCCGCTTTCTTCCCGTTGATAATTTTTTATATGCCATTAATCAAAATGATTTATTGCTCTTTGAAATTAGCCAAACCGAAAAACCTAATCGCTGGGGAAAATTGGGAACTGACACCTTTGCAGAAACCCTCTTCAAACTCAACGACCTCCTTTTTGTGGGTTCTGTTTCGGGCATGTTGATGTATGATGTCTCGGAGCCTGGAAATCCAAATTTTCTAAATAAAATAGATCATTTTAGAAGTTGCGACCCCGTGGTAGCCGATTTAAATTATGCCTATGTAACACTTCGTGGGGGAACCTTTTGTTTTACCGATCGAAACGAATTGCAGATCATCAACATTCAAGATCCTAAAAAATTGGAAGTGATCGCTACACACCTCATGTTCAATCCTCATGGTTTGGCTATTTATGAAAACCATGTTATTGTTTGTGACGGCACTGCCGGTATAAAAGTTGTTGATGTTACTGATAGAAGTAAACCAAAAGTAGCGGAAACCTACCCCATTGAATTTGCCTATGATGTGATTGTAGATTATCCTAACGCTCTAGTGGTGGGGGAAGAAAAACTTTATCAATATGATATTAGTGAACTCCCAAAAATGAAATTGATTAATGAATCAGAACTGGTCACTGAAAAGTAATCAAACAGGCTCTCCTAGTAGATCAAAATCTGTGGCAGAAATAATTTTTACCGACACAAAACTACCTTGTTTCACATAAAATTGTTTGGCATCTATCAATACCTCATTATCAACATCGGGAGAGTCTTTATAGGTGCGCCCAATAAAATAATTGCCTTCCTTTCGATCAATCAGACAGCGAAAGGTTTGTCCTACTAATTTTTGATTTTCTTCCCATGAAATTTGAGCTTGTAGTTCCATAATGGCATTGAGACGTTCTTGCTTAACTGACTCAGGAACGGTATCTTCAAGCTGATAGGCGTGGGTATTTTCTTCATGACTGTAGGCAAAACAACCCAATCGGTCAAAGCGCATTTCGGCAACCCATTGCTTTAGGGTATTAAAGTCTTCCTCGGTTTCGCCAGGATACCCCACTATAAGGGTTGTTCGCAGCGCAATTCCGGGAATAGTGGCACGCATTTCTTCTAAAAGAGCAGTTGTTTTGGCTTTGGTGGTGCCCCGTCGCATCGATTTTAAAATGGGATCTGAAATGTGTTGCAGCGGAATGTCTAGATATTTACAAATTTTAGGCTGCTCTTGCATGACCTTCAAAACGTCTTTTGGAAAACCGGTAGGAAAAGCATAATGCAATCGAATCCATTCAATGCCCTCAACTTGTGCCAAAGCCTCTAGCAAAGCGGCTAATTTTCGTTCTTGGTATAAATCCAATCCATAGAAGGTGGTGTCTTGACCGATTAAAATCAATTCTTGAACACCCTTGCTCGCTAAAGACTGTGCTTGTTGCACCAATTCTTCTATAGAACGAGATTGATGCTTTCCACGCATTAGCGGTATAGAGCAAAAAGAACAAGGCCGATCACAACCCTCTGATATTTTAAGATAAGCAAAATGCTTGGGGGTGGTGAGCAATCGCTCTCCGATTAATTCGTGTTTATAATCAGCCCCTAGGACTTTTAATAAATTGGGTAATTCGGTGGTGCCAAAATACTGATCCACATCGGGAATTTCTTTTTCTAAATCGGGTTTGTAGCGTTCACTCAAACACCCCATCACATAAACCTGGTCAACCGCACCAGTCTTTTTGCGTTCAATTTGCTCTAAAATAGTATTGACTGATTCTTCTTTGGCGTTGTCAATAAACCCACAAGTGTTGATGACCACTATATTGCCCTCTCCCTCATGATTCACTGCTTTGTTATTGGCTTGCAATTGCCCCATAAGCACCTCTGAGTCATAAATGTTTTTGGAACAGCCTAAGGTTATGACATTGATCTGATTTTTTTTTGAGCTTTTGGTTCGCATCTTAGGGATAGAGTTCAGGTGGTTTTCTATGGCGCACTATTTTTTCAAAAGCAGCCGCAATTTCAATCAACAATTGTTCCTGTTTGCCACGGGCAATAATGCTCATATTTTGTGGTTTCCCATCGGCGTAATAACCAATAGGCACCCCAATGGCACTATAATGAGCAGTAGCCAAATGACTGGAGGTAAAATAATCTAAGGTGAGTAGGGCGTCTAACTGATCTGCTTCTAAAAGATCCTCCATAGCTTGAGTAAGCTCATTCATAAATACTTTTTTCTGTATTTGAAAAGCATTGTAGTCTGTGGTGTCTTGTGCTATGTTTTCAAAAAGGGCTTGTCCGTAGGGAGCGTGTTTGGTGGTGTCTTGATTATTAAAGGCAATAATATCAGCGATATTTTTAACCTTAAGTGAAGGATTCCCGTATCGGCTGATATAGTTTGGTAAATCTACCTTCATATCGGTATCTAAAATTTTCAAAAAGGTTGCAATGTCAAGTTTAGGTAAACTAACCTCAACTACGTGTGCACCAGCATTTTTAATTTCTTGAACAGCGCGCTGCAAAAGGGTGTCTGATGCATCAGTATCTACTACCCCAAAACGTTTTCCTTTTAAACTTGCCGCATCAAGAGTGGCTACCTCTAGGGGTTGTGCAGCATAGCTGTAGGGGTCTGACGCATCATAACCAATTAGTGCATTATATAAGAGTAGATTGTCTATCACCCACTTGGTCATGGGTCCAGCTGTATCAAAGGTGGAAGAAATGGGAATAATTCCCGAACGACTCACAGCACCAATAGTGGGTTTGAGGCCTACCAAAGCATTTTTGGCTGCAGGAGATAATATGGATCCCGAGGTTTCTGTTCCTATTGTGGCCACAGCATAATTGGCTGCTGCTGCTACCCCACTCCCCGAGCTTGAACCTCCCGATTCGAAAATTTTTCTTCCATAGGGATTTAGTGTTTGTCCGCCTAAGGCACTGTAGCCTAAGGGACAACCTGCACAAAAATAATAGGCCCATTCGCTCAAATTGAGCTTCCCTAAAATTAAGGCCCCTTGTGCTTTCAATTGTTGCACAATGAAGGCCTCTTTTTGGGGTAGATTGTTTTGAAAAGCAGCAGCTCCAGCCGTGGTGGGTATCCCAAAAGTATTGATATTGTCTTTTACTAATAGGGGCATCCCATAAAGAGGAAACTCCCCTGCAAGTTCAGGATGTTTATCTTTTTCTCTAGCCTCATCAAGCACATTAGGATTTAAATTAATTAGGGCATTTAAATAGCGCTTGGGGTCTGTTTCATAGTGATAAATTCTATAAAGATAGAATAAGGTTAATTCTTCATAGGAAAAAGTACCTGCCGCCACTGCAGCTTGAAGAGAGGGGATGGACTGTTCTAAGATATAAGGTTTTAACGCTTCATAACGCAATTGAAAGGAAGCCAATTCTTGTTCAAAAGGTACAAACCAGTCGTTTTTATTGGTATGCTGAGATTGTAGGCGTTTGAAACGCAAACGAGGGTTTTCATGATTGGCATTAGCGGCTAGTTCTTGAGACTCGTCATAGGGTTCCCATTTTGGTAAACTCTTCGTGTTGGAGCATTGCCAAAGGATAAAAGACGTTATGATTGCAAGTAGTACTTTAGTTTTCATCGAGTTGCAAAATACGATTTAAAAATCCCAGTGTTTCTTGGGTAACCTTGTCATATTGTGTTGTAGAAAGATAAGAGGTCATTACATGTTCACCCGCTTCTGGAAAAACCACTTTTTGTTTTAAGGAATCTGGGGTTCCCAATTGATCATACATATCTAAAAGTGCCGGAATAGAAACAACCTCATCTTTATGGGTTTCATCCTTATAGTAATAACCTAAAAACAGTGGTTTTGTAAAATTTTGGAAGGTTTCAGGCTTCATTTTCATTTCCAAAAACTTTTGCAAATGGGCACCAGATTCTAAGCGCGTAATGTAGGTCCAATACTTTTTTTTCGCTTCGGTGAGTCGATCCATTTCGTGATAATTACCCCCTTTTACTAAGCGAGCCAATTGTAGGCCCCAAGGTTTAGATAATACTACAGCGGCAGGATCTGCCAATCGAATATTGGGCGAATAAACCGCTACAGCTGCCACTTGCGGGTCTTGCCCTAAAGACAAAGCCAGCGTTGCCCCGTGTGAGGTAGCCAACACTATTACTTGCTCGCCAAGAGCCTTTGCAACAGCTAGGGCTTCTTTGGCACTCTCCCAATAAGGATCGTTGTGAAAGTTAAGCATGGGCTCGTCTTCCTCTAAACCATGACCATAAAGACGGGGCACAAATAAATTTGCCCCAAGGGCTTGTGCAATGTCTTTGTGAACCGGATCACCTTCTATAGGACTTGCAGTAAAGCCATGATAATATAATACCGAATAGTTTGTCTTTTTGGGAAGACTATCGTGAAAAATTAAAACTGATTGGTTGTTGGGTTTGATATTCTCAACTGCAGCTTCTTTGACTTCCACATAGGCAGCTAGAGCTTCTAAATTTTGTGGCACCTTTGGCATTTCAGGGCTTAAAACAGGCGTTTCTACTCGTGGTCCAATGAGGTATATCCCTCCCAAAAAAAGAATCAGAAAAGCAAAACCTTTAAAAAACCTTTTCATTCGGCATCACTAAATAAAGTTTGAACAAACAGAGCTGGATCAAAAACTTGTAAATCGTCTAGGCCTTCTCCAACGCCAATATACTGAATGGGAATTTGAAATTGGTCTGCTATTCCTAACACAACTCCTCCTTTTGCGGTGCCATCTAATTTGGTTATGGCTAAGGCGCTGACGGCTGTAGCTGCTGTAAATTGTTTAGCTTGTTCAAAAGCATTTTGGCCAGTCGAACCATCTAAAACCAATAAAACCTCATGAGGAGCTTCGGGAATAACTTTTTCCATCACACGCTTTACTTTGGCCAATTCATTCATCAAATTTATTTTATTGTGAAGACGACCAGCGGTATCAATTAAGACTACATCGGCTTGTTGGGCTACAGCAGATTGAAGGGTGTCAAATGCCACAGCAGCAGGATCACTTCCCATTTCTTGACGCACAAGGGGTACTTCTACTCGATCGGCCCAAATTTGCAGTTGATCTATGGCACCCGCTCTAAACGTGTCTGCTGCCCCCAAAAGCACTTTTTTGCCCGACTGCTTAAAGCGGTGTGCTAATTTTCCAATAGTTGTGGTTTTGCCAACACCATTTACTCCCACTACCATAATTACATGCGGGCTAGAAGGAGATTCTTCTTCCTTTTCTCCTACTGATAGAATTCGGATTAATTCTTCATTGAGTATGGAGACAAGCGCCTTGGTTCCTAAATATTTTTCTTTGGCAACACGAGCTTCTAGGGCTTCAATAACCTTTAAGGTGGTGGCTACCCCCACATCAGATTGAATCAAAACCGCTTCTAACTCATCTAAAACGGCATCATCCACCGAAGATTTTCCTACCAAAGCGGTACCCAAACGAGAAAAGAAAGCATTTTTGGTTTGCGCCAATCCGGCATCGAGTTGTGCCTGCTCTTTTTTACCAAAAAATTTCTTTAAAATGCCCATGTTGTTCTAAAATAAAAAAAGCTACTCTAACAGTAGCTTTAAAATCTTTATTTTTTACAAAATTTATTGCTTGGCCAACCACTCATTAGCCAGGTCTGGCGAAACAATAGTTTCTACAAAGCTGTAAGATTGATTATCTCCTTTTTTTACCATTTTAATTGCTTTGGTCAATTTCTTGGACCCTGTTTGAAGGGTAGCTACTGATTTTTTTGCCATGATTATTTAATTTCTTTGTGTACCGTCATTTTTTTCAAAATGGGGTTGAACTTTTTAACCTCCAATCGCTCGGGAGTGTTCTTTTTATTTTTGGTTGTAATGTAACGTGATGTTCCAGGCATTCCTGAACCTTTGTGTTCAGTGCACTCTAAAATAACTTGCACGCGGTTTCCTTTTTTTGCCATGACTTAGCCTTTATAGGTGCCCTTTTGACGGGCGTCTTTTAAAACGGCAGTAATGCCTTTTTTATTAATTGTCTTTAATGTTGCTGCGGATATATTTAACGTTATCCATTTGTTTTCTTCGGGCAAGAAAAAGCGTTTTCTGATGATATTGGCATCAAAACGACGGCGAGTGCGGTTCAAGGCATGCGACACATTGTTGCCAAACATTACTTTCTTACCACTAATTTCACACACTTTAGACATGTTCTTTAATTTTATGTGGCTGCAAATTTAATCTTTTTATGGGACAAACAAAGAATCTTTTAGTAAATTTATGTTTCAACCTTGTGCCGAAATGTGGTTATTTACCTTAATGTAAAACCACAAATTCTAAACAAAATATCAGCCCATGAAAAAAATCTTACCACTACTTGCATTGATCTGTTTAAACTGCTCTAATCCAATTAAAAACGGAGACACCGATTCCTTTTTGGTTGAAATTCCCTACGAGTATATAAATCAAAAGATAATTATTCCCGTAGAAATTAATAACAAAGAATATAGATTTTGTTTTGATACCAGTTGCAAAGCAGCTTGCCCTAGATTAGTGGCTGATATGCAAAACATTGAAAGTCAAATAGACCCCAAAGTCAAAAAAAACCTTAAAATGGTCTTCGTGAGTATTGATCCCACCACCGATACACCCGAACACTTAAAAGCCTTTGCAATAGCAAACAAGATGGATCATGATCCTTGGTTGTTCTTAAGAGGAAGTGAATCCAATACCCGAGAATTTGCAGCTGTATTGGCTGTGAAATACAAAAAAATTACCCCTCTAGACTTTAGTCACTCTAATATCATAAGCGTTTTTAATCCTGAAGGTGTATTGGTGCATCAACAAGAAGGTTTGGGAGTGAATAATCAAGAAACCATTGCCAAAATAAAGGAGCAGCTCGGCAAATTACCCTAAGACATTGTTTCTTTAAAAAGCAATTCTAACGCCTTGTTTACTGTTTTTTGCACTACTCGTTCTCTGTGATTTCCCATAGAAAACGTGTAGGTCTGCGTACCATTAGGAGTTGCTAAAGCAATGCACACTGTGCCTACTTCTGCCAAAGAATCTCCTTTGGTAGGGCCTGCATTGCCAGTAGTTGCTAAGGCAAAAGTTGTGTTGAAATTTGCCCGAACACCCTCTGCCATTGCCTTGGCCACAGGTTCGCTCACCACAGAATGTTGGGCAATTAGCGCAGGGGATACTTGCAAAAGATCTTGTTTGACTTGGGTTTGATAGGCCACTATCCCTCCCTTAAAATAGCCCGAGGCACCCGGAATGGCGGTTAGCCGTTGGGCAATGTGCCCCCCCGTACAACTTTCAGCCACGGCAAGTGTTTGTCCTAAAGCGAGAAATCGTTCTTGCAACTGTTCCTCTAATGAATTTTCTCCCTCTACTCCCACTATGATATCTCCAATAAGCGGATAGAGTTTAGCTATTTCAGTTTCAATATGCTGATGGAGTTCGGCTTCCTGATCGCCTTTTCCTGAAAGACGCAAACGCACTTTTCCTAAACTAGGCAAATAGGCCAGTTTAATACTTGGAGGCAGGGCATCTTCCCATGCCTCTATTTTACTAGCAATTGCACTTTCTCCAAGTCCATAGGTTATGATGGTTTTATGAACAATGTAGGGGCGTTCAAAATGTTCTTTTAAAGCTGGGATAATTTTATTGGTCATTAAAGCCTTCATTTCAAAAGGGACTCCAGGCAGGGAAATGACCACCCAATTTTCTTTTTCAAACCACATGCCGGAAGCTGTGCCATGAGCGTTTTTAAAAATGCGTGCTTGAGAGGGCAACAGCGCTTGTTTTCGGTTTTCTTCTTGGATGGGCGTGGTCACATATTTTTTGAAGATGGTTTCAATATGAGCCAATATTTCTTGGTTAACCAACAGCTTATCGTCAAAATAGTCACATAGGGTGTGTTTGGTTAAATCGTCCTTAGTAGGGCCCAACCCCCCTGTGATGATAGCTAATTGAGCTCTTTCTTTGGAAGCGTCTAGGGTTTTCTTAATCGCCTCTGAATCATCTGCAATGCTCGTAATTTGAACCACTTCTATGCCAATTTTGTTTAAGGCCTTGGCCATAAAAACAGCATTGGTATTGACAATTTGTCCAATTAATATTTCATCTCCTATGGTAATTAACTCCGCTTTCATAACTATTTAATCTTCACCCTAAAATTTTCTTTGCCTTCCAGCAATCCAACAAAAACATCGTCTCGTGCAACGGCTCCCACTCCTTTGGGGGTTCCTGTAAAAAGGATATCACCTATTTTAAGGGTGAAAAAAGTGGAGCAATAGGCAATGAGTTGTTCAATATCCCAAAGCATTTGGGCTGTGGTGGCAGCTTGTACTTGGGTTCCGTTTTTATGAAGGGCAAATGAAATGGTATTATGAGGGGGCAAATCTTTTTTGGAAATCCACTCTCCGACCAAAGCGGAGCCATCAAAGCCTTTGGCCTTTTCCCAAGGCAACCCTTTCGCTTTTAACTCCGATTGCAAATCTCTAGCGGTAAAATCAACACCCAAAGCCACTTCGTCATAATATTTATGGGCAAATTGAGGTTGAATGTGTTTGCCAATACGCTTAATTTTAACCAGCACTTCTACTTCATAATGAATATTTTCTGTAAAAGCGGGAATAAAAAAAGGCTGTCCTTTTTGGAGTATGGCGGTATCGGGTTTGAGAAACAATACAGGCTCTTGGGGTTTTTCATTGGCCAATTCTGCAATATGATCGGCATAATTTCGCCCCACACAAATGATTTTCACACGCTAAATTTGTTTAGAATTAAGCCCTCTTAACCGTATTTCTGTTAACACTTTTTTGGTATAGCGGGGGAAATCGGCATTCATAATCCAGCCAAAATAACCGGGCTCTCTATCTAAAATGTCAACCACTTTTTGACCTTTGTATTTTCCAAAGCCAAAACATTCTGTTCCATTTTTATCGAAAACTACAAATCCAGCAAAATCGGCTGTTTTTCTTCGGGAGCTAAAATCGCTCAAAGGACCCACCTGCGGTTCTAATTCAGCATAACGATCTATCTGTGCCATCAAAACTTCAAAGGTAGCTTGCGTGTCGGCCAAAGCTGAGTGAGCCTCTTCTAAATTTTTATCACAATAAAATTTTAATGCTGCAGAAAGGGTGCGTTGTTCCATTTTATGAAATATGTTTTGCACGTCCACAGATTTAACATTTTTAAAATCAAAATCAATTTCGGCCCGTAACAATTCTTCTACCAAAAGCGGAATGTCAAATCGATCGGAATTAAATCCGGCCAGATCACAATTTTGAATGAAAGCATAAATTTCAGCTGAACGTTCTTTAAAAGTGGGTTCATGGGCTACTTTATCATCGGTAATGCCGTGCACGGCAGAGGCTTCTGGCGGAATGGGTTGCTCTGGATTAACCAGCCACAGGCGTTCTTCTTTACTGCCATCAGGATTTAATTTAATAGCCGCCATTTCCACAATGCGATCTTTAGAAATATCGATACCGGTAGTTTCTAAATCAAAAAAGCAAAGGGGTCTGGTGAGTTCAAGGGTCATATCTTTCTTTTTAGTAGGGTAGTTTTTCTTTCCAATTTTCGAGATATTCAGCAACCCGTTTCACAAACAGTCCTCCACTGGCACCATTAATTATACGATGATCATAGCTATGAGAAAGCATCACTTTTCGTCTGATTCCAATAAAATCACCTTCAGGTGTTTCAATTACGGAGGGTGTTTTCAAAATAGTGCCTATGGCTAAAATACCTACTTGAGGTTGATTGATGATTGGCGTGCCCATGAGCGATCCAAAATTACCTATGTTGGTAATGGTATAAGTGCCCTCTTGAACCTCATCTGGTTTGAGCTGGTTTTTTCTTGCGCGTTGGGCTAAATCATTTACTACTTTGGCCAAACCAACCAAATTAAGATGATCGGCATTCTTAATGACTGGAACAATCAGATTGCCATCGTCCAAGGCAGTAGCCATTCCCAAGTTGATGTTTTTCTTAAAAATGACAGAATCGCCTGACACACTGCTGTTGAGCTGTGGATAATCTCGAAGGGCTTTTATCACAGCCATCATAAACAGTGGTGTAAAAGTGAGCTTGGCCCCTTCTTGGGCAAAAAATCGGTCTTTAACTCCTTCACGCCAGTCCCATAAATCGGTTACATCTGCTTCAATAAAAGATTGTACATGAGCAGAAGTACGCAAACTCATTTGCATATGCTCTGAAATGAGTTTTTCCGTGCGACTCATTAGATGCACCTGATCTTCTTGGGTTCTTTCTGGGGTGAAACTTGGAGGAGAAACAACTTCTTGTTTTGATTCTTCTTTGGGCGTTGTTTGTTGATTTTGGCGCTGGGCTACATAGTGTAAGATATCTTTTTTTGTAACGCGCCCGTCTTTTCCGGTTCCAGGAACTTGCAGAAGTTCATTATGAGAAATGCCCTCTGCTTTAGCAATATTGCGTACTAGAGGAGAGAAAAAACGATCATCAGAAATATTCTCTTTAGCCGAAGAGGTGAGTTGTGAAATTTCTTCTTTTAATAGGGCAGCAGCGGCTTCCACTGGCGGATCAACTTCCTCCACCGGTATGGAAAGGACTTCTTCTATGGGTTGTGCATCACTACTGTTTTGCGCTAGATGATCTGGTAAGGGCCCATCCGTTTCAATAATGGCTAAAACAGCTCCAACGGCAACCACTTCATTTTCCAGAAAACACTGTTCTTTTAAAACCCCCGCAACTTCTGCCGTCACGTCAGAATCTACTTTATCTGTGGCAATTTCAACCAATTCATCGTCTAAAGCTACTGTATCTCCAACTGCTTTTCGCCATTTGGTGATGGTGGCTTCTGCTACACTTTCGCCCATTCTAGGGAGTTTTACATGATAAAGTGCCATAGTTTTTTCTGTGGTGCAAAAGTATCAAAAATTATGAGTTTGTGCCTTTTAGGGGCTCGATTTTCCTTTTAAGAAATACTGTTATCAAAAGGAATTCGAGCTAAAATACTGCGCCCTAAGGTCACCTCATCTGCATATTCTAATTCATCTCCCACAGCAATTCCTCGAGCAATGGTTGAGGTGGTGATGCCATAGGATTCTATTTGCTTAAATATATAAAAATTAGTAGTATCAGCTTCAACCGTAGAACTCAATGCAAAGATGACCTCTTCAACCGTTTTGGAAGCTACTTTTTTAATTAAGCTAGCTACATTTAAATCTTGCGGACCCACTCCATCAATGGGCGATATTAAGCCTCCTAAAACATGATACAAGCCTTTGTATTGATTGGTGTTTTCAATGGCCATAACATCTCGAACATCTTCTACCACACAAAGCAATTTTGAGTTGCGTTTGGGGTTGCTGCAAATTTCACAAAGGGGTTGATCCGATATATTATGACAACCTTCACAATAAACCACCGCGGTTCTCAAGTTTTGCAATGCTGCCCCTAGATCGGTCGCATAGGTTTCTGGCGTTTTTAAGATATGAAGGGCCAATCGCAGAGCTGTTCGCTTGCCAATACCTGGCAATTGTGCGATTTGATGCACTGCATTTTCTAGCAATTTTGAAGGAAAATCCATGCCCTAAAAATACAAATAATTAGATTCACATTGTTTTGTACCTTTAATCCATAATTGATATGATGATAACACCCGGATTTATCTTGGCCTTAATTATTGGCTACTTTCTTCTTCTAGTTGGCATTGCAAAATTTACGGCTCAAGAAGGGAGCAATCAAACTTTTTTCATCGCCAATAAATCTTCTCCTTGGTATTTGGTTGCCTTTGGAATGGTAGGAGCCTCTCTTTCGGGGGTCACCTTTATTTCAGTGCCCGGCTGGGTAGACGCTTCTCAATTTAGCTATCTACAAGTGGTTTTGGGCTATTTTGTGGGCTATTTAGTGGTGGCCTATGTGTTGTTGCCCCTTTATTATAAAACCAACTTAACTTCAATTTATGAATATCTGAACCAACGCTTTGGCACCAACAGCCATTATGCTGGGGCTTTTTTCTTTTTTGTTTCCCGGGTGTTGGGAGCTTCCTTCC
Organism: uncultured Flavobacteriaceae bacterium; assembly: GCA_964386915.1. Taxonomy (GTDB): domain Bacteria; phylum Bacteroidota; class Bacteroidia; order Flavobacteriales; family Flavobacteriaceae; genus JADHMP01. The sequence continues at coordinate 28,936 of CAYLUQ010000002.1, read as the reverse complement.
GCCTGTTTTTGGTCGCGCTGGTTTTACAAAACTATATTTTCGATGCTTGGGGCGTTCCTTTTGAAGCAACGGTTGTACTCTCCATTCTTTTTATTTGGATCTACACCCAAAAAGGAGGAATCAAAACCATTGTTTGGACCGACACGCTTCAAACTGCCCTTATGCTGGCAGCCGTACTTTTTTCAGTATACTACTTGCTGGAAGGGCTTAATCTCTCCTTTGTTGAATTTATGAGCTCTGCTCAATTTGAAAAATATAGCAATGTTTGGGTGACAGATAGTTTATTAAGTCGAAATCATTTTCTCAAATCTTTTATTGGTGGAGCTTTTATTACCATTTGTATGACTGGCTTAGATCAAGATATGATGCAAAAAAACCTCAGCTGCAAATCTTTGGCCGATGCCCAAAAAAACATGTTGGTGTTTAGTGTGGTATTGGTGCTTGTTACCGCATTTTTTATGGTGTTGGGAGCATTGCTCTTTAGCTATGCTGCTCAAGAAGGCATTGCGGTTCCTGAAATGGATGGTTCGCCTAAAACCGATTTATTATTTCCCGAAATTGCGCTTTTAGGCCGTTTAGGAATAGCTGCCAGCATCACTTTTATTTTAGGCTTAATTGCTGCTGCCTACAGTAGTGCTGATAGTGCACTCACAGCGTTAACCACTTCGTTTTGTATTGATTTTCTAAAAATTGAAAAGCGTGCAAAAGACACCCAAAAGAAAACAAGACGCCAAGTTCATGTGGGCATGAGCCTCTTGCTAGTGGGGGTGGTCATTCTTTTTAAGCACGTCTTAGATCGCAATGTGATAGACGGATTACTCACCGTGGCAGGCTACACCTACGGGCCTTTGTTAGGGCTGTTTGCCTTTGGCATTTTTACCCGTTTTCAAATTAAAGATGGTTTTGTTTGGTTGGTGGTCTTGCTCTCTGTTTTGCTCACTGCACTTTTGGCAACCGTAAAACCCGAATATTTAGGGGGCTATGTTTTGGGGTATGAGCTACTGCCCCTCAATGGACTCTTTACCTTCCTGGGGCTCATACTGATCCGTAGAAAGCAAGACTAAGGTACACGCATTTTCACAAGCAATACCTCTTTGAGTGAGTTGCTTTGCCAAAGAAGGATTTTCTGTTCCGGGGTTAAAAATGACCCGTTGGGGTTTCAAATTTAATAGATAGTCTAAATAAGCACCTTGATGGTCGGGCTTAAGATAGAGCGATACCGTATGTACTCCTGAAATTTTTTCAAAAGGCCTAAGGACAGTAACGGTACCAATTTTCCCCTGATTAAGACCCATGGCAAATGTTTTGTAGCCTTTTTCTTGCAAGCGTAATAGGGCTTGATGTGAATAACGATGTGGGTTTAAAGAAGCGCCTAAAACAAGAGTAGCCTGTGTCATTACCATTCTATAAGCACACTCCCCCAAGTGAAACCACTTCCAAAGGCAGCCAATACAATTTTGCTGCCGGGTTTCACAAGACCCTTTTCCCAGGCTTCAGTTAGCGCAATAGGAATAGACGCTGCGGTGGTGTTTCCAAATTTTTGAATATTGTTATAGACCTGATGATCACCCAAACCAAATTTTTTCTGAACAAATTGCGCAATCCGCAAATTGGCTTGATGGGGAATTAATAAATCGATATCGCTCGGTTTCCATTGATTTTTTTGAAGGCCTTCTTGAATAACTTCAGCAAAACGAACCACAGCATTTTTAAAGACAAATTGGCCATTCATATAGGGGTAATAAGAAAGATCCTCCGGATCATTTGCCGCTAAAATTTCAGGCACCCAACGGTTAGTGCTAGGGCCAATGAGGGCTAACTCTTCGGCATGCTTGCCTTGTGAATAAATATGCGAAGACAAAATTCCACCCCGGCTGTCTTCCGAACGACTCACCACAGCAGCACCGGCACCATCGCCAAAAATGACAGAAACATTTCTACCCCTAGTGGTCATATCTAAACCACCTGAATGATTTTCAGATCCTATTACTAAAACATGTTTATACATGCCCGTTCTAACAAATTGATCTGCGGTGGTGAGAGCATAAACAAATCCACTACATTGATTGCGTATGTCCATCGCAGGGCAATTTGGAATTTCTAACAGCTCTTGCACTAAAACACCCGAGCCAGGAAAATAATAATCGGGACTTAGGGTCGCAAAAAGAATCAATCCAATATCGGTTGTTTTAATCTGGGCTCTGTCAATGGCTTGCTTGGCTGCTTTAACACCCATAGTGGCGGTGGTGTTTCCATCTCCTTTTTTGATATGACGCCGCTCTTCTATTCCGGTTCGCTCCACAATCCATTCATTGTTGGTGTCCATTATCTTTTCCAAATCGGCATTGGTCACCACATTTTCTGGAACATACATCCCCAGTCCCGTAATTTTTGATTGATACATAGTCTTCTTTTTGTTTATGTTGTTAAAAATAACCTTTTTAAAAAATTAAAAACACCCATTGCTGGGTGTTTTTCTAATTACATACTAAACAAACAAATCAATAAAAAGTAACGTAATTATTTGTTTTTACCACTGCTTTCAAATCGTGAAGCAGATGATATAGCCCAAAGAACGTTCTGTTTACATAAATAAAGTGTTGCGAACCTCTACTACCATCGAGTTTGCGGAGTTGAGGATTTTCAGACAATGTTTTAGATAGCTCTGTAATGGCATTCCAAAAGCTTTCATCGCCAAAATCAAAATTTTCATGATGAAAGGGTTGCGTAAACAAGAGCATCATGTCTTTAAACAAGCTTGTAAAAAACTGCTTTTCTTGAGGAGCATCTTCGGGTTTTAGAATTTCTAGCGTATAGAGCAGCGATTCAAATTTGGCTGGCTCTTCAATATTTTCTGGTTTTGATAGTTCAAAATAGGGTTTATAAAAATCCTCAGGAATGGATTTTATACAACCAAAGTCAAGGGCAATCAATTCCTTTTCGGGAGAAACTAAAAAATTTCCAGGATGTGGGTCGGCTTGAACCTTTTTTAAGGTGTGCATTTGGAACATATAAAAATCCCAAAGGGTTTGCCCTATTTGATTGTTGTCTTTTGGTAAATTTTGGGGCTGACTGCAATATTCGGAAAGATGCATTCCCTGCATCCAATCCATGGTTAAAATTTTTTCATTAGACCATTCGGGATAGTAGGTAGGAAATCTCAAATTTGGAATATGACTGCATTGAGCGGCGAAATATCGACTGCTTTCCAATTCTATGGTATAATCGGTTTCTTCCAACAATTTATTTTCCACTTCTTTAAAATATTTTTCAGTGGCTTTTCCTTTAATATTAAACATCCGTTCGGCTATGGGTTTCACAATAGCCAAATCGGATCCGATACTATTTGCTACCCCGGGATATTGAATTTTCACAGCAAGTTTTTTCCCATTTTTGGTGGCTTGATGCACCTGACCAATGCTGGCCGCATTAATAGATTGGGTAGCAAATGTATCGAAAAGGGCTTCTGGTGAAGCTCCTAAATATTTTTTGATGAGTTTAGTCACTAAAGGGCCCGATAAGGGAGGTACCGAAAATTGGGCCAAACCAAACTGTTCTACATAGGCTTTGGGCAAAAGATTCTTTTCCATGCTCAACATCTGAGCCACTTTAAGCGCACTGCCCTTGAGCGTTTTTAGGCCATCATAAATGTCTTTGGCATTGGCTTCGTCTAGTGATTCGCGGTCATGTTGACCTTGGATTAAATTCTTGCCATAATATTTGAGATAGTTTCCACCCACCTTGATTCCCGTTGATACCAACTTACCAACGCGTTCCATTTTGTGTGTTGGAATACTATCTAATGTTTTCATGAAACGAGCTTGCTTTTTTCGTTCCAAAGAAATTTTCCAAAGTCTAGCAAAGTATCTAAGGCATTGTTGTCAAATAGAGAAAAAGCTGTTTGAACAGATTTTTCAATAGCAACATCTGTTTTTTCAAAACCCGCACTTTCATCTTTCATCCAAAATTGGAGAAGAAAAAGCAATTGCCCCCAGGCAGCCTCAGAAAAAACAGAAACGGGTCGTTGTGACAGTTTGCCTTGCTTTTGAGCATTGCCCTCCTCTATGAGTTCGGTAGCAAAAGCTTTAAAATGAGTTCTTAAACCTCTTATATCGGTCCATTTATGGGGAAGGTGTTGATGACCAAGAGCAAAGAGCACATAACTTCTGTTGAGTTGCAACACTTCAAAAAAAGTGAAATAAAAACTCAATAACTTTTCTTTTGGAGTTTGCTTCTCATAATTTTGATCTTGGGTCAAGAGCCCCATAGCATTTTCAAAAAAGGTTTCAAAAATGGCGGTTCTCACACCGTCTAAAGAGCCAAAATGCGCATAAAATTCTGTTTCGTCTAGCTTGGCTTCCTGACAAAATAGAAAGACCGATTTCATTTTCTTTTCACCTGTTAGCGTTTGTTTTATAAATGCCTCAAAAATGGTGCTTTTCTCTATTTTTTTTGTTTTTGCCATAACTGAAATTCTGGGCTAAAGATACTAAATGTTTAATCATTTTTATATTTTGTTAAACATTTTTTTAGTAACAAAAATGTCAAATTGTCATTAATGTTGTTTTGGTATTTTTTTTGAAAGAGAAAGGAATAAAATTTATATAAAATGGCAAATGGAAAAATAAATGTAGCGGTAGAAAACATCTTTCCGCTCATCAAAAAATTCTTATACAGCGATCACGAAATCTTTTTACGTGAGCTCATTTCGAATGCAACCGATGCAACCACCAAACTCAAACATTTGAGCAGCCTAGGTGAAATTAAGGGCGATTTGGGGGAATTGAAAATTGAGGTTAAAATTGATGCAAAAGCCAAAAAATTGCACATCATTGACCGAGGTATTGGAATGACTGCTGATGAGGTGCAAAAATACATCAACGAGGTTGCTTTTTCTGGAGCCGAAGAATTTTTAGAACAATATAAAGACACCGCTAAAGATAGTGGCATTATTGGTCATTTTGGGTTAGGATTCTATTCTGCTTTTATGGTGGCTGATAAAGTTGAAATTAAAACAAAATCGCATCAAAAAGATAGCGAAGGAGTGCATTGGACTTGCGACGGTTCTCCTGAATATGTCCTTGAAAAAATGGATAAAAAGGACAGAGGTACCGAAATCATTTTACACATTGCCAAAGATTCTAAAGAATTTTTGGAAGAGGGGCGTATAAAAGAATTACTGACCAAGTATAATAAATTTATGCCCATCCCCATTCAATTTGGCACGAGAGAAGAAACACTTCCCTTGCCAGAAGATGCCCCAGAAGATGCCAAGCCCGAAACCAAAACGGTGGATAACATCATCAACAATCCCAATCCAGCTTGGACCAAGGCGCCAAAGGATTTAAAGGAAGAGGATTATAAAACCTTTTATAGAGAGCTCTACCCAATGCAGTTTGAAGAGCCTTTGTTCAACATTCATCTCAATGTGGACTATCCTTTTCATTTAACGGGCATTCTCTATTTTCCCAAATTAAACAACGACTTGAATTTGCAAAAAGACCGCATTCAGTTGTATCAAAACCAAGTTTTTGTTACCGATAATGTGGAGGGAATTGTACCTGAATTTTTAACCCTTCTCCGGGGTGTGATCGATTCTCCAGATATCCCTTTAAACGTCTCTAGAAGCTATCTGCAAGCCGATGGCGCGGTTAAAAAAATAAGCAATTATATCACCAGAAAAGTTGCGGATAAACTCAGTAGCCTTTTCAAAAAAGACCGTAAAGCTTTTGAAGAAAAATGGAATGATATTAAAGTGGTGATTGAATATGGAATGTTAAGTGAGGATAAGTTTTTTGAAAAAGCAGATAAATTTGCGCTCTATCCTACCACTGAAGGAGACTATTATACCTATGATGAACTGATTGAAAAGGTAAAAGAAATCCAAACCGACAAAGACGATAAACTTGTATTGCTTTATGCTTCTAATCAGGAAGAACAACATAGTTACATTGTGCAGGCCAAAGAAAAGGGCTACACGGTCTTGCTATTAGATTCTCCCATTGCCAGTCATTTGATTCAAAAGTTAGAAACAGAAAAAGAAAAAGTTTCCTTTGCTCGTGTAGATGGAGATACACTTGAAAATCTCATTAAAAAAGAGGAAACCGTTGTTTCTAAACTGAGTGAGGAAGAACAAGAACAATTGAAGCCCATGATTGAAAGTGTTGTTGAGGGAGGAAGCTATACGGTACAACTTGAGGCTCTAGACAGCAATGCCTTACCTTTTCAACTCACCCAACCCGAATTTATGCGTCGTATGAAGGAGATGCAACAAACCGGTGGGGGCGGAATAATGGGCAATATGCCTGAAATGTTCAATTTAGTAGTCAACACGAATCACGAATTGGTCGGACAAATTTTAAGCACTAAAACACAAAAGAAGCGAGATCGTCTCATTCAACAAGCGCTAGATTTAGCCAGACTTTCTCAAAATCTTCTCAAAGGAGAAGCGCTCACACAGTTCATTCAGCGCAGTGTGGAGTTAATTAAATAAAGAAAGGGTCCGAAAGGGCCCTTTTTTAAACTATGCAAATACTCGAAATTCCATCTCAAGGTGAGGTTTTTCCGCTTCAAGACGGACAAATTCGATATTTTAAAAATTTCTATTCTAAGCAGCAGGCCAATTACTTATTTGCACAGCTTGAGAAAGACATTGAATGGCAGCAAGATCCAATAACTGTTTATGGCAAAACCTATTTGCAGCCCCGCTTAACAGCCCTCTACGCACATAACAACAAACCCTATAGCTACTCCGGCATCACCATGCACCCCAAGGCTTTTACTCCTGAATTAACAAATATTCAAAAGGCTATTGAAACCATTACAAAAGCTCGTTTTACCACGGTTTTATTAAATCTTTATCGTGACGGGCAAGACAGCAATGGTTGGCATGCTGATGATGAAAAAGAATTAGGACTAAATCCTGTTATTGCCTCCGTGAGTCTTGGAACTCCTCGCTACTTTCACCTTAAGCATAAAACCCAAAAAGAGAAACGGTTCAAGATACTTTTGGAGCACGGTAGTTTGTTGCTTATGGAAGGAGCTATGCAACATCATTGGCACCACCAAATTGCCAAAACCAAAAAACCTCTTGGGCCTCGCATCAATTTAACCTTTCGGAAAATCATCTAGTTGATACACCTCCATTAGAAATCGGTTTCATAATGGTGTTTAGAACTAAAAATCTTATTTTTACACCTTCAAAAAACAAAACTATGACCCTCCAAAAAATTTCATTTTTTTTATTTGTGGGATTGCTTTTGTGGAGCTGTCAACCCAATTCAAAACCCTTAGACTCCACCAAAATGAATGTAATTGGACGCGTAGAGGGCTTGCGAAAAGGCACACTTTATCTCCAAAAAGTTGAAGACACCCTTTTGGTAACGGTAGACTCTACCGTGATTGCTGGTAATCCGCAGTTTCAGTTTTCTACTGCCCTAGAAAGTCCAGAAGTTTTTTATTTATATCTCAATAAAGAAGACGGCGATTCCTTAAATGATCGCATTCCTTTTTTTGGTGAAAAAGGAACTATTGAAATCAATACGTTGCTCAAAACCTTTGAAAGCAGTGCCCAAATTAAGGGCTCTAAAAATCAAGAATTGTTACAAAACTTCTTACGCCTAAAGCGACAGTTTAACGATAAAAATTTGAGTTTATTAGAAGCTTATTTTAAAGCCCAACAGCGCAACAATCAAAAGCTAATAGATTCTTTACAAACGGCCATTGACAACCTCTTGAAAAGACGCTATCTCTACACCTTAAATTTTGCGGCTCAAAATGCCGATCAAAATGTAGCGCCATATTTGCTCCTCACAGAAGTCTATGATGCTAACCTAACCCTTTTAGACTCTGTGGCTGTAAAAATGAGTTCATCGGTCCGTAATTCAAAATACGGTCAAGAATTACTTACCTACATTGCTAAACGAAAAGAAACTAATTAGGATTACAGTTTCGCAAATTTAGTGAGCAATGCCTTGATGCTCTCCTGCTTTTCAGCTATAATGCTTGCAAATTGTTTTTTGGTGCCGGCGCCTGCAACAGCGTTCACTTTTTGAATCAAAGTATCAAAACAGATTATAGCTTCATCAATCAACTGTTCACTTTTAGTCAAATCTGCTTTGGGATTAGATAGCTCCCAATGATAAATATCCTCAATAATGGCACCAATATCGTTGTTAATTTCTTTTTTAAGTTGACGGACACTAGCCATAACAAGTTTTTTTTTAAATATAATAAAAAATTAAAAAAGTATGCTCAAAATAATTTAACTGCATTAAGACTGGCTTCAATATGTCCCTTGGCTAAATGACTTTTATATACCTTAACAAGCTTTCCTTCTTGATTAAACACAAATGTTATACGTTGGGTGAGCAGGCCAAAAAAATGTGATTTGACGCCAAATTTTCGTTGCACTTTTTGTTCTGAATCGGCTAATAAAAGAAAAGGGAGTCTATAAAATTTAGCGAATTTTTGATGGCTTTTTACGCTGTCTGAACTAATTCCTATAACCTTTACACCCCGTTCTTCAAAAGCTTCATAGCGATCTCTAAATCCACAACTTTCTGCTGTGCAACCGGGTGTAAAATCTTTGGGATAGAAAAATAGAATACAAGGTTTTTTGCCTTTAATTTCTTTGCTATTGAAGGGTTTTCCGTTTTGGTCCTTCAATTCAAAATCGGGCATAACATCACCAACTTGTAGCATATTAACCAGAATAGGTTACAAAATTTCTTGGGGTTTCATACAGCGTTATGCCAAGTTCCAGTTGCTTGTCAAGGTGGGGCTTTAGTTTGTTGTAGATCACAACGGCAATATGCTCTGCAGTTGGAATGAGGTGTTCAAATTCAACCACTTGCTCATTTAAATTTTTGTGATCAAATGCCTCTTCAACGTGCTGTTTGATAAGATCTTTCAACACTTTCATATCAATCACATAGCCGGTTTCTGGATCTATGGGTCCGGTGACACTCACAATAAGCTCATAGTTATGACCGTGATAATGTGGGTTGGCACATTTTCCAAAAACACGTTCGTTTTGTTCCGTGTCCCAGTCTTTTCTATACAATCTATGTGCCGCATTAAAGTGGGCTTTTCTGTGGACGGTTACCTTCATATTGTTTCTTTTTGAAGGGTTTTATAGTGGTTGTAAAAGCGACTAAAAATGATCCGAAACCAAACGGTATATCGTTCTTCATGATCCAAAATATCCTTTGCTAATGTCTCGAGGTTCATCCATTTCCAAGTGGCAACTTCATCGGGATTGATTTGAGGTTCAGCATCTGATACACCAAGAATAACATGGTCTAATTCGTGTTCGGTTAGGCCATTGTCAAAGGCTGCGTTATAAATAAAGGAAAACAAAAAAGTGAGAGGCACTTGCATGCCCATTTCTTCTTCCAATCTTCTAGCACCAGCCGCTAGGGTGCTTTCACCTTCCCGCTGATGGCTACAACAAGTGTTGGTCCACAAACCCGGTGAATGATATTTGTGATGCGCCCGTTGTTGCAACAACAATTCTCCTTTAGAGTTAACAATAAATACAGAAAAGGCACGGTGCAATAAGCCCTTTTCGTGGGCTTCCATTTTTTCCATTGTACCTAAGGGTTGGTCTTGGGGATCGACCAAAATAACTCTTTCTTTTTCCATGCAACACACAAAAGTATCGAATATTTTTTAAAAAAAGCACCTCCCGCAATGGCTCCCTAAATAAAATCCTATTTTTGTCAAAATTTAAGCATGAGCTTTCAAAAAGAATTGTTGCGCCGACGCACTTTTGGCATCATCTCTCACCCCGATGCCGGAAAAACCACTCTAACAGAAAAACTATTGCTTTTTGGAGGTGCCATTCAAGAAGCTGGAGCCGTTAAGTCTAATAAAATTAAGAAAGGGGCCACCAGCGACTTTATGGAAATTGAACGCCAACGGGGTATTTCTGTAGCCACATCGGTTTTGGCTTTTCATTATAAAGACAAAAAAATCAACATTTTAGATACTCCAGGACACAAAGACTTTGCCGAAGACACCTTTCGCACGCTAACCGCTGTAGACAGTGTTATTGTGGTGATTGATGTAGCCAAAGGGGTGGAAGAACAAACCGAAAAGTTGGTAGAAGTTTGTCGTATGCGCAATATACCCATCATAGTTTTTATCAATAAGCTTGACCGAGAAGGAAAAGATGCTTTTGACCTCTTGGATGAAGTAGAGCAAAAACTAGGGCTACGGGTTTGTCCTCTTTCTTTTCCCATTGGGATGGGAGAAAATTTTAGAGGTATTTATAATCTTTGGGCTCAAACCATCCAACTTTTTGAAGGAGGTTCTAAGCAAACACGCTCTAAAACAAGAACTTTTTCTGATTTAGAAGACTCCCAATTGCAGCAAACACTGGGTTCCAAGGCTATAGAAACCCTTCAAGAAGAACTTGAATTAGTTCATGGCATATATCCACCTTTTGACATAAAAGAGTATCTAAACGGTTCATTGCAGCCCGTTTTCTTTGGTTCGGCCCTTAATAATTTTGGAGTACAAGAATTGCTCGATTGTTTTATCGAAATTGCGCCCTCCCCTCAGCCAAAAGCGGCTGTTGAACGGTTAGTCGCTCCTGATGAAAAGGATTTTAGTGGATTTGTCTTTAAAATCCACGCCAATATGGATCCCAATCATCGCAACCGATTGGCCTTTGTCAAAATTGTATCCGGCACCTTTAAGCGCAATACGCCCTATTGGCATGTGCGTCTTGATAAAAAATTAAAATTTGCCGCGCCCAATGCTTTCTTTGCCGAAAAAAAAGAGCTCGTAGAAATCTCTTATCCGGGTGACATAGTAGGGCTTCATGACACCGGAAATTTTAAAATTGGCGATACCCTCACCCAAAACGAAAAATTACAATTTCAAGGCATTCCCAGTTTTTCTCCCGAACATTTTAGATATATTAACAATGTAGATCCGCTCAAAGCCAAACAACTCAACAAGGGCATTGACCAATTGATGGATGAAGGAGTGGCACAATTGTTTACCCTCAACTTAAATGGCCGTAAAGTCATTGGCACAGTGGGTGCACTGCAGTTTGAAGTGATTCAATATCGTTTGTTGCATGAATATGGGGCTCAGTGTAGCTTTGAAAATCTTTCGGTGCATAAGGCCTGTTGGGTGCATGCCCCAGACCCAAATCACCCTGACTTTCTAGAATTTAAACGAGTTAAACAAAAATTCTTGGCCATAGACAAACAAGGTCAACTCGTTTTTTTAGCCGATTCGGCCTTTTCCCTGCAAATGACCCAAGAAAAATATCCGGGCGTAGCATTCTTTTTTACATCGGAGTTTAACAGACAGTAGAAAATCATTTTTTCATTATCAAAAAACCCTCCAAAAGGAGGGTTTTTTACTATTTAGGCTTCGCCGGTTGGACCAAAATTAAGTGGAATTGGCGGCGGCTCATTAGTGGCTATATCGCCGTGAGCCTTTTCATATCGCTGAATATTATCACCCAAGGCTTTATGAAAACGCTTGGCATGCTCGGGAGTTAAAATTATCCGAGATTTTACCTTGGCTTTAGGTGCACCGGGCATAACCACTATATAATCCACAATAAACTCAGCGGCTGAGTGATTGATAATAGCCAAATTAGAGTAACAACCTTCGGCTGTTTGCTCGTCAATGCTAATATTGAGCTGCTGCTCTTTGGGGTCTTTTGAATCACTCATTAGAAACTAATTTCTTCTTCCTCTTCTTTATTGATCAACAAGCTATTATACTCGTCTTTAGACCCAACAATCACATTGTTATAGTCTCTTAAACCAGTTCCGGCTGGAATTTTATGTCCTACAATTACATTTTCTTTCAAGCCTTCTAAGGTATCTACTTTTCCATTTACGGCAGCTTCGTTGAGTACTTTAGTGGTCTCTTGGAAAGATGCAGCTGAAATAAACGATTTGGTTTGTAGAGATGCTCTTGTTATACCTTGCAATTCTGGCGTTGCTGTGGCTGGAGCAGCATCACGTGCCACCACAAGCGCTTTGTCTTCACGTTTTAAAATCGAATTTTCATCGCGTAAAACACGGGCACTAATAATTTGTCCAGCTTTTAGGTTTTCAGAATCTCCAACCTCTTCTACTACTTTCATGCCATAGAGGGCATCGTTTTCTTGAATGAAATCATATTTAAACACCAATTGGTTTTCGAGGAAAATGGAATCTCCTGGATCATTGATCCGTACTTTACGCATCATTTGACGCACTACCACTTCAAAGTGTTTGTCATTAATTTTCACTCCTTGTAAACGATATACTTCTTGAATTTCATTCACCAAGTATTGTTGCACCGCAGAAGGCCCTTTAATAGAAAGAATGTCGGCCGGGGTAATGGAACCATCAGAAAGCGGCATTCCCGCTTTAACAAAGTCATTTTCTTGCACCAAAATTTGGTTAGATAGTTTCACCAAATAGCGTTTGATATCTCCAAATTTAGACTCAACAATGATTTCACGATTACCACGCTTAATTTTACCAAAAGACACAACCCCGTCAATTTCAGAAACTACGGCTGGATTGGAGGGGTTTCTCGCTTCAAACAATTCGGTTACACGAGGTAAACCTCCTGTAATATCCCCTGATTTGGCTGATTTTCTTGGAATTTTAACTAATATTTTTCCTTCTTGAATGCTCTCGCCTTCATTTACAATGAGGTGGGCCCCCACCGGAAGGTTATAAGAGCGCAAAGTTGTGCCCTTTTTATCGACAATGGAAAGGGTTGGAATGAGCTTTTTATTTCTCGATTCAGAAATTACTTTTTCTTGGAATCCGGTTTGCTCATCAATTTCAACTTGATAGGTTACACCTTGTTCAATGTTTTCATAAACAATTTTACCGGAGAATTCTGACACGATCACCCCGTTGAATGGATCCCAACTACAAATGCGGTCTCCCTTCTTCACTTTGTCTTTATTCTTTATGGTTAAAACAGCTCCATAGGGAATGTTTTGGGTGTTCAACACGTTTTTAGTTTTAGCATCTAAGACCTTCACTTCTGAGGTTCTAGAAATAACAATTTCAGCTGGATTGCCTTCGCTGTCAACACCATTAACGGTTTTGAGATCTTCAATTTCGGCAATTCCATCAAAGCGAGCAACAATGCTGTTTTCTTCTGAAATGTTTCCGGCTACTCCACCTACGTGGAAGGTTCTTAGTGTTAGCTGTGTTCCGGGCTCACCAATGGACTGTGCAGCGATTACCCCAACAGCTTCTCCTTTTTGCACCATTTTGCCTGTGGCAAGGTTTCTACCATAACATTTAGCACAAATCCCTTTCTTTGCTTCACAAGTCAAGGGAGATCGCACTTCAACAGCACTTATGGCTGTATTTTCAATGGCAGCCACCTCAGCGGCGGTAATTTGTTCTCCAGCACCTACAAGAACCTCATTGGTAGAAGGATCAATGACATCATGTAGTGCCACACGGCCTAAAATGCGTTCTCCTAAACCTTCAACAATCTCGTCGTTCTTTTTAAGCGGTTCTACTTCTACTCCTCTCAAGGTGCCACAGTCTAGCTGATTTACAATTACATCTTGAGAAACATCGTGTAAACGACGGGTTAGATAACCAGCATCGGCCGTTTTTAAAGCCGTATCTGCTAGTCCTTTTCGGGCTCCGTGAGTAGAGATGAAATATTCTAAAATTGAAAGTCCTTCTTTAAAGTTAGAAAGAATTGGGTTTTCAATAATTTCGCCACCGCCCACGTTTGATTTTTTAGGCTTAGCCATCAATCCACGCATACCGGTGAGCTGACGAATTTGCTCTTTTGATCCACGAGCTCCAGAATCCAACATCATATATACTGAGTTAAACCCTTGTTGGTCTTCGCTAATTCGTTTCATGGCCAACTCGGTGAGTTTTGCATTGGTTGACGTCCAAACGTCAATCACTTGATTGTAGCGTTCGTTGTTGGTGATGAGTCCCATGTTGTAGTTAGCCATAATGCCTTCTACTTGTCCATTAGCATCATCAATCATGGTGAGCTTTTCTGGGGGAATGATAATATCACCTAAACTGAAGGACAAACCTCCTTTGAAAGCAAAACCATAGCCCATTTCCTTAATTTTATCTAAGAAAGCAGCTGTTTCGGGCACACTGGTTGCATTCAAAATGTTACCAATAATCTCACGTAAGCTCTTTTTGGTTAACACGGTGTTGAAGTAACCTGCCTTTTCTGGCACAACCTCATTAAATAAAACTCTACCAACGGTAGTATCAATAATTTTAAATTGAGCCTGACCTTTAGCATCAAGTTCTTTGATTCTAATTTTGATCATTGCGTTTAAATCCACACGCTTTTCATTATAAGCAATGTGCACTTCTTCAACCGAATAGAAGGTGAGGCCTTCGCCTTTCACAATTCTCTCAGGGGTTGATTTACGCGCTTTGGTCATATAATACAAGCCTAACACCATGTCTTGAGAAGGCACGGTGATTGGAGATCCGTTAGCAGGATTTAGAATATTATGAGACGCCAGCATGAGCATTTGCGCTTCCAATATAGCTTCTGGTCCTAATGGCAAGTGAACTGCCATTTGGTCTCCGTCAAAATCGGCGTTAAAAGCCGTACACACCAAGGGGTGCAATTGGATCGCTTTTCCTTCAATCAATTTAGGTTGGAAGGCTTGGATACCAAGGCGGTGCAAAGTGGGGGCCCGATTCAATAGTACGGGATGCCCTTTGAGCACATTTTCTAAAATATCCCAAACCACAGGCTCTTTGCGATCAATAATTTTTTTAGCAGATTTTACTGTTTTTACAATCCCTCGCTCTATGAGTTTTCGAATAACAAAGGGTTTGTATAGCTCAGCGGCCATGCCCTTAGGCAAACCACATTCAAAAAGTTTAAGCTCAGGTCCAACTACAATTACAGAACGAGCAGAATAGTCTACACGTTTTCCTAATAAGTTCTGACGAAAACGTCCTTGTTTCCCTTTTAAAGAATCAGAGAGGGACTTAAGAGGACGATTGGACTCTGTTTTAACTGCAGATGATTTACGGGTGTTGTCAAAGAGTGAATCTACAGATTCTTGCAACATCCGCTTTTCGTTTCTCAAAATCACTTCAGGGGCCTTGATTTCTACTAAACGCTTGAGACGGTTATTTCTAATGATGACCCTTCTGTATAGATCGTTGAGATCGGAAGTGGCAAAACGACCTCCGTCTAGCGGCACTAGTGGACGTAATTCTGGTGGAATTACGGGAATTACTTTCATAATCATCCACTCGGGTAAATTTTCTCCCCGCTCATTGGCTTCTCTAAACGCTTCTACTACCTGAAGTCTTTTAAGCGCTTCGGTTTTACGTTGTTTAGAGGTTTCGTTGTTAGCTTTGTGACGCAATTCATAAGACAACTCTTTTAGGTCAATACGAGACAAGAGCTCAATGAGGCATTCTGCCCCCATTTTGGCAATGAATTTATCGGGATTGCTATCTTCTAAAAATTGATTTTCAACCGGAAGTTCTTCATAAACGTTTAAATATTCTTCCTCGGTTAAAAAGTCTAATTTTTGAAGGGGTTCCCCTTCGGCGTTTTTGGCAATTCCAGGCTGAATAACAACATAGCGTTCATAATAAATAATCATGTCTAATTTCTTAGACGGCAAGCCTAATAGATACCCTAGTTTGTTGGGGAGTGAACGGAAATACCAAATATGGGCCACAGGCACCAAAAGGTTGATATGCCCCACTCGATCGCGGCGCACTTTCTTTTCGGTCACTTCTACCCCACAACGGTCACAAACAATACCTTTATAGCGAATTCGCTTGTATTTTCCACAAGCACATTCGTAATCTTTTACGGGACCAAAAATGCGTTCGCAAAACAAACCATCACGTTCGGGTTTGTGTGTTCTATAGTTAATGGTTTCGGGTTTTAACACCTCACCTCTTGAATTGCTGAGAATGACTTCTGGAGAAGCTAAACCTATTGAAATTTTATTGAATTTCTTTTGTGTAATTATTTCGTTATTTCGAGCCATGGCTATCTTAATTCTAAATCACTAATTATTCTTCTAGACGAATGTCTAATCCCAATCCTTTCAATTCGTGCATCAACACGTTGAAAGATTCTGGCAATCCCGGTTCAGGGAGGGTATCACCTTTAACAATAGACTCATAGGTCTTGGCCCTTCCAATAACGTCATCAGATTTGACCGTTAAAATTTCTTGAAGGGTGCTAGAGGCGCCATAGGCTTCAAGGGCCCATACTTCCATTTCACCAAATCGTTGACCTCCAAACTGGGCTTTTCCACCCAATGGCTGTTGTGTGATGAGTGAGTAGGGTCCAATGGAACGCGAGTGCATTTTATCATCAACCATATGACCTAGTTTGAGCATATAAATAACACCCACAGTAGCTGGTTGGTCAAAGCGTTCTCCCGTACCACCGTCATAGAGGTAGGTATGTCCATATTGAGGAACTCCTGCTTTTTCGGTCAACGCATTGATTTCTTCAATGGTGGCTCCATCAAAAATTGGAGTGGCATATTTCTCTCCTAATTTCAATCCGGCCCAACCTAATACGGTTTCATAAATCTGTCCGATGTTCATTCGAGAAGGAACTCCAAGTGGATTTAAAACAATATCTACAGGTGTTCCATCTTCTAAGAAAGGCATTTCTTCTTCTCGCACAATTCGAGCAACAATACCTTTATTACCGTGGCGACCTGCCATTTTATCGCCAACTTTAAGCTTGCGCTTTTTGGCGATATAGACTTTAGCTAGTTTTTTAATACCAGCAGGCAATTCATCTCCAACGCTAATGGTAAATTTTTCTCTACGCAAAGCGCCTTGCAAATCATTTTCTTTGATTTTGTAGTTGTGGAGCAAATCGGCAATCATGGCGTTAGTTTCGGCTGTTGTTGTCCAAGTTCCTTTGGTAAGATGCGTATAGTCATCAACCGAAGAAAGCATTTTGAGCGTGAATTTCTTTCCTTTTGGCAAGACTTCTTCACCCAGATCATTACTTACTCCTTGAGAGGTTTTTCCGTTTACTAACACAAAAAGCTTCTCAACCAAAACGCCTTTAAGGTCTTCAAATTTTTTGTCATAGGCTACTTCTAATGCCTCTAACTCATCTTTATCTTGGTTGCGTTTGCGCTTATCTTTCATAGAACGCACAAAGAGCTTCTTGTCAATCACTACCCCGTGTAAGGAAGGAGCGGCTTTGAGGGAAGCATCTTTAACATCTCCTGCTTTGTCACCAAAAATGGCACGTAGCAGTTTTTCTTCTGGGGTAGGATCAGATTCACCCTTAGGTGTAATCTTTCCGATGAGAATATCGCCTGGGTTTACTTCTGCACCAATGCGAATCATTCCGTTTTCGTCAAGGTCTTTGGTAGCCTCTTCGCTAACGTTTGGAATATCATCGGTTAATTCTTCTGTACCTAATTTAGTATCTCGAACATCTAGTGAATATTCGTCAATGTGAACGGAAGTAAAAATATCTTCACGCACCACTTTTTCAGAAATCACGATAGCGTCTTCAAAATTATACCCTTTCCAAGGCATAAAAGCCACTTTCATGTTTCTTCCAAGTGCTAATTCGCCATTTTCGGTGGCATAGCCTTGAGAAAGTACTTGTCCTTTGGTTACTCGATCTCCTTTTTTGACAATAGGTTTGAGGTTGATACAAGTACCTTGGTTTGTTTTTCTAAACTTAATTAATTTATAGGTTCTTGAATTGCCATCAAAGCTTACTAATTCTTCTTCTTCAGAAATATCGTATTTGATCACAATTTTGTTGGCGTCTACATATTCTACTTCACCATCTCCTTCGGCATTGATTAAAACTCTAGAGTCTGAAGCCACCTGACGTTCAAGACCAGTTCCAACAATAGGAGATTCTGGACGCAACAAAGGAACTGCTTGGCGCATCATGTTAGAGCCCATCAAGGCACGGTTGGCATCATCATGCTCTAAGAACGGAATTAAAGAAGCCGAAATAGAAGCAATTTGATTAGGTGCCACATCGGTATAATTAATTTGATCTGGCGTTACAACTGGAAAATCAGCTTGGTCTCGAGCAATGACTCGTTCACTCTTAATTTTTCCACTTTTATCATAATCAATATTGGCTTGCGCAATGAGTTGATCTTCTTCTTCTTCAGCGCTTAAATAAATAGTTTCTTTTAAATTGATGACCCCATTTTCAACTTTTCGATAGGGAGTTTCAATAAATCCAAGATTGTTTACTTTGGCAAAAACACCTAGTGAAGAAATCAAACCAATGTTTGGTCCTTCAGGAGTTTCAATGGGGCACAATCTACCATAGTGGGTGTAGTGCACGTCTCGCACCTCAAATCCAGCTCTTTCTCTTGAAAGTCCTCCTGGTCCTAGAGCCGACAACCTTCTTTTGTGTGTGATCTCTGCTAACGGATTGGTTTGATCCATAAATTGAGACAATTGATTGGTCCCAAAAAACGTATTGATAACAGACGAAAGGGTTTTAGCATTGATCAAATCAATGGGCGTAAACACTTCATTGTCACGCACATTCATACGTTCACGAATGGTTCTTGCCATACGGGCTAAACCTACTCCAAATTGAGAGGAGAGTTGCTCGCCAACCGTGCGTACACGTCTGTTTGACAAGTGATCAATATCATCAATCTCAGCTTTGGAATTAATCAATTCAATAAGATATTTCACAATGGTGATGATGTCGAGTTTGGTTAAAATTTGTTTATCCATTTCAACATCAAGACCTAATTTTTTATTCATTCTATAGCGACCAACTTCACCCAAATTGTAGCGTTGATCAGAGAAAAAGAGCTTGTCTATGATTCCTCTTGCCGTATCTTCATCGGGTGGTTCTGCATTTCGTAATTGTCTATAGATATGCTCTACTGCTTCTTTTTCAGAGTTAGTAGGATCTTTTTGTAGGGTGTTGTAGATGATCGCATAGTCAGACATATGGGCGTCTACTTTATGCAATAGAATGGTTTTAACCCCTGCTTCTAGAATTTCTTCAGAATGTTCTGCTTCTAGAATGGTATCACGGTCAATCAAAATTTCATTTCGTTCAATTGAAATTACTTCTCCCGTATCTTCATCTACAAAATCTTCGTGCCATGTTTTCAATACACGAGCCGCTAATTTTCGACCTAAAATTTTCTTTAGGCTAGTTTTGCTTACCTTAATTTCCTCTGCTAGATCAAAAATCTCTAAGATATCTCGATCGTGTTCATAGCCAATGGCTCTAAAGAGAGTGGTGACGGGTAATTTTTTCTTACGGTCAATGTAGGCATACATCACGCTGTTGATGTCGGTAGCAAATTCAATCCAAGACCCTTTAAAAGGGATGACTCTGGCCGAATAAAGCTTAGTTCCGTTGGCGTGAAAGGATTGCCCAAAAAAGACCCCAGGTGAACGGTGTAATTGGGAAACCACTATACGCTCTGCACCATTAATAACAAAGGTTCCACTAGGAGTCATGTAGGGAATAGTACCTAGAAAAACATCTTGTACAATGGTTTCAAAATCTTCGTGCTCCGGATCGGTGCAATACAATTTAAGACGTGCTTTAAGAGGCACTGAATAGGTCAATCCTCGTTCTATACATTCTTGTATGGAGTAACGTGGAGGATCCACGAAATAATCTAAAAATTCTAAAACAAATTGATTGCGTGTATCTGTAATAGGAAAATTCTCTTTAAACGTATTAAAGAGTCCTTCAACAACGCGTTCATCTGTTTTAGTTTCTAACTGAAAAAAATCCTGAAAGGATTTGATTTGGATATCCAAAAAGTCAGGATAGGGAGGGGTGTTTTCAGCACCGGCGAAATTGGTTCGTAAACTCGTTTCTTTGACCATTTAACTTAAATTAAATTATAAAATTGGATGGGGCTATATTCTACAAAAGGGGTTAGGCCTTTGAAAAACTTCAAAAGCCTACCCTTTTATTATGTGTTGAGATTATTTAAGCTCAACCTCAGCACCAGCTTCTTCAAGAGACTTTTGAAGCCCTTCAGCTTCGTCTTTAGAAACACCCTCTTTCAAGGGGCTAGGTGCACCATCAACAAGTTCTTTGGCTTCTTTCAACCCAAGACCTGTCAATTCTTTTACTAATTTGACAACAGCCAGTTTAGAGGCTCCTGCAGCTTTCAAAATCACGTCAAATTCTGATTTCTCTTCTGCGGCTTCTCCACCTCCAGCTGCGGCAGGACCAGCAACTGCTACAGCAGCAGCGGCAGGCTCAATGCCATAGTCCTCTTTTAAAATATCAGCTAATTCGTTGACCTCTTTTACGGTCAAGTTTACCAACTGCTCTGCGAATTCTTTTAAATCTGCCATTTTTTAGAGTTTAATGTTTAAAATTGATTATTTATATGATATATAGAGTGCGTACAAGTTTATGAATCGGCTTAACGTTCTGATAAAGTTTTAAGGATACCAGAAAGTTTGCCACCCCCCGATTGTAGGGCAGAAACCACGTTTTTGGTAGGAGATTGCAACAAGGTGATAATTTCTCCTATCAATTCTTCTTTAGATTTTAATGCAGTTAGGATATCGAGTTGATCGTCGCCCACAAAAATGGCTTCTTCAACAAAGGCTCCCTTAAGCATTGGTTTATCTGATTTTTTTCTAAATTCTTTAATCACTTTGGCTGGAGCATTTCCAGACTCTGAAAACATTAAAGAAGTGTTGCCTTTTAAAATGTCTTTCAACACCCCATAGTCTGTGCCTGAAGCCTCCATGGCCTTAGCCAACAAGGTGTTTTTGACTACAGAAAGCTTGATGCCAGCTTTAAAGCAAGCTCTTCTCAAAGCTGAAGTTTGCGCAGCATTTAGCCCGGCAATATCTGTCAGATACAAGTTTTTTGTGCCTTGTAAACTTTCTTTAAGGTTTTCTATTGCAGTAATTTTTTCTTCTCTTGTCATTTTGATCGTCTTAAAATTGGACAGCGGCCATTAGGCTATTTTAGTATCAACAGGAATGCTAGGACTCATAGTGCTAGACATAAAAATGCTTTTCACATAAACTCCTTTTGCTGTAGACGGCTTCAATTTGATGATCGTCTTTATGAGTTCGTCAGCATTTTCTTGAATTTTGTCAGCAGAAAAAGAGGCTTTTCCAATAGCGGCATGAACAATACCGGTTTTGTCTACTTTAAAGTCAATTTTTCCTCCCTTAACATCACTCACGGCTTTACCAACTTCCATGGTAACCGTTCCTGTTTTAGGATTGGGCATCAATCCTCTAGGACCTAAAACGCGGCCTAAGGGACCTAATTTTCCCATCACACTGGGAAGCGTCACAATCACATCAATATCGGTCCAACCGTCTTTGATTTTTTGAAGGTAGTCATCCAAACCAACATGGTCTGCACCTGCGGCTTTGGCTTCTTCTTCTTTGTCGGGTGTAACCAGGGCCAACACGCGAACTTGTTTTCCTGTTCCGTGTGGAAGTGTTACTACCCCGCGCACCAATTGATCGGCTTTGCGAGGGTCAACCCCAAGACGAATGGCTAGATCAATGCTAGCGTCAAATTTAGTGGTTGTTATTTCTTTCACTAAGCTAGAGGCCTCTTTGAGGCTGTAGAGATTTTTAGCATCTACTTTAGCTCGTGCTTCTTTTTGATTTTTTGTTAGTCGTGCCATTGCTTATCTAGATTACGATTAAAAAGGAGCTGTTCCTGAAACTCTGAAGCCCATGGAACGTGCTGTTCCTGCTACCATTTTCATTGCAGATTCAATGGTAAAGGCATTCAAATCAGGCATTTTGTCTTCCGCAATGGTGCGGATTTGATCCCAAGTGACTGTTGCCACTTTGTTTCGGTTGGGTTCGCCAGATCCTTTTTTAGCTTTGGCTGCTTCCATCAATTGAACGGCCGCCGGAGGTGTCTTAATAACAAATTCAAACGATTTGTCTTTAAATACAGTGATGGCCACCGGTAAAACTTTGCCTTGCTTGTCTTGCGTTCTCGCGTTGAACTGCTTGCAAAATTCCATGATGTTCACCCCTGCAGCACCTAGCGCGGGTCCAACCGGTGGCGATGGATTCGCAGCACCTCCCCGAACTTGTAGTTTTAAAATTTTACTTACTTCTTTTGCCATTTTAGTTATTCATCATTTGCGAGTAGTGTCAAAATCGTGGAAGCGGTTCCTTCTAGCTACTCATTATTTAAACAATTTTTATCTAAATTTTTTCTACTTGCATATAGCTCAATTCCAAGGGTGTTTTACGCCCAAAGATTTTAACCATAACTTCAAGTTTTCTTTTTTCTTCGTTTACGTTTTCAATGGCACCTGTAAAGCCATTGAAAGGACCGTCGATCACCTTCACGTTTTCACCCACCGTGAAGGGGATAGCAACGTGTTCGGTGGCCAAGGCCAATTCGTCTACTTTTCCTAACATTCTATTGACTTCAGACGTGCGCAACGGAACAGGATCACCTCCTTTTGTTTCGCCCAAGAAACCAATCACGTTAGTAACAGATTTTATAATGTGAGGCACTTCTCCAGACAAATTTGCTTTAATCATGATATAGCCTGGAAAGTAAACTCTTTCTTTATTTATTTTTTTGCCATTTCGAATTTGAATTACCTTTTCTGTAGGCACCAAAATGTCTTCCACAAGATGGTCATAGCCATATCGTGTGATCTCTGAAAGGATATAATCTTTAATTTTCGCTTCTTGCCCACTCACGGCACGAATCACATACCATTTTTTGTCAGAGGTTGCTGTTGCCATTATCCTATAAGGTTAAAATAAAATTGAACAACACGTGATAAAACGGTATCAGCGCCCCATATGGCCAACGAAAAAAGAATTGAAAAGACTAAAACGATAGATACCAAACGTTGTAGTTCACTTCGTTCTGTCCAAGTAACATTGTTTGTCAGCTCCTCAAAAGAATCTTTAATATAGTGTAGAATGGCTTGCATTTCTTTTTTCTTATTTCGCACGGGTTGAGAGGCTCGAACTCCCGACACCTGGTTTTGGAGACCAGTGCTCTACCAACTGAGCTAAACCCGTTTTTATTTGACAGAAAAGGTATCCGCCTGAGACGGACACCTTACTATCAAGTTAAAAACTTCAACTATTGTTTAGTCTAATATCTCTGTAACTTGTCCTGCACCTACTGTACGTCCACCTTCGCGGATAGCGAAACGAAGACCAGTACTCAAGGCAACGGGTTGAATCAAATCAACAGTGATGGTGAGGTTGTCTCCTGGCATTACCATTTCAACTCCATCAGGAAGATTGATGTTTCCTGTTACGTCTGTTGTTCTAACATAGAACTGAGGACGGTAGTTGTTGTGAAAGGGTGTGTGACGTCCACCTTCTTCTTTCTTCAAGATATAAACTTCAGCCTTAAATTTAGCGTGTGGTTTTACAGAACCAGGCTTACAAATAACCATCCCTCTTCTGATATCTGTTTTTTCGATACCTCTTAAAAGGATTCCTACGTTATCTCCAGCTTCTCCACGGTCTAATATTTTACGGAACATTTCAACTCCTGTAATAGTAGACTTTAACTTTTCTGCACCCATACCAATGATATCCACTTCGTCTGCTGTGTTAGCAACTCCTGTTTCAATACGTCCGGTGGCTACTGTTCCACGACCTGTAATAGAGAATACGTCTTCGATAGGCATCAAGAAATCTTTATCCACATCGCGTTTTGGCAATTCAATCCAGGCATCAACTTCCTCCATCAATTTAAGCACGGTGTCTACCCATTTTTGTTCTCCGTTAAGAGCTCCAAGAGCAGAACCTAAAACAACAGGTGTATTGTCTCCATCATATTCATAGAAAGAAAGTAATTCACGAACTTCCATTTCAACAAGCTCTAACAATTCTTCATCATCTACCATATCGGCTTTGTTGAGGAAAACCACAATACGCGGCACACCAACTTGACGACCTAAAAGGATGTGTTCTCTTGTTTGAGGCATTGGACCATCAGTAGCCGCAACCACTAAAATAGCACCGTCCATTTGAGCAGCACCCGTAACCATGTTTTTTACATAGTCGGCGTGACCAGGACAGTCAACGTGTGCATAGTGACGATTAGCCGTTTGATATTCAACGTGTGAAGTGTTAATGGTAATTCCGCGCTCTTTTTCTTCAGGTGCGTTATCAATTTGATCAAAACTTCTAGCTTCTGACAATCCGGCATCAGCTAAAACTTTTGTAATTGCAGCAGTAAGAGTTGTTTTACCGTGATCTACGTGACCGATAGTCCCAATGTTTAAGTGGGGTTTGGAGCGGTCAAAATTTTCTTTAGCCATAATTATTTATGTTTCGATATTGTTTTAAAGGAGCGCAAATTTATGAATTTTTTTCATTTGAGTATTTTTTTTACGTAAAATTTTACTTTTTTAACACGAGTTTAGGCCTTGTAGGTTTTAGGATAGACAAATTATTTGCGAAAAGGGAAAATTCAACAGAAAAAATATTTAGTTAAAACGGGCTTATTTCCTATTTTTGCCTGAATTTAAACACAAATATACATGGCATTTGACATCGACATTATCCAAGCTGTTTATGACAAAATGGATCAACGGGTAGCGGCCGCTCGCACACACCTTAAGCGCCCCTTAACACTCACAGAGAAAATTTTATATACACACCTCTGGGAAGGGCCAGCCTCTAAAGCCTATCAAAGAGGTACCGATTATGTGAACTTTGCACCCGATCGAATTGCTTGTCAAGATGCTACTGCACAAATGGCGCTGTTACAATTTATGCAAGCGGGCAAAGCCAAGGTTGCGGTGCCCACCACGGTGCATTGTGACCACCTCATTCAAGCTAAAGAAGGTGCTGTTACCGATTTAAAATCTGCGAACACCGCCAGTGCCGAAGTCTTTCAATTTTTAGAATCTGTTTCCAATAAATATGGTATTGGATTTTGGAAACCCGGAGCGGGCATTATCCACCAAGTGGTTCTGGAAAATTATGCCTTTCCCGGCGGTATGATGATTGGAACAGATTCACATACCGTAAACGCCGGAGGTTTGGGCATGGTTGCCATTGGCGTGGGTGGTGCCGACGCTGTAGATGTGATGGCCGGCATGCCTTGGGAATTAAAATTTCCAAAGCTAATTGGGGTTAAATTAACCGGAAAACTCAACGGATGGACTGCACCAAAAGATGTGATTTTGAAAGTTGCGGGCATTTTAACCGTAAAAGGAGGAACAGGTGCCATTATTGAATATTTTGGTCCTGGGGCAGAGGCCATGTCGTGCACAGGAAAAGGAACCATTTGTAATATGGGAGCCGAAGTGGGTGCTACCACCTCCACCTTTGGATATGATGCATCAATGGAACGCTATTTAAGAGCCACCGGCCGTAATGATGTTGCCGATGCAGCCAACCAAGTAAAAGAACACTTAACTGGAGATCCAGAAGTATATCAAAATCCCGAAACGTATTTCGACCAAGTCATTGAAATCAATCTAGACGAATTGATGCCCCACCTAAATGGACCCTTTACGCCCGATTTGGCTACGCCCGTTGATCAGATGAAAGCTAAATCTGAAAGCGAAGGTTGGCCTTTAAAAGTGGAATGGGGCCTCATTGGTTCATGCACCAACTCCTCTTATGAAGACTTATCTAGAGCAGCCTCAATTGCGCAACAAGCCGTAGACAAAAAATTGGTGACCAAAGCCGCTTTTGGTATTAACCCTGGGTCTGAACAAGTGCGCTATACGGCAGATCGAGATGGATTGCTCGCTACGTTTGAAGCCTTAGATGCTAAAATTTTTACCAACGCCTGTGGCCCCTGCATTGGGCAATGGGATCGAGAGGGAGCCGCCAAGGAAGAAAAAAATACGATTGTTCATTCTTTCAACAGAAATTTTTCTAAAAGAGCAGACGGAAACCCTAATACCCATGCTTTTGTAGCTTCTCCTGAAATGGTTGCTGCTATTGCCATTTCTGGTCGATTGGATTTTAATCCCGTTACCGATAGCCTCATCAACCAAGAAGGTGAAACGGTGCAACTTGAACCTCCTACCGGAAAAGAATTGCCCCCCAAAGGATTTGATGTTGAAGATAACGGCTATTTGGCCCCTGTTGAAGATGGAAGTGCTATTGAAGTAGTTGTAAAAAACGATTCTGAGCGCTTACAATTGCTCACCCCTTTTCAGCCTTGGGATGGAGAAAACCTTATGGGTGCCAAATTGTTAATTAAAGCCCTAGGAAAATGTACCACTGACCACATTTCTATGGCGGGTCCATGGTTGCGCTACAGAGGGCACTTAGACAACATTTCTAACAATATGCTCATTGGAGCCGTGAACGCTTTTAATGAAAAAACTAATTTTGTTAAAAACCAATTTACGGGTGACTATGATGCTGTTCCTAAAGTGCAACGTGCTTACAAGGAGCAAGGTATCGAAACCGTGGTGGTTGGAGACCATAATTATGGCGAAGGGTCCTCAAGGGAACACGCCGCTATGGAGCCCAGACATTTGGGCGTTAAAGTGATTTTAGTTAAATCTTTTGCGCGTATTCACGAAACGAATTTAAAAAAGCAAGGTATGTTAGGCATCACCTTTGAAAATGAAAATGATTATGATCGCATTCAAGAAGATGACACCTTTAACTTTGTTGATTTGAAAGAGTTTGCGCCCGGAAAGCAACTCACCATAGAGTTAGTGCACAGTGACGGCTCAAAAGAAACAATAAAGGCAAACCATTCTTATAACGATCAACAAATTGAATGGTTTAAAGAAGGTTCTGCGCTGAACTTAATCAAGAAGCAGAACGCATTGGGAATCTAATTTCTCTTAACCAAAAGCTTTTTTATAAAAAAGCCGGTCATTAATGGGGAATACATTCAAACCATATTGGAATTTTAAAACCCTGTTTTGGCTCTTGGTCTTGATCAGAGCCTATTTTAATGGCATGCTCCCCCTAATGGATCAAACTGAGGCTCGCTATGCCGAAATTGCACGCCTCATGTTGGAAACCCAAAATTGGGTGGTTTTACAAATTGATTATGGAATCCCCTTTTGGGCCAAACCTCCCCTATCTACCTGGGCAGCTGCCCTTAGCATGATGCTCTTTGGGACTCATCCCTTCTTTGTTCGACTCCCCTATTTACTAGTTCATATTGTACTGGCATTGGGTATTCAAAAAGTTATTTCGAATGAGAAGATCCCACCCTATTTAGCCAGTCTGATCCTTTTCACAATCCCCGAATTTTATTTGCACAGTGGCGTGGTCTCAACAGATGTTTTTCTTCAGCTAGCAGTGGTGCTTGTTATGGGTTCGTTTTGGCAAATGCAAAACACCCTAAACTATAGGTTATGGGGTAACCTTCTGTTTTTTGGAATGGGACTTGGTCTACTCGCTAAGGGTCCAATAATCGGAATTCTGACCCTGCCTCCCTTGTTTCTTTGGACTTTAATGCAAAAACAATTTGGTTCTGTTTTAAAAAAGGTGCCTTGGGGTACGGGAATTCCCATAATGTTGCTGGTTGCCTTGCCGTGGTATGCGGCAGCTGAAAAAGCTTCACCCGGGTTTTTAGATTATTTTATTATTGGAGAACATTTTAGTCGTTTTTTTGATTCCACCTGGACAGGAGATCGCTATGGATTTGCAAAACAACAACCCTTGGGTATCATTTGGGTGTTTTTGATGGGAGTTTGCTTGCCTTGGATTTTTATTGCCATACGCTATCTTTTTAAAAATAGAAACACTTTAAAACTAAACGCTAAGCTTCTATTTTTGTTTTTATGGCTCGTTTGGACTCCTTTCTTTTTTACTTTTTCTAAAAGCCTAATTCACCCCTACACACTCCCTGTAATGGTTCCCGTGGCTCTCCTTGTGATTGAATCATGGCCTAAAGTTGTCTTCAAAAAATTCTATCTATCTTTTGCCATAGGCATCCCGCTCCTCCTTTTTGGCTTGTTTGTTTTGGGTGCAGGAAAAGAGGCTATTGAAAATAGCACCGATCGCTATTTGGTGTCCCAGCATTCTACCGACGAACCCATATTTGCCTACAAACGAAAAAGCTATTCCAGTCAATTCTATACGCAAGGGAACATTAAAATTATCGATTCCATTTTGTTACAAGAAGCTTTGGAAAGCAGAAATCCTTTTTCGCTTCTTATCGAGAAAAAATGGGTACATCAAATTGATACTATGTCGCTCCAATTGATAAAAGAAAATCGCAAGAAAAGGCTCTACAAGTTTGTGCCTTCCGAATAAAAAAATCTGGGTATCTTAAGAAACAGATGCTTCCTGCTCACCAAATTTATTTTCTAAAGCGAGACCTTCAGGATGAAGCTGTTTTGTTTTAGGTTGTTTTGAGAGAATTTGCACGGCTTCACTCATGTCGCAAAGCCCCTGAAAATGAGCTCCTTCTTCTATGGATATGCTCCCCACTTTGGCCTCACCTTCAAAATGAGCCCCTGCATGCATTGCCATTTTCTTCTCCACCAATAGCGATCCTTCAAATCGACCACATAGGTCCAGATGTTGGGCTGAAGCCTCTCCTTTAAAGCTTCCAGAAGCGCCAATAAAAAGTTTATGACTCGTTTTTATAACGCCTTCTACTTCGCCATCAATTCGAATATCTGTGTGGGCTTCAAGGTTTCCTTGAATGAAAGTGCCGGACTCTATTTTGGTAAGACTAATACTTCCTTTGGTCATAACTATTAACTATAATAATGTTTTAAATATAAGATTTAAAATTAATAGTCAAAATCTAGTTTAAAAAAGGCAGCTAACCTTAACTGAAGAAATGGACTGGATCTAAGTTGAAGGAAGTTTAACATAAAAAAAGCAAAACTCTTGAGGAGCCTTGCTATTTTGTAAGAGCCAATGACGAGATTTGAACTCGTGACCTCTTCCTTACCAAGGAAACGCTCTACCCCTGAGCTACATCGGCTTAAAAGAGCGGGAGACCGGGTTCGAACCGGCGACATTCAGCTTGGAAGGCTGACGCTCTA
>CAYLUQ010000001.1:100639-194123 GCA_964386915.1 uncultured Flavobacteriaceae bacterium | reverse complement strand
TTTTGAGGTAAAATATCTTCTCCAATTCCTTCTGTTATATAGGGATAAATTTCGTTTTCATCAAAAATACCGGTTTCATGGTATTTCTTAAAAACAGAACCATAGGTATCGATGCCCCAAATTTTAATATTTGGATTTTTTTCTTTTAGAAATTTTCCAACCCCTGAAATGGTGCCTCCTGTGCCAACTCCCACAACAAAATGGGTGATTTTTCCTTGAGTTTGCTCCCAAATTTCAGGACCTGTTTGTTCATAGTGGGCTTGAGAATTAGCAGGATTGTCATATTGATTTACATACCACGCATTAGGAGTCTCTTCTCCTAAGCGTTTGGATACACTGTAATAAGAACGTTCATCATCTGGTGGAACATCTGTGGGGCAAACCACCACCTCTGCTCCCATACCTCTCAACACATCAAATTTTTCTTTCGATTGCTTGTCTGTAGAAACACAAATTAGCTTGTAGCCCTTAATAATAGCGGCAAGAGCAAGTCCCATACCTGTATTTCCTGAAGTGCCCTCCACTATGGTACCTCCGGGTTTTAAGCGCCCATCGGCCTCGGCGTCTTCTATCATTTTGAGCGCCATGCGGTCTTTCACAGAGTTACCCGGATTAAAACTTTCAATTTTGGCTAATACGAGAGCTTCTACCTCTTTTGTTATAGAATTGAGTCGAACCAAGGGAGTATTTCCTATGGTTTCTAAAATATTTTTGAAATAATTCATAAATAAAGCTATGCCCTGCAAAGGTATTTAATTGCAATCGTTTCTTTAAAGTTGTGGACTTAGAATTTTTAACGAAAACGCAAAACTTTGGCGGGTGCTATTCCCACTATGATTTGGGAAGGCAACCAAAGGACAAGAGCACTGATCACCAAAAACAAAAAATTAACCCCTAACAGTTCAAAAAATGGAAGTACTACCGGTGCTTGCTGCACAAAATAGGTTTCGGGATCTAGTTGAATCCACCCCCAATTGGATTGTGAAAAATAGAACAACAAACCCAGCGCATTGCCAATTAGCAAACCTTTGAGCATGATGACCACCCCGTTGTATAAAAATATTTTTTGAATGGTGGCGTGAGTGGCACCCAAGGCTTTGAGCAATCCCACCATTCTAGATCGTTCCAAAATCAACACCAACAAAGCGGTAGCCATATTGATAATGCCTACCAGTAACATGATGAGCATGATGATTAGAATATTAAAATCAAACAAAGCAATCCATTGAAAAATACTAGCATATTGTTCTTTAAGTAAATGAACATCTAGATCGGACGGCAGTTGAGCATAAATCTCATCGGCTAAGGTTTGACTGCTTTCGGGCTCTTTTAAAAACACTTGATAGCCTCCAATTTGATTCTCATTCCAACGATTGAGTTGCTGGATTTGTCTGATATCCCCTAAAATCAAATTATTATCAATATCCGGAAACCCAGTTGAAAATATTCCTGCAACCGAAAATTTTCTTCGGTTGGGGAGTCGTTGCGAGCGGCTATTTTGAAAATAAGCTTCCACCGTTTCACCTACTTTGAGTTGCAAACGATTTGCTATACGCTCCGAAAGAACAATTTCATTAGAATTTCCTTGACCCCAAAGAGGCAAACGTCCCGAACGCATAAAGGGCAATAAGGCTGAGGGGTTAAAATCTTCATCTACACCCTTGAATAATATGCCTTCAAAAGCATCACCGGCTTTCAACATGCCGGCTTTAATAGCAAACGCAAAACTATAGGCAATTGGGTTCTCCTCCCAATAGCGCTTAAAATCTAACTTCTTTTCAAAGGGAATTAGCGAAATTTTTGAGGTATTATTCTCAAAAGGCATCACCACTAAATGGCCATTAAACGCTGCTGTTTTATTGTGAATTTCCTTTTGCAACCCTTTACCAGTGGCTATGGCAATTAGAATCATGGCCATGCCAAGAGCAACCGCTACTGTTGCAATGTTTATGATTTGGCGAGAAACATTATCTTTGTTTACAGCTGGTTGACGCATGCGTCTGGCAAAAAACAAAGGGAGGTTCAAAGTGTTTAATTTTATTGTGATGCGTTTCAAAAATACATTTTTATTTTGGGTTGTCTGTTTTGCTTTTCAAGGGATTTTTTCTCAAGGAGTTGTTGTTCCCGGCGCACATCAAACTAATCGCTATCTACCTCTTTTGGAAGGAAAAAAAATTGGTCTTGTGGCCCACCAAGCCAGTACTATAGGAGCTGTTCATTTGGTAGATAGTCTCTTGGCCTCGAAGGTTAATCTAGTTCGTGTTTTTGCTCCCGAACATGGCTTTAGAGGCAAGGCTGATGCCGGTGAAAAAGTAGCCGATCAAAAAGACCCTGCCACCGGATTGAGCATTATTTCACTCTATGGCAAAAACCGAAAACCACCAGCTGAAATGCTGCAAGACCTTGACCTTATGGTTTTTGACCTGCAAGATGTTGGGGTGCGTTTTTACACCTATTTATCTACCCTTCACTATGTGATGGAGGCCTGTGCCGAACAAAACATTCCCCTACTTGTTTTAGATCGACCAAATCCAAACGCACACTATGTTGACGGACCAGTGCTCAACATGGAATTTAAAAGTTTTGTCGGGATGCATCCCGTGCCCATTGTCTATGGGCTCACCATTGGAGAATATGCGCAAATGATTAATGGCGAACACTGGTTAAATGAACAATTGCAGTGTGATTTGACTGTAATTCCTATTGAAAATTATACGCATAATACGCCCTATACACTCCCTGTAAAGCCCTCGCCTAATCTTCCTAACGCACAGGCAGTGGCACTCTACCCCAGTCTTTGTTTGCTTGAACCCACCGTGATTAGCGTAGGTAGAGGAACGGATAAACAATTTCAAATCTATGGCCATCCCAACCTTCCTACCTCAACATTTTCATTCACGCCCCAGTCTAATGAGGGAGCTAAAAACCCAAAGTTTAAAGGAATTGCTTGCAACGGAAAAGATCTATCCACAATAGAACCCCCCAAAGGCATTGCATTGGAGTGGCTCATAGAGGCCTATCAACAATTTGAAGATAAGGAGCATTTTTTCCTAAAAGGGTTTACCAGAATTGCAGGAACTGACCTTCTTCAAAAACAAATTGAAAAAGGCTACTCTCCAAAACAAATCAAAAACAGCTGGGAAAAAGAGCTAAAGGCTTTTAAGCATAAGCGAAAAAAATATGTGCTCTATCCTTAAGGGATATTAAGATATTTATGGGTTTGAAGGGATACCTTCCATTTTGTATGGGCCAAAACATAGTCTACCATCAAGGGCATAACGGTTTCTCTTCGACTCCATTCCGGCTGTAAAAAAAGATGACAATTGGCTCCAACCTTTTTGGCTTGCTCCTCTGCAAATCTGAAATCATCTTTGTTGTAGATAATAATTTTAAGCTCATCGGCTCGAGTATAAGCTGCCTTAAGTGGGGCTTTGTTTTTTTTGGGAGAAAGACAAAACCAATCCCAGTGTCCGGAAAGTGGATAGGCACCCGAGGTTTCAATATGAATTTTAATATCTGCCCGATGAAGGGCTTCCGTTAATGGATTCATGTTCCACATTAGAGGTTCACCACCGGTTACTACAACCGTATTAGAATATGCTTTAGCCTGTGCCACTATGGCATCAATAGAGGTGGCTGGGTGTCTAGCAGGATCCCAACTTTCTTTCACATCGCACCAATGACAACCCACATCACAGCCTCCAATACGCACAAAAAAAGCTGCAGCACCCTTATGGTAGCCCTCGCCTTGAAGGGTATAAAAAGCCTCCATAAGTGGAAGTTCCTCCCCCTTTGATACAGCAGATTCCATTGGCTTTTTCATGGGCGCAAAGATAGGCTTTCTGTAGCAATCCTAAGAATAATCGTATCTTTGAAAAAAAGGTTGTGATAAAGTGAGTTACATTTCGCTTTTTGCTACTGGTTTATTTCTTGGCGATGAACGTGTATAGTGGAATAGATTTTTTGTTTGACCGAGTTTTTTCTCAAAAGAATCAAAAAAACATTGAGCGCTATACGTTGATCTTATCCATGATTGGGTTCATTGTGCACCTCCTACTCATTTTAGGCAATAAATACGAACTCCTAAACATTGCTAAAGACGCACAACTTCTTCAAGATCCCATTGCAGCTATCTACACCCCTTTTTCTATCATTTTGGTTTATGAAATCTATTTACTAATTTTTTATTTACCTAGATCGTTCACCACCGCAGTTTCCAAACAATTTGAAATTATTTCGTTAATTATCATTCGAAGAATTTTTGGTGATATTCCTAAGATTGAACTTAATGTTAATTGGTTTGAAAATGAGGCTAACCTTCAATTAATTTATGATCTAGTAGGAATTTTACTTCTCTTTTTTTTAATTTTTCTCTTTAATTTAAGACGTGAAAAAATTCCTAAAGGACCCGTAAAAGAAAGTCTCAAACGTTTTGTGAGTTCCAAAAAAGGAGTGAGTTTAGTCTTGTTGCCCGTATTGATTTTAACTTCAATTTTTACATTTATAGAATGGGCATTTCAATTTATTAAGGATACTCCAGTAACGCTTCTATCAGATATTAACTCGGTTTTCTACAATGACTTTTTTAGCATCTTGATCTTAGCAGATGTCTTTATTTTGTTGCTCTCTTTGCAATATACAGAACGTTACAGCCAGCTCATTCGCAACACAGGATTTGTGATATGCACCGTGCTTATTCGATTGTCTTTTGCCACCACAGGTCTCACCAATATTTTATTGATTCTTTCTAGTGTTCTTTTTGGGCTTTTGATTTTACGAATCTACCAAGCCATAGAAAAACAACACTAGTCTTTACGCTGACACGCCAAAAAAGTATTTTGCAACAGCATGGCAATAGTCATGGGACCCACACCGCCCGGAACAGGCGTAATTGCACTTGCTTTTTGAGCCACTTCTTCGTAGGCAACATCACCCTTAATGACATATCCTTTAGGATGACTTTCCTCAGCTACTCTCGTTATGCCTACGTCAATAATCACCGCTCCTTCTTTAACCATATCTGCTTTCAAAAATTCAGGAATTCCAAGCGCCATCACTACAATATCAGCACTTCGGGTTAGGGAGGCTAAATCTTGCGTGCGACTGTGTGCCAAGGTCACTGTGGCATTGCCCACTGGGCCCTTTTGACTCATCAAAATGCTGATAGGTCTACCCACAATATGACTGCGACCTACCACCACACAATGCTTGCCTGAAGTAGGAATTTTATACCGTTCTAACAACTGCAATATGCCATAGGGAGTGGCTGGAATATAAGACTCCATCTCCAAAGCCATTCGGCCAAAATTGGTAGGATGAAATCCGTCAACGTCTTTTTGAGGATCAATGGCTAACAATATTTTTTGTTCCTCTATGTGCTTGGGGAGTGGCAGTTGCACTATATAGCCATCAAGGGTTTCATCCTTATTTAGCCGTTCAATTTCTTCGAGTAGGGCTGCTTCTGAAATGGTCTCTTCCAACCGAATGAGGGTAGATTGAAAGCCAACATATTCACAGGAGCGCACTTTGCTGCCTACATAGGTTAAACTTGCTCCATCATTACCCACCAATACAGCGGCCAAATGAGGAACTTTTTTCCCTTCTTTTTTACGTGCCGCAACAGCTGTTTTAATTTCTTCTTTAATGATTCCGGCTGTTTTTTTACCATCTAGTAGTATCATATGTTTCTTTTACTTAAATCCTTGTTGAAAGAGTTGCATCATTTGTTTTCCTTTTCCGCCCTGCATCATTTTCATCATTTTACTCATTTGACTGAATTGTTTAATGAGTTGATTTACTTCCTCTATGCCCCTACCCGATCCTTTGGCAATACGCATTTTTCTGCTGTGATCAAGCAATTTGGGTTGGGCTCTTTCTTTGGGTGTCATAGAGCCAATAATAACTTCAATATTTTTAAAAGCATCATCATCTACCTCTACATCTTTGAGCATTTTACCGGCTCCTGGAATCATACCCATGAGGTCTTTCATATTGCCCATTTTTTTAATTTGTTGAATTTGGGAGAGAAAATCATCATAGCCAAACTGGTTTTTGGCTATTTTTTTGGTCAACTTTCGAGCCTGCTCTTGATCAAATTGCTCTTGGGCGCGTTCCACTAATGAAACCACGTCTCCCATTCCTAGAATACGGTCGGCCATCCGGTCGGGATAAAAAACATCTAGGGCTTCCATTTTTTCGCCGGTTCCAATAAATTTAATGGGCTTGTCAACCACCGATTTAATAGACAAGGCTGCTCCTCCTCGTGCATCTCCATCGAGTTTGGTGAGCACTACTCCATCAAAATTCAAAATATCATTAAAAGCTTTTGCTGTGTTCACAGCATCTTGTCCTGTCATGGCATCCACCACAAATAGGGTTTCTGACGGTTGCACAGCTTTATGAATGGCGGCAATTTCATCCATCAAAACCGTGTCTATGGCCAAGCGACCAGCGGTGTCAATTATCACCACATCGTGGTGGTCTTTTTTGGCCTGCACCAAAGCAGCTTTAGCAATGGCTACCGGATCTTTTTCAGCGCGGTCTTCATAGAGAGCCACACCAACTTGTTCTGCCACCACACCTAACTGATCAATGGCCGCAGGACGATAGACATCACAGGCTACTAATAGGGGTTTTTTAGCCTTTTTGTTTTTTAAAAAGAGTGCCAGTTTTCCACTAAAAGTTGTTTTTCCAGACCCTTGCAAGCCTGACATTAAAATGACAGAGGGTTTTTCTGAAAGATTGACTTGCACCGTTTCAGAACCCATAAGTTCGGTCAATTCATCCTTTACAATTTTGATGAGCAATTGACCCGGTTGTAGACTGGTGAGTACCTTTTGCCCTAAAGCTTTTTCTTTTACACGAACGGTAAATTCTTTAGCGATTTTATAGTTTACATCGGCATCTAAAAGTGCTCTTCGCACTTCTTTGAGGGTTTCGGCCACGTTAATTTCAGTAATCTTTCCATGGCCCTTTAGAACTTGAAAGGCTTTATCTAACTTCTGGCTTAAACTTTCAAACATGTTTTTTGTGAATTGCTTTTAGTGAAACAAAAATAGGCAAAGGCTACTAAATTATGGGCTCTTACGGAACATAAGTTCCATCACCAAAGCGTGTGGAAACGTTATGGCAGCGAGAAAAATAAAAAATAAGGATAAAAAGTAGGGCGCTGTAAAATCAATCCATGCAAAGGCAATCCCTAAAAAACAGAGGGCTAAAATCCAATACAAAAATCCAGCTTTAAAGTAGTTCCACCAGGCTTTGGCATTGTGACTCCCATAAAGAAATTGCATTTGTGATTGTAGCGAAGGCAAACTATGCCAAAAAACAAAATAGGTAGCAAAAGCCAACACTAAGGTTCCGTTCCAAAAGAGAAGGGCTAATAGTCCAAATAGGAAAAGTTCCCCTAACAAAAAAAGACGAATTGGTCTAAAAAGTAGGAAGTATATTAATAGGAGTAAACCCAAAATAAGGCTTGTCCAATTCCAAACTTGGGCTGCAATAGGTATCCCCACAATTTGCTCAATAATGTTTGAGGTGGGTGTGGCCTGCAAATAAAACAACAAGCTAAAAACAAATCCACCATAGCACAAATAAAAAAAATAGCGCAGGCGTAACTGTTGAAGGCGTATTTCCCAGTGCTGCTCCCCAAAATGAAAGGCACTCACTAAAATAAACATAGGTAAAGCAGCTTGTGGAAGCCAATAGAATAAGATTGCCCCTATCAAAACCGTTCCCAAATAGAGAATAAAATAGGATACTGACTTAGAAGAAACTGATTTCCTTTGATGTTGAATTATTTTAAGATCATTGGCGCCGTGTAAAATGCCAATGCCTAATATAGCCAGCATCCCTACAGCGTTTTGGGCCGTAGCAGGCAAAAAAAAGCTAAACAAAAGCATCAATATTGTGCTTAATATGCCAAACCTATAAAATTTAAATGCTGATAATATGATAGTTAGCTATTTTGTTTGATTTTTTTTATCAATTTATAGTAAATAAGTTTAATTTTTTCTAAATTTACCTAAACAAAAACAAATAATTAGATTTATTATGCAAAACTTTTTAAGCTTATTGACTGTTGCTCCTAAGATGGACACAGGCGATTATGTAGGTTTTACGTTCTTTGTAGGGACCATGGCAATGATGGCAGCATCAGCGTTTTTCTTCCTTTCAATGAACTCTTTTGACAACAAATGGAGAACATCTATTTTGGTGTCTGGATTAATTACTTTCATCGCAGCTGTACACTATTACTACATGCGTGATTATTGGGCCACTAACATGGAATCACCCACTTTTTTCCGTTATGTAGACTGGATCCTAACAGTTCCTTTAATGTGTGTTGAATTTTATTTAATTCTTAAAGCTGCCGGAGCAACTAAATCATTATTATGGAAAATGATTTTCTATTCTGTAGTGATGTTAGTTACTGGGTATTTTGGTGAAGTAGTTTACACCACTGGTTCTGGTC
The DNA here is from genome assembly GCA_964386915.1 of uncultured Flavobacteriaceae bacterium. GTDB lineage: Bacteria > Bacteroidota > Bacteroidia > Flavobacteriales > Flavobacteriaceae > JADHMP01. Next base: position 185,650 of record CAYLUQ010000001.1, on the reverse strand, counting down.
CTGCTATTTGGGGTCTTCTTTCTGGAATTGCATATTTTGCAATAGTCTATGAAATTAAATTTGGTGGAGCTGCTAAATTGGCTGAAGCTGCCGGTGGAGCTGTTCAAAAAGCACACAACACCCTTTTCTGGTTCGTATTAGTAGGATGGGCTATCTATCCTGTTGGTTACATGGCCGGAACTGAAGGTTGGTACAGTGGAATTTTTGGTGGTCTTGAAATGGATGTTATCTATAACATTGGTGATGCCATCAACAAAATTGGATTTGGTTTAGTGGTTTATAACCTTGCTGTACAATCCAAATAATTCCTTGTATGGGGAAAAATTCTTATGAAAAAGAAGAAAAAGCCGCTCATTTGAGCGGTTTTTTTTTACATCCTATCTGGCACTTCCATGCCTAAAAGCCCACAGGCATTTGCAATTACTTCGGCCACTTTTGCACTCAGGAGCAATCGAAATTGTTTTTCATCTTGATCTTCAACAGACAATATGGGAATGTTTTGATAAAAAGCGTTAAACGTTTTAACCAACTCATAAATATAATTTGCCACCAAAGCAGGACTATAACTAAGACCGGCTTGATGCACAACTTCGGGGAAAAGAAAAAGCTGCTTGATGATGGCCTTTTCTCGAGCCTCCATTGAAATTTCTTTAGACACTAAGTGTGGTGTAAAAGAAGCCTTATTTAATAAGGTTTTAATACGCGCATGGGTATATTGAATAAAGGGTCCCGTATTGCCATTAAAATCAACCGACTCTTTTGGGTCAAAGAGAATGCGTTTTTTAGGGTCTACTTTTAAAATATAATATTTCAAAGCACCTAAGCCCACCGTATGATAGAGCGCTTCCTTTTCAGTTGTGTTGAGTCCTTCCAATTTGCCAACTTCTTCAGAAATTTGTTGGGCAGTGTTGCGCATCTGATCAATTAAATCATCGGCATCAACAACAGTGCCTTCTCTACTTTTCATTTTGCCACTAGGCAGGTCTACCATACCGTAGCTCAAATGAAAGAGTGAGTCTGCCCAAGCATAGCCCAATTTTTTAAAGACCGAAAACAACACCTTAAAATGATAGTCTTGTTCATTGCCAACCGTATAGACCATTCCGGTGAGCTTTGGAAAATCAGCTATTCGTTGATGGGCGGTGCCCAAGTCTTGCGTAATATAAACCGCTGTACCATCAGCCCGTAGCAAAAGCTTTTTATCTAAACCTTCTGCGGTTAAATCAACCCAAACAGAACCGTCTTCTTTTTGAAAAAAAAGACCTTTTGCAATTCCTTGTTCAATAATATCTTTACCGAGTAAATAGGTTTCGCTTTCATAATATAGGCGATCAAAAAAGACCCCTAAATTTTGATAAGTCACCTCAAAACCCTCATAAACCCATTGGTTCATTTGTTGCCATAGAGATCGTGTGGCAGCATCTCCCGCTTCCCACAATCGCAACATATTTTGGGCTTCCATCAAGATAGGAGCTTGTTGCTTGGCTTCTTCCTCAGATTTTCCCTCGGCCATTAAGGCTTTAATTTCATCTTTATAGACTTGATCAAACTTTACATAATAGTGCCCCACCAATTGATCTCCTTTCATCCCACTACTTTCAGGGGTAATACCTGCTCCATAACGCTGCCAAGCAACCATAGACTTGCAAATATGAATGCCGCGATCGTTAATGATTTGAGCTCGTATAACGTGCTTGCCATTGGCTGCTAGTATATTGGCCACGGCATGGCCCAATAAATTGTTACGAATGTGACCTAGGTGAAGGGGCTTGTTGGTGTTGGGAGAAGAATATTCAATTAATACAGTAGGAGAATCGTCCTTTGGCTTTTGAATGCCATAATCTTCCAGATTATAAAGTGTTTCAAATTGAGCTAAATAGAAAGAATCGGAAAGGGAAAGGTTAAGAAAGCCTTTCACCACATTAAAAGAATTGACTTCTGTTGTTTTTTGCGCAAGATAGTCTCCTAAACGGTTTCCCAATGCCTCGGGAGCCATTTTAGTATCACGCAAATAGGGAAATAAAACCAAAGTTAGATCACCCTCAAATTCCTTTTTGGTTTGCTGAAAAGTAATTTCGCTTAGTGTGAGCTTAAATTCGTCTTGAAAAAAAGCAGCAATTGCCAGCTCAATTGATTTATAAATACGCATCATAGAATTTGCGCTAAGATAATTATTATGCTTTGATTATGATGCCATTTAAGCAAGGCTTATCTTTACTTCAATGTTATTGAATGTTTCTTATAACGATCGGACAATTACCGAAAAGATTAACGCAGCGGTTGGAAAACCCTTTTCACTAAAACAACGCTTGCAACTCAAAGGAATTGGATCTTCCAAACTATTGATGACCAAAACATCTATAGAAATTCACAACCTATTGATATTAGATCAAAATCTTAATACTTGTAGTATCGAATTAAGACCCCAAGGAATCATTTTACGCTTTAGAAGCTTATTAGAAACCTATGGCTTGGTGATCCCTTATTTTAAACTTAAAATTTATAAAGAAAAAGCGCAGGAAATCACTCTATTTAAAGATCATTATTTTGTTCGAGTCCAAGTGGGGGGACAAGCAGAGAAAGGCTTTTTCAAAAAAATGATGGCTGAAAAAGTGCGCCAAACACCTCCTAGTATAGAAGACCTTTAGGTTGAGCGCAAAGTTTGGCCTGTATAAACTTGACGAGGTCGCCCAATAGGCTCATTGTTGCGTCTCATTTCAAGCCATTGTGCTATCCATCCAGGTAGTCTGCCAAGGGCAAACATAACCGTAAACATTTGGGTGGGAATGCCTAAAGCTCTGTAGATGATACCCGAATAAAAATCAACATTAGGATAAAGCTTTCGATCAATAAAATAGGGGTCGTTGAGAGCCTCTTGTTCGAGCGCTTTAGCCACGTCTAAAATAGGATCTTCAATGCCCATTTCATCAAGCACCTCGTGAGCCGCTTTTTTTATGATTCTTGCGCGAGGATCAAAATTTTTATACACTCTATGACCAAAGCCCATCAATCTGAAAGGATCATTTTTATCTTTTGCTTTAGCCATATATTTTTTAGTATCGCCTCCATCTTTTTGAATGGCTTCCAACATTTCTAACACAGCCTGATTAGCACCACCATGCAAGGGGCCCCAAAGAGCAGAAATACCTGCAGAAATAGAGGCAAAAAGACCTGCATGTGAAGAACCTACAATGCGAACCGTAGAGGTTGAACAGTTCTGCTCGTGATCAGCATGAAGTATCAATAGTTGATTGAGTGCCTTAACCACTGTAGGACTAGGTTTATAGTCTAAATTAGGACGCTTAAAAAACATGAAAGCTATGTTCTCCTCATAGCTTAATGATGTGTTGGCATAGTTGAGGGGAAGCCCTTTCACTTTTCGTTGTGTCCAAGAAGCCAAAATAGGAAATTTAGCCAAAAGCATAATGATGGCTTCACGCATATCCTTTTCAGATTCGATGTCAACCGCAGAAGGATTGAAGGCTGTTAAGGCCGACGTTAAAGAAGCCAATACACCCATTGGATGTGCTGCTTTAGGAAAACTTTTTAAAATGGTTTTAAGGTCTTCATCTACAAGAGCCTCCTCTTTAATCTCATTATAAAAGAGCTTTTTTTCTTTAGCTGTGGGTAACTCGCCAAAAATGAGTAGATAGGCAACCTCGAGAAAACTTTTATTTTCGGTTAAATCTTCAATAGCATAACCCCGATAGCGCAAAATTCCCTTTTCTCCGTCTAAAAAGGTAATGTCACTTTCGCAAGAACCGGTATTTTTATAGCCCGGATCAAAGGTGATCATTCCTGTTTTAGCACGAAGGGCTTTGATGTCAATGGCTTTTTCATTTTCTGTGCCCGTAATGACCGGAAATACATGAGACACTCCATCGGAAATAATAGTTACTTGATCACTCATATTTTTTTTATTTATAAAAACATTTCTTATAAAGAAGGCTCCCAAAAGAAAATTTTTTCTTTTGAAAATAAACCTTAAAGATACAACAACACTTTAAACATTAAAGGCATCAGCCCCGGGAAAATAGCCAGAGGAGGCTAACTCTTCTTCAATTCTTAAGAGTTGGTTATACTTTGCCATCCGATCACTTCTAGAGGCCGAACCGGTTTTAATTTGCCCGGTGTTTAGGGCAACGGCAAGATCAGCAATGGTGTTGTCTTCTGTTTCTCCAGATCGGTGAGACATTACGGCGGTATAGCCTGCTCTATGGGCTGTTTCTACAGCGGCAATGGTTTCTGATAGCGTACCAATTTGGTTGACTTTAATCAAGATTGAATTGGCAATATCATTTGAAATTCCTTTTTCTAAGCGTTCTACGTTAGTCACAAAAAGATCATCACCTACAAGCTGAACACGATCTCCGGCTTTTTCAGTCAACATTTTCCAACCGTCCCAATCGTTTTCATCCATACCATCTTCTATAGAGATGATGGGATATTTTTCACTTAACTCGGCTAAATAACTAGCCTGTTCTTCAGAGGTGCGTACACTACCCGATGGGCCTTCAAACAACGTATAGTCATATTTCCCATCTTTATAGAATTCAGAACTGGCACAGTCTAACGCAATCATTACTTCTTCCTTAGGTTTATAGCCTGCATTGGTTATGGCTTCTAAAATAGTTTCTAGCGCATCTTCTGTACCGTCTAATGCGGGTGCAAAGCCACCTTCATCTCCTACAGCAGTGCTCAAATTTCTTTTGTGCAATACTTTTTTAAGGTGATGAAAAATTTCTGTTCCCATTTGCATGGCTTGAGAAAAACTGGACGCGCCTTGCGGCATTATCATAAATTCTTGAAAAGCAATAGGGGCATCAGAGTGAGACCCGCCATTGATAATATTCATCATGGGAAGCGGAAGCGTTTTAGCATGTACCCCTCCAATATATCTATAAAGTGGTAGTCCCACCTCATTTGCAGCTGCTTTGGCAGCGGCCAAAGAAACACCCAAAATGGCATTAGCTCCCAATTTAGATTTATTAGGTGTGCCATCTAAATTAATCATGAGTTGATCTAAATGTTCTTGCTCAAAAACTGAATTTCCAACGAGCTTAGGTGCAATAGTTTCATTTACATTTTTTACCGCTTGCAAAACCCCTTTTCCCATATAGGCTTTTCCTCCATCTCGAAGTTCAACGGCCTCATGTTCTCCTGTTGAAGCTCCCGAAGGAACTGCAGCGCGACCCAAAATGCCATTTTCGGTCACAACATCTACTTCAACGGTTGGATTGCCCCTTGAATCTAATATTTGACGGGCATGAACTTTTACTATTATGCTCATTTTAAATTTAAGTTTAAATTAATTCGTTATTGGTTTGGTGTTTTTTAACAAGTCTAAAAAATGATCAAATAAGTAGGTTGCATCATTGGGTCCTGGGCCTGCCTCTGGGTGATATTGCACAGAAAAGCAGGGTTTATTTTTCATTTGCAAACCTGCAATGGTATTGTCGTTGAGATGCACATGGGTAATTTCAACCTCATCGTGCTGTTCTGCTGCTTCTCGTTCTACGGCAAAACCATGATTTTGCGAGGTAATTTCTCCTTTGCCAGTTAGGAGGTTTTTAACCGGATGATTGATCCCTCTATGTCCATTAAACATTTTGTAGGTCGAAATTCCATTGGCAAGAGCAATTACTTGATGCCCTAAGCAAATACCAAACAGCGGCAATGCTCTTTTAATAATTTCACGAGCCACCTCTTGGGCTTGTTTTAAAGGTTCAGGATCTCCAGGTCCATTTGAAATAAAGTAGCCATCGGGGTTCCAACTGGCTAAAATTTCAAACGGCGTATCATATGGAAACACTTTAACGTAGCAATCACGTTGGGCTAAATGCTCTAAAATGTTGGTTTTAACTCCTAAATCTAGCGCCGCTACTTTATAGCTGGCATCAGGGTTACCAACAAAATAGGGTTCAGGAGTAGAAACTTTGGAAGCCAATTCCAAACCTTCCATTTTAGGCAAAGCGGCCAATTCTTTTTTGAGTTCCTCTATGCGATCAACTTCAGTAGAAATAACAGCATTCATAACGCCATTTTCTCGAATGTGATGCACTAGAGCTCTCGTGTCTACATCTGCCACTGTAACTAGTTTTTGCGCGTCTAAAAAAGCATATAAAGAATCTGTGGCAGCGGGTCTAGATTGGTTAAAACTAAAGTTTTTACAAATGAGCCCTGAAATTCTAATTTCTTTGGACTGACTTTCTTGGTTTAGAACACCATAATTCCCAATATGGGCATTGGTGGTAACCATAATTTGTCCAAAATAAGAGGGATCAGTGAAAATTTCTTGGTAGCCAGTCATTCCGGTATTGAAACAAATTTCACCAAAGGCGCTACCTGATATTCCTATAGATTTTCCAAAAAACAACGTGCCGTCTGCTAAAAGAACAAAGGCTTTCTCTCGTGCTTGATACTTCATTTTTAGAGTACAAATTAAACCAAAAAAAAGGATAAACTAAAAGCGTTTATCCTTTTTCTTTTAACATATTTAGAAGAAAGATCAATTTTCATCCTTGTTTTCTTGATCGGCTTCTTTAGTTTCTTTTTTTGAAGCTTTTTCTTCTTTTTTAGGAGCCTTTGCTTCAGCAGCAGCAGCAGGTGCTTCTTTTGCCTCATCTGCAGGAGCTTCAGCTGGTGCTTGTGCAGCTCCGCTTTTTTTGCTTCCTCCTCTTCTTCGCGTTTTCTTTTTCTCCTTTTGCTCTCTAACATAGAGTTCGTTGAAGTCTACTAACTCAATGAGTGCCATTTCTGCATTGTCACCCAAGCGGTTGCCTAGCTTGATAATGCGAGTGTAGCCTCCCGGGCGGTCTCCCACCTTTTGGGCAATGTCTCTAAAGAGTTCAGAAACCGCATATTTGTTACGCAATTGTCTAAATGCCAAACGTCTGTGGTGAGTCGAATCTGTTTTAGACTTCGTAATGACGGGCTCAATATATTGCTTCAACGCTTTGGCCTTGGTCAAGGTAGTGTTAATGCGTTTGTGCTCTATGAGTGAACAAGCCATGTTGGCTAACATTGATTTACGGTGGGCTGATTTTCGGCCCAAATGCATGATTTTTTTTCCGTGTCTCATTTTCTTTTACTACTAGGACAAAGATTACTCTTTGTCTAATTTATATTTACTTAGATCCATTCCAAAGGAAAGGCCCTTGAGGATAACTAATTCTTCTAATTCGGTTAAGGATTTCTTACCAAAGTTTCTGAATTTCATCAAATCGTTTTTATTAAACGAAACCAAATCGCCCAAGGTGTCTACTTCGGCAGCCTTTAAACAATTCAAAGCACGAACAGACAAATCCATATCAATCAATTTGGTTTTGAGCAACTGACGCATATGAAGTGATTCTTCATCATAGGTCTCGGTTTGTGCAATTTCATCAGCCTCTAGTGTTATGCGTTCGTCAGAGAACAACAAGAAGTGATGGATCAAAGTTTTAGCTGCTTCGGTTAATGCATCTTTGGGATGAATAGAACCGTCGCTCACAATTTCGAAAACCAATTTTTCGTAATCTGTTTTTTGCTCTACACGATAGTTTTCAATGCTGTATTTTACGTTTTTGATGGGCGTAAAAATGGAATCGATTGCAATAACCCCTAGTGGTGCATTGGCTTTTTTATTTTCTTCAGCAGGAACATAACCGCGTCCTTTTTCAATCGTGATCTCCATATTGATTTGAACACTTTTTTCTAGCTTACAAATCAGCAAATCAGGATTTAAAACCTGAAACCCGGAAATGAATTTTTGAAAATCAGCCGCTATAAGTTCTTCTTGTCCACCCACTGTGATGAGTACTTTTTCTTCCTCTTGCTCTTCAATTTGACGTTTAAATCGAATTTGCTTTAAATTGAGGATAATTTCAGTAACATCTTCTACAACGCCAGGGATAGTAGAAAATTCATGCTCAACACCATCTATCTTCACAGAGGTGATTGCAAAACCTTCTAAGGAAGACAACAAAACACGTCGCAATGCGTTGCCCACGGTCAAACCATAGCCAGGTTCTAAAGGTCTAAATTCAAATTTCCCCTCAAAATCTGAGGAGTCAATCATGATTACTTTATCGGGTTTTTGAAAGTTCAATATTGCCATAGTTCTTTTGCTTCCTTTAAATTATTTTGAATACAATTCAACAATGAATTGCTCATTGATCTTTTCTGGTATTTGCAAGCGTTGAGGGATGTTTACAAAAGTACCTTGTAGGGTGTCTTTGTTCCAGCTCAACCACTCATAAACGGCTGTATTTTGTTCCACAGCGGTTTGAATTACCTGCAAAGATTTTGACTTTTCACGCACGCCAACCACGTCGCCTTCTTTTACTCTGTAGGAAGGGATGTTCACAATTTTTCCGTTCACGGTAATGTGTCGGTGCGATACAAGTTGTCTGGCACCGCTTCTAGAATTAGCAATTCCAAAACGATACACCACATTGTCTAAACGAGACTCACACAATTGTAAAAGCACTTCACCGGTAACACCTTTACTGCGGCTTGCTTTTTCAAAAAGATTTCTAAATTGCTTTTCTAATATACCATAGGTGAATTTAGCTTTTTGCTTTTCCATCAATTGGATGGCATATTCCGATTTTTTTCCTCTACGGCGGTTGTTTCCGTGTTGACCGGGAGGATAGTTGCGTTTTTCAAACGATTTGTCATCGCCGAAAATGGGCTCGCCAAATTTGCGAGCAATTTTTGTTTTTGGACCAGTATATCTTGCCATTTTTTTTGTTTTATGTATTGGAACTATGAATTAAGGTCGCTCTTCCTTCGATAGTTCGGATCAATACGAAATTCTACTTATACTCTTCTTCTTTTGGGGGGTCTGCAACCATTGTGTGGCAATGGTGTAACATCTATAATTTCAGTCACTTCAACACCGTTGTTGTGCAAGGTTCTAATGGCCGATTCACGTCCATTTCCGGGTCCTTTCACAAATACCTTCACTTTTCTAAGGCCGGCTTCTTGTGCCACTTTAGCTGCATCTTCCGCAGCAGTTTGCGCTGCATAGGGGGTGTTCTTTTTAGATCCTCTAAAACCCATTTTTCCGGCAGAAGACCAAGAAATTACCTCTCCTTTGGTGTTGGTCAGCGAGATGATGATATTGTTGAAGGTGGCATTGATATGGGCTTCTCCATTGGCCTCAACCACTACCTTTCTTTTTTTAGCTGCTGTTTTCGCCATAATTAAAAATTATTTAGTGACTTTCTTTTTGTTTGCAACGGTTTTACGCTTCCCTTTTCTAGTTCTAGAATTGTTTTTGGTGCGTTGTCCTCTTAGGGGTAATCCGGCACGATGACGAATACCGCGATAGCACCCAATATCCATCAATCTTTTAATATTGAGTTGCACTTCTGAGCGCAATTCTCCTTCAATTTTAAATTGAGAAACGGCCTCACGAATGCGTCCTGTTTCGTCATCTGTCCAATCGGCCACTTTTTTGTCTTCGCCTACTTTAGCTGCTGCTAAAATAGCTTGTGCGCGGCTCTTGCCGATCCCAAATATATAGGTGAGGGCAATAACCCCTCTTTTTTGTTTTGGAATATCAACTCCTGAAATTCTTGCCATAATTAACCTTGTCTTTGTTTAAATCGAGGGTTTGCTTTATTAATAACATACAAACGCCCTTTTCTCCGAACGATTTTACATTCGGCACTGCGTTTTTTGATTGATGCTCTTATTTTCATTTTTCTTTATTTAAAATCTAAAGGTGATCCTTGCTTTGGTTAAATCGTAAGGACTCATTTCTAATTTTACTTTATCGCCGGGCAATAATTTGATATAGTGCAAACGCATTTTGCCCGATATATGGGCTGTCACCACATGGCCATTGTCTAATTCCACTCGAAACATGGCATTAGATAATGCTTCAATTATGGTTCCTTCTTGTTCTATTGCTGCTTGCTTGGCCATATTTATGCTGCGCCTCTACGGGTTTTATTTTTTTTCAATAAACCATCATAATGACGATTTAATAGATATGAATTTACTTGTTGGATAGTGTCTATTGCTACCCCTACTAAAATGAGCAATGATGTGCCGCCATAAAATAAGGCCCAACCTTGTTGAATGCCCATTAACTTCACCACTATGGCCGGAAAAACGGCTATGGCTGCTAAAAACAACGAGCCAGGGAAGGTGATGCGTGACATGACCGTATCTAAAAAATCGGAAGTTTCATTTCCAGGTCGAATGCCAGGCACAAAACCACCGCTACGTTTTAAATCATCAGACATTTTGTTGGTAGGCACGGTAATGGCGGTATAGAAAAAGGTAAATACAATAATCAACAAAGCGAATACGAGATTATACCAAAATCCAAAAATATCGGCAAAATTAGTTTGCATCCATTGGCCAACGGCGTTGTCTCCAATGGCACTTCCCACATAGGCAGGAGCAAACATAATGGCTTGCGCAAAAATGATGGGCATTACGCCAGAAGAGTTTAGCTTTAGAGGAATGTATTGACGAGAACCATAAACTGTTCTTTCATTGGTGCCCCCAGTGGTTCTTCGAGCGTATTGAACCGGTATACGGCGAACGGCCATAATGAGTAAAATACAAAGTAATATCACAACAATCCAAAGCACTAATTCAATTAACACAAGCATGAGCCCTCCGTTGTTTTCACTAACTCTGGAAATAAATTCTTGTGCAAAAGATTGTGGCAAGGATGCAATAATACCCACCATAATCAAAAGGGAGATACCGTTTCCGATTCCCTTGTCTGTAATTTTTTCACCCAGCCACATGGCAAAGATGGTTCCCGTAACTAGGATAATCACAGAAGAAATAATAAACAAAGGCCCTCTTCCTAAAAGGAAAGCACTTTCTGGAACACCTAAAGCGGTGAGCCCATAGAGATAGGCCGGTGCTTGGACCACACAAATGAGAATGGTGAGCCAGCGTGTTATTTGATTGATGGTTTTTCTACCACTTTCTCCTTCTTTTTGAAGTTTTTGTAGATAAGGAACCGCAATTCCCATCAACTGTACCACAATAGAAGCCGAAATGTAGGGCATAATTCCTAAGGCAAAAACAGATGCTTTGGCAAAAGCACCTCCGGTGAAGGCGTTTAATAATCCTAAAATACTACCTCCTCCTGCTCGGTCGCCTAAGGCTACCATTTGAACAGGGTCAATGCCCGGCAAAATAATTTGAGCCCCAATTCGATACACCAACAACATCCCTAGAGTGAGTAAGATTCGATCTCTTAGCTCCTCTATTTTGTAAATGTTAATTAATGTTTCTATAAACTTTTTCATGGGGTTGTGGCTTATAAGATTATGGCTTCTCCTCCAGCAGCTTCTATGGCCGCTTTTGCAGAAGCAGAAAATTTATGGGCGTGAACTTTAACGGGATGTGATAAAGTGCCTCGGCCTAAAATTTTGATAAAGTCATTTGATGTGGCTAGACGCAATTCGAGCATGGTATCATAGTCCAATTCTTTTTTGATTTTTTTATCGGCCACAAGCGCTTCAATAGTATCGAGGTTCACCCCTTTGTATTCCACGCGGTTAATATTTTTGAAACCAAACTTAGGCACTCGGCGTTGCAAAGGCATTTGTCCGCCCTCAAAACCAATTTTCTTAGAATAGCCCGAACGAGATTTAGCTCCTTTGTGTCCTCTTCCTGAGGTGCCAGCTTTGCCAGAACCTTCGCCACGTCCAAGACGTTTTCCTGCTTTGTGTGTAGAACCTGCTGCGGGTTTTAAATTGTTTAATTGCATCTTGCTTTCTCTTTTAAAGTTCCTGAACAGAAACTAAATGTTTTACTTTTTCTACCATTCCTAAAATGGAAGGAGTGGCTTCATGGGTTACTTCTTTACCAATACCACGCAAGCCCAAGGCTTCCAAAGTTCGCTTTTGATTTTGGATGCGTTTGATGCTGCTTCTTGTTTGTGTGATTTTTATTTGCGCCATGAGTTTGTTCTTTATCCGTTGAATAATTTGTCCATTGAAATACCGCGTTGTTTGGCTACCATAGCGGGGTTTCTCAATTGCAACAAGGCATCAAAAGTGGCTTTTACCACATTGTGTGGGTTAGAAGATCCTTGTGATTTTGACAATACGTTATGCACACCCACAGCTTCCAATACCGCGCGAACGGCTCCACCAGCAATTACACCGGTACCTGCTGTGGCGGGTTTTAAAAAGACTCTTGCTCCACCATATTTTCCTTTTTGTTCGTGTGGCAAGGTGCCGTTTTCGATCGGAATACGAATGAGGTTTTTCTTAGCGTCTTCAACCGCTTTGGCAATAGCTTCAGAAACTTCTTTAGATTTTCCAAGGCCTTGGCCCACCACACCATTTTCATCTCCAACCACCACAATGGCAGAGAATCCAAAAGCACGGCCTCCTTTGGTTACCTTAGTAACACGCTGTACGCCTACTAATCGATCTTTTAATTCAAGCCCTGCTGGCTTGACCAATTCAACGTTTTTATAATCTTGATACATAATTCCGATTAAAATTTTAAACCTGCTTCTCGAGCACCTTCAGCCAAGGCCTTCACTCTTCCGTGATACAAATAGCCTCCTCGATCAAAAGTGGCGTTTTCAATACCCGCTTTTTGGGCTCTAGTAGCTAACAGTTTGCCTACTTCTTGGGCAGTGCTAATTTTTCCTTCGCTGGCGGCAATGTCTTTTTCACGAGAAGATGCTGCTGCAAGAGTTTTACCTTGTACGTCGTCTATTAATTGTGCATAAATTTCTTTATTGCTTCTAAAAACAGATAAACGTGGTTTAGCGGCTGTTCCGTTTATGATTTTTCGAATTCTTTTTCGAATTCTATTTCTGCGATCTAATTTTGATAAACTCATGATACTTTATTATGCTGATTTACCTGCTTTTCTGCGTATTTGTTCACCCACAAACTTGATTCCCTTTCCTTTGTAGGGCTCAGGTTTTCTAAACGATCTAATCTTGGCGGCCACAAAACCTACCAATTGTTTATCGTGTGAAGTGAGTTTGATAATGGGATTTTTCCCTTTTTCTGAAATGGTTTCAATTTTAACCTCAGGAGCAACCTCCATTAAAATATTATGTGAGAATCCAAGCGATAGATCTAATACCTGACCTTGATTGCTGGCGCGATATCCCACACCAACCAGTTCTAATTCTTTGGTGAAGCCTTCATGAACTCCTGCTACCATATTGGCAATTAAAGCTCTATAGAGACCGTGCTTGGCACGAATAGGCTTAGCATTTGATTCTCTTGAAACCTCAAGGATATTGTCTTTTTGAGCAACCGTTACACCGCTGTATTCTTGGGTTAATTCGCCCAACTTTCCTTTCACGGTAATCTCTTCTGGAGAGATTGAAACGGTAACGCCTTCAGGGATGGTAATCGGATTGTTTCCTATTCTAGACATTTCTTGTTCGCTTTGAATTAATAGACATAACAAATAAGTTCGCCGCCTACGTTTTCCTTGGCTGCTTGTTTTCCGGTCATCACGCCATGTGATGTAGAAACAATTGAAATTCCAAGACCGTTTAAGATTCGTGGCAATTGATCGGCTGATCGATATTGACGTAATCCAGGCGTACTAATTCTTTGTATTTTTTTAATGACGGGCTCTTTGGTTTGACCATCATATTTCAAGGCAATTTTAATATTTCCTTGATGATTGGTGGTATCCTCAAATTTATAGCTCAAAATATAGCCTTGATCAAAAAGAATTTTTGTGATTTCTTTCTTTAAGTTGGAGGCGGGGATATCAACCACACGGTGACCTGCACTATTGGCATTTCGGATGCGGGTTAAAAAATCTGCTATTGGATCTGTAAACATATTGCTTTATTAATTATTACCAACTTGCTTTTGTTACACCAGGAATTAATCCTTGGTTGGCCATTTCTCTGAAGGTTACCCGTGAAATACCAAACTGACGCATATAGCCTTTGGGGCGTCCCGTTAATTTACAACGGTTGTGCATGCGCACCGGAGAAGCGTTTCGAGGAAGCTTTTGAAGGGCTTCATAATCACCAGCTTCTATAAGCGCTTTTCGCTTTGCCTGATATTTTGCTACAACTTTAGCTCTCTTACGCTCACGAGCTTTCATTGATTCTTTTGCCATGCTAATTCTTTTTAAAAGGAATTCCTAATTCGTTTAACAATAATTTTGCTTCTTGATCGGTGGCGGCGGAGGTCACAAAGGTGATATCCATTCCGGCAATTTTATTGACTTTATCAATATTGATTTCCGGAAATATAATTTGTTCTGTTATCCCTAAATTATAGTTTCCTCTTCCATCAAAGCCTGAACTTTTAACGCCTTGAAAATCGCGCACACGTGGCAATGCAGTGGTCACCAAGCGATCTAAAAACTCATACATGCGCTCACCACGCAAAGTGACTTTTGCACCAATAGGCATGCCTTTTCGCAATTTAAATGAAGCGACATCTTTTTTAGAAAGGGTAGCAACAGCCTTTTGGCCGGTGATGAGTGAGAGCTCATCAACGGCATGTTCGATTAATTTTTTATCGGCAACAGCAGCACCCACTCCTCTACTCAATACAATTTTTTGAAGACGAGGCACCTGCATGATGCTTTTATAGCCCAAAGTTTCTTTAAGAACTCCGGTAATTCTTTCGTTATATTCTTTTTTAAGTCGTGGAATATAGGTGCTCATAATTATATCACTTCATTGGTTTTTTTAGCATAACGCACTTTTTTTCCCTCTTCCATTCGATAGCCTACACGAGTAGGGTCACCTGCTTCTGTGAGCAGCGACAAATTAGAAATGTGAATAGGAGCTTCTTTTTCAATAATGCCTCCTTGTGGGTTTTGTGCGTTTGGCTTGGCGTGTTTTTTAATCAGGTTGACACCCTCTACAATAGCGCGATTTTTATCGGTAATGATTTTGGTCACAGTTCCCTCAGCACCTTTGTGTTCACCTGAAATAACTCTGATTTTATCGCCTTTTTTAATTTTATATTTCGTTGCCATAATTTCTTTTTTAAAGCACTTCTGGCGCTAGTGAAACAATTTTCATAAACTGTTTGTCTCGCAATTCACGAGCCACAGGTCCAAAAACACGCGTGCCGCGCATTTCTCCTGTTGGATTCAAAAGCACACAGGCATTTTCATCAAAACGGATATAAGATCCATCTGGGCGACGCACTTCTTTTTTGGTGCGCACTACAACAGCAGTAGACACTTGTCCTTTTTTTACTTGTCCGGAAGGGGTGGCTTCTTTGACTGTCACCACAATCTTATCACCCAAAGAGGCATATCTGCGTTTGGTACCTCCCAATACACGAATGGTAAGCACTTCTTTGGCTCCAGTATTATCTGCTACTTTTAAACGGCTTTCTTGTTGTACCATGATTATTTAGCTCTTTCTAATATTTCAACCAATCGCCAGCATTTTGATTTGCTCATTGGTCTAGTTTCCATAATTTTAACCGTGTCGCCAATGTTGCAATCGTTGGCTTCATCGTGCACCATATACTTTTTGGTCTTCAAGACAAATTTTCCATAGAGTGGGTGCTTTACCCTTTTTACCTCAGAAATTACGGCCGATTTGTCCATCTTGTTACTAGTAACAATCCCGATACGCTCTTTTCTTAAATTTCTTTCCATAAGACTAAGCTTGTTTGTTTGTGAGTGCGGTTTTTAAACGTGCCAGGGTTCTGCGCACACCTCTAATTTCTAATGGATTTTCTAGGGGAGAAACGGCATGAGTCAATTTCAACTCCATCAATTGTTTTTCCACTTCTGCAATTTTAGTTTGCAGGGCTTCCGCTTCCATTAATTTTATTTCTGACTGTTTCATATTTTTTCTTTAGGCTTGAAAATCACGAGCCACAACAAATTTGGTTTTCACAGGCAATTTTTGAGCCGCTAAGCGCAAAGCTTCTTTGGCCACATCGTGAGGAACGCCACCAATTTCGAACAAAACGCGACCAGCTTTAGCCACTGCTACAAAATATTCGGGTGCTCCTTTTCCTTTTCCCATACGAACCTCAAGAGGTTTTTTGGTGATGGGCTTATCGGGAAAAATTTTAATCCATAGTTGGCCTTCACGTTTCATATAACGGGTAGCAGCAATACGCGCTGCCTCAATTTGCCGTGAGGTGATAAACACAGAGTCTAGGGCTTTGATGCCAAACATGCCATTTGAGAGTTGATGCCCTCTTTGGGAGAGGCCTTTCATGCGCCCCTTCTGCGTTTTACGATATTTTGTCTTTTTGGGTTGTAACATAATTTCTCTGTACTACCTTGATTAGTATTATTTTCTTCTGCGTTGACGACCGCCTTGGGCAGCTCCATTGCGACCAGAATTGTTTCCGCCACCGCTCTTTTTACTCATGCCTACAAGAGGAGATAATTCTCTTTTGCCATAAACTTCGCCTTTCATGATCCACACTTTGATGCCTAAACGACCATAAGTGGTGTGCGCTTCAACAAGTGCGTAGTCAATATCGGCACGAAAAGTGGAGAGTGGAATACGACCTTCTTTGTAGGATTCTGAACGGGCCATTTCAGCTCCGTTTAAACGACCTGAAATTTGCACCTTAATTCCCTCTGCATTCATTCTAATGGCAGCAGCAATAGCCATTTTGATAGCTCGACGATATGAAATTCTACTTTCAATTTGACGGGCTATGCTGGCACCAACTAATTGAGCATCTAATTCAGGACGCTTAATTTCAAAGATGTTGATTTGCACTTCTTTGTTTGTAATCTTGCGCAATTCTTCTTTGAGCTTGTCTACTTCTTGTCCGGCTTTTCCAATGATTATTCCTGGACGAGCAGTGGTGATGGTTACTGTGATAATTTTAAGGGTGCGCTCAATAATTACATTTGAAACACTTGCTTTGGAAAGACGTGCGTGCACATACTTTCTAATTTTATCATCTTCGGCTAGTTTATCACCATAATTGTTACCTCCATACCAGTTGGAGTCCCATCCTCTAATGATGCCTAAGCGGTTTCCGATTGGATTGGTTTTTTGTCCCATAGTTATGCTTCAATTGTATTAGATCCCAACACCAATGTTACATGGTTGGAACGTTTTCTTATGCGATGTGCGCGACCTTGAGGGGCGGGTCGAAGACGTTTTAACATTTTTCCTCCGTCTACGCGAATTTCTTTAACGATCAAATTGGCTTTTTCAATGTCTTCAGCTTCATTTTTACTTTGCCAGTTTGAAATGGCAGAAAGCAATAATTTTTCTAATCGACGTGATGCCTCTTTAGAACTAAATTTTAAAATAGTCAACGCTTTGTCAATTTGCTCCCCACGTACTTGATCTGCAACCAAACGCATTTTTCTAGGAGAAGTAGGGCAATTGTTTAACTTGGCAAAGGCAAGTTCTTTTTTTGCCTCTTTTCTATTTTGCGCCGTTTGTCTCTTTCGATTTCCCATAAAGCCTTCTTATTTTTTACCTTTATTTTTGGCCCCGGCATGTCCTCTAAACGAACGAGTGGGTGAAAATTCTCCCAACTTATGTCCTACCATGTTTTCAGTAACATAGACCGGAACAAATGTTTTTCCGTTGTGCACTCCAATGGTTTGTCCCACAAAGTCGGGCGTAATCAAAGACGCACGAGACCAGGTTTTGATCACGGTTTTTTTGTTCTCTTCTACATTCTTCATCACTTTCTTTTCAAGGCTGTGATGCACAAAGGGTCCTTTTTTTAATGAACGAGCCATGCGTTATCTATTTTTTTCTACGTTCTATAATGAACTTATTACTAGCTTTTGTTTTAGATCGGGTGCGATAGCCTTTGGCTGGCAATCCTTTTTTCGATCTTGGATGTCCTCCAGAGGCACGCCCTTCACCACCACCCATGGGGTGATCTACAGGGTTCATCGCCACGGGACGTGTTCTAGGTCTTCGGCCTAGCCATCTTGATCTACCGGCTTTTCCAGAAACAAGCAACTGATGATCAGAATTTGAAACTGCACCAATAGTGGCTAAACAAGTGATCAATACCATTCGGGTTTCACCAGAAGGCAATTTGATGGTTGCATATTTACCGTCGCGTGCCATAAGCTGAGCAAATGCACCTGCACTACGGGCCATAGAAGCACCTTTTCCGGGCACCAATTCTATGCATGAAATAATTGTTCCCAATGGAATATCTGACAAATAGAGTGCGTTTCCTATTTCGGGAGAAGCACTTCTACCTGAGGATACCTTTTGACCTACTTGAAGTCCATTTTGTGCAATGATGTAACGTTTTTCACCATCTTTATATTGTACAAGGGCAATAAAGGCAGAACGGTTTGGGTCATATTGTATGCTGAGCACTTCGCCGGTCACATCAAATTTATCACGCTTAAAATCGATAATACGATAGCGTCTTTTGTGCCCTCCACCTCTGTGGCTAACTGTCATTTTACCCTTATTGTTTCTTCCACCTGATGATTTTAGGGGACGCAATAAGCTTTTTTCTGGCTTTTGTGTTGTAATTGCATCAAAGCCATTAACCACGCGAAAGCGTTGTGCTGGAGTTATAGGTTTTAATTTTCTAACTGACATCTGATGCGGTTTTATAGGTTACTGTAAAAATCGATGGCATCTCCCTCGGCCACTTGCACTATTGCGCGCTTGGTGGCGTTGGTTTTTCCAGATTGTACACCGGTTTTAGTATATTTCACTTTGCGTTCCGGACCATAATTGAGGGTGCGCACTTTGGCAACCGTAACATTATAGGTCTCTTCTACAGCCGCTTTGATCTCTAATTTATTGGCTCTTGGATCAACAGAAAAAGTGTAGCTATTGGAAACTTCGCTTCCTCGAGTAGCTTTTTCTGTAATAATCGGTTTAATTAAAACTTTCATCATTAACGATTCAATAGTGATTCAATGGCGGCAATAGAACTCTCTGAAAGAATTAAAGTATTGGCATTTGAAATGCTGTAAGTACTTAATTCTGTGTTATTTACAACTTGAGATTTTTCTAAATTGCGCGACGACAAATATACATTTTTATTCGATTCACCCAACACGTGTAAGGTTTTTTTACCAGTGAGCCCTAGGGCGTTGAGCAAAGTCGTGTAATCTTTTGTTTTAGGGGTTTCCATTTGGAAATCTTCTAAAACATAAATAGCCTTTTCGTGGGCTTTGATGCTCAAAGCCGATTTACGGGCTAAACGCTTTACTTTTTTATTGACCTTTTGGCTGTAGCTTCTAGGGGTTGGACCAAAAATGCGACCTCCACCTCTAAAGAGTGGGTTTTTTATGCTCCCAGCTCGAGCTGTTCCGGTGCCTTTTTGTTTTTTGATTTTACGTGTGCTTCCCGCAATTTGTCCTCTTTCTTTGGCTTTGTGCGTACCTTGTCTTTTGTTGGCTAGGTGTTGCTTCACATCCAAGTAGATGGCATGTGTATTCGGTTCAATACCAAACACCTCCGGATTTAGTTTTACTTTCTTACCGGTGGTTTTTCCTTCTTTATTATAGATCTGTAATTCCATTATTTCTCTACTATTACGTATGCATTTTTATGACCTGGCACACATCCCTTAACCACTAAGAGATTTTTTTCAGGCACTACTTTAACCACCTTCAAGTTTTCCACTTTAACACGGTCAGTTCCCATTCTTCCTGCCATACGCATACCTTTAAATACACGAGCAGGATAGGAAGCAGCCCCAATAGAACCCGGGGCTCTCAATCGGTTGTGTTGTCCGTGAGTGGCTTGACCAACACCGCCAAATCCGTGGCGTTTCACCACCCCTTGGAATCCTTTTCCTTTAGAGGTTCCTGTCACATCAACAAACTCACCTTCGGTGAAGTGGTCTACTGTGAGGGTGTCTCCCAATTGGTGTTCTGTTTCAAAATTTTGGAATTCAACAACTTTCTTCTTGGGTGCAGTGTTAGCCTTTTTAAAATGGCCTTGAGCTGCCTTTGAAGTGCGTTTTACTGCCTTGTCATCGAAACCCAGTTGCAGTGCATTATACCCGTCAACCTCTTTGGTTCTGACTTGGGTAACCACGCATGGCCCAACCTCTAAAACGGTGCAGGGAACGTTTTTTCCTTGCTCGTCATAAAGACTTGTCATGCCGATTTTTTTTCCTATTAACCCAGACATTCTATACTTTTTTTAATAATTAAACTTTAATTTCTACTTCTACGCCACTAGGCAATTCCAACTTCATCAAAGCATCAATGGTCTTTGAAGAAGAGCTATAAATGTCTAGAAGACGTTTATACGAACACAATTTAAATTGCTCCCGTGATTTTTTGTTCACGTGAGGAGATCGCAACACGGTGAAGATTTTTTTGTGGGTAGGTAATGGAATGGGTCCAGTAACTACAGCACCTGTTGTTTTAACAGTCTTCACAATCTTATCGGCAGACTTGTCTACCAGGTTGTGGTCGTATGATTTTAATTTAATTCTAATTTTTTGACTCATTTCGCAAAGCGTTAAGCGTTTTGTTTTCCTTTAATATCTGCAATTACGGATTCAGAAATGTTCTGAGGCGTTTCTGCATAGTGTGAAAATTCCATTGTAGAGGTAGCTCTTCCGGAAGATAGGGTCCGCAAAGAGGTTACATATCCAAACATTTCGGAAAGGGGCACCTCTGCTTTTACTACTTTAGAACCGGCACGGTCATCCATTGAGTTTACTTGTCCTCTACGTCGGTTCAAGTCTCCCACAATGTCTCCCATGTTTTCTTCGGGGGTGAGCACTTCTAACTTCATAATAGGTTCCATAATAACGGCGCGTGCGGCACGAGCAGATTCTTTAAACCCTAGTTTTGCGGCCAATTCAAATGAAAGTGAGTCTGAATCCACAGGGTGGAAAGAACCGTCTTTCAAGGTAATTTTCATGGCATCAATTTCAAAACCAGCTAAAGGACCATTTTTCATGGCTTCTGCGAATCCTTTTTCTACTGATGGAATATATTCTTTAGGAATGTTTCCACCTTTAATTTCGTTTACGAACTCCAAACCTGGTTTTCCTTCTTCTGCTGGTTCTATAGTAAACACTATGTCTGCAAATTTACCTCGACCACCAGTTTGCTTTTTATACACTTCTCGGTGATCTGCAGTTGCAGTAAGAGCTTCTTTATATTCTACTTGAGGTTGCCCTTGGTTAACTTCTACCTTGAATTCTCGTCTGAGACGATCTACAATAATGTCTAAGTGAAGTTCTCCCATTCCAGATATTATAGTTTGCCCAGAGGCCTCATCTGTTTTTACTTGGAAAGTAGGATCTTCCTCTGCTAGTTTACCTAAAGCCATGCCGAGTTTATCTACATCAGCTTTTGTTTTAGGTTCAACGGCAATACCAATTACAGGATCGGGAAACACCATGCTTTCCAAAATAATAGGAGCGTTTTCGGCTGAAAGGGTGTCTCCGGTTTTAATGTCTTTAAATCCAACTGCTGCTCCAATATCTCCGGCTTCAATAAAGTCGATAGAATTTTGTTTGTTGGAGTGCATTTGATAAATTCTTGAGATACGCTCTTTGTTGCCACTTCGGTTGTTCAACACATAAGACCCTGCATCTAATCGTCCGGAATAGGCACGGAAAAAGGCTAATCTTCCCACAAAAGGATCGGTAGCAATTTTGAAGGCCAAAGCAGAAAAAGGCTCTTGTACAGTGGGCTTACGTGAAATTTCGGCATCTGTTTTAGGGTCTGTACCTACTATGGCTTCTTTGTCTTCTGGAGAAGGCAAATAGCGACAAACGGCATCCAATAAAAATTGAACACCCTTATTTTTGAATGAAGAACCGCAGATCATAGGAATGATACTCATGTCTTGAGTGGCAGCACGCAAGGCATTGTGAATTTCATCTGGGCTAATGCTATCAGGATCTTCAAAGAATTTTTCTAAAAGGGCTTCATCATATTCAGCTACAGCCTCTATGAGTTGCTCACGAAGTTGTTGCACTTCACCCTTTAAATCTTCAGGAACAGGCATTTCGTCATAGGTAGAACCAAAATTATCTTCGTGCCAAACAATGGCTTTGTTGGTCACCAAATCTACTATTCCTTTAAAATCTTCTTCATCTCCAATGTTGAGCACTAAGGGAACAGCGTTAGATTTTAACATTTCACGCACTTGTGTACAAACATTTAGGAAATTGGCTCCCTGACGGTCCATTTTATTAACAAACCCGATGCGAGGCACTTTGTAATTATCAGCCAAGCGCCAGTTTGTTTCAGACTGTGGTTCTACACCATCTACGGCAGAAAACAAAAAAACCAATCCATCGAGTACTCGAAGTGATCGGTTTACTTCCACAGTAAAGTCTACGTGGCCGGGGGTATCAATTATATTGAAGTGATAGGGTTGTGATTCTGCAGTGGGTTTTCCTTGATCGGAAGGGAAGTTCCAAGTACAGGTGGTAGCAGCAGAAGTAATCGTAATACCGCGCTCTTGCTCTTGCTCCATCCAATCCATGGTGGCGGCACCATCGTGCACTTCACCAATTTTATGACTCACCCCAGTGTAGAACAAAATGCGTTCTGTGGTGGTGGTTTTACCGGCATCAATATGAGCTGCGATACCAATATTTCTTGTAAATTTTAAATCTCTTGCCATGGCTGTCTAATCAAAAATATAAGTGGAATTAAAATCTAAAATGCGAGAAGGCTTTGTTTGCTTCAGCCATTTTGTGAGTATCTACACGTTTTTTAACGGCAGCACCTTCTTCCTTAGAAGCGGCAAGCACTTCATTAGCTAACCGAAGCGCCATAGATTTTTCATTGCGTTTTCTCGCTGCAGAAATGAGCCATTTCATAGCAAGAGAAACTTTACGGTCGGGACGAATTTGCATCGGAATTTGAAAGGTAGCACCCCCAACGCGTCTACTGCGCACCTCTACATGAGGCATCACATTAGAAAGGGCGTCTTTCCAAAGTTCAATGGCGGTTTTTTCTTCGTCTTGTTTGCGTTGCTCTACAATTTCTATGGCGTCATAGAAGAGACTGAAGGCAACTGATTTTTTCCCATCCCACATTAAGTTGTTCACAAAACGTGTCACCAATTGGTCGTTAAATTTAGGATCGGGTAGTAGGGGGCGTTTTTTGGCTTGTTTTTTTCTCATGATTTACGAACTACGTTTCACGTTTATTTTTTGGGTCTTTTGGCACCATATTTAGAACGGCGTTGTAACCTACCTTCTACGCCGGCAGTATCTAACGCTCCTCTAACAATGTGATAACGTACTCCCGGTAAATCTTTTACTCTTCCGCCTCGAACCAATACTATCGAGTGCTCTTGGAGGTTGTGTCCTTCTCCGGGAATGTAGGCGTTAACTTCTTTTCCATTTGTTAAACGCACACGGGCAACCTTACGCATTGCTGAGTTAGGTTTTTTAGGCGTAGTGGTATAAACTCTTGTGCATACCCCGCGCCGTTGTGGACACGAATCCAAAGCAGCCGATTTACTCTTCTTGGTAATCGAAACTCTTCCTTTTCTTACAAGTTGTGCAATTGTTGGCATATAATTGTTTAATTCCCCATTTTTATGGGCGTGCAAATGTAGAGATTATTTTATTTTATTCAAACCCTTAGTGCTCGAATTTTTAACATTTTTTTTGATAACACCCAAAAAGAGTACCTGGCTTCCATTTTTAGCATTCCATTTCAATTTAGTTCATCGCTTTTTAGTCTTCTTTAAAAGGGTTTTGTTTTTAGACATCCTTTATTAGAGCAGCTACCCCAAAAACCCCAATATTTTGGGATAAACATTAGCAAAACCCGTATATTTTCTAGATCAAAAGCCATCTAATTCTTATTTATATGGCTTTTTTGTTTGACTTTAAGCAAAAAATATTAACCCTTTTTATGAATCTTAACATAATATTAATACTTTTGCGAGAATTATTAACTATAATTTAATGTTATGAATAGAATGAAAAACCTAATGCTGTTGTGGTTGATGAGCCTCACTGTGGCCATGGCACAGCAGACCATTACTGGGGTAGTTCTGGATGAGCAAGGTCAACCACTCCCTAGTGCAACTGTTCAGATCAAAGGTACCAATACGGGAACCAGCACAGATTTTGACGGTAATTATTCCATTACCGCTTCTATTGGAGATGTACTTGTTTTCTCTTTTGTTGGGTTCTCAACTCAAGAAGTAACGGTGGCCAATGAAGACCAGATTGATGTTACCCTTGCAGCAGACAACCAACTGGATGAAGTTGTTGTTTCGGCCCTTGGGGTTTCTCGAGAAAAGAAATCGTTGGGTTATGCGCAGCAATCCGTACAAGGAGAAACCTTAGTTCAATCTAAGGAAGTAGACTTAAACGTAACCCTTTCCGGAAAAGTAGCCGGGGTACAAATGATTGGAGGATCTTCTTCCAGCTTTGATGCCGGTTTCTTGCGTTTAAGAGGAGAAACGGGTGTGCTTTATGTTGTGGATGGTATTAAAGTAAATGCCATGACCGACATCAACACCGACAACATTGCCAATATTTCTGTATTAAAAGGAGCTGCTGCAACAGCACTCTATGGTGCAGATGCAGTAAATGGGGTGGTGATCATCACCAGCAAAAAAGCAGCTGATGGTGAATCTACTTTTACAGTAGACCACACCACAAATGTTACGTCAGTTTCTATTCTTCCCGACTACCAAAACGAATATGGTGGAGGATATTACCAAGACTGGGATACATTTGAATATAATCCTGCCACTGACCCCGCTTCTTGGGCTGCTTTTAATGGACAAAAAATTCCATACTATGCTGCTGATGAATCTTGGGGACCTAAATTAGACGGTACGCTAGTACGTCACTGGGACAGCTGGATTCCTGGTCACCCAGAATTCGGAAAATTACGCCCTTGGGAGCCTAATCCCGATAACATCCGTAATTTCTTCGATACCGGAATTACAAATAACACCACTTTAGCCTATTCTAAAGGGGGAGAAAACTACAACATTCGCTCTTCTATACGTAACCTTTCTCAAACCTTGGTTATGCCAGAAGCTAAAAGAGATCAAATTGATTTCAATATTACCGCATCTATTGATCTGAGTGATAGTTTTGAATTTTATTCTTCTTTAAACTATCAGTTTAGAGAAACTAACAATTCACCTCTTAATGGTTATGGTGGATTAGGTTCAAACTTCAACCAATGGTGGCAGCGTCAATTGGACATGGACCGCTTGAAGCAAAACTATTTCTTTGAAGGAAACTTTTACAGCTGGAACTCTAAGTCAGCGAGAGATGCAACCCCTCTTTATTGGGATGCTCCTCACTTTGGCCCACAACAAAACAAAAACATACAACGTAAAGATGTTGCTTTTGGAAATATGGGGCTAAATTATCAGCTGAATGAAAACATCAGAGTAAATGTTGAAGTGAGAAGACGTTTCAACAATTTCCTTTCAAACGGAAGAACAGCTTTTGGTGGTTTAGAATTACCTAGCTATAGCGAATCAAACTTTAGATACATCCAAAACGAAGTTTATGGTCAAGCAACCTACAACAAACGTTTTGGCGATCTTGATGTGAACGGACTTGTTGGTTATCAAATGCAACAAAACAGAGCTAACTACATGCAAGCCTCTACCGTTGGCGGATTGTCTGTGCCTGACTTCTACAGTGTGGCAACTTCTGTTGACCGTCCTAATTATTCTGCAGGATTGTTTCAGTCTAAGTTGATGTCCAACTTTGCGCAAGTGTCGCTAGGATACAAAAGCACTTTTTATCTTGATGCCTCTTACCGTTTTGACTGGGGATCTACTGCCAATGCAGAGGATAACCGAATCGAAACCTTTGGAATCTCTGGAAGTTTACTTATCGATGAGCTATTGGATTTAGGAAACTCAGTTTCTTTTGCCAAACTTAGAGGAGGCTATTCGCAAGCTCCTATCTTCCCAGATCCCTATCAAACCACAAGTGTTTATAACGTAGGAAGTCCTTATGGTGGAAATGCTTCTTTCTCTGTGCCTAACACAGAAGCCAATGCCAATCTTTTAGGAGGTACAAGAGACGAATTAGAAGTTGGTCTTGAATTTAGATTTTTTGAAAACCGTTTAGGGTTAGACGTTACCTACTTTGATCGCAAAGACAAAGAATTGCCAATTGCCATTCCTGTTGCCGCTTCATCAGGGTTTAGCGGATTATCCATCAACTCAGGACAAACTTCTTCGAACGGTATTGAAATTACCTTTAATGCAACACCTGTTCAAACACAAGATTTCAAATGGGACTTTTCTGTAAACTTTGCAACACTCGAAAAAACAGTTGACTTCTTAGCAGAAGGTATTGACCGAAACGTTCTCGTTGGCTGGGTTAGCTGGGGTGGATTGCAGTTCCAAGAAGTTGTTGGTGAAGAATGGGGTACTTTTGTTGGTAGAAAACGTAAGTATGATGCCAATGGTACACCTATCTTAACAGAAAGTGGACGTTTTGTTTATGACACGAATGAAGTATTAGGATCAATTCTTCCTGATTTCACAGGCGGTATCCTTACTTCTCTTCAATATAAAAACTTGTATTTAAACGTAGGGCTTGACTATCAAAATGGTGGTTTGTTCTACTCAACTACCAACATGTTTGCCTACTATTCAGGTCTCCACATCGATACGGTTGGAACCAATGACAAAGGCAATCCTGTTCGTGATGCACCCGATGCCGGTGGTGGTTTCCACGTAGTGGGTGTAACTGAAAGCGGAGCACCTGTTGATCTTTATATGGAAGATTATGTTTGGGCAGGTCGCTATTTTGGGGCACACGATGAGTGGCTCTATGATGCCTCTTATTTAAAATTACGTCAACTACGTTTGGGCTATTCTGTTCCAACTGCATTGCTAGAAGGAACTTTTATTAGAAACGCTGACGTATCTATATTAGGAAACAACTTGTTGTTGCTCTACTCTAACATCAAACACGGTGGACTTGATCCTAGTGAAATTGAAGGTTCTGGAAGTATAGCAGGCCAATATAGACAAGCTGAAGGTGGTCAGTTGCCTCCCTCACGTTCCATTGGACTTAATGTAAAACTTAACTTTTAATAACGAAAAGCATGAAAAATTATATCAAAAATTGGAGTTTAATACTGATCGCAGTATTTGCTTTTCAGGCTTGTGAAACCGTTGATTTTGGGAATGAAAACTTAAATCCTAATTCTCCTTCAACGGCCTCTACTGCGGCTTTATTGACAAACGCTCAGCGTTTTATTCCAACCGTGGTTAGTGAAGTCAACAGTAATATGATGGTGCAGTATATCTCACAAATCACTTATACTGAAGGTTCTCGTTATGAGCAATTTGAGTGGTCTTATGATGATTGGTATTCTGGACCTCTTAAAGATTTGCAAGAAATCATTGATTTGAATACCGAAGATCCTGAGGCCTATAAAAACGGAGGAACTACTGAAAATCAAATTGCGGTTGCCCGCATTATGAAGGCTTATTTCTATCTCTATCTTACTGATAGATGGGGTATGATTCCTTATTCTGAAGCCTTACAAGGCTCTGAGAACATCAAACCTAAGTTTGATACTCAAGAAGCTATTTACACTTCTCTTTTCACTGAAATCGATGAGGCTCTTGGCAGCATCAACACTAGTGGAACGCTTAAGGGGGATATCTTATTCAACGGTGACATGAGCCATTGGAAAAAGTTTGCCAACACCATGAAATTGGTTATGGCTATGCGCGTTTCTAACGCCAACCAATCATTAGGTCAACAAAAATTGACTGAGGCCTATAACGCCGGTGTGATTGGAAGCGTGGCTGAAAACATGCACTATCCCTATTTGACAGAAGACACAAATGACAACCCATGGCAAGACCGTTTCCAAACGCGTGAAGACTTTGCAGTGAGTGATGTGTTTATAGATTTTTTAAACAATCACAACGATCCTAGAATTGCTTCTTATGCAGAGCTACCACTTTCTGATGCCACTGGCACTTATGTTGGTTGTCCTTATGGAGTAGCCAATCCAAATGTTTTGCAGTCTGATATTTCATTTATCACTTCTGATATTATTTATGATGGTACTCAAACTGGAGGCATGATTTTTAGCTATGCTCAAATTTGTTTCTCTATGGCAGAAGCAGCCTTAAGAGGAATGACCACTGTGGGCGATGCTGAAACTTGGTATAACTTAGGAATTGATGCTTCTATGGCCCAATGGGGTGTTGCAGAAGCTGATGCTGCTGCTTATAAAGCACAAGCCGAAGTGGCCTATGACGCCGCTAAAGGATTGGAGCAAATTGCCACTCAAAAATGGGCGGCACTCTACATGCAAGGGGCAGAAGCTTGGTCTGAATGGAGACGTTTAGATTTTCCAAAACTTGAGCCAGCTGCTGATGCTTTATCTGGAAATGGAATTCCTGTACGCAACGGCTACGCCGCTCTTACTAAATCTTTAAATGAAGAAAACTACAATGCGGCTGTATCTGCTCAAGGGCCTGATACACAAGACACCCGCTTGTGGTGGGATACTAAATAAACATTTAGTTGAAAATTGATAAAAAGCACCTATTTTTATAGGTGCTTTTTTTATATGTAATGATTAAGTCTATGAAAAAACAAATTCTTTCAGCTTTTTTACTTTTGATTCCAGTCTCACTGATGGCACAAGTTGTTTCTGTGAGTGAACAAGATTTATTTAGAGGAGGAAACATCAATTTAGTGAAATTGGTGGCTGACAATAAAAACTACAAAGGTTCTCCCTACCTCAACGATACTTTTGAAAATACAGCTTTGGTGTTTGATTCAAACCGTGGCTTTGAAGGCCCTATGCGCTATCATATGGGTTACCAAATATTTGAATTTAAAAACGCTGCAGGAGAACGCTTTAAAATTCTTCCGGAAAGCGGATTTAAACTGGTGCATCAAGGAAAGTCCTATGTGCGAGATAAAATTAGGCTTAAAAGTGAAGGAGAACTCGATGGGGTTTTTCAATTGCTTTGGGAAGGACAACACTTTAGAGTGTTGCGCTATCTAAAAAAAGAACTTGAACAAGCTCGAAAAGATGGCATACCGGCACCAGCAACCGGATCTAGTGAAGGGCCACTACCTACTTGGATCGATAGAAGTTATTACGTCATTGCAAAAGGCAATGAAGGCATTCGAGTTGAAAATTCACATAAAAAAATGATAAACCTAAACTTTTTTAATGCCAAAGTATATAAAACATATACAGACCAAAATAAGGTTAAACTCAAGAATGAAGAAGCCTTACTAGAAATGGTCGCTCATTTAGACCAAAACACACCTTAAATTTTGATGGAAAAAGACTCCCACAAAACCACCACCATATTTGGCACCAGAGCCGTGCTTGAAGCCATAGCCTCTGGAAAAAATATTGAAAAGGTTTGGTTACTCAAAAACAGCCAAAACCAGCAATTCAACCACTTGCAACAACAACTAGACCAGCACAATATCAAAGTGAGCTATGTGCCCAAAGAACGATTAGAGCGTTTTGATCAAAAAAACCATCAGGGAGTGGTGGCCCAAATGGCGGCCGTGGCAACTGTTGAATTTGAAACCCTTGTAGATCAATTAAAAAATAAAAAAAATCCGTTATTGCTTCTTCTAGACGGGGTGACCGATGTTCGAAATTTTGGTGCCCTTTTAAGAACTGCAGCAGCCGTGGGTGTTGATGGAGTGATTATTCCAAACAGTGGCAGTGCCCCTCTCAATGGTGATGTAGTAAAAACCTCAGCAGGAGGTATTTTTAGAGTTTCTATTGCTAAGGTAAACCACCTAAAAGATGTTATCTATCAATTGCAAGAATTAGATTTTTCGATCTTCGCTATTACCGAAAAAACAACTACTTCTTTTTATGACTACGACTATAAAGGACCCACTGCCTTAATTTTAGGAGCTGAGGACAAAGGAATTTCTAAAGGCATTCTTAAAATTGTAAAGCAACAGGCTAAGATTCCAATGGTAGAAACATCAAATTCACTCAACGTATCCGTTGCTGCAGCAGTGGTGCTATATGAAATCGTGAGACAACGTTTATAATACTATCTTTAGGCCATGAACATTCCATTGGCAGAACGGATGCGCCCTCAAACTCTTGCTCAATATTATGGGCAAGATCATTTAGTAGGAAAAGAGGGAGCCCTTTCTAAAATGATTGGACAAGGCCTTTTGCCCTCCCTTATCTTGTGGGGGCCTCCAGGCACCGGAAAAACAACTTTAGCCCAACTGCTTGCCCAAGAAAAAGACCGCCCTTTTTTTCAACTTTCGGCGATCAATGCCGGGGTCAAAGAAGTGCGAGAGGTTATTCAAAAAGCCGATCAAAAAGGAAGCCTTTTTGAACAAAAGACCCCAATATTATTTATTGACGAAATTCATCGGTTTAGTAAATCACAGCAAGATGCACTTTTAGGAGCTGTTGAAAAAGGGATTATTACACTCATTGGCGCCACCACAGAAAACCCAAGCTTTGAGGTTATCAACGCCCTACTCTCCCGTTGCCAAGTATATAGCTTGTTTCCCCTTCAAGAAGATGCCCTCTTGCAAATTGTCAAAGAAGCCGAAGCCCATGACGTTTTGTTAAAACAACAAAAAGTGGTAGTTGCAGAAACTGCTGCTTTGCTCGAACTTTCGGGGGGAGATGCCAGAAAAATGCTGTCTATTTTAGAACTAGTGGTACAATCTAATGCTGAAAAGGGATTAAAAATTACAGATGAATTAGTCTATAAAAGCGTGCAAAGCAACCCCCTTTTATTCGATAAAAAAGGGGAATTTCATTACGATATAATTTCAGCATTTATCAAATCAATTCGCGGAAGTGACCCCAACGCTTCAGTTTATTGGTTAGCTCGAATGATTGGGGGTGGTGAAACTCCAGAATTTATTGCCCGCAGAATGCTCATTCTAGCTTCAGAAGACATTGGAAATGCCAATCCCACTGCCCTTGTGCTTGCCAACAATACATTTCAAGCGGTGCATGCTGTTGGCTATCCAGAAGCTCGTATTCTACTGAGTCAGTGTGCCCTCTATTTAGCGAGTTCTCCCAAAAGCAATGCGGCTTATGTGGCTATTCAAGAAGCTCAAAAAAAAGTAACCGAAACGGGCAACCTCAATGTGCCCCTACACCTTAGAAATGCCCCAACTGAATTGATGCAGTCCATGGGATATGGAGATGGCTATCTTTATGCGCATGACTATCCCAATAATTTTGCTGAACAAGAATTTATGCCTCCTGATGTTGCTGGCACAACTTTTTATGTGCCGGGAGAAAATGCTAAAGAAAAGTCCATAAGGTCTTTTTTAAAAGAACGTTGGAAGGATAAATATGACTATTAGGTGTTTTTCCAAAAGAAGGGCGTGAACAAGATCAAAACCGTAAAAAGCTCCAAACGCCCTAGCAACATGAGAAAACTAGCCCACCATTGGCCAACTTGAGAAAGGGCTTCATAATTATCGGTAGGGCCAAAAATGCCTAAAGCAGGGCCCACATTACCTAAGGTGGAGGCTGCTACCCCAACCGCCGATTCAAAATCAATTCCCATCAATCCAAAACCCAAAGCTCCAATAATAAAACTCAATAAGTAGAGTATAAAGAACCCTAAAATATTGTAGGAAATGGTTTCGTCTACAATCTTTTTATTGTAGCGAGCCTGAAGAATGGCATTGGGATGAAGCGCTCTTTTAAATTCTAAAAAACCACCCCTAATCATCAAGAGATGACGAACCACTTTCACTCCGCCAGCAGTTGAACCTGAAGACCCACCCAAAAACATCAATCCAAAAAATACAATGGTGAGAAAAGGCATCCAAAGTGTATAATCTGCCGTTACAAAACCGGTGGTAGTAATTAGGGCAATCACTTGAAAAAGACCATGCCTAAAAACACTTTCAACTTTGCCCAATAATTGTGGGTGACTAAGCGTGCTTTGGGTAAAATCGGCAAAAAAGTAAATTAATACGGCCACAACAATACTGAAGAATATGATAAAAAAGGAATACCATTTAAATTCATCATCTTGTAATACTTTACTGATTTTGCCTTTAATAGCAAAATAGCTTAACACAAAATTGGTGCCCGCCAAAAACATAAAGAGGATGATAATATATTGAATGAGGGGCTGGCCGTTCCAAAAGGCAATGCTTTCATTTTTGGTAGAAAACCCACCGGTTGACAGTGTGCTCATGGCATGATTGAGCGCATCAAAAAAAGACATTCCTGCCAGGGTGAGCAACAAGGTTTCAATTAGGGTCAATCCCAAATAAATAAGCCATAGACGTTTGGCTGTATCGGCTATTTTTGGGTGTAATTTGTCACTACTCAATCCAGGAACCTCGGCTGTAAATAATTGAAATCCTCCAATACCTAAAAAGGGTAAAATGGCAATCGCCAACACTATAATTCCCATACCCCCAATCCAATGGGTCATGCTGCGCCAAAACAACAAACTTTTGGGCATGCTTTCAATATCGCTTAAAATAGTGGCTCCCGTAGTGGTATAGCCCGACATGGTTTCAAAAAAACTAGCGGAAAAGCTAGGTATGGCCCCTGAAATCCAATAGGGTAAAAGTCCGGAAAGAGCCATTAAAAACCAGCCTAATGTAACAATGAGATAACCTTCACGCTTCTGAATTTTGGAATCGTGTTTTCGAAAAACTAATATTGCAAGGGCCCCCACAGACAAAACTGAAAAAGCAGAAACAGTAATCTCAAGCCCCACACCATCTTGATAGACATAGCTCACCAATGCGGCAAGTAGCATAAAAGCACCATTGAATAACAATAGTATGCCCATCAAAAAAACAACAATGCGAAGATTTATGTTTTGCATATTGATTTATAAAAACAAACTCTCAATTCGCTTTATAGCCTTAGGCAAACAAGAAACCACTAGGCGATCTCCAGGTTTGATTTGATAATCTCCCAGTGCAATTATACCTTTCCCTTCCCGAATGACCCCACCTATGATGGCTGTTCTTGGAAATTCTAAATCGCGTATTTTATAACCGGCAACCTTAGAATTTTCATGTACTTCGAATTCTAAAATTTCAACGTTTAGATTGTTCAGCGTGGTCATATCTACTACATCTCCCCTTCGGATATATCTAAAGATGGTATTTGCGGTGAGTAGTTTTTTATTGATAAGGGTATCAATACCAATAGATTGCGACAATTCAAAATAGTCCATGTTTTCCACCAAAGCGATGGTTTTTTTGACTTGCTTGGTTTTGGCCATTAAGCAGGCCATAATATTGGTTTCAGAGTTGCCCGTTACCGATATAAAAGCATCCATTTGGGCAAGATCTTCTTCTTCTAGAAGTTCTACATTGCAACCATCGCCGTGAATCACCATAGCATTAGGCAAATCTTCTGCAATGCTAAAGGCTTTGCTTTTTTGTTTTTCAATTATGGTTACTTTCACCTTTTTTTCAGCGAGTTCTTTAGCTGCATTAATGCCTATTTTACCACCCCCTAAAATCATTACCCTATGGATAGGCGTTTTACTTTTTCCGGTGAGTTTGTAGAGTTCTTCTACTCCTTCTTTAAGGGTAATGAAAAAAGTCGTATCACCAGCTTCAAAACAAGTATCTCCTCTTGGGATCATGGTAAACTGGGTGCCTTTTCGTTGAACAGCAATGGGCATAAAATGCACATCTGAAAAGAGTGCAGCTGCTTCTTTAACTGATTTACCCACAAAAGGAACACTGGCTTCTAGGGTAGTCCCAATTAGGGTAAGAGCTCCAGATTCAAATTCGTAGCTATTGGTAAAAGCCGATTGATCCAATAATTGCTGAATTTCTAGCGCGGCTAACTCTTCAGGAGAAATCAATTCATCTACACCTAAAGCTTTAAAATCGACTCCTTCATTAAGTTGACGAAATTCTAAGTTGGAAATGCGTGCAATGGTGCGTGCTGCCCCCATTTGCTTGGCTAATCCGGCTAGGGTAATGTTGCAAGCTTCTTGAGATGTAACAGCAATAAACAGCTCCGCTTCTGCCACTAGGGCTTCTTTTAGCATTGAAATGGACAAAGCATTTCCGCGGAGGGTTTTTATGTCTAAATGAGATTCAGCATAATTTAAACGCTCTTTGTCAATATCAATCAAGGTGATGTCTAAAGACTCGAAGGAAAGCAGTTTAGCCAAATGAAAACCAACTTCACCACCACCGGCAATAACAATTTTCATAGAGAGTGAAAAAACAGTACAAATATACAAATTTAACCCTCCCTCCTAGCTTTTGAGTCTTTTTTGGCATTTAGAATTCCGTATCTTTGCCGCCATCATGCACAAAAATCTCAAACCATTTCAAGACCAAGACAGCTCTAAAAAGGAGCAGGTCACACAAATGTTTGATCATATTGCAGATCATTATGACGGGCTAAACAGAATCATTACGCTGGGTATTGATTTGCAATGGAGAAAGCGCGTGGTCCAAAAAGTGGGGCGCCAAAATCCAGAAAAGATATTAGACATTGCAACCGGAACAGCCGATTTGGCCATTGCCCTAACTGCAACTAAAGCAAATCAAATTATTGGACTCGATATTGCGCCTAATATGCTTGCCGTGGGGGAAGAAAAAATAAAACAGAAAAAATTATCCGATAAAATTGATTTGCAATTGGGTGACTCTGAAAACCTTCCCTTTGAAGATCAGTCTTTTGAAGCGGTAACCGTTGCCTTTGGGGTGCGTAATTTTGAAAATCTTGACCGAGGATTACAAGAAATTTGGCGTGTCTTAAAGCCCCAGGGAATTTTAGTCATTTTAGAAACCGCTGTTCCTCAAAACAAAGTGCTCCGTTGGGGTTATGAACGCTACACCCAAACCCTTTTGCCGCTATTTGGAAAGCTCTTGGCCAAAGATGGTTCTGCCTATCGTTATTTGTCTGATTCTGCAGCAGCATTTCCATGTGGACAAGCCTTCAACAATATTTTGGGAAAAAATGGGTTTATAGATATTGAAGACAATCCACAAACCCTAGGGGTTGCTTCCATTTATTGTGCATATAAACCGTAACTATTCTTTTTTCTTTGCGCTTTTAGGAGGGCTGTTTTTGAGCTTTGGCCAATATCCTACCCTGAGAGAACGTGTTATCAATTTGCCAAATTTTGACAAAAGAACAGTGCACTACGGCTATTTTTTAGGTACCAATCAATATGATTTTAAATTTGAATATATACCAGAATATTATACCGACCTCAACTATAAAGACATTGCCGTAGAAACTAAAGCCGGATTTAATGTAGGCTTAATTGGAGATTTGCGCCTCAACGAATTTTTTAATTTAAGATTGGAACCAGGGCTCTATTATTCGCAAAGAGACTTAATCTATCCCCCCTTTTCAGAGTTTGAAAAAGAGAGCGATCAGATAAGAGAGCTCAAATCTACCTTTATTCATTTGCCTTTAATGTTAAAAATCAATGTGAGACGCATAAATAATTATAGGCCTTTTTTACTCACGGGTATTTCTACCGATTTTAACTTGTCTAGCAACGCCAAAAATCGAGACGACAACCGTAGCAATGTTTTTCGAACAACCACACAAAACCTAAATTATGAATTAGGATTAGGCTTCGATTTCTATTTAGTCTACTTTAAATTTTCTCCGTCTATAAGGGGAATTTTTTCTCTTCAAAATGAAATACTACCCGATGAAGATCCCAATAGCCCTTGGACCGGTAAAATAACCAAAATGTTGAGTAGAGGTTTTGCCATCAACCTCACCTTTGAATAGCCTAGGGTCTAAAAAATTCGTGTAGAAAAATAGCTCCGGCAACTGCCACATTGAGACTTTCCACACAAGCTTTATTTTTATTTTGTTTGGAAATGGTCAAAGCCTGATGAGCCACCTCATAGAGCGCTGGAGATATGCCGTGAGATTCACTACCTAAAACCAAAGCTCCTTTGGTCTGCAAGGGCTGCGCATAGAGAGAGGCTCCGTTTAAATCGGCAAAATAAATTGGCCCTGCCAAGGACTTTAAGTGGTTTTCTAAAGAACAATAGTGTATCTGCACCCGTGCAATTGAACCCATACTGGCCTGCACTACTTTGGGATTATAGCAATCAACACTATCCAAACTGCATACCAAATCGTTAAGACCATACCAATCGGAAAGCCTAATGAGCGTGCCCAAATTGCCGGGGTCTTTAATTTGATCTAATACCAAATGAAAGGAAGTTGGAGTTTTTATTGCCGTTTGCGGGAGTTCAAACACGCCCAAAAGTGGACTTGGTGTAGCAAAATGGGAAATAGACCTCATTTGTGCGTTGGAGATTGAAATGGTCTCCAAATTTTCATAGGGCTTGGTGGCAAGTAAATGGACCGGCACATAGTGAGCGGCAAGTAAATCTTGCACCACTTTTTCTCCCTCTGCAACAAAAAGCCCCCATTGTTGGCGGTATTTTTTACGATTAAGTTGTTGGATTTGTTTGCGTAGCTTGTTAGAGAGCATAAAAAAGGATTATTTTTGAAGTAAATCTTCCATACGTTGAATCACTTCTTTGCAAAATTAACCATTCTTTTTAGTCTGAGCCTATTTCTTTCGGGTTGCGTGGTGCATAGAAAATGGGAAGGAAACCAACGATTGATAGTTGAAAATAGAATTTTACACAATGCTCTCCCCCTCAAAAACGATCCGGTTAATTTGGTTATCACCACAAAACCCAATCAACGTCTTTTGGGAGTACCCCTTCGTTTAAGACTCTATGAAAGAGCACATCCTAATCCGGAATTGTTATTTCAAAATTGGCTCCAAAAGAAACCTCTGAGAAAAAAACATCTTGATAAACTGCTTTCAGAAAAACAAGTTTATGCTCTAGAAAAAAGTGTAATTAAATTTCATCAGTGGCTTAAAAAAGTGGGAGAACCTCCAGTGTTGGAAGACAGTTTAGCCATAGATAGATCAGTAAAAAGAATCACACAATATTATAAAAACTTAGGCTATTTTGATGTGGATGTAACTACAGAAAAAATCCCAATCAAAGCCAATCAAATTGCCCTGGTCTATGCCATTCAACCCAAAGAAAAATACCTGATTGATGCCATTACCCTAGCGAGTGAAAGTGCTGCCATAAAAACTATTTATGAGCAAAATGTAAAGGATCAGTGGATTGAACAAGGAGCCCCTTTCGAGGTGAAAAATTTTGATCGAGAACGAGAACGCCTCATTTCGCTCTTTAGAAATAATGGAATCTATAATTTTCAGCAAAGCAGCCTGAAATTTATTGCAGCCATAGACAGCACAGGAAAAGACCTCACCATTCCGGTCACCATAGAAATTAAAAACCCTACCACCCGAATCAATGATTCCCTTAGAACAATTCCCTATCGAATGAGAGAGGTTAAAGAAATTGACCTTTATGTTAACGATGTGCAAGAAGGAAATTTATTTCAACGGTTTTCAGATTCTTTAGAATATAATGGCTATACCATTTTTTCTGATGGAAAGCTAAACTACAAACCACAAGCCTTAACCTCTGGAATTTTAATCCAAAAAAATGAACCCTACAGCGAAGAAGAACGAACAGCCACCTATCGCTACTTTACCAATCTCAAAAATTTCAAATATCCCAGCATAACCTACTCCCCTATGGAAAAGGACACTTCTGCTTTAAAGGCTTTGGTTTTTTTAACCCCCAAAGAACGCTTTTCCTTAGATTTTGATGTAGACCTATCGCATTCCAACATTCAAGATTTTGGTATTGGACTAGGAGGAGGTTTGGGCATTCGAAATGTATTTAAAAGAGCTACGCTTTTAAAATTGGGATTAAAAACAAATCTGGGCGCTTCAAGAGATATTGCACAAGATCAAGATCGCTTTTTTAATTTATTTGAATTTAGTTCCGACGCAAAGATCACAATGCCCAGAATTGTGTTGCCCTTTGTGAAAGGCGATCTTATCCCCAAAAGAATGTATCCCCAAACCAACCTCATAGTGGGAACTAGCTACCAAAAAAACATCGGTTTAGACAAACAATTTTTTACAGGTATTTATCAATTTGATTGGAAACCCAACACCAAAAATCAGTTTGCTTTTAAGCTTGTTGATCTAGAATTTATCAACAACCAAAACATTTCCAACTATTTTAATGTTTACAGAAATTCATACGATCGACTAAATGCTATTGCGGCTGAGCTCGCTCTCCCACAAGATTGGTTAGATCGAGACAATAATTTAAACATTCCGGAAGGCACAGATGCCTTTATGGAGGCTGTTTTAAATGAAGAAACCCCCTTGAGAGCTGATAGTCCTGCCTTTCAAACAGTGAATGGCGTGCAAGAAAGATGGGATCGTTTAACGGCTAATAACCTCATTTTGGGGTCTTCCTTCAGTTTTAACACCAATACACAAGAAAATATTTTTGATGAAACCTTTTATCAATTGCGATGGAAAACTGATTGGGTAGGGGGTTTGTTGAATAAATTACTCCAAAAAAACCCTGGTGAACTCACCGCTGAAAGTGTTGCGCTCTATGGGGTGTCTCCCTCTCAATATTTTAAAACAGAATTAGACTATATCAAACATTGGCGGGTGGGAAGACAACGCATTATTGCTTTTCACTTTTTTGGGGGTGTGGCCATTCCCTATGGAAACGCCAATAATATTCCTTTCACACGCTCGTTTTTTTCAGGTGGAACCAACGACAACAGGGCATGGAA
This sequence comes from uncultured Flavobacteriaceae bacterium, assembly GCA_964386915.1. Classification (GTDB taxonomy): domain Bacteria; phylum Bacteroidota; class Bacteroidia; order Flavobacteriales; family Flavobacteriaceae; genus JADHMP01. The sequence continues at coordinate 147,130 of CAYLUQ010000001.1, read as the reverse complement.
AGCCTATAAGTTAGGCCCTGGAAGTAGCAGCAACATCAATGAGTTTAACGAGGCTAATTTTAAGTTAGCTTTCAACTTTGAATATCGTTTTCCCCTAATTGCTGAGTTAAATGGTGCTTTATTTGCTGATTTAGGCAATATATGGAATCTTTGGGATGCCGTTGAAGACCCCGCCATGCGTTTTGAAGGGTGGCAAGATTTGGCTGAACTAGCCCTTGGCACTGGATTTGGCCTGCGCTATGATTTTGACTTTTTTGTGATTCGATTTGACACTGGTCTTAAAACCTATAACCCTGCACTCCCTGTAGCCGATCGTTGGGGTACGGACTTTAGCCTCCGCAAGGCTGTATTTAACATCGGCATCAATTATCCCTTCTAAAATAAAAAAGTTTAATATTTTTGCCCCAAACCAATTTGAATGAAAAATGATATCCCTGCCGGTGTCCTCACAGGCAGACAAGTACAAGAAGTTTTCGCCCTTGCGAAAGAAAAGAAATTTGCGCTACCCGCCGTAAACGTTACTGGAAACAACACTATTAACGCTGTTTTAGAAACTGCCGCTGCCCTCAACAGTCCGGTGATTATTCAGTTTTCTAACGGTGGTGCTCAATTTAATGCCGGAAAAGGATTGTCTAACAACAACCAAGAAGCCGCAATTGCTGGTGCCATTGCCGGAGCCCTACACATACACGAATTAGCACCTCGCTATGGTGCCCGTGTTATTTTGCACACTGACCATTGCGCCAAAAATTTATTACCGTGGATAGACGGTTTGCTTACCGCCAGTGAAGAATTTTATGCGCAACACGGCAAGTCCCTTTTTAGCTCACATATGATTGATCTTTCTGAAGAGCCTCTCGAAGAAAATATCGCGGTGTGTAAAGACTATCTAGCGCGCATGAAAAAAATGGACATGACCCTAGAAATTGAACTGGGTATTACCGGTGGAGAAGAAGATGGGGTTGACAATTCAGACGTAGATGTTTCTAAACTCTACACCCAACCTGAAGAAGTTGCCTATGCCTTTGAAGAATTAAGCAAAATAAGTGACCAATTTACGGTGGCTGCTGCCTTCGGAAATGTGCATGGGGTATACAAACCCGGAAACGTAAAATTGACCCCTAAAATCCTCAAAAATTCGCAAGAATATATCAGCAAAAAATACAATTTGCCTGAAAACACTGTAGACTTTGTTTTTCATGGTGGTTCGGGTTCTTCACAAGCCGAAATTGAGGAGTCTATTGGATATGGTGTTATTAAAATGAATATTGATACCGACTTGCAATTTGCTTTCACAGAGGGCATTAGAGACTATATGACCGAAAACATAGACTATCTAAAAACGCAAATCGGAAATCCGGAAGGTGCTGAAAATCCAAACAAAAAATATTACGATCCGCGAAAATGGCTCCGATTGGGAGAAGATACCTTTAGAAAGCGACTAGAACAGGCTTTTCAAGACCTGAACAATATCAACACCTTATAAAAAGGGTTTTTATATATTTGAACAAATACTTCTAGCATGAGTTGGTTTAAACGACGTGAAAAAGGGATTCAAACCAAAACAGAAGAAAAAAAGGATATCCCCAAAGGCCTTTGGTATAAAACGCCTACTGGTAAGGTAGTAGAAACCCAAGAATTGGCTCAAAACCAATATGTAAGTCCAGAAGACGACTATCATGTGCATATTGGAAGCAAGGAATATTTTGAAATTCTTTTTGACAATAACCAGTTTGAGGAATTTGATTTTAACCTGAGATCCAAGGACTTTCTCAAATTTGAAGATTCCAAAAAATATATCAATCGTTTAAAAGAAGCCCACAAAAAAAGTGGGTTGAATGACGCACTTCGCTATGCTATTGGCCCTTCAAAGGGAAAAGATCTTGTTATTGCCTGCATGGATTTTACTTTTATTGGTGGGTCAATGGGCTCAGTGGTAGGAGAAAAAATTGCTCGTGCCGTTGACCTCGCACTTAAACATAATTGTCCGCTTTTGATTATTTCTAAATCAGGAGGGGCTCGCATGATGGAATCAGCCACCTCGTTAATGCAAATGGCAAAAACCTCCGCCAAATTATCCCAATTAGCAGAAGCAAAATTGCCTTATATATCGCTTTGCACAGACCCTACCACGGGAGGGACCACAGCTTCTTTTGCTATGTTGGGTGACATTAATATTGCTGAACCGGGTGCTCTTATTGCCTTTGCTGGACCTAGAGTGGTTAAAGATACTACGGGTCAAGAATTGCCAGAAGGCTTCCAAACCAGTGAATTTCAATTGGAAAAAGGGTTTTTGGACTTCATTTCACACCGCAAAGAATTGAAAGATAAAATCAATCTTTACATTGACTTAATTCAAAATCAACCCATTCGAGATTAAAAAAGCGAAGAATAAGCATTAATTGAGAAGTATTCTTATCTTTGCCGGGCTTAAAAGAACATACATAAGAATCATTTAAATAATATTGGCATGTATTTAACAAAAGAAATTAAAGAAGAAATATTTAAAAAACACGGTTCCTCTGCCCAAAACACAGGTTCTACAGAGGGCCAAATTGCGTTGTTCACCCACCGTATTAACCACCTTTCAAACCATCTTAAAAAGAATCAAAAAGATTTTAATACAGAGCGTTCTTTGGTGCGTTTAGTAGGTAAAAGAAGACGCCAATTGGATTATTTAAAAGCCAAAGATATTGAACGCTACAGAGCGCTTATCAAGGAATTGAAAATCCGTAAATAAAAAAAACGCTCCTCAGAGATATTATACTTGCTGAATCAAGTTTTTCATTGGTTGCCTAACAACACACAACACCACTTTTAGGTTTAACCAAAATGAAAAAAATGACACCAAAAACATTCCAACAAGAAATTCGTCTTAAAGATGGACGAACAATTACTTTAGAAACCGGAAAACTCGCCAAACAAGCCGATGGCTCTGTTGTAGTGCGAATGGGAAACTGCATGCTCTTAGCCACTGCCGTTTCTGCCAGACAAGCTAGCCCAGTTGACTTTCTTCCCCTCACGGTAGATTATCGTGAAAAATTTGCTGCCGCTGGACGTTTTCCAGGAGGCTTTTTTAAACGAGAAGCAAGACCCAGCAATGAAGAAATTTTAACGATGCGCCTTGTTGACCGCGTTCTTAGACCTCTTTTTCCAAGCGACTATCATGCCGAAACCCAAATCATGATTCAACTCATGTCGCATGATGAAAATGTTATGCCAGATGCCCTTGCCGGATTAGCCGCCTCTGCTGCCATTCAACTTTCCGACATTCCTTTTGAATATCCTATTTCTGAAGTACGTGTAGGTAGAGTGGAAGGCAATTTTATTGTAAACCCCAGCAAAGCACAATTAGCTGAATCTGATATTGACATCATGATTGGTGCCAGCGAAGATTCTGTAGCCATGGTAGAAGGAGAATTTAATGAAATATCTGAAGCCGAAATGGTTGCTGCCATTGCCTTTGGCCACGAAGCAATTAAAGACCAAATTAAAGCGCAAGAAGCGCTTGCTCAAGCAGTGGGCAAAAAAGAAACCCGCACCTATGAAGAGGAGGCACAAGACGAGTCTCTAGCTGCTAAAATTGCGGAAGAAACCTATGACCAATTTTATGCCGTTGCCAAAAAGGGACTTAGCAAAGCAGAACGCTCAGAAGCTTTTGGAGAAATTAAAGATGCCCTTTTGGCCACTTTCACTGAAGAAGAGCTAGAGGAAAAACAAGAATTGATTGGTCGATACATAAAAGATTCTCAGAAAAAAGCCGTGAGAGATCTAACCCTTAATGAAGGGCTTCGTCTTGACGGAAGAAAAACAACCGATATTAGACCCATTTGGTGTGAAGTTGACTATTTGCCCTCAACACACGGTTCTTCAATTTTTACGAGGGGAGAAACACAGGCCTTGGCCACAGTAACGCTTGGAACCTCTAGAGAAGCTAATGTGATTGATTTGCCAACTGAACAAGGAGAAGAAACGTTCTATTTACACTATAATTTCCCACCCTTTTCAACCGGAGAAGCCAGACCTCTTAGAGGAACATCTAGAAGAGAAGTGGGACATGGAAATTTAGCTCAACGCGCTTTGAAAAAGGTGATGCCGGCTGATTGTCCTTATACCGTTAGAGTAGTTTCTGAAGTATTGGAATCTAATGGATCCTCTTCTATGGCTACCGTTTGCGCCGGAACAATGTCGCTTATGGATGCTGGGGTTCAAATTTCAAATCCTGTTTCAGGAATAGCCATGGGACTCATTTCTGAAGGAGATAAATATGCCGTTCTTTCTGATATTTTGGGCGATGAAGACCACTTAGGCGATATGGATTTTAAAGTTACCGGAACGGAAAATGGAATTACGGCTTGCCAAATGGATATTAAAATTAAAGGCTTATCCTATGCTATTTTAGAAGAAGCCCTAGAACAAGCCAAAGCGGGAAGGTTACATATCTTAAAACACCTCACCGACACCATTGCAACGCCCAACGCAGATGTTAAAGCTCATGCGCCTAAAATGGTTAAAATCACTATTCCAAATAAATTTATTGGAGCTGTTATTGGCCCAAGCGGAAAGGTTATTCAAGAAATGCAAAAAGAAACCGGAACCACTATTGTTATTGAAGAAGAAGGTGATTTTGGAGTAATTGAAATTTTAGGGGTTGACCAAGAAAAAATTGATGCTGTAATTCAAAAAATTGACAACATCACTTTTACACCTGAAGTAGGCAATGTATATGAAGTGACCGTGATCAAAATTTTAGAATTTGGTGCTGTTGTTGAATTTGTGCCAGGCAATGAAATTTTATTACACATTTCGGAAATTTCTTGGGACCGCATTGATAAAGTAACCGATGAGGTGAACGTGGGAGATACGTTTGAAGTGAAATATTTTGGCATTGATCCTAAAACGAGAAAACCCAAAGTATCACGAAAAGCGCTTATGCCACGTCCAGAGCGAAAAGATCGTCCGGAAAAAAATAAATAAGCCTAAAGTGTAACTTTTTTTAATTTTCAACGTATAAAGATTATACGCTAAATAGTATTATCCGTTAATGAGACAATTAAAAATTACCAAACAGGTCACTAATCGTGAGACCGCCTCCTTAGACAAATACCTTCAAGAAATTGGCAAAGTTGATTTGATCACAGCCGAAGAAGAAGTGGAATTGGCACAACGCATCAAAGCGGGTGATCAAATTGCATTAGAAAAGCTCACCAAAGCTAATTTACGCTTTGTGGTTTCTGTAGCTAAACAATATCAAAACCAGGGACTCACCCTCCCCGACTTGATAAACGAAGGAAATCTGGGCTTGATTAAAGCGGCACAACGCTTTGATGAAACGCGAGGGTTTAAATTTATTTCCTATGCGGTTTGGTGGATTCGCCAGTCTATTTTGCAGGCGCTAGCCGAACAATCTAGAATTGTTCGCTTGCCGCTCAATAAAATTGGTTCGATTAACAAAATCAACAAGACCTACGCTTTTCTTGAGCAAGCTCATGAACGCGCTCCTTCTGCAGAAGAAATTGCCAAAGAGCTAGACATGACCATTAACGATGTGAAGGAATCTTTAAAAAATTCTGGCAGACACGTTTCTATGGACGCCCCTTTGGTTGAAGGTGAAGATTCTAATTTATATGACGTACTTAATAGCGGTGAGTCTCCTAATCCAGACAAAACCCTTTTGCACGAATCGTTGCGCACGGAGATTGAACGCGCTTTAGAGACACTCACACCCCGTGAAGCCGATGTGGTTAGGCTCTATTTTGGTTTAGGCAATCAACACGCTATGACCCTAGAAGAAATTGGTGAAACCTTTGACTTGACCCGCGAGCGAGTGAGACAAATCAAAGAAAAAGCCATTCGCCGACTGAAACATACTTCAAGAAGTAAAATTCTTAAAACCTATCTCGGTTAAAAAACAAGCAACCTTCGGGTTGCTTTTTTTTGTCGTATTTTTGACAAAATTTTAGGTTATGGCCATCTTAGCACCTTCCCTTTTAGCTGCCGATTTTGGGAATCTTGAGCGTGATTGTTTAATGCTCAACAAAAGTGCAGCCGATTGGTTTCACATTGATATTATGGATGGTGTCTTTGTGCCCAACATATCCTTTGGGATGCCAGTGCTAAAACACATTCAAAATTATGCACAAAAACCTTTAGATGTCCATTTAATGATAGTAGATCCCGATCGCTATTTAGAGACTTTTGCCGCCCTTGGTGCTCATATCATAACGGTGCATTATGAAGCTTGTGTGCATTTACACAGAACGCTTCAAGCTATAAAATCACTTGGTGTTAAAGCAGGAGTTGCCCTAAATCCCCACACCCCTATTGCTCATGTAGAACCCCTTGCAGCAGAACTTGATTTAGTGTGTTTGATGAGTGTAAATCCTGGATTTGGAGGACAAAAATTTATTCCCAAAACCTACGAACGGATATCAGCTTTAAAAGAACTTTTAAAGCAATCTAACAGCAAAGCCCTCATAGAAATCGATGGCGGTGTTACAGAGGCTAATGCCAAACAACTACTCGACTGTGGAGCCGATGTTTTGGTGGCTGGAAGTCATGTTTTTGGTGCAGAAGACCCTCTCGCTACTATTGAGGTTTTGAAATCCTTTTAAAGTTTTGCCTTAAACTGAACACGTCTGTTTTCAGCTCTTCCTTTTGCGGTAGCGTTATCGGCAATGGGTTCATTTTCTCCAAAGCCAGAAGCTATGATTCTTTCGGCTACAATCCCTTTTCGTATGAGATAACGGCGTACACTTTCCGCACGACGTAAAGAAAGTTGTTGATTGTATTCTTCTGTGCCCTCACTAGAGGCATAGCCTTCTATATTGACAATACCATTAGGATTTGCTCTTAGAATCAATACAATTTCATTAAGAGTGGCAAATGTTTTTCTACCAATCAACCGATCGCTGTCTACAATAAACCAAATATTAGAACCTATTTTATTCAATTGATCTAGCACCTCACTAGCAATTTCTGGACAGCCGTTATTAGAAGAAGATCCCGCCTCGTTGATACAATCGTCTTGAGCGTCAGGCACCCCATCGCCATCAGCATCAGGCCAAGGGCATCCTTTGTTATCTTTGGGTCCTACAACTTTAGGACATTCATCTTCTGGATCAATAACGCCATCTTTATCTGAATCTGGGCAACCTCTTAGCGCCGGTGGACCTGCCACTTCAGGACATACATCATCTGGATCTGGCACGCCGTCACCATCTGTGTCTGGACAGCCCTTTAGGGCTTCCGTTCCTGGCACCTCAGGACAGTTATCTAGACTATCAATAATACCATCGCCATCTGTATCGGGACAACCGTTAAACTCTTTTAAACCTGGCACGTCAGGACAATCGTCTTTCTTATCGGGAATGCCGTCTCCATCCGAATCCAGGCTTCCAAAATTATAATGGGCACTTACTATATGCTCAAAGTGGTCTGTCCCATAAGTTTCTGAAGTATTTCGAAATGTAGATTGAACTGAAAAATCAACTTTATCACTAATGCTATAGAGTAGTCCCAATCCCCCAAAAAGTGTTTTAGCTACATTTTTGGACAAAAATAAATCACTGTTATTGGGCTGTATATCTATGTTAGAATACCCATATCCACCCGATAAAAAGGGCTTTATTATGGTTTTAAGGGGAGACCATTTCAAAAATCCATCTGCGTTATAGTAGGCATATTTTATTTCGGGACTACCTTCTACTTTATCTATGGTGTTGAACGAAAATTTTACACCTAATGAAAATCCATAACCTATAAAGCGGGAAGCCGACAAATTTGGTCCCCCAATATTCCAATGGTCTTTAATATTAAAAAAGGACTCAAATAAGGCCCCTTGTTTACCAAAGGGGCTATTTTCATTCAAACCAGTGGGATAAACATCTAGCATACTGGTTCCTAAACTTACGCTCCAAGGATTGTCTTCTGTTTGAGAAAAGCTGCTGGTGAAACTTATGAATACTAGTAGGATGAATAGACGAAGACTTTTAGGCATAATTTAAAAAGGTTTCAAGATTCAATTGAGGACAAACCATCAAACCAAAAATAGGAATTTTATTAGAAAAGTTTAGGGCAATTTGATCATAAAAAAGGATTGATATTAACAGAGTTTTTAACCCAAACTTTTATTTTTGAATTATGACAGCAAAAATCATTTTCTATTTAAAAAAATATACCAAAAAGTATTGCAATAAAATTGGAATTCATCGCTGGGATTATACTTTAATGGTTCCTCGTATGCTTTTTTCAGAATATGTTTTTTTTAAAAGTTTTTTACGCCAACATTCCAAAGCACTCTATTTAGAATCGGGTTCTGGTGGAAGCACTATACTAGCAGATCAATTAGAATTATCCTATTATGCCTATGAAACCGACGCCAATTTTGTGGACTATATGAATGGACTTCTTAGACAGCGGCGAGTAGAACACCTCCAGGTTGGTGAGGTGGTCAAATTTGGATTTCCGGCTCAGGAAACTCCTGCTAAGGCTGAAATGATAACAAAAGCTCTGAATAAGCATTTTCCCTTAAAAGAAAATCCTTATTGTGTGGTGTTTATTGATGGTCGGTGTAGAGTGGCCACTGCCTTAGAATTAGTTCAACATCTAAGCCCTAAAGATTTTGTTTTGGTGCATGATTTTGAACGACCACACTATCAGGAACTTTTAAAAGTTTTTGAACCTGTTGAACAAATAGAACGATTAGTGGTTCTTAAACAAAAGGAAATAGCTACGCCTTTTCTAAAAGAACTACAAGAAAAATATGGACAAGACTTTAGATAAGCAAAAAGCTAGTCTTTCAAATCTTTTCCAGACTTGAAGATAGAAGGAAATCTTTTTTCAATCCAATCTGGAATATAGTTTTGGTTTTCGTCTTCTTCCATTCCAGTAGCAGTAGAAATAACAGCGTATAGAATCACTCCTCCAACAAGAACACCCATACAAATTAGTACTATTAAAATATTGCTCACTATAAATATTTTAAATAAATATATAAAATTTTTAATTAAATTACTTTTTAAAATTTTCTTAAAAGAAAAAAGTAGCGGCTTGAGAGCAGAAATAAATAAAAAATAAAATTTACATTTGTTGAACTAAGATAGCGCTTCATTTTTTTTGAATAAATTTATCTTTTTGCAAGCATATTGGCCCAGTAGTTCAACTGGATAGAATATCAGATTTCGGCTCTGAGGGTTGGGGGTTCGAATCCTCCCTGGGTCACTACAAAAAACGGTATACATCACCTAAATAAGCAGTTAAATGCCTTTTTGATTTTAGTTGAAAGTTCCGTGCTTGTTGTTGTCTTTACAAACTATATAGCTTCAGATTTAATTGCTTGGGTAGTATAATACGGGGTAGTTTACTGTACCGTATTATGATACAGCGCTTTAATGTTATTCTTTTTCTAATTTAGTTTTTTAATCATAGTAGATGAGAAATGAAACGTTGCTTCAAAATATTGCAATGAAAATAAAGGAGAAGAGGTTACAATTGGGATTAAGTTAAGAGAAATTGGCCTATAAAGTCGGTATCGATAGAAAATATGCATCGCAAATAGAAAAAGGTAATGTAAACATATCAATACTAGTTTTAAGCAAGGTTTGTTATGGACTTGGCATTTCGCTATCTGATTTTTTTAAGGAAATTGAATAATATTTTTTTTAGGCCTACCCCCTACTTTCAAGAATTTACCTTTTTCTACCTAGACAATAAAAGTTGTAAATCATGGATAAAGAAACCTTAGTTGATCTCTTCCTTCAAATATACAAACGGGTGCAAGCTAACCCCATTTTGTTTTTAGAAGCTTATTTTAATAAAATTCCTCAAGAAAATCTCATGCTAACCGAGGAAGAAAAGCAAAAAATATTTGATACCTATCGGCACATTCCCGTTCTTCCAGATATTGAAGACATGAAAAAATGGGACGAATACGTTAAACTTCAACGTGAAACAGGTAAAAAAGACTGGGAAATTTTTTAATCTAACGCTTTAAGCGCTCCCCAACTTATTTTTGATTATGGCAGACAACGTTTTTCCATCCACACGCCCTGCCATTTTTGCATTGGCCATTCCCATCACCTTGCCCATATCTTTCATGGAGTTAGCACCCAATTTTGTGATAATGGCTTCAACTTCTTGAGCAACGGCATTTTCATCTAGGGGTTCTGGAAGAAATTGTTGAATTAAAGCTGCTTGACTCTCTTCGGGCATGGCTAAATCTTCTCGATTTTGAGCTCTAAAGATGGTGGCACTTTCTTGGCGTTGCTTTACCAATTTTTGCAATAATTTTATTTCATCCAACTCCGTAATGGCCTTGTCTTTTGTTTCTGTTTTAGCTAAAAGCAAAGCTGATTTTATGGCTCTGAGGGCATCTAGTGCTTCTTTGTCTTTAGCCTTCATGGCTTCTTTTAGAGCCGTTGTGATGTTTTGTTCTAATGACATTTTACTTGGGTTAAAATTGAAGTTTATTCACCCTTTTTAATCAACATTATCGTGTAAAAAGGAATTGTTTGATCGAAAGTGCAACGTATCATCATCACCATCATTCAAACTGGTTCTTGAGGGCGGAGGTGTTTCTGTTTCGGAAAGATCAAGTCCTTTGCGTTCAAAAGCGGGTTTGCTTTCCAATTCATCAATTTGTTGCAACTGATGTTTAAACTTATAATTGAATTTCTTTAGTTGTTCTTTTCTAATTTCATTGTTCTTAGCAAACGACTCTTTAATGGGCTGATCAAAGGGATCGGCCTGCGCCTCAATAGAATTTTCAGGGGTTGCTTCTGCTAAAGTGGCATTTTCAAAAATCGAATCTGAAACTTCGGGTTGTTGTTCTTCAGCATCAACTGTTTTCAACTCAAAAGCTATGGTTTCTTCTTCATAGTCAAAGGTTTCTACTTTGGCCGAGGGCTCCTCCACGCTTTCTAACTGATGGGTTGCAGCAGGCTCCAAATCTAATTGTGGTTCGTTTACCTCTTTTGGCGTCCACACTTCCTCAAAGGGTTTTTCAAAATCCATTGCAATTTGAGGCTCATCACTCAAAACTTCCTCAGCATCATGTACCTCAATTGCTGCCAATTCACTGGCTGTTACATCATTAAAAATAAATTCTTGCGGCTCAACTGGTTCTTCTTCCTGGCTTAAGCTGTCTTGGAGCTCCTCCTCAATTTGCTCAATGTCAGAAGGCTCAAAAGCGAGTGAAAAATCTTCTTCAACCTCTGTTTGATCAGCCGAAGGCTCCTCTTCCAAATAGGTGGTTAAATCCTCCTTTTCTAGGGAAGTAAATTCATCTGCAACAAATTCTTGCTCAACAGAAGTTAGGTCCAGATTCATTTCAACAGGCTCAGCTTCTTCTTGAGTTTCAAAGACAAGTTCTTCGGCCGTTTCCTCTATTTCATTTGTTGCACTTTCAACAGGGCTTTCAATTTCTTCGTTTTGAACAAAAGCAGGATCCTGTTCTTTAACAATTTCATTTTCAATTAAGGGTTGCTTTTCTGACACGGGTTCAGCCTCAATTATGTCATACACCACCTCCATATTCATAATTTCATGGTGCAATAGTTCATCTTCAGTATGGGGCTGCATACTGTTCGCTTCTTTTGCCGAATTGTTTTCTAAGGGAGCCCCAAATCCTTTTTCAATAGGTGTTTGAAAAGCTTCCTCTTGGTCCATTAGGTTGTGCTCAACCTTTTGTTCATCTTCTAACGTATGGATGATTTTTTTAACTTCTGTATTCGCAATTTCCATTTGCTGCTCAACTCCAAAACCGGTCGCAATAACGGTTACGGCAACAGCATTTCCTAAACTTTCATCCTCTCCCACACCCATGATAATGTTGGTGTGATTGCCTGCCTCTGTCTGAATATAGTCGTTTATTTCACCTATCTCATCTATTGTAATTTCCTCTGTGCCGGAAACAATGAGCAACAATACATTTTTACAGCCTGTAATTTTATTGTCATTCAATAAGGGAGAATCTAGTGCTTTGGCAATGGCTTCTTGAGCTCTATTAGATCCAGAAGCTGACCCCGATCCCATGATGGCTGTACCAGAATTGGTCAACACAGTTTTGGCATCTTTAAGGTCTATGTTTTGGGTGTAGTGATGGGTGATGACCTCTGCAATGCCTCGAGCGGCAGTGGCCAATACTTCATCCGCTTTAGAGAATCCTGCTTTAAACCCTAGATTGCCATATACCATGCGCAATTTATTGTTGTTGATCACAATTAGAGCATCTACATTCTGCTTTATTTTTTCGAGACCTTCTTGGGCTTGCTGCAATCTGATTTTACCTTCAAACTGAAAGGGCATGGTCACAATTCCAACGGTGAGAATGTCTAAATCTTTGGCCATTTTAGCAATGATAGGAGCCGCTCCAGTGCCGGTGCCTCCACCCATTCCGGCAGTAATAAACACCATTTTGGTTTTGGTTGTCAAAAGGTTTTCCAATTCTCCCTTGCTTTCTTGTGCTGCCAATGCACCAATTTCAGGATTGGCTCCTGCTCCTAATCCTTCGGTGAGACTTGCACCCAATTGAATTTTTATTGGAACCGGACTTTCTGTTAAAGCTTGGGCATCGGTATTAGTCACTACAAAATCAACGCCTTTGATGCCTTGACTATACATATAGTTTATGGCATTGCTACCGCCACCACCAACTCCAATGACCTTAATCACATTGCTTTTGTTTTTGGGTAAATCAAAATTAAAATCGTTTGTTAACTCGTTTTCCATACTCGTTTTTATTAGGCGTTATCCAAAAATTCTTTTAGTCGTTCTCCAAATTTTTCCAAAATTGTTTTTCGCTCTTGAGCCTTTGGGGATGCTTCTACATAGGCTTCTGCATTCGTGTTTTCTTGTTCCGCTTCTGATGTTTCACTAGGGGCTACAGATTTTACTTCTTGTTTTTCAATAGCATTCATCAGTAATCCTACAGAGGTGGCAAATAGCGGGCTGGCAACACTTTCTTGTGTTTTTCCAGCTAGATGTTCACTGGGATAGCCCACACGTGAATCCATACCCGTAATATATTCTACCAATTGCTTTAAATGTTTTAGCTGACTACCACCCCCTGTGAGTACAATTCCGGCAATGAGTTTCTTTTTCTGTTCATCATGCCCATAATTTTTAATTTCTAAATAGACTTGCTCTATGATTTCTACCACTCTAGCGTTGATAATTTTTGAGAGGGTTTTTAGTGAAATCTCTTTGGGATCTCTACCCCGTAAACCTGGAATAGAAACAATTTCAGTATCTCTATTTTCTCCCGGCCATGCCGAACCAAATTTGACCTTGAGCAGCTCGGCTTGTTTTTCTATAATTGAACAGCCCTCTTTGATGTCTTCTGTAATCACATTTCCGCCAAAGGGGATAACAGCTGTGTGACGAATAATGCCGTCTTTAAAAATAGCCAAGTCTGTGGTGCCACCTCCAATATCAATTAAGGCCACACCGGCTTCTTTTTCTTCATGACTTAAAACCGCTTCGGCAGATGCTAAGGGCTCAAGGGTGATGTTAGCCATATTTAAACCTGCACTTTTGATACAGCGACCTATGTTTCGAATGGATGAAATTTGGCCTACCACCACATGGAAATTGGCTTCTAAACGACCTCCATACATACCAATAGGTTCTTTAATTTCACCCACTCCATCTACCTTATATTCTTGTGGCAACACATGAATAATTTCTTCTCCTGGTAACATAACCAGCTTGTATACCTGTTGGATGAGTTGTTGAATATCGTCTTCATTGATCACTTCGTCTGAATTAGCTCGGGTGATATAATCGCTGTGCTGAATACTTCTTATGTGTTGTCCGGCTATTCCCACGACCACTTCTTCAAAATCTTGACCTGACTCTGCAGCTGCTTCTGCAACAGCCTGTTGAATAGACTGAATGGTTTGGGTGATATTATTGACCACCCCACGGTGAACGCCTAAACTTTTTGACTTTCCAATTCCTAAGATGTCAATTTTATTGAATTCGTTTTTTTGACCCACTAGAGCAACAATCTTTGTTGTTCCAATGTCGAGTCCTACGGCAATTTCATTGTTTTTCATAATGCATCAGGTGTTAGTGCCACTACTTGGTTTTCATATTGTAAATTAATTTCTTCATAGCCCCTCAGGGTGTCTTGTGCTTTTTGATACGCACAAAATATTTTTAGCTTTTCAATTTTTTCATACATTTTTTGGACTCCTCCCAAGGTGACTACAAAAGGAAATGATTGTAGCTTGAGTTGGTAGTTTCCATTGCGATAAGCCAAAGTGTTTAGCTCATAGGCCAAAAAAGAATCCTCTTGCAATTTCAAGAGCAATTCCACCACTTCTTCTCGCTTTTCTTCTGGCAGAGTTCCCTTGAAAGTTGGCATCGGATTGCTGAAATTTGCAGCAAATGGAAAGCGTTTTGCTTTTCGATCAACAAAATAATTAAGGGTATCTTCCACTAAGAAAAAGGGCTCTCTCTCTGTTATTTTTATTCCTAAAATGCCGGAAGGCTCTAGAAAAACCTCTGCCTTTTCAACCACTGCATTTTGTTCCAAAACCGTCTCTACTTGATTCAAAACTAAACTATCTTTATGCTGGTTAAACGCTAGCGAAGCATTTTGTGTCAACAATTTATTAACGATAGAATCGGTTAAAAACGAAGGCGGTCTATCATATTGAATGACCATCTTTAAATTCTTCTTAGCACCATTTTGCACCTTGCCAAATACGGCTGCAAAAGCCACTAAAGCCACATTAAACACCAAAAAGAAAATGGTTTTTCGACTCATGTGATCGGATTTAATTGGGAGATTAATTTTTGTATTTCTAGCCCAATATCTCCTGCTCCAGCCATAACAATTAAATCGGCATTAGAAGAGGCAAGTGTATCTGCTAAGGCTTCTTTGTTCACAAGCTTTTTATTGACATTTGAAATTTGCGCTAATAATGTGGCTGAAGTAATGCCAGCCATAGGAAGTTCGCGAGCCGGATAAATGTCTAACAAAATTACCGCATCAAATTGGGATAAAATTGCGGCAAATTCGGTCATAAAATCGCGGGTTCTAGAAAACAAATGAGGCTGAAAGACAATTGTGTTTTTTCGATTGGGATAAAAAGATTTAACGGTTTCCAAAAGTGCTTTTAGTTCAACGGGGTGGTGGGCATAATCATCAATTAATATACGTTCTCCTAGGGCATATTGATTTAGTCGACGTTCAATGCCGGGAAAGCTAGCCAATCCTTTTCGGATGACCTCAAAAGAGACCCCTTCTACACGGGCGAGTGTGAGGGCACACAAGGCATTTTGCAAATTGTGTTGTCCCATTTGATTAAAATAGAGATTCTTTTCAACCTCATGAGGTGTTACAACATCAAATTCAAAACCTCCTTCTTTTAGCTGTATGTTTTCTATATGATAGTCTGCTTTGGGGTCAAAACCATAGGTCACCCCGTTGAGGGGTAAACCAAAGGCCACTACTAAAGTTTTTTGCACTTGAGCTGCAAAAGCTTCATAACCGACCTCAATACCTTTGGAAGACTCATAAATATCTAAGTGATCTGCATCCATTGCCGTGATAGCAGCATGGGTAGGGTAAAGTTGTAAAAAGGACCTGTCATATTCGTCTGCTTCAAGTATAGAGAGGTCTGTTCCGGTGCTTATATAATTGGTGTTGTAACCTTTCAACACCCCTCCAATGAAGGCTGAAAGTTGGCGTCCATCTTGCAAAAGAATATGGGTTAATAAAGCAGTTGTAGTGGTTTTACCATGAGTGCCTCCAACGGCAATAGAATGAGTTTGATTGGAAAGTTTACCTAAAAATGCAGCTCGTTTTTGCATGGGGTTTCCTTGTTTTTGATAAAAACACCATTGCGGATGATTTTTCGGTATAGCGGCCGTATAAATTATTTCAATTGATTTTTTACGGGCTGCTTCGGGCAGGGCTTCAACCCGATCGTCATAAATAATTTCTGCACCCAAAGCCGCAAGCTTTTCCGTAAGTTTACTTTTCTCTCGATCATACCCCCAAACCTGAGCGCCATTTTCAACCAAATGCGTGGCAATGGCAGACATTCCAATGCCTCCAATTCCAATCATAAAATAGCTTTTCTCAAAGATCATAAGAACAAAATTTTTTCTAATTCATCCACAATTTGAGCAGTAGCATTAGGTTTAGCAAGGGCTGCTATTCTATTCCTCATGGCTTCCTGTTTTTTTGCATCCTGTGTGAGACTTATAATTTGAGGCTCAAATTGACGTTCTAAATCTTTTTCTTCAAGCATTAAAGCAGCTTGTTGGGCTACCAAAGCACTTGCATTTTTAACCTGATGATTGGCCGTCACGTTGGGAGAGGGAATTAAAATTACTGGCTTGGCTACACAACACAATTCGGCCAAAGTACCCGCTCCTGCTCTAGCAATAAGGATATCGGCAGCGGCATAAAACGATTCCATATTAGAAACAAAGGGCATGATTTTAACCGTTTTTGATGCTAAATGACCATATTGATCATAATAAAGTTTTCCGCATTGCCATAAAATTTGATAGCCGGCTGCTTGGAGAAATTCGAGCTTAGAAGCTATTAACTCATTAATTTTTCGAGCTCCTAAACTGCCTCCCAAAACAGCTACTACGTTTTGCGTTTCATTCAACTCAAAATGAGCCTTGGCTTGCCCTGAAGGAGTCGAAATTTGAGTAAGGCTCTTCCGAACCGGGTTACCCGTATAGATAATTTTTTCTTGTGGAAAAAAGCGTTCCATCTCTTCAAAGCCCACACAAATTGCCTGGGCTTTTTGACCCAAAAGTTTATTAGTTATACCTGGATAAGAATTTTGCTCCTGAATGAGGGTGGGCAATCCTCTCCACTGTGCAATCTTTAAAAACACACCACTGGCAAAACCTCCTGTACCCACTACAGCTTGAGGCCTAAATTGCCAAAGGATGCGCATGGCCTGCCCTAAACTCACCAATAATTTTATCGGAAATAATAAATTGCGGAGCGAAAGGGAACGTTGAAAACCATCAATCCATAACCCTTTTATAACAAAGCCAGCCTTGGGCACTTGTTGCATTTCCATCTTGCCAAGTGCGCCCACAAACAAAAGCTCTGCATCTGAATACCGACGTTTAATTTCCGAGGCAATAGCCAAGGCCGGGAATATATGCCCCCCTGTTCCGCCACCAGATATGACAATTCTAAGGCGTTTCACTTAATATTTTTAATGGATTATCACTTTGTTCTTCAAACTCTTCCACTTCTTGTTGTGGGGCAGCACTCACACTAAGAATGATCCCTAAGGCAATACAAGTCATCCATGCTGATGTTCCACCACTGCTAATCATGGGCAAGGTCTGTCCCGTAACGGGTAATATCTGCACGGCCACACCCATATTGATCAAAGCCTGTGCTAAAATGGGCAGCCCTAAACCAATAACCAATAGGGTGCCAAAGGGAGTAGTGGCTCTGTGGGCAATGACTACCACTCTAAACAACAACAACAAATAAATGACCAATAGCCCTATGCCACCAATGAGGCCAAATTCTTCAATAATGATGGCGTAAATAAAATCGGAAGAACTTTGGGGTAGAAAATTTTTCATTCGACTTTTACCTGCCCCCAAGCCCACAATTTTTCCAGTAGCAATGGCCATCTTAGCCCGGTCAATTTGATAATTTCCCTCTGTTTTTGAGGAATCTTGAAAATTTTCAATTCTACTCATCCAAGTATCAATTCGATTAGGCATAACATTTGGAAAAGCTCGAGCGGTTAGAAAAAATACCAAAAACAATAGCAAACCACTTAACACGATGCTTGCTAAATATCGAATTGGATAGCCTCCAATAAAACACAAGACCAAGACCATCAAAAATAAAAGGGCGGCGGTAGATAAATTGGAAGGTAATATTAAGCCAACCACAAGCGCTAATGGCAGCCAAAAAGGAAGTATAGCTTTTTTAAATGGCTTGAATTGACCTTTGTGTTTAGAAAGGAATTGAGCCGTGTAAATCATCATAACCACCAAAGCCAAAGTAGACGTTTGAAAACTTAGTCCTACAATGGGAATTCGAATCCACCTGCTGGCATTGGCACCACCAATTACGGTGCCCTGAGAAGCCGTGTATAACAACAACAAAATCACTACAGGCATGAGTAAAATTGATAGTCCTTTGAAATAGTAGTTTGGAACTTTATGAATTAAATACATGAGAAAAAATCCAATTACCAAAATCACAAAATGCTTCATCAAATAGCCCCAAGGAGTGCCTTTTCCAATAACATAAACTAGGTTTGTAGAAGCGCTAAAGACAGGTAAAAAAGAAAAAATAGCCAAAAGGGTCAAGATCACCCAAAGTGCTTTATCTCCTTTTATGTGGGCCAACAACTTCATAAATTTTGTACAGCTTTTTTAAATTGATCACCCCGATCTTCATAATTCTGAAATAAATCAAAACTAGCACAAGCCGGAGATAGCAAAACGGTTTCGTTTTTCTCGGCAATTTTTTGGCAAATTTTAACCGCTTCTATCATACTTTGGGTTTGCACAACGGTTTCACAAAGTCCTGAAAACACCTCCAAAAGCTTATCATTATCAACGCCAAGACAAACAATGGCTTTTACTTTTTCTCGCACGAGGGGCAACAAAGAGCTATAATCATTTCCTTTGTCAACTCCGCCTGCAATCCAAATGATGGGGGAAGAAATACTTTCTAAAGCAAAATAAGTAGCATTAACATTGGTGGCTTTAGAATCGTTGATATAGTCCACCTTTTGAATAGTAAAAGCTTTTTCCATTCGGTGGGGCGCTCCCTGAAAATGGGAAAGACTTTTTTGAATTTGTTCTTTACTAATCGACAAGAGATTAGCCACTGTGGCAGCAGCCATGGCATTGAGCAAATTGTGTCGTCCCGCTAAGGGGAATTCTGAGGTGTTTATCATAACAGGTTCTTTTTTGTTTTTAATTGTGATCTGGTTTTTTTCCCACTTTGTATGCGCATGGGCATTAAAACCAAAATCATATTGCTGGGCTTTTGTTTGTTTCTTTTTTAAGGCTTCAACCAAATGAGCGTCATCGGCGTTGAAGACTAAAAAATCAGATGCTTTTTGATGCGCCGTAAGGTTGAGTTTGGCTTGCACATAGTGTGCTAAGTTGTATTCATATCGGTCTAAATGATCTGGTGTAATATTGGTTATTACCCCAATTTTTGGAGCAAAAGTTTGCAGGTCATCGAGTTGAAAACTACTCACTTCTAAAACACAATAATCAAAGCTTTTTTCTTTTACCAACCGAGCAAAACTAGTTCCTATATTACCGCCCATCACCACCTTTAAGCCTGCCTCTTTCAAAAGACTGTAGGTTAGCATAGTGGTGGTGGTTTTACCATTGCTACCCGTTATGGCAATGAGTGTAGCCGCCGTAAAGCGAGAGGCAAATTCTATTTCAGAAATTAGGACTTTGTTGTGGGCTTTTAGTTGTTGAATGATGGGAACCTCTTTGGGAATACCGGGACTTTTAACAATCCATTTGGCCGCTAACATTTGGTCCAAGCTGTGTTGTTGATGCTCCCACTTTATGGAGGCCTCATCAAAAAGCTGTTGTGTAGCGTCAGGAATGCGAGAGGCATCCGAAACAAAGACATCGTAGCCTTGTTGCTGTGCCAAAAGTGCAGCTCCTATGCCACTTTCACCTGCCCCTAAAACGACGAGTCTTTCTTTCACTATCTGATTTTTAGGGTTACTATAGAAACAATGGCCAACAGGATGCCTACAATCCAAAATCGGGCAACAATTTTACTCTCGTGATAGCCTAACTTTTGAAAATGATGATGCAAAGGCGACATTAAGAAGATCCGTTTTCCGGCACCTGTTTTTCGCTTGCTATATTTGAAATATCCAACCTGTATTATAACAGACAAGTTTTCAACCAAAAAGATGCCACACAAAATGGGGATAAGAAGCTCTTTGCGAACAATGATGGCCAAAACCGCAATCAATGCACCTATGGTTAGGCTTCCCGTATCTCCCATAAAAACCGTGGCTGGATAGGTGTTATACCACAAAAAACCAACTAAAGCACCCACAAAAGAAGCCACAAACACAGTGACCTCTCCCACATTAGGAATGTACATTATATTCAAATAGTTAGAAAAAATAATGTTGCCCGATACCCATGCAAAAATGGCAAGCGCAATTACTATAATGGCTGAACTTCCCGCTGCCAAACCATCTATGCCATCGGTTAAATTAGCTCCATTGGATACCGCCATGATGATGAAAACCACCACCGGAATGAAAATTAGCCAAGCCCATTCTGCACTATCTAAACCAGTCCAACTTATCAAATTAGCATAATCAAACTCGTTGTTTTTTAAAAGTGGAATAGTGGTTAATATGGCCTTTTGATCTGTTGCTAATCGCTCCACCACACCCTGAGCATTTACGCTTTCGGTTAGGGTTCTAACCGTGACCATAGGGTGAAAATATAAGACACCACCCACTATGGCACCTAAAAAGAATTGTCCTAAAATTTTGAATTTCCCTTTTAGCCCTTCTTTATCTTTTTTGAATATTTTGATGTAGTCGTCTACCCATCCAATAAATCCCATCCAAACAGCGGTAAAGAGAAGTAAAAGAATGTAGATGTTCTCTAATTTGGCCACCAAAAGCACTGGCACCAAGAGGCTAAATAAAATAATTAAGCCCCCCATAGTAGGCGTTCCTTCCTTTTCTTTTTGACCTTCCAATCCTAAATCTCGAACACTCTCACCAATCTGTTGCCGTTTTAAATAGCCAATGATTCGCTTTCCAAAAATTAAGGACAGGAACAAGGCCAAAATAAATCCAACACTAGCGCGTACCGATAAATATTGAAACAAACTCGCTCCAAAAAGCTGGAAGTTATTTTCGAGATATTCAAAAAGATAATAGAGCATGCTTAGTTTTTGTTTAAAAAGATTTCTTGTGCTATTTTAAAATCATCAAAAGGGTGTTTGACCCCGTTTATTTCTTGATAAGTTTCGTGTCCTTTGCCCGCAATAAGGATGATATCCTTGGGTTGACAAAGGTGCTTTGCAGAAGCAATGGCCTCTTCTCTATTGGTGATTTTCATTACTTTCCTATGTTCTTCTACCCCAACTCCGGCTATCATTTCAGCAATGATGGTTTCAGGTGATTCATTTCTAGGATTATCAGAGGTAAAGATTACTTTATCGCTATAGGATGCTGCTAGTTTCCCCATCACGGGTCTTTTTTCCTTATCTCTATTTCCGCCACAACCCACTATGGTGAGAAACATTTCGTTCCGAGTTCTAATGGAGTTTATGGTTTTTAAGACATTTTCTAATGCATCTGGTGTGTGGGCATAATCCACAATAATGGTGGTTTGATCTGTTGTTTGAAAAATTTGAAATCGTCCTAAAATACTTTTCAATTTGCTCAGTTGCGTGAGCACGGCCAAAGGATCAAGCCCCAATTGTTCAGCAGTAGCATATACTGCCACTAAATTGTAGGCATTAAAAGTGCCCACTAAGGTGGTCCACAATTCTTGTTTATTAATGGTAAGCAACATGCCGGAGAATTGCTGCTCTAAAATTTTTACTTGATAATCGGCAGCACGTTGAAGGGCATATTCCTTCTTTTTGGCCTTGGTGTTTTGTAGCATAAAAGCTCCATTTTTGTCATCCACATTGGTGAGTGCAAAGGCCTTGGCTGGCAACAGATCAAAAAATATTTTCTTAATGTCGCGGTAGTTTTTGAAGCTTCCATGATAATCGAGGTGATCGTGGCTTAAATTGGTAAAAACTCCTCCGGCAAAATGCAGTCCAGAAACTCGATGTTGTGCAATGCCGTGCGAAGAAACTTCCATAAAACAATAAGCTACCCCAGCTTCTACCATTTTTTGTAAATGCTGTTGAACCACCAAAGCATCCGGAGTGGTGTGAGTAGCCTCCAGGCTTAGGTCGCCATATTTTATGGCCACGGTTGACAATAGGCCACACGAATTACCAAGTCCTTTAAAGACTTCATAAAGCAAACTGGCCACTGTAGTTTTTCCATTGGTGCCCGTAATGCCAACCAATTTTAGCTTTTGAGATGGGCTGTCATAAAAATTATCAGCTAAAATAGCCAGCGCCTTATGACTGTTTTCCACCACTACATAATCCACTTGAGCAACCAGATTTGCAGGCATCGTTTCACAAACTATAGCTATAGCTCCTTGCGCAATGGCTTGCTCAATAAATTGATGTCCGTCTACCTCTAGGCCTTTTAAGGCCACAAAGAGCGTGTCCTTTGTCACCTTCCTTGAATCAAACTGAATATGCTTGATGAGTGTTTGAGTGTTTCCCTCTATGGCCTCAATTGGCACACGATATAAAAGTGACTTTAAGGCAATCATGAGAGCGTGAGTATTATGGTGGAAGCTTTGTTTGGCCCATTTGCTTTTTCCTGCTGAGAAACCACTTGGCCTTTTCCGACGATTTCTACTCGCCAACCTTTTTCTTTCAAAATATCAATCGCTTCATTGGCCTTTAAACCCAAAACATCGGGAACCGTGGTTGTGGGTTGAGGGGTGGCTAGGAGTTGCTGCAACTGCTCCTTTTTCAAAACCGCTTTTTGAGGGGTGGTGTTGTATACTTTCTTTGCAATGGCTTTAAAAACAGGCGCCGCCACCGTAGCCCCATAATAGCCTTTTGCTTTGTTGGGCCTATGAATTACCACTATGCAGGAATAACGAGGGGCATCAGCTGGAAAATACCCTACAAAACTGGAAACATATTGTACTTGCGCCTCCCCACTATAATCCACCTGACAAGTACCTGTTTTGCCAGCCATAGTTAGAAAAGGGTCTTTAATTTGGTGGGCTGTTCCCCATTTTTTATCCACCACGTTAAAAAGCATTTGACGCACTTTTGTGAGTGTGCTTTCTGAACAAATAGAGGGATTTAAAAGTTCTACCTCAAAAACTTGCTTGGGTGTATCGCCAAGGTTGCTTATTTTGTTTAGAAACTTGGGTTTAACCATCACCCCGTCGTTGGCAATTGCATTATAAAAAGTAAGGGTTTGAAGTGGTGTTAAACTCACGCCATAGCCATAAGCCATCCAGGGTAAATCAAGCCCATCCCATTCATTTTTATCATCCGGATAAGGAATTTTAGGGAGCCCCTCACCTTTAATGGGGAGCCCCAAAGGCTTGTTGAGTCCCATATTGTATAAACGATCCACAAATTGTTTAGGGTTGTCTTTGTAGTTTTCATAAACTATTTTAACAAGACCCACATTTGAAGAAACCTCAAGTGCCTTCCCTGCTGTTATAGTTCCATATCCTCCGCGCTTAGAGTCTTTAACATCATACTTACCAAAAAACTGCATTTTTCCATTTCCGGTTTCCACGGGAGTATCAACCTCAATTTTTTGATCTTCTAGAGCCGCAACCATAGCCATGGTTTTAAAAGTTGAACCGGGTTCATGCGACTCACCCACAGCATAATTGAGCTTTTCATAATAAAACCCTTCGGAGGTTCTGCCAAGGTTAGCAATGGCTTTTACGGCTCCTGTTTGAACTTCCATTAAGACTACAGTGCCATGCTCTGCTTCAAAATCTTCTAATTGCTTTAGCAAAGCATTTTGAGCAATATCTTGCATATTGATGTCAATGGTGGTGTAGAGATCATAGCCCTCTGTTGGCTCTTTTTCATTGTCGGTGTTAATGGGTTTCCATTGGCCGTTAGCTATTTTTTGTTTAAGCCTTGACCCTTCCTCTCCACTTAAATATTGAAAATAGGCTCCTTCTAAACCCACTCGAATAAAAGTACCATCGGGGTCTCTTTTTTCATACCCAATGGTGCGCTCGGCAATTTTACCCATGGGGTGCTCTCGCACAATAGATTGCTCTACAATGAGGCCTCCTTTGTAGGGTCCATCTCGAAACAAAGGAAAACTTTTTACCTTTTGCATCTGGGAATAGCTCAACCCTCTAGCCACCAACCAATATCGGTTGTTTTGTTGCCGAGCTTGATTTAATTTTTGTTGAATATCTTTTTGAGGTTGTGCTAAAAAAGCTGCCAAAGCCTCCGCCAAAGCAACTTTATTTTGCTCATATCTTGCCGCAGAGGGTGTTGCTGCATCCCAACGAACTTCATACCGTGGAACCGAGGTGGCTAAAATGCTACCATCTGAGGCATAAATATTTCCCCTACTTGGGCGTAAAGGCACATTTTTGAGGGTTTGAGCCGTAGCTCGCTTTTCAAAATCGGGGCCCTCAACCCATTGAATCACTACAATTTTGGCGGCAATACCCACTGCAAAAACAAACATGACGAGCACTACTAAATAAAATCGCCACATTAAATTTTGCTCTTGCTTATCCATGGACCTGCTATTCAATTACTATGTTAATGGGTGGTGTTTTGGCCGGCCCTAAACCACTATCGCCAAGCGTTTGCATAATGGTGGTTTCTTTTTTCAGATTCATCAACTTGGCTTTTTGCTCCACAAAAACACTCTTTAGTGCTTTTATTTCGTTGTTATAAGCAGCTATGGTGAATATTTTTTGATCAGCGCTGTGCCCGCTAGAAATCATGATGAGCGCTAAAAAGGACAGAAAAATAATCATACGCCAATTTTTTAGCGCATTGTTTTTAAGCAAAAACTCGATGTTTAAGAAAGCTAAAAATCGTTTCATTTTTTTTCTGCAATTCTCAATTTGGCACTTCGCGCACGCGTGTTCTCTTGAATTTCACTCGCCTCTGGATAAATGATTTTCCCCAATCGCCTTAAGGGCGCCAAGTTGTTTCCATAAAAATCTTTTTGTTCTACCCCTTCAAAATTGCCGTGGAGCATAAAGCGTTTCACCAAACGATCTTCTAGCGAATGATACGAAATGCAAACCAACCGCCCACCGGGCTTCAAAACCGAAACAGCCTGTTCTAAAAACGATTTTAGGGCCTCTAATTCGCCATTTACTTCAATTCGAATGGCTTGAAAACATTGGGCTAATATTTTATTTTCAAAGCGAGCTGGAATTTTTCGGGCAATTATATTTTTGAGTTGAAAGGTCGTTTTAATGCGATTTGTCTGACGCTCCTCCACGATTAAAGCAGCCATTTTCTTAGCGCTTTTTAATTCGCCATAGTCCCATAAAACTCGCGCTAGATCTTCTTCAGAATAAGCGTTCACCACGTCCTCTGCCTTTAACGACTGAGAAATGTCCATGCGCATATCTAAAGGGCCATCGTGACGAATTGAAAACCCTCTGCTTCCAGTATCAAATTGATGAGAAGAAACACCAAAGTCTGCCAATATTCCATGCACTGCTTCAATTTGCTTAAACTTTAAATAGGCTTTTAAATGCCTGAAATTGACACCTATAAACAAAAATCGATCATCTGCAATGCTATTTTGAGTTGCTGAAGCATCTTGGTCAAAACCAATGAGTCTACCCGCTGGCTCCAACTGATTTAATATTTCCTGCGAATGACCGCCACCGCCAAAAGTAGCGTCCACATAAATCCCCTTTGGCTGAATAGCCAAGCCTGCAACTGCTTGTTGCAACAAAACAGGTTTATGATAGGTTGCTGTCATCTTGATCTCCCATTACCTCTTCTGCCAAATCACCAAAGTCTAGTGTGGCTTCGTCTATAGCTTGCTCATAGTGGTCTTTATTCCATATTTCTAAAATGGAAACCGCTGAAGAAATAACCACCTCTTTTTGAATGGTGGCATAGTGTATCAAATCTTTGGGTATTAACAAACGACCAGAAGCATCCATTTCTACCAACTTCACACCGGCCGTAAACCGTCTAATAAAATCGTTGTTCTTTTTGTTAAAGCGATTCAAGCTGTTCACTTTTTGCATGAGGGCTTCCCACTCTTGCATGGGATATAGCTCTAAGCACTTATTAAAAACCGCTCGCTTGAGAACAAAACCGTTTTTGAGAGAAGCTGCCAACTGGCCTTTTAGCGCAACAGGCATCATGATGCGCCCTTTTGCATCTGCTTTGCATTCATATGTGCCAATGAAGTGTTGCATTCGAACAGCTTTGAATTGATCAAATTTATAAATTAAATACCACTTTTTACCACTTTTTACCACATTGTTAATAAATTTTTCCACTTGCTTTCCATTTGCCCTAAAAAAGGTGCTTTGAATTAAAATGAAATGCAACGGGGGAATTTGTCTATATTTGGAAAGTTTTAATGTGTGAAAACAATACTGCTTCATGAAGCAAACACTTGTTAAAGAAGAAAAGTTCAGTTTCTTAGAAGTGGGTGAAGGACAACCCATTATTCTTTTACACGGACTGATGGGCGGGTTGAGTAATTTTGAAGGAATTTTGAATTTTTTTCCTCACAAGGGCTATCGTGTTATCATTCCAGAATTACCGGTTTATACCCTTCCCCTTGTAAAAACTTCGGTTCGATCGCTGTCCGAATATGTTTATGATTTCCTTCAACACAAAGGCTTTTCAAATTCGATTTTAGTGGGCAATTCATTGGGCGGACATGTGGGTCTTCTCTTCACTAAAAATCATCCTGAATTGGTCAAGGCTTTAGTATTGACAGGAAGTTCTGGGCTCTATGAAAACAATATGGGAGACGGCTATCCAAAACGTGGCGATTATGAGTATATCAAAGCTAAAAGCGAAGCTGTTTTTTACGACCCTAAAATTGCTACCAAAGAAATTGTTGACGAGGTTTTTAAAAGTGTTAACGATCGCAATAAATTGGTGCGCACTTTAGCCCTTGCCAAAAGTGCTATACGCCACAATATGGCTAAAGACCTTCCACACATGAACACCCCCACTGCTCTTCTTTGGGGCAGTCAAGACAGTGTTACACCGCCTAATGTGGCAGAAGAATTTGAACGATTGCTTCCTGACGCTGAGTTGTTTTGGATTGACAAATGCGGCCATGCTCCTATGATGGAACATCCTGATCTTTTTAACGAGATCTTACTTGCCTGGTTGCAGAAGCGAAACTTATAGATTTTATGCAACTAAAATCTGCCACCTTTGTTGTTAGCAATACAGATGTTGCCAAATGCCCACAACACAGCCAGCCCGAATATGCCTTTATTGGTCGCTCTAATGTGGGTAAATCATCCTTAATCAATGCCCTTCTACAACATAAAGGATTGGCAAAAACTTCCTCTCGACCCGGAAAAACACAATTGATTAATCATTTTTTAATTAATGATTTTTGGTATTTGGTTGACCTACCGGGTTATGGATATGCCCGGGTTTCTAAAACCCAAAAAAAACAATTTCAAGGATTTATTACCCGCTATTTTGAACGACGAAAAGAATTGTTTTGCGCCTTTGTCTTGATAGACATTCGGCATGAGCCCCAATCCATTGATGTGGCATTTATGGAGTGGTTGGGACAAAAACAAATTCCGTTTGCCATTGTTTTTACAAAGTCCGATAAACTAAAACCAAAACAGCTGGAGACGCATGTAAAAAACTATGAAGCCGCCCTTTTAGAATCGGCTTGGGCAGCACTCCCTCCCGTGTTTATTACTTCTGCCACTAACAAAGCGGGCTGCGATGAACTATTGGACTATATTGAAGGCTTAAACCAAGAATTTAAAAGACTTCAAAAGCCTTAATCCTCTTTTTTTAAATTTAATTTTTCGGCAAAATAATCGCAAAAATCTTGCATGGTGGCCGTCATTTTTTCATCTTGAGTGGCCTTATAAAACGTTTGGCTCATGGCGACTAGAGTTTGATGAAAAAATTGCTGCATTTGATCCACAGGCATTTCTTTCACCCATAAATCCATTTTTAAGGTTTCTTGTTTTTGGGCATCCCAAAAAGCCAAAAGGATAGCCTGGGTTTCTTCATTTTCGATACCTCCATCTGGGGCAGTCCAATTCATTTTTTCGGGAACATTGTTTTCGTCTAAACTAACTTGAATGTTGATGGAAGTTGTTTTTTGAATGGCCATTAGCGTTTTGGTTTATAGCCCGAAGCTTGGAAAAGTGCTTCAGGAGACATTTGTAGTAGTTGTTTTAGCGGTGTGTTTGGATGGCGCTCACTGTAGGCTCGCACCATTTGCCAGCCGATCCAAGCACCAATTCTACCGGGAGATTCATTGTCTATTTCTAAATAAAATTTCGAAAAAGGGGCGGGCGAAACAAAGCGTCTGATGAGGTCTGGGTCGGTATCATAAAGCAATTGTTTTTCGATAAAATATTGCCATATAAAACGTTCGTTTTCTACTGCCCATTGCTGCTCCTCAGGGGTATAGCCCATTTTGTAGGCATCGTCAATATGCGAATTGAGAAGGTCTTGCAAATAGAGTTTTTTTCCATGCCATATCAAATGAGCCAAAAAGGTCCTGTTTTGGGGTCCTTTAAGTTGTGCTGCTGCAAATTTATCTACCACCTGGGCCGGAAGATAAACCTCATCCATTTCTTTTCTAATGTAATTGGGAATGCCTTCATAGAGCGGATGATTTGCTCCTAAAAAAGTGTCTAATGAGAGTAGCACTAAAGAATCTGCATAGACCGTTTTAATTTGATAGTCTACATTATTGGTTAATCCAATTACGGTTGGTGTTTTTACTTCAGGAAAATAAAATTGAATGTGCTGAAACAAATGAGAAAGTGACTTTTCGAGGTGGTTCAGTTCCTTAAAATGAGCTTCAACCGCATCTTGAATAAGCAATTGAAGACTGTCTTTTTGTCTAGCAATCCAAATGCTGTCTTTAAATTCTGAAGGAAATAAATAAGGATAGTCTGCCTTGAGTTTTGGTAAAGCTTGAGCGTCTGCCCGTTGAAATTTTAAATCAAATCGATCTATGGTGAGTGAAACCGGTAATGCTTTAATTTTTTCTTCTGTAGCGTCTTTTGCTGCACATCCTGAAAGAATGGCAAAAAAAGGAGCCAAAATCAGCATTCCTAATAAAATCGAAGGACGTTTGATGGCCTTTGTGGGTAGAAATTTTTTCATCAGGAGTTTTGCACTAATTTTGTACAAACATACACGGTAATTGATTAAAGTCATGAAATCACCCGAAAAAATAATCCAACATATAGTAGACTGGCTCAATGCCTACCTCGCACAATCTCACCAAAAAGGCTTTGTGGTTGGGATTTCTGGAGGCATAGATTCTGCTGTAACGTCAACCCTCTGTGCCTTGACTCAAAAACCCGTATTGTGCCTCGAAATGCCAATTCATCAAGACCCCTCACAGGTGAGCAGAGCCCAACAACACATAGAATGGTTAACCAAAAAATACCCCAATGTTGAAGGCAAAACTATATCACTAACCTCAGTTTTTGATACTTTTCAAAATCAATTGCCTCCTACCGAAAAAGCAGATCAACATTTGCTGAGTTTGGCCAATACCCGAGCGCGACTCCGCATGAGTACACTTTATTATTTTGCCGCTTTAGAGCATTATTTAGTAGCCGGAACGGGCAATAAGGTTGAAGATTTTGGAGTGGGTTTTTATACCAAATATGGTGATGGTGGGGTAGATCTAAGTCCTATTGCCGACTTGATGAAAACGGAAGTCTATGCGCTTGCAAAATCATTAGCTATTGTTGACACCATACAAAAGGCAGCACCCACAGATGGCCTTTGGTCTGATCAACGTACTGATGAGGAGCAATTGGGAGCTTCCTATGCTGAATTGGAATGGGCCATGCGAGCTTCAGAACAACACCTTGACCCAAAGCATTTTAGTGCCGCACAACATAAGGTAATGGCCATCTATCAACAGCATCATCAAAAAAGCCAACACAAAATGATTCCGATACCCGTTTGCAAAATTCCTGAAAAATTGCGTTAATTTTTATATTTTTAAGCCTCAAAACAAGCCTAGAACCCCAAATGATTCGTATTGCCCTTCTTGATCCTCATCCTGTAGTTCACAAAGGATTTAAATCTTTTTTTAAAAAAACCCCACACATTGTTCTTGAAAAAGCCTTTCAAAAAGGCGAAGCACTTTTTGATTTTCTAGTAGACAATCCTATTGATATTGTGTTTTGTGAAATGGAACTGGATGACGATAATCCCACCCAATTAATTGAAAAATTGGAGGAACATTATCCGGAAATCTCCATTGTGATTTACACCGGCCAACCACAAGATATTTATGCTGTTTCACTTTTAAAAGCTGGTGCCTTGGGTTTTATTTCAAAGAAAAGCCAAGGGCGTATTTTGATTGAAGCGGTAGAAAGACTTTAACAGTTTAATCGCTTTCCCATTGCCACAGATCATCGTTATGAAATTAATTACAATTTAGATTTAGATCGACCCAGAAACACTTTTGGCAAACTTTCTAAACGCGAAATTGAGGTGTTGAGACTCATTGTGAAAGGACATCGGAATGTGGAAATAAGCAAGGAGCTAAACATTCATCAAAAAACAGTAAACACCTACAAAAGCAGATTAATGAAAAAATTAGATGTAGAAAATTTGGTGAATTTATACCAGCACGCCCTAAACCTCAATTTGGTTTAGAGTACTCTATTCAATTTGCGTGAGAGGATTTTTTTAAGGTTTTGATATTGCATAATTTCTTCCAAAACCGCTGCCGATTCTTTTTCATCTAACTCTTCTTTGGGGTGAGACATGGCTTCAATTTTTTGATCAATCAATATGCGACGTAGGCTTAAAATCGTTTCACTCACCAATTGCCCAACGCCCGCTTTTCGGTCTTTAACAAAAATGTTTTTCTTTTCCCATTGATGGAGTTGATGAATTTCATCTTCTAGCAAAAGATCAGAAAGCAATTGCCCCAAACTATCGTTGCATTCTTGCAACAAGCTTTCCATTTGAATGGCCCCTGTGGTTTGTAGGGACTCCATCAAAAGGGCATAAAGAGCCTGAAAATCTGGGTTTACAAAGTCAATTTCGTCTTGCTGTAAATCCAAAAATATTTTTTCAAAAACTTTAGCTCGAATTACTTTAGATTCTTCAACCAACACCCCCTCTTTATTGGCAGAAAGGAAAATTTCATCAAAATCAACTTCTAGTGTGCCATAATGCAAAAGGATGACAATGATTTGCTTTTCTAAAAAAGGGAGTGCAAAGAATTTAGGATCCTCAACTTTTGCCGGTTTAATGATTGCTAAATCTGAAGGTCCTTTTGGCAGGGGTCTTGTTTTCGTTCCTTTTTGCTGTTTATTCACCACTTGTGCTAGGGTATTGAACAGCACCGTTTCAGACACTTCTAATAAGGAAGCGCATCTTTTAATATAGAGCTCTTGCTGAATTAGATCGGGAATTTTAGCAATACTTTGCACAATTTCTCGAATGGTTTGTGCTTTCTTAGCTGCATCATCGCCACTTTCTTTTATCAACAAATCGGTTTTAAATTGGATAAAATCTTGGGCGTTATTTTCTAAAAAGGCCGTTAGGTCTTCTAGCGAATTTTGTTGGGCAAAACTATCTGGGTCTTCTCCTTCAGGGAAAGAACACACCTTCACATTCATGCCTTGCTCCAAGATCAGATCAATACCTCTAATGGCAGCACGGGTTCCGGCGGCATCTCCATCAAAGAGCACAACCAAATTTTGGGTCAGTCGGCTAATCATTCTAATTTGATCTGGGGTGAGGGCGGTGCCTGAAGAAGCCACTACGTTTTGTATACCGCTTTGGTACATTTGAATAACATCTGTATAGCCTTCAACCAAATAGGCCAAATCTTTTCTGGCTATGGCTTGCTTGGCTTCATAGATGCCATATAAAACCTTGCTCTTATGATAGATCTCACTTTCAGGCGAATTGAGATATTTGGCGGTTTTTGTGTTCTTGGATAAAATTCTTCCTCCAAAACCTTGCACCCTACCCGCCATACTTCTAATGGGAAACATTACCCGGGCCCGAAACCGATCAATGGAGCCGCGCTCATTTTTGATAATCAAACCGCTTTGTTCTAAAAAGGTTTCATTATAACCGGCTTTGATTGCCGCCTCATAGAGAGCTGTTTTGTCTTCTAAGGCATAGCCTAAGGCAAACTGCTTTTGTGTGGCTTCTGAAAATCCACGAGCCTCAAAATAGGTTTTCCCAATGGCCCTTCCTTCTTCACTTTCCGTTAGATTTTGATGAAAATAATCTTGCGCAAATTGAGAAACTAAAAACAAACTTTCTTTGAGGTTTGCCTCTTCCTTTTGAGCGTCGGTTTGCACCGTTTCTTCAATAGCAATATTGTATTTCTTGGCCAAATAGCGAATGGCTTCGGGGTAGGTGAAATGCTCGTGTTCCATTAAAAACGCAACCACATTACCTCCTTTTCCGCTACTAAAATCTTTCCAAATTTGTTTGACTGGCGACACCATAAAACTGGGGGTGCGCTCTTGGGAAAAAGGGCTTAGTCCTTTGTAGTTAGAACCCGCTTTTTTTAAGGTCACAAAATCACCAATAACCTCCTCAACACGTGCGGTTTGATAAACTTCATCTATGGTTGACCTACTAATCAAAATGCCTTTTGGTATGAAATTAATTAATTTTAATGGGATGACTTCCTCGGGTGATTAAATTTTTCGTTCAATCACATAGTTCACCATCAAGGTTAGGGCTTCCCTAAATTTGTTATTAGGATAGGTGGCAAGCAGGGCAAGCGCTTCTTTTCGATAAAATTCCATTTTTTCTGCAGCAAAATCCAAACCTCCTTCTTTTTTTACCATTTCAATCACCGCTTTTACCCGCTTTTTATCTCGGTTGTAATTTTTAATCGAATTAATTAACCACTGTTTATCTTGCTTTGAAACTTTATTGAGCGTATAGATTAGGGGCAATGTCATTTTTTGCTCCTTAATATCGATTCCGGTTGGCTTGCCAATGCTTTGGGTTCCATAATCGAACAAATCATCTTTAATTTGAAATGCCATTCCAATACGTTCTCCAAACTGGTGCATTTTGACCACCTCCTCTTCTGGAGCTCCTACAGATTGGGCCCCCATGGCACAACAAGACGCTAAAAGGGCTGCTGTTTTTTGACGAATAATTTCATAATAAACGGCCTCCGTAATATTCAGATTGCGGGCTTTTTCAATTTGTAGCAATTCACCTTGACTCATTTCTCTAACCGCTACAGAAATAATTTTTAATAAATCAAAATCTTCATTTTCTATGGAAAGCAACAATCCCTTAGACAACAAATAATCTCCCACCAATACGGCTATTTTATTTTTCCACAAGGCGTTTAAAGAAAAAAATCCTCGTCGCTTGTAGCTTTCGTCAACCACATCATCATGCACCAAAGTAGCCGTGTGAATGAGTTCAATCACGGCGGCACCACGGTAGGAACGTTCATTTATTTTTCCACCTCCCAAGAGTTTAGCCACCAAAAAAACCAACATAGGGCGCATTTGCTTTCCTTTGCGGTTCACTATAAAATGGGTAATTCGATTTAAAAGTGCCACTTTGGAGGACATGGATTGAGAAAATTTTTCCTCAAAAAGTTCCATTTCTTGATAAATGGGCTGTTTTATCTTTTCAATTACTTTCATAAGTCATTCAAAGATATTATTTCTAGCGGGACAAACCCCCTGAACATAAATTTTCCTTAAACCTTTGCCTTGTTTGCTAATTGTCCACAAGCAGCATCAATATCACGTCCTCTAGAGCGTCTAAACGTAACAGGAATTCGGGCACGCTCCAAACCTGCCATATAATCTTCAATTACGGGCATGGGAGCCCCTTCAAAGGCAGTACCCTCAACGGGGTTATATTCTATTAGGTTAACTTTACAGGAAAATTTTTTGCAATAGCTCACCAAGGCTTTAATGTCTTCTTGGGTATCGTTAACGCCTTTCCATATCACATATTCAAAAGTGAGGTTTTGATTGGTTTTAGCTGTCCAATAGCACAAAGCTTCTTCTAGGTCATGAAGAGGAAACTGCTTAGCAAAGGGCATAATTTGCTCTCTAATTTCTTGCCTAGCACTGTGCAAAGAAACGGCCAAACGAAACCGCACCTGATCATCTGCCATTTTTTTTATCATCTTAGGAATGCCTGAAGTAGAAAGTGTAATGCGTCTTGGAGACAAACCTAACCCATTGGGATGGGTCATTTTATCAATGGCTAAAAGCACATTTTTATAATTCATTAAAGGCTCACCCATTCCCATAAAGACAATATTAGAAAGGGGTCTTTGAAAATAGGCTCTGCTTTGTTGATCAATGGCGAAGACTTGATCAAAAATTTCATCTGGATTTAAATTCCGAAGGCGTTTGAGTTGGGCGGTTGCGCAAAAATTGCAATCCAAACTACAGCCCACTTGGGACGAAACACAGGCGGTGGTGCGAGAGGCTGTAGGAATTAAAACCGATTCCACCACCAAACCATCATGGAGTTTCACCGCATTTTTGATGGTGCCGTCTCCACTTCTTTGCTGTTGGTCTATAGCAATGGGATAAAATTCAAAATGCGTTTCTAATAGGGCTCGAAGTGATTTTGACAAATTGGTCATCTGTTCAAAATCATGCACTCCCTTTTGCCAAAGCCACTGATAAATTTGTGCGGCTCTGTAGGGTGCTTGTCCGTGGGTTTCTAAAAAAGCCTTCAGATCTTCTTCAGACAAGGAGCGAATGTCTTTTTTAACAACCAAACTGTCCTTTTTGTTTTGCGAAATCGAATTATAAAATTAGCATGGCATCGCCATAGCTATAAAAATTATATTTTTCTTTAATAGCCGTTTGATAGGCGTGTTTGATGAATTTTTCATTTGCAAAAGCCGACACCATCATCAACAAAGTAGACTTGGGGGTGTGGAAATTGGTAATCATGCAATTGGCGATTGAAAAATCGTAGGGTGGAAAAATAAATTTATGTGTCCAGCCTTGATATTCATTGAGCATTTGAGCGGAAGAAACAGAACTTTCCAAAGCTCGCATAACGGTTGTACCCACAGCACAAATGCGTTTGTTGGCTTTTTTGGCATGGTTAACCTTATCAACTGCAATCTGATCAATAATCAATTCTTCCGAATCCATTTTATGCTTGGAAAGGTCTTCAACTTCCACAGGACTAAAAGTGCCTAAACCTACATGCAACGTGATTTCGGCTAGGTCAATTCCTTTAATTTCCATGCGCTTTAGCAAATGCTTTGAAAAATGCAATCCAGCAGTTGGGGCAGCCACAGCTCCCTCGTGTTTAGCATAAATGGTTTGATAGCGCTCTTCGTCTTGAGATTCTACTGGACGCTTAATATATTTTGGCAAGGGTGTTTGCCCTAATTCTTTGAGTTTTGTTCTAAACTCAGCATAAGAACCATCAAACAAAAACCGGAGAGTTCTTCCTCTTGAGGTAGTGTTATCTATCACTTCTGCCACCAAACTTTCATCGTCTCCAAAATAGAGCTTGTTTCCAATTCTGATTTTTCTAGCCGGATCAACTAGCACATCCCAAAGGCGCTGCTCTTGATTGAGCTCTCTTAACAAAAACACTTCAATTCGAGCTCCTGTTTTTTCTTTGTTACCAAAAAGACGAGCCGGGAATACTTTGGTATTGTTAAGCACCATGACATCACCCTCATCGAAATAGTCAATAACATCTTTAAAGGTTTTGTGTTCAATAGTTTCATCAGCACGGTTGAGTACCATTAAACGTGATTCATCACGATCTGTTGCAGGGTGTTGGGCTAATAGAGAGCTGGGAAGATTAAAATCAAAATCTGAAAGTTTCATAAAAATATTTTAGGCTGCAAATATAAGTTGCTCAACTAGGGGATGTCAAGTAAAAGTGAAAATATTAACGCACTAAAAATTGAAGTGCCTTTAAATCTTTCCAAAAAGTAGGAAATGATTTGGATACTACTCCCGAATCTTGGATGGAGAGGGGCACTTTTAGTGCTAGTGGTGCAAAGGCCATAGCCATGCGATGATCATGATAGGTGGCTATGCTTTTGCCTACTTTAAAATGCTGTCCTGGCTCTAGGTGCAAGCTCTTGTCTGTCACCTTGAGAACAGCACCCAATTTGGTTAATTCTGTATGGAGCGCTTCCAACCGATCCGTTTCTTTTATCTTAAGCGTATGTAAACCATAGAGATTACATCCTATTCCTAATCCATAACAGGTTACAGCAATTGTCTGTGCAATATCGGGCATGGTGGTTAGATCCAACTCCAAAACTTTTTCAGTTGTTAGTGGTTTTTTCTCCAACCACAAGGTTTGGCCTTTAATTTGACTGGCCACCCCAAGCTGATCATAAATTGCCATTAGCCCTGAATCTCCTTGAAGGCTTTCTTTTTTATAGGCGCTCAAGCTAATCTTGGCCTGTTTGGCAAGGGCAACTATGCTAAAAAAATAGGAGGCTGAGCTCCAATCTGATTCCACAACCTGAACAGCAGTATTTACCTTGTTTGCCGGTGCCACATGAATGCTTTGTCCTTCAAACCTAGCCTGAATTCCCAGCTCATTTAACAAAGCCTGAGTCATTTTTAAATAGGGCAATGAGGTTATGTTTCCTTCCAAATGAATGGACAAACCCTTTGGCAAACGAGGGGCTATGAGCATTAGAGCTGTGATATATTGACTACTCACTTGGGCGGATAAAGTCACTTCGTTGCGATTAAATTT
Organism: uncultured Flavobacteriaceae bacterium; assembly: GCA_964386915.1. Classification (GTDB taxonomy): domain Bacteria; phylum Bacteroidota; class Bacteroidia; order Flavobacteriales; family Flavobacteriaceae; genus JADHMP01. Next base: position 110,616 of record CAYLUQ010000001.1, on the reverse strand, counting down.
GGTGCCTTGAATGCGAAGGGGCGGGTAGCCCTCCTTTTTAACATAGTCTATTTGGGCGCCTAAACTTCTTAAGGCCTCTACCAAAATGGAAATGGGCCGCTCTTGCATTCTTGAAGAACCGGTAAGTTCTACCGTTTTCCCCTCTTGAATCGAAAAATAGGCGGTTAAAAATCGCATGGCGGTTCCTGCGTGATGAATATCGACCGTATTGGTAGCACGCTGTAATGCTTTTGTCATAGCCACACTATCATCAGAAGCTGAACCGTTCACAATTTCAATATTTGGATAAAGGGCTTGCAACAACAACAAGCGGTTGGTTTCGCTTTTTGATCCGGTTATTTGCAAGTTCCCTTCACAAAAACCTGAAGGGTGTGAAAGCTGTAGCTCCATGGCCCGTTAAGATTTTAATTTTGGATTGCTATGGTGTCTATCGTGGTCTCTTTTAGACTTAAGAGCCATTTTTTTTTCAAATGCCTCCTCTAAATTTATTCCGGTTTGATTGGCTAAACAAAACACCACAAACAAAACATCGGCCAGTTCTTCTCCTAAATCTTTTTGGACATCACTTTCTTTTTCAGATTGCTCTCCATAGCGTCTTGCAATGATTCGAGCCACTTCACCCACTTCTTCGGTGAGTTGTGCCATATTGGTGAGTTCGTTAAAATAGCGAACCCCGTGTTCTTGAATCCATCGATCTACAGCCTTTTGAGCATTTTTAATATCCATGCGCCAAAAATACCATAAAAAAGATTAATGAACGGGGCTAATCGGCTTGCTTCTCCATAAAGTGAGTGAGAATTTCCTTTAAGCTCTTCACCTGCCAACATTGATTGTGAGCAGCTTCTTGATGCGAATTAAAATGGATGGCTTGGAATCCCATTTTTAAAGGGGTATCAATATCGGCCTCCCAACTATCGCCAATCATCAAAGCGTTTTTGGCTTGTGTTTGGGTATCTTTCAAAGCCGTTTCAAAAATGAGAGGATGGGGTTTCTTCTGACCAATTTTATCAGCTGTAAACACCTTTTCAAAATAGGGAGTCAATCCCGACCGTTCTATTTTTTTATGCTGAATAGATTCAAAACCATTGGTAATAATATGGAGCGTATATTTTTCTTTTAGCGTTTTTAACAACAACAAAGCATCTTCAAACAAATGAGGAAAAGTGCTTAAATATTCAATGTACAAATGTGAAATAGCGGCAAGAGCTTCCCGGTTTAATTCTATTGCACAAGCCTCAAAGGTGAGGGCTAATCTTTCATGCCGGAGCGTTTCTTGGGAGATTTCATTGTTGCGATAGCGTTTCCATTGAGCGTGATTAATGGGCACATAGTGTTTGAGAAAAAGGCTGAGGTCAAGAGAAAGATTTAACTCTTTAAAAATTTTCTGAAAGGTTAAGGCTGAATTTTTTTCAAAATCCCAAAGGGTGTGATCCAAATCAAAAAAAATATCAGTAATACGTGCTTTTTCAATCATCGCTCTAAGATAAAGCCTTACACAACAACGTCCAATTTTTCTAGACTTGGATTGTATGACTATAGCAATCCTTCATCAGCAAAGCTCAAATAACCTTGGGCTGCCACAATAAGATGATCAATCACCCTTAGGTCTAGCGTGGTGGCTGCATGTTTAAATTTTCGGGTTAAGGATTTATCGGCTGCACTTGGTGTTAAATTGCCAGAGGGATGGTTGTGGGCTAAAATCATTGCCGTAGCTCCTAATTCAAGGGCTCTTTTTAGGGCCAACCTTAGGTCAACAGAGGTCTGTGTAATGCCTCCCTTACTCAAACACTGTTGCTCGACCAATCGATGGGCTTGATTGAGATAGAGCACCCAAAATTCTTCATGTTTTAAATGTGCCAACATAGGCTTTATAACCTGATGAACCGCCTGGCTATTGGTCATGGCAAGTTTTTCGGGCACTTTTTCTAAAGAGAGTCGTTGCCCTAGCGCCAGTGCTGCCTTAATTTTGATGGCTTTCACCTTGCCTATGCCCTTTAAGGTCATCATTTGTTCTATGGACAATTGTTGCACGTGTAGCAATTTGTTATGGTGAGACACGAGCAAGCGTTGCATTAAACGCACCGCAGATTCTTTTGCACTGCCGCTACCAATCAATATGGCCAATAGCTCAGCATTGCTTAGCGTATTTTCTCCGGAGTTTAATAGTTTTTCTCTAGGACGATCTTTAACATCCCATGCTTTGATGGGTAATTTTTGGGGACTTCCTTCCATAAAACGGTATGGATTTTAGAGGGCTTATATTTATTTTGACCTTCTTAAAGATATAAAAAAGAGCTAAGAACGGCTTATTTTTTCTTCTAAAAGACGCCATTCCAAACCACCAAAATTCCCTGAACTCATCATCAACAGAAGGGTATTGGAAAAATCTTGTTGGTCTAAAAAGGCTTCCAATTCCAAAGGAGTATCCAAAACCACTAAATCCTCTCGACCAAAGGCTTTTTTAATTTCGGCTATTTCCAACAAGGGACGATTTTTAATTTTGAGTGCCTCCGGATCAAAAAACACAGCTGCTATATCAATATTGCTAAAGGCCGATTGGTATTGATTTAAAAATGTAGGGTCTGTACTGCTATAGGTGTGCAATTCAAAACAGGCTATAATACGGTGCTGTTGAAATTGCTTTTGAACGGCTTCTACAGAAGCTTTGACCTTGCTAGGTGCATGGGCAAAATCTTTGTATAAATAAGCCGTTGGTCCTTTGGCTAATAGCTCTAATCGTTTTGCTGCCCCTTTGAAACTAGAAATGGCCTCATAAAAATCGGTTTGGTCTACTCCCATAAGTTGCAATACCCAACGCGCCCCATTGGCATTTAATAAATTATGTTCTCCAAAAAAAGGCAAAGGCAATTTCCCTTCAGGTGTTGTCCAATAGGTTTGGCCCTTTTCAATGCTGTATTCCGGCAATTGATAGGGAATTTTTTTAATGGGATGGGTTGTGTTTTCCACCAAGTTTTTTAAAACCTCATCGGTTTCATTATAGAGAAGCACACCCCCTTCCGAAAGGGATAACACAAAAGCTTCAAAGGTTTTAACATAGTCTTCAAAAGTGGTAAAAACATTCACGTGATCCCATGCAATGCCTGTGATGATAGCAATTTGAGGTTGATACCATAAAAATTTTGAGCGACGGTCTATGGCTGAAGATAAATATTCATCTCCTTCTAGCAGGGCAAAAGAATTGTCTGCAGTGAGTGAAAGTGTTTTGGAGAGCCCTTTTACGGGTGCTCCAACCATATAATCTACGGTTTGCTCATGATAGTTTAAAACATGTAAAATCATGGAAGTGATTGTGGTTTTTCCATGACTTCCGGCAATGACAACCCTTGTTTTATCTTGTAAACATTCTGCTAAAAATTCTGGATAAGATTGAATGGTTAAGCCCATCTTCTGTGCGGCAAGTAATTCCGGATTATCAACTCGAGCGTGCATACCTAATATAACACGATCTACAGAGGTCTTCAATTTTTCAGGAAACCACCCCAATGTTGGGGGGAGTAAACCCGCTGCTTCCAATTTGGAACGAGAGGGTTCAAAAATAGCATCATCACTTCCGGTGACTGTATAGCCTAGAGCTTGTAATTCTAAAGCTAAACTATGCATGGCACTGCCTCCAATGGCAATAAAATGAATGTGTTTCATGGTTTCGCTTCTTTCAAGGTTGCCGCCAATCCTTCCAATTTAGGATTGAGTTTTTTAGCTTTTTCTAAATAGGCCAAAGCCTCTTGAGGATTAGCTTCAAGGAGGGATAACTGCCCCAAACGATAATATACCCATGCCAAAGGCACCGTGTCCTTTTTGGAATAGAGCGCTAAATAATGATGCAATAATTGGCTCCCTACTTCATATTCCATTTCAAATCGTGCCGCAACACTTCCCATTTCATACAACCATTCTCGTCTTGCTTTTTCCAGATACATTTCACGAGTTGAATTTTGTGCTTTAAACAAGTCAAAGGCTTTTTGATAATGTAGTTTAGCCATACTTTTTTGTTGTTCAACTTCAGCAATATAGCCTTTAGCAAAAGCCCCTTCAATTGGGTCAATTGCGGCCAATTCGGCAGCTTTTTCTTGGGCATATGTAATATTACCTCCTATCAAACCGGGCAACACAGAGTAGGTTTCAATCAATGCAGTTAAAATAAATTTATTTTGAGGGTCTAGCGCATATGCTTTTTTAAATCCCTCTTTCATTTTTTCTACATAGGGCAATGCAAAAATTCGAGCTACTGCCAATGATTGAAATCCAGCAGCTCCTCCCCATTGATAGAATCGTTGAGCGGTTGGAGAGCGGGTAAAAGCTTGAGGGGCATAGTCCAACACCGTTTCCCAATCTTTATGTAGAGAAGCCCATGCGGTGAGACTGTCAAGACCTGCTACGGTGAGCTTTTCTTCCAGTTGATCCATCCACATTTGTCGTGTAGTTAGATAGACCTCATCTTTCTCAAAGTCATAGATAGCAGGTGGAGCAGGGTCTTGCGCCACAAGCCCTTGGAGGATGCCTAAAAAAAATAAAACAGATTTATAGTTCATCAGCATTCAACAAGGCCCAAAGCCCTTCTTTAAGACGCGTTAGATTATATTCAGATACACTAGAAATCATAAAATGGGGGATATCGCCAAAGGTTTCATCTAGTTCTTCTTGATAGGCTTGCCGTAATTCATCATCAAGTAGATCGGCCTTGGTTAGGGCAACGGCGTAGGCCTTATCTAACATTTCGGGGTTGTATTTTTTTAATTCGTTTTGTAAAATTTTAAAATCATCCGCCACAGAGGGTGTATCGGCGGGAATCATAAAAAGCAAAACGGCATTGCGTTCAATATGACGCAAAAAATAATGACCTAAACCTTTACCCTCTGCGGCTCCTTCTATAATTCCGGGGATATCTGCCATCACAAAAGTTCTAAAATCACGATATTCTACTATGCCTAAATTGGGTTTTAGGGTAGTGAATTCATAGTCTGCAATTTTGGGTTTAGCAGCCGTTAGCACAGAAAGTAAAGTTGATTTTCCTGCATTGGGAAAGCCAACCAAGCCCACATCGGCAAGCACTTTCAACTCTAAGGTAATGTCTAGCTCGCGCCCTTCAATACCCGGCTGGGCATAGCGAGGTGTTTGATTAGTAGCGGATTTAAAATGCCAGTTGCCACGACCACCCAATCCACCTTCAAGTAAAATTTGTGTTTCGTTTTCGGCTGTGATTTCAAATAAAACTTCTTGGGTTTGGGTGTTGCGCACCACTGTTCCTAGGGGCACCTCAATTAGCGTATCTTCACCCTGAACACCACTGCTTCTGTTTTTGCTTCCATCTCCGCCATGTCCGGCATGAAAGTGTTTTTTAAATTTAAAGCTATAGAGAGTCCATAAATTGGGATTGGCTTTTACCACTACGTGTCCGCCTCTGCCGCCGTCGCCCCCATCGGGACCCCCTTTGGCAACATATTTTTCGCGGTGAAGATGTGCTGATCCTTTGCCTCCATTGCCAGATCTGACAGAGAGCTTTACATAGTCAACAAAATTGCCTTCGGTCATAAACTTTCAATCAAGGCACTCAATCGGTCCGTGATTTCAGAAATGGAGCCTATTCCGTTGATCGAATGAAATTTTTGTTGTGCCTCATAATAGTTTCTTACAGGGGCTGTTTTGCGCTCATATTCTTCAAAACGATTTCGAATTTTTTCAACGTCTTGATCATCTGTTCTACCTGAGGTTTTACCCCGTTCTAGCAAACGCTCAATGAGCAAGTCATCTTCTGCTTCTAGCGCTATGGTAGCCCTAATGGCCATATTCTTATCATCTAAATAGGCGTCTAATGCTGCTGCCTGTGCTTGGGTGCGTGGAAAACCATCAAAAATAAATCCTTTGGCTTTAGGATATTCTTTAACCGCTTCTTCCAGCATATCAATGGTTACTTGATCTGGGACTAAATCTCCCTGATCCATATAGCTTTTGGCCAAAAGCCCCAATTCGGTTTTTTCTTGAATATTTTTTCGAAATAAATCTCCAGTGGATAAATGCACCAAATGATACTTAGATTTTAAAAATGCTGCTTGCGTTCCTTTACCAGCACCGGGTTTTCCAAAAAGGACAATGTTTAACATGAAGTATTTTCTTTAGGCAACAAAGATACCCAATTTGCATCGCATTTTTCCTTTCCCAAAAACTTATGTGTATTTTTGCAAAAAGAAATCATGGCTTTTTTTTCCACAACCAAGACAATTGGTATTTTAGGCGGAGGGCAATTAGGTAAAATGCTTCTCGATGTTACCTCTAGATGGGATCTTACTACTGCAGTTTTAGACCCCTCTCCCGATGCCCCAGCAAAACAAAAAGCACATCAATTTGTTGAAGGCGACTTGATGGATTTTGACACCGTTTATGCCTTTGGAGAAGCTGTAGACTGCCTCACTTTTGAAATAGAAAATGTTAATGTTGATGCCCTGCGCGCCCTAGAAAAAAAAGGGGTTCAGGTTTTTCCTCAAAGTCATGTGCTAAGCACCATTCAAAATAAAGGCACCCAAAAGCAATTTTACAAACAGCATCAAATTCCTACAGCCCCTTTTGACACCTTTTCTTCTTTGGCAGAACTTAAAAATGCCATTGCTCGAGGAACGGTTTCATTTCCATTCATTTGGAAAGCCGCCACATTGGGTTATGACGGCTATGGGGTCAAGGTTATACGTTCCAACCAAGCAGTTGAAGAACTTCCTGAAGGCGCTTGTCTGGCCGAAGAAAAAATTGTAATTGTCCAAGAACTCAGTGTTATTGTTTGTCGCAATCCATCGGGCGCAGTGGCACACTACCCCCCGGTTGAAATGGAATTTCATCCCGAAGCCAATCAAGTAGAATATGTGCTTTCTCCTGCCCGTATAGCCAAAGAAACAGCACAAGCTGCTGAAGCGCTAGCCCTCAAGGTTTCTAAAGCTTTTCAACACGTAGGCTTGTTAGCGGTTGAACTTTTTTTAACGCCAGAAGGTGAGCTTTTGGTGAATGAAGTTGCACCTCGCCCGCACAATAGTGGGCACTATTCCATAGAAGCAGCTTTTACCTCACAATTTGAGCAACACATTAGAGCCCTTTTAGATTTACCACTAGGGGCAACGCGAAACAAAGCCGCTGCTGTTATGGTCAATTTGGTAGGAAAAGAAGGGCATGAAGGAAATGTGATCTACAAAAATATGGATCAAATTCTTGCTATTGAAGGCGTAAGCCCTCATCTTTATGGTAAAAAGCAAACGCGCCCATTTAGAAAAATGGGACATGTTACCATTGTGAACGAATCAGTAGAAGTGGCTCGAAAAATGGCAGAACAAGTAAAAGAAACAATAGAAGTAATCGCAAAATAGATATGGCACAAATAGGAATTATAATGGGAAGTCAATCAGATCTGCCCGTAATGCAAGAAGCTGTTGACATCATCAAATCGTTTAACGTGGCAATGGAGGTTGAAATTGTATCGGCTCACAGAACCCCCGAACATATGCTTAACTACGGTAAAACAGCGCACCAAAAAGGGCTGAAAGTTATTATTGCAGGTGCCGGAGGAGCAGCCCATTTGCCGGGTATGATTGCTGCCGTGAGCCCTTTGCCTGTTATTGGCGTGCCTATAAAATCCAGCAACTCCATAGACGGATGGGATTCTATCTTATCTATTTTACAAATGCCAGGTGGCGTTCCCGTAGCCACTGTAGCTCTTAACGGCGCAAAAAATGCTGGCTTATTAGCCCTTCAAATTTTAGGCAGCCATGACGAAGCAATCTTGCAAAAAATGATGGCCTATAAAAATGACCTCAAAGAAAAAGTTTCAATGAGTAATAAAAATCTTAAAAAATAGTCTTTACATGAAGAACCCTTTGCTCCAAAAATTCGAAACACCCCATGAGGCCATCCCTTTTAACGAAATCAAAAACGAACATTTTATTCCAGCCCTTAAGGAGAGTATTCAAATTGCTCTGTCAGAAATTGACACTTTGGTTCAACAAACCGAAGCTCCTACTTTTGAAAATACACTAAAAAGGCTGGATGATTGTGGTGAATTGGTCTCACGCGTGAGTAGCATTCTTTTTAATTTAAACAGTGCCGAAACCTCAGCTGAATTACAGCAAATTACACAGGAAGCAGCACCACTACTCACTCAATTTCAAAATGATATTCGTTTAAATGAAACCCTATTTGAACGCATCAAAACCGTTTATGAAACAGCCAACAGAGAGGTTTTAACCCCTGAGGAAAATACACTTTTAGAAAAGGAATATAAAGGATTTGTTCGCAATGGTGCTTTATTAACCGCAGAGGAAAAGGAAAACCTAAGAAAAATAGACACTTCACTCGCCCAGTTGAGTTTACAATTTGGGCAAAATGTTTTAGCAGACACTCAGGCATTTTCTTTACACCTCACCAATAGTGAAGATTTGAAAGGTCTCCCCGAAAACGTAATTGAAATGGCCGCTGCCTTGGCGCAGCAAAAAAATCTTGAGGGCTGGTTGTTTACGTTAGATTATCCCATCTATGTGCCTTTTATTACCTATGCCGAAAACAGAGCCCTCCGAAAAAAAATGGTATTGGCTTTTGGCAGTAGAGGGTTTCAAGAAAATCCCCAAAATAATCTAGAGAACATCAAACAGATTATTAGCCTACGCAAAAAACGGGCAGCTCTTTTGGGCTATTCCTCTCACGCTGCTTTTGTATTGGAAGAACGCATGGCAAAATCGGAGCAGGAAGCCCTCCGCTTTTTAGAAGAACTCTATGAAAAAGCACTTCCGGCAGCGCAACAAGAATGGAAAGAACTTGAGGCTTTTGCCACCCACTTAGGCTTGTCTTCTCTAGAACGATGGGACACCGCCTTTGTGAGCGAGAAACTGAAACAAAAGCTATTTGCTCTAGATGAACAATTGCTAAAACCCTACTTGCCACTGGAGCATGTTTTGGCCGGATTATTTGAAATTGCACATAAACTTTATGGTCTCCAATTTAAAGTCAATTCTTCTTTGCCGGGCTATCATGAGGAAGTTACAGCATATGAAGTTACCGATGATCAACATGGTTTTTGTGCCCTTTTTTATACCGATTTTTTTCCTCGTCCAGGAAAAAGAGATGGCGCTTGGATGACATCTTTTCGTTCTCAAAAAGAAGGACAACGTCCTCATGTTTCTATTGTTTGTAATTTTTCTAGACCAACTGCCACCCAGCCTTCGCTTTTAACCTTTCAGGAGGTTACTACCTTATTTCATGAATTTGGACATGCCCTCCACGGCATGTTAGCCCGCACAAAATACAGTGGCCTAAGTGGCACTAGCGTTTATTGGGATTTTGTTGAGCTCCCCAGTCAGATTATGGAAAATTGGTGCTATCAACCTGAAGCTTTAGCCATGTTTACCAAACATTTTGAAACAGGGGATATTTTACCGCTAGACCATGTGGAAAAAATCAAAAAAGCGGCACAATTTCAACAAGGGCTGCAAACTTTAAGACAATTAGGTTTTGGATTTTTAGACCTGTCCTATCACGGAGAGAACAGCGCCTCTATTGCAGACATCAAAGCACACGAACAAGCCCTTTTAAAGAAGATACAGTTTACAAAAGATGTGCCCGAAAACTGCTCTAGCACTGCCTTTTCTCATATTTTTCAAGGTGGCTATGCCGCCGGCTACTACAGCTACAAATGGGCAGAAGTGTTGGATGCGGATGCTTTTGAATTGTTTTTAGAAAAAGGAATTTTTGACTCTCAAACTGCCCAAGCTTTTGCCGAACATATTCTCTCCAAAGGGGGCACCGAACATCCCATGACCCTCTACAAGCGATTTAGAGGCAAAGCCCCTGACCCAGAGGCTCTTTTGCGACGAGCCGGTTTGTGTTAAGTTATCTTTTTTAGTATCTTTTGCTTAACTAAGCGATTTTACTAAAAATGACCCCAAATCGAATTTGGTTTTTGCTTATCGGCATGAATTTTGGCTTTGCAC
>CAYLUQ010000001.1:9612-100539 GCA_964386915.1 uncultured Flavobacteriaceae bacterium | reverse complement strand
GCTTTGCACTCCGTTTATGGCATTGTAAATAAAATGGGGGTTCATTTGGGCTCTAAGAGATCGGGCTTCGAGTTCAGCTATATGACTTTCATATTGGGATTTTTCTACATCTGAATTGCGGCGAAAAAAGAGAAAAAAACCAACTACCAATACGTTGGAAATCAGTAAGGGGAGATAGTCTGCAAAAACAGAAGAACTTGAGGTCTGAAAAGTTAGAAACAGCATCACCATTACCCACCTTATAAATCTTCATTCTAATTTTACCGAAATTCACTACTTTAAAATGTTTCTTTATTTTTAGAAAAATATAGTTCTTTATAGTTATATTTCATTTTGCAATATAATAAATTATTTTATGACCTCCTATTACAACCCTCAAGACTTAAAAAAGTTCAAACAAATCAGCGATTGGAATCCCGAATTAGGGACTAAATTTTTTGATTACTACAACCGTGTATTTGAAGAAGGAGCTCTTTCGGCTCGAGAAAAATCACTTATAGCCCTAGCTGTGGCTCACACCATTCAGTGTCCCTATTGTATTGATGCCTACACCCAAGACGGCCTGCAAAGAGGCATAGAAAAAGAAGAAATGATGGAAGCCCTGCACGTGGCAGGTGCCATTAGAGGAGGTGCCAGCTTGGTGCACGGGGTGCAAATGATGAATCTTCACGATAAATTGAGCATGTGATGAACAAAAAAACCCTACAACGGCAACAGCACCTGTTTTCGCGCCCTGACAAACAATTGGATTATTTGTCTAATGGTATTTTTGCCCCTGGAAAATTGCCTTCTTTTTCTGAACAAATTAGCCGTTGTCAACAACACCCCCTTCAAACAAAACAACTCGAAATTTTACAACTTAACCTCGGCTATAAATGCAATCAAGTGTGTGCCCATTGTCATGTGGATGCCGGCCCCGATCGAAAAGAAATGATGTCTCGCAAAACCTTGGAACAAGCCCTCCAATGGATTGAAAAAGCCTCTATTAAAAAAGTGGACCTCACCGGGGGAGCCCCCGAGATGCACCCCGACTTTAGATGGTTTGTTTCCCAAGCTAAAGCCTTGGGTGTTGAAGACCTCATGGTGCGCTCTAACCTCACCATTTTGGTGGCCCACCAAAAATATGCTGATTTACCCTCCTTTTTTAAAGCCAACGATATTCATGTTATTTCTTCTCTTCCTTTCTATAAAAAAGAGAAGACCGATCGCCAACGGGGCGATGGGGTTTTTGCACAATCCATCAAGGCGCTCAAAGCCCTTAATACACAAGGCTACGGAAAAGCCGATTCAGGACTACTTTTAGACTTAGTCTACAATCCCGCAGGGGCTTTTCTACCCGGCAATCAAACGGCCCTGCAACAAGATTTTAAAAAAGCGCTTTGGAAAGACTATCAAATTGAATTTAATAATTTGTTTACCATCACCAACTTGCCTATTAGTCGTTTTTTAGACTATTTGATTGCCTCCGAAAATTATGAACGTTATATGACCGCATTAGTAGATGCCTTTAATCCGGTAGCCCTTTCGGGTTTGATGTGCACCAATACGCTTTCAGTGCGATGGGATGGAAGCCTATATGATTGTGATTTTAATCAAATGCTAGACTTGAAAATTCAAAGGCCCAATCCAACGCTTGGAGCACTTCTTCCAGAGGATTTGGAACAAAGAACGATTGCCGTTCACCAACATTGTTATGGCTGCACGGCAGGTGCCGGAAGCAGTTGCCAAGGCAGTTTAACCTAACCTTTTTATTTTTTAAGCGTGAAAAACCTCCTTCTGCTCTTTGCCAAAAATCCAGTGGCCGGTACCGTAAAAACACGATTAGCTGCTGAAATTGGAAAAAAAGAAGCACTATGGGTTTATGAACAATTGGTGCAAAAAACGTTGGCCGTTTTAAGCCAACTTCCTTATGAGGTGGCTATTTTTTATACCCCTGAGGTCCCTGACACTCCTCTGCTGCTCCCTCAAGCACACTATCATCTTGCCCAAAAAGGAACCGATCTTGGGGCTCGAATGCAACACGCTTTTCAGTGGGGTTTTTCAAAAGGCTATGATCGGTTTTGCCTACTAGGAACTGACCTCTGGGAACTCACGCCCGAAACCGTTCAGAGTGGGTTTGAGGCGCTTTCCCATAATGATTTTGTGCTGGGCCCGGCGCAGGATGGTGGCTACTATTTACTCGGACTAAAAAAACCGTTTCCAGCTCTGTTTGAAAACATGCCTTGGAGCACGTCTAAACTCTTCCCTAAAACCCTCAGCGTGCTTTCAGAGGAGACGGTTGCTTTTCTTTCCCCAAAAAATGACATTGACACCTATGCCGACCTAAAGGCCTGCTCCACACTCTACAAACGCTCTTGTGCACAATTTAAATCCTTATGAATCCCGCTCAAAAACTTCAAGAAGCCCTCCAGTTTGTTCAGTCTAAAGGCATCCCCTCTACTGCAGTGGGACTCCTATTAGGCACCGGCTTTGGGCAAATACCCCAAGCCCTTCAAGTAGAAAAAAAGGTGGCCTATGCAGACATTCCCCATTTTCCAACCCCAACCGTGCTCTCCCACGAAGGTTTTTTGCTCTATGGCACCTTGTTTGGTGTGCCCATAGTAGTCTTTCAAGGACGTTTACACCGCTATGAGGGTTACTCCTATTTTGAAATTACCCTTTTGGTTCGGCTCTTTGCCGCTTTGGGGGGCACCACACTTTTATTGAACAATGCGGCCGGTGCTGTTAATTTAAACTACTCCAAAGGAGACTTACTCCTCTTAGAAGACCACCTCAATTTGCAAGGCGGGTCACCCCTAGCCGAAAAAGACCTAACAGACCTTGGTCCTCGTTTTGTGGATATGCGTTTGCCCTATGATGAAGCACTCCGCAAACGTTTAAAAGCCTTGGCTGAGGAAGAAAACATTCCGATACAGGAGGGGGTTTATGCAGCCGTAGTGGGACCCCAATTGGAAACAGCTGCCGAATATCGCTATTTAAAAATTATTGGAGCCGATGCGGTGGGCATGTCCACCGTTCCCGAAGTGATTGTGGCTCGCCAATTGGAACTCCGAGTTGTTGCTGTAGCCGTAATTACGGATCTTTGTGACCCAGATGATCTAACTCCCATTGACATAGCGGATATTCTCAAAAACGTGGCAAAAGGGGAAACGCTATGGCTCAAGTTGCTCGAAAGATTGCTGCCGGAATTGTAAAAACAAAAGCTAAATATTGTTACAATTTACTTACATTTAACCCTAATCCTACTACTCATGTCTTATTTAAAAACCACCCAAGAGGTATACAAACAAGCCGCCGAAACACCAGCCATAGGCCTTTGCTGTACCACCACACCCGTATGGCAATTTCCGGAATTATCCATTCCTGAAGTGATGCTAAACATGAATTATGGTTGTGGCAGCACCGTTCATCCTCGAGATTTGGTCAACCAACCTAACATACTCTATGTGGGCGTTGGGGGTGGCATGGAATTGTTACAGTTCAGCTATTTTTCACGAAAAAAGGGAGGCGTTGTTGGCGTTGATATTGTTGATGAAATGCTTGCGGCCTGCTCCGAAAATTTTAAAATAGCTGCTCAAGAAAACGCTTGGTTTCAACCTGATTTTGTCACACTTAAAAAAGGAGATGCGCTGGCCTTGCCCATTGCGGATGCTTCTATTGATGTGGCAGCGCAAAATTGCTTATTCAATATTTTTAAAGCTGATGCCCTCAAAACAGCTCTGGAAGAAATGTATAGGGTGCTAAAACCCAACGGCAGATTGGTGTTGAGTGATCCTATTTGTGAGCAAGCCATACCCAAAAGCCTACAAGAAGATGAACAGTTACGCGCCCTCTGTCTTACAGGTGCAATTCCCTTAAAAGACTACATTGCCATGCTTACTCAAGTGGGCTTTGGCACGATTGAAATTAGAGCCCGAAGACCCTATCGGATTTTATCGCCTGAACAATATGACACGGATCAACTTCTTTATGTTGAAAGTGTGGAAGTATGTGCCATTAAAGACCCTATGCCCGATGATGGACCTTGTGTTTTTACAGGTAAAAATGCTGTATACTATGGTCCCGATCCGTTTTATGACGATCAAAAAGGGCATGTCCTGCTGCACAATCAACCCCTAGCCGTTTGCGATAAAACGGCCGCAGCACTGGCCGCTATAAAAACCGAAAATATTTTTATTTCACCCTCCACTTTTCACTATGATGGAGGTGGTTGTTGTTAATCCTACCAAACCTATGCCCTATGAAAAAAATCGCTCCCTTTATCTCGCTCTGTTTTTTACTCTTGTTTTGCGCTCTTGGAACAGCCCAAAAAAATCAGCATGCACGCTGGGAGCAATTGCTCTCCCAATATGTTTCCGCCAATGGAAATGTTACGTATAGCGATTGGCAAAAAAACACCAAAGAACTTAACGCCTATATTGAAAAACTGGCGCAATTACCACCGCAAAATAACTGGCCAAAAGCCCAACAAATGGCCTATTGGATTAACGCCTATAATGCCCTAACGGTGCAACTCATTCTCCAACATTATCCGCTAAAAAGCATTAAAGATTTAAATAAACCTTGGGATCAAGTGGTTTTTAAAACTCGTGAAAGGGACTATTCGTTAAACACCATTGAACATGAAATTTTGAGAAAAATGGGGGATCCTCGTATTCATTTTGCGATTAATTGTGCCTCCCGTTCTTGTCCTAAGCTGCAAACTAAAGCCTATGTTGGCAATCTGTTAAACGATCAGCTAGAAGCTGCTACTAAAGCCTTTTTGTTGGACACCACCAAAAATAATTTTACCTCCAATCCGCCTCAAGTCTCTCGTATTTTTTTATGGTTTGGCAAAGATTTTGGCTCACGACAAGAGCGCAAAGCCTTTCTGGAAAAATACATAGGAAAACCGCTTTCCTCGGAAAAATTAGACTATTTGGACTATGATTGGGCACTCAACGAATAGCCTTTCCCTCATTGCCCCCTGTTGGAACGAACGAACACTATTACCCCAGTGGGTTGACATGATACTTCAACAAAAAGAAAGCCCTTTAGAACTCATTGTAGTGGATGGTGGTAGCACAGACGGTAGTTGGGAATGGTTGCAAAAACACCCACAAATCAATGCCTTTCAAACAACTAAGGGCAGAGCCCAGCAACTGCATTTTGGTGTCAAAAAAGCTAGTGGTGCCCTACTCTTTTTTGTGCATATAGACACCCAATTGCCCTTGGGCTTCGATGGGTTCATCAAAAAAGCCTTTTCAGCAAATGCCCTTTCTGGTTGTTTCAGGCTGCGTTTTAGTCCGCACAATCCCTTGGGACTTCGCCTTGCCGCTTGGGGCACCCGCTGGAATCATTTGTTGTTTCGAGGGGGCGATCAAACCCTTTTTATTCATCGGGAGCTCTATCATCAAATTGGAGGTTTTGATGCCAATTATGGCGTTTGTGAGGACCTGGAATTGATACGACATATTTATCGCAACAGCACCTTTACCATTCTCCCTCAAGAGGTGGTAACAAACTCAAGACGATTTCAACAAAAGGGAACTTCCCATTTGCTATTTCACTTTAGGGTTTTACATTTTTTACACTGGTTGGGTGCTGGGCCTAAAATCCTCTTTGCCTACTACCAAAAGTTTGTGGCCTAAGTAATTATACGCCCTCCGCAAAGGCATAATAAATGCCGAATAGCATAACGTAAAGCAGTCCACATGAGGTTAGAAAAATGAGCGTATATAGCGCCGCAGAAAACCAATCAAAGCCATTTTTAAACACTTCTAATATTTTGTAAAGAATGATAAATGCGCTTAACAAAAAAAGGAGCCAAAGAATATAATACATATGATTTAGGGTTAATTAAAATGATTAAGTATTTTTTTGGTGCACCACCCTTTGAGGAAATGGTATTTCAATCTGATGGGCGTCCAAACTATTTTTTCCTTGTTCGTATACGTCAAAATAAACTTCCCAATAATCTTCTGGCTTGCAATGAGGTCGAACAGCGAGATTCACCGAAGAATCGCCTAAGCTACTTACCCCAATAAAAGGGGGTGGGTCAGCCACTACTTTCGGATGTTGTTCCATAACTTCTAACAATACCTTTTTGGCTTTTTCAATAGAATTGTCATAGCTTATTCCAAATTCTAGGTCCACTCGAAGTATTCCTTCGGTAGTATAATTGGTTAATTCATTATTTGACAAAGCTCCATTAGGAAGGATGATGGTGTGCAACTCCGGTGAGGTCAAAACAGTTACAAAAATTTGAATTTCTTTCACTATGCCTTTTTGCCCTTGAGATTCGATTAGATCTCCTACTTTAAAGGGCTTGAAAATTAAAATGACTATACCTCCCGCAAAATTTTGCAGGGTGCCGCTTAGGGCCATTCCTACTGCTAATCCAGCTGCCCCCAGAAGCGCAATAAAAGAAGTCATTTCAATGCCCAACATGCCGAGCACACTAATGGCCAATAAAATCTTCAGCCCAATGGAAGTAAGACTCACAAAAAAAGTGCGAAGTGAGGCTTCTGAGCCTCCTTTTTCAAGGATTTTTCTGAGCATCCGAACCAGTAGCCGTATCATCCAAGATCCTATAAGCCAAACGAGAATAGCACCTATTACTTTGGAACCGTATTCCATTATAAGTTGAGGTAAAATATCTGAGAATTATTCGAGCTTTTCCATTTTATAAGTAGGTTATATAGGTTGGGGTGGGTCTAAAAGTTTAATTCAAAAGAAAATTACATTTAATTGGGGTTAGAAACAATAATATTTTTTACTTTGAAGGGAGAAGAACGTAACGTTGTAGGTTTTTCATTTTTTTATTTGTTGGCCAGACCAAATATAAAGAATTAATCCTAAATCGGTTGATTACACATGCAAGTTTCAAAAGCCCACTACACTTACATCATTATAGGCAACGGAATCGCCGGAACTACAGCTGCAAGAGAATTGCGAAAAAGAACCCAAGCATCAATTCTGATCATTTCTGACGAAACGCCTTATTTCTATTCTCGCACTGCTTTGATGTATGTTTTTATGGGACACCTGCGTTTTGAAGATACGCAACCTTATGAAAACAGCTTTTGGGCGGATCATAAAATTGACTTACTCCAAGATCGCGTAACTGCCCTTATTCCTGAAAAGAATAGGCTAGAACTCAATTCGGGCAAACATTTCCAATATGAAACCTTGATTTTAGCCACCGGCTCAAAACCTAGAATGCTACCCCAACTAGACCCTAAAGCTAGTGGAATACAGGGGTTTTATCATAAAAAAGATTTAGAACAAATGCTTCATTGGGCTTCGAGTACACAAAAAGCAGTGGTCGTTGGAGGCGGACTCATAGGAGTAGAATTAGCAGAAATGTTACACAGCCGAAATATTGAAGTTCATTTTTTGATTCGTGAGGCCTATTTTGGAGGTACACTACTGCCACCTGAAGAAGGAGAAATGGTGACTGAACATCTTCGGCAACACGGCATCCATCTTCATCTAAACGACGGTTTGGAAAGCGTTGCACTAAACGATAGTGGAAGAGTGCAAAAGGTCATCACAAAAAAGGGCGCTACACTCCCCTGTGACTGGCTGGGGGTAGCCATAGGGGTAACCCCCAATATTGATTGGCTTCCTAACAAATTGCTCAACACCAAAAAGGGGTTTTTGGTCAATGACTATTTACAAACAAACCTGCAAAACATTTATGCCATTGGCGATTGCGCCGAGATCATCACCCCTGCCCCTGGCAGAAGAGCCATTGAAGCGGTGTGGTATAGCGGAAGGAAAATGGGAGAAACCTTAGCCAAAACCTTAAGTGGACAACCCACCGTTTATGACCCGGGATTTTGGTTCAATTCCGCTAAATTTTTTGATCTAGAATTTCAAACCTATGGGCAAGTAAGCCCGCAACCTAACCCTACGCTTGAAAAACATTTATTTTGGCAACACCCACATAAAAATTACGCTATCCGATTGGCTTTTGAGCCCACAACAACCTTGTTCTTAGGGGTTCTTAGTTTAGGCATTCGGTTGAGACACCGTGTTTTTGACCAATGGCTCCAAGAAAAAAGAACCCTTCCTTATGTGCTCGATCATTTAGCTAAAGCCGGTTTTGACAGTGAATTTTCACCTTCCTATTTTAATCAAATGAATTTTAAAACCCAATGGCACGTTCTGCAAAACATATAAGAATGAACACCGCTTCACTAAAATCCTTTTTTTTATGCCTTGGGCTTGGCGGCTTGCTATTGCAGTTGTGCTCCTTATTTTCGGTCAATTGGGGCTCCTCAACCGTGGTCTTGAGTCTAAGCTTGGGCCTTATGAGTTTAGGTATTTTGGGCTATTCTGGGCAGCTCTATGGCGCCCAACTACCCGGCATCAAAAATGACGGCGTATGGTTTCACCCACTAACCTCTAGAGGGCTTTGGGGATGGCTGCTAGGGTTGGCTTTAACAGGCTTTTATGTGGCCCTTTATTGGTATCCCGAAGTGTTAGGCTACCACCCTCAGGGGAGTGTTGGTTTGGTGGCTCTTTTTGACCCGCTTAGTGTTGCCTTAAATGGCAAACCTGCCACCCAATGGTTTTTATACGGAACGCTTTATACCTTTGCCATACTGCTCTTTGGCCTAAAATTTATGTGGAAATATCGGCATAACAACTACCAACTCTTCAGAACCCTTTCGGTTATGTTTTTTCAATTAATTTTTGCGTATTGGTTGCCCGAACTACTCGCCGCTTTGCATCCAGACACCCCCTATTTTGCAAAAGACATCAAAAATATGTGGCCCCTTCAATATTATTTTTTCGAAGAATGGCATTTAAGCAATATGCTAGCGGGAGGACGCCTAGGTACTTTTTTCTTCGTTTTTGGGCTATTGCTCATTTTTGTCATTTCGCCCCTACTCACCTACTTCTTTGGCAAACGTTGGTATTGCTCTTGGGTGTGTGGCTGTGGTGGCTTGGCAGAAACTGCCGGCGATCCGTTTCGGCAACTTTCAAGTAAGAAAATTAGTGTTTGGAAAATGGAGCGTTGGATGATTCATTTCGTTTTAGTTTTTGTGCTGATCACTACCCTTGCTGCTCTTTGGTCTTTTATGACGCAACACCCTGAGGCCTTTTTCTTTACTCGAGAGCAATTTAGTATGGGTGTTTTAATCTTGGGAGTTGGACTCCTCTTAGGCCTGGGCTTTTCTCTTAAAAAACAATTTGACACCACCGTCCAATATGCCTTTTGGAGTGTGGGAACAGTTTTGGTGGCTGTTTTATGCTTGCCTTTATTTTCCTCACCAAATGAACTTTTCTTTATTTCCCACCACACCCTACAAAAGTGGTATGGCTTTGGTATTGGAGCTGCATTTTCGGGTGTTTTAGGTGTTGGTTTTTATCCGCTTTTAGGCAGTCGTGTTTGGTGTCGTTTTGGTTGTCCTATGGCCGCTCTTTTAGGACTTCAACAACGGTTGTTTTCTCGGTTTAGAATTACCACTAACGGAGGGCAGTGCATTTCATGCGGCAATTGTTCTAGCTATTGTGAAATGGGAATTGATGTGCGTGCTTATGCTCAAAAACAACAAAACATAGTGCGAGCTTCTTGTGTAGGCTGTGGGATTTGTGCTACGGTTTGTCCAAGAGGTGTGTTGAAACTTGAGAATGGTCCTGTCCATACACGTCTGTCTGCACTAGAAGAAGAGGCCCTTATCAAATGAAAGAAAACAAGCCCTCAATTCCATGCATTAAGGTCATCATACCAGCCCTCAATGAAGCCGCCTCCATAGGCCAAGTAATTGACGAGCTTCCGGCCCTAGTGACCGAAGTGGTGGTGGTCGATAATGGCTCTACAGACCATACTGCTTTGGTGGCCCAAAAACACGGTGCCACAGTGTTGCAAGAAAAACGAAAAGGCTATGGCTATGCCTGTCTCTGCGGTTTGGAATATCTTAGCCTTAATCCACCACAAATTGTTGTCTTTTTAGACGGTGATTATGCCGACTATCCAGCAGACTTAGCCTTGTTGGTGACTCCAATTCTCCAGCATCAAGCCGAGTTTGTATTAGGGGCTCGAGCAGCGGCACTTCGAGAACCTAAATCGCTCACCCCTCAACAACTTTTTGGCAACGCCTTAGCGTGTTGGCTATTAAAAATTTTGTACGGTGGCACATTTACCGACTTAGGTCCTTTTAGAGCCATTCAATGGGAATGCCTGCAAAGCTTAAACATGCAAGACAAAACCTATGGATGGACCATAGAAATGCAACTCAAGATACTGCGGCAAAAAAGAACTTATATAGAGGTACCTGTGCGCTATAGAAACCGAATTGGACAATCTAAAGTATCCGGCACCGTTAAGGGCACCCTTATGGCAGGCTATAAAATTTTGGGATGGATTTTTAAATTTTATTTTACCAAATAGCAAAAGGATGGAAAAACCACTTTGGGAAGCAATTCTAATCTATAGTCTTTTTGGGGTTTATCTGGCCGCTCTACTAATCGTTTTTTGCTATAGTTTGGCACAAGCTAGAATGTTGATTTTTTATCGTCGAAACCAAAAAAAAGCACCTCCACTCCCCCCTTCCCTACCTCCAGAAGAGCTCCCGCAGGTAACCGTACAATTACCCATCTACAATGAGCGCTATGTGTTAGCACGCTTGCTTAAGGCAGTAACTGCCTTAGACTATCCGCCTGATAAACTGCAAATTCAGCTGCTGGATGATTCTACAGAAAAAGATCATCTCTATGCCAAACAACTGGTGTCGGAATGGCGAAAAAAAGGCCATCTCATTGACTATAGGCACAGAAAGGAACGCAGTGGATTTAAAGCGGGGGCACTAAAAGAGGGACTAAAAATAGCTAAGGGAGACTTTATTGCCATTTTTGATGCCGATTTTTTACCCCCAAAAGATTGGTTATTACAGGTTATACCGCATTTCAATACCCCCCATATTGGCGCTGTTCAAACCCGATGGGGACATCTCAATAGAGAGTATTCCATTTTTACATGGGCACAATCTCTTGCATTAGACATTCACTTTCGATTGGAACAAACCGGGCGAAGCTTGCAAGACCATTTGATTAATTTTAATGGCACAGCTGGCATATGGCGAAAAAGCTGTATTGAAGATGCTGGAAACTGGGAAGGTGATACGCTAACCGAAGATTTGGACTTGAGCTATAGGGCGCAACTTAAAAAATGGAAAATAGAATATGTGGAAGCCATAGTATGCCCTGCAGAGCTCCCTGTGATGCTCAGTGGCATCCGCTCGCAACAATTCAGGTGGAATAAAGGTGGCGCCGAAAATTTTCAAAAACACATCAAAAACGTATGGAAAAGTTCCTCTCTCAGCCTCACTCAAAAAACTTTTGCCAGTATTCATTTGCTCAATAGCAGCATTTTTTTATTTGCTTTTTTGTTGCTCTTTTTAAGTGTTCCTTTGTTTGTTGTTCAATCATTAGACCCCCTGTTTAAGGGGAGTGGACTGCTTTTGTTTTCTTTTAGTTCCAGCACCTTGATTTTTATGCGATGCTATTGGGAAGTACACCAACAAGATTTTGACCGCTCTTGGCAGTCCTTTTGGGGGTTTTTAAAACGTTTTTTTCTTTTTTATGTTTTGGCTATGGGCTTTTCGTTTCACAATTCTTGGGCAGTTCTGCAAGGTCATTGGGGCCAAAAAAGTGCCTTTATACGCACCCCAAAATTTGATATTCGTTCGTCTCAAGATCATTGGCAGGGAAAAAAATACAGCCGGCCAAAGGGGCAGCTTTTCGCCTGGTTTGAAATGGGACTGACACTCTATTTTATAGGAGGCATTCTTGCCTTTGCGCAATGGGGAGGGCTTCAAGATATTGGCTTTTTATTGCTTTTTCTAATTGCTGCTCTAGGATTTGGAACATTGGCCTTTATGAGTTTAAAAGAATAGTAGTTTGACAAGAAACAGCCCACTCTTATCGCTTGTATTTGCCAGTCTAAGTGTATTGGGCTATGGTGTGGTGGCCTATGGTTTGTCTCGTGAAAACACGGCTGCTCTCTTGCTTACGTTTGGTCTTCTTTTTGCCTTTTTATGGGGACTCCAAAAACAAGCCTTAAGCTGGAAAAATCTTTTTTTAGGGGGGCTCCTTTTTCGGTTAATTTTCATTTTAGGCCTCCCCACTTTATCACAAGATTTTTATCGCTATTGTTGGGATGGAAATTTGATGTTGATGGGCATTAACCCCTATTTGCACACTCCCAATGCGTTGATCAATTTGGTGCAATTTCCTCACGCCTCTTTGCTCTATGAACAAATGGGCGAATTGAGCAACGCCAATCATTCGAACTATCCTCCTTTAAGTCAATATACCTTTCAAGGAATGGCTCTATTGGCACAAAATGCCCTATTGCCGGGTTTGCTTTTTCTTCGATGTGTTTACTTCATTATAGAGGGAATTCTTTTTCTATGGGGCAAAAAATTACTTGAAAAAATGGGGCTTTCCTCTAAACTTTGGGGATGGTATTTTCTCAATCCCCTTCTCATAGTAGAAACCTATGGCAATCTGCACGGAGAGGGGTTGATGTTGAGCCTCTTCCTTTTGGGATTAGGCTTTCTGTTTCAACACCGATTTTTTATCAGTGGGCTTTTCATCAGTTTTTCGATTGCTTTTAAATTGTTCCCCCTACTGTTTCTTCCTCTTTTTTTCTTCATTATCCCTTTAAAAAAGCGTTTGCTTTTTTATAGCACCCTTGGCCTCTCGCTCCTTTTGATTAGCCTTCCCTTTTTAAGCGCTACTTCCGTTGCTAACTATGGAAAAACCCTCTTCCTTTGGTTTGATACTTTTGAATTTAACGCTAGTTTCCATTATCTAATTCGAGCCCTAAGCCATGAACTGGTGGGCTATAACCTTATTAAAGAAACAGGAAAACTCATGCCTTTTTTGCTCTTGGCTGTGGTGAGCTTCTTTACCTTAAAAAATAAAAAACTTAACCAAAAACAACTCCTAACAAACCTTCTCTGGGTTTGCAGCATTTATTTGTTTAGTGCCACTACGGTGCACCCTTGGTATGTAATTAATTTACTGGGCTTGGGCGTTTTAACAGGCTATTTGTTTCCGGTGGTATGGAGCGCAACAGTATGGTGGAGTTACAGTGCCTATGGCACACCAAAAGTAGAAGAATCAAGTCTGCTTATTGCCTTGGAATATATGGCTGTATATGGCTGTTTGTTTTATGAACTTTGGAAAAAACCACTCCTAAAACATTTGTAAGAATTGGATTTCGGTAGGGGTTAAATGGCGCCATTGCCCTCTCGCTAAATCTTTTTTGGTTAGCCCACCTACTATTACCCGATCTAAATAGACCAAACGCAAATTGAGGTGCGCAAAAATTTTGGTGACTAAACTTGGTGCCATACCAAAAACTTCCAAACCAATTTCGGTTTTGGCCTTTCCTTCGAGGTAGCTGATTTTATCAAAAACATAGGTCTTATTTTGAAGCACAACACCTTTTTTTAGTTTGCTCATTAAGGCTGCTGTGAGGGGCTCCGTCAATTTTAGGTGATACACCATTTTGACCTTTGGATTGTCCTTAAGTTTTTTATGCAAGGCAGCATCATTGGTAAGCAAAAGCAAGCCCGTTGCCATACGTCCCATATCGCCTACGGGTGGCACTTGTTGTTGCAAACTATTTTGAAGTAAATCTTGAGTTGTTTTCTTTTGCTTAGCATTCCCTTTTGTTAGGGCTGCAAAGCCTTTAGGTTTATTGAGCAACACATAGTGTTGTTTAGCTCTAGCAATGGTTTGACCATCAAATTTGACCTCATCTGTTGGGCTCACACGTGTGCCTAAGGTAGTTGTTATTTTTCCATTTACGGCAACCAATCCCATGGCAATATGTTGGTCAGCTTCCCTGCGTGAGCATAGACCTGCATTGGCTAGCAAGCGATTCAATCTGATGGTGTCTTGTTCAGGGGTCTTGGTGGGAACATTCTTCCTCTTGGCTTGAGGTCTATTTTTCATAGTTGAGTTGAATTACAATAGATTTTTTTGGATTAGGGCAATACAAATTACACCCGCAAAAACCCAAATCTTAATCAAATTATGCGCCCAAAGATATCCTTTTTGGGTTTTAGCACCCCAAAGTAAGAGAAGTATTACGAGCAAATAGGGGCCACTAGCATAAAAATAATAGGTCATTAGGCCCAAGGGCTCTTGCAAAAGAAAGTAGATTGGCAACAGACAAAAAAACAGGCTAATGGAAATTATTATTTTGGTGATACTATCATTAAACACCACCGGAAGTGTTTGATAACGCTGAACCCAATCGCCCTTAAAGTTTTCGAGGTCTTTGACAATATCGCGGGCTAAAAGCAAAAAAAACAAATAGCCTGCATGATAAAACACAAAAGAATCAAAATTGCGATAATAAATAGCGAGGGCCCCAAATGGCAATACCATCAGAAAGGTTGCCATCACATTGCTTAGCCAAAAGAGTCTTTTTACTAAACTACTATAAACCCAAATGGATAGTATATAAACCAGAAAAAAAAGAACGGCTCGAAAAGAAACAAAACTAGCCAAGACCAAACTGAGCATATTGAGCAACAAATAGAGTGTGAGTTGCCATTGCTGGGAGAGCAAATGTTCCAATAAATATTTTTTAGGACGGTTAATTTGGTCTTTTGCTGCATCGTAAAAATTATTGATGATATAGCCGGCAGCACTCACACAAACGGAGGCAGCAATAAGGGAAAAAAGAGAAGAATCTAGCAAAATAGTGCTCCAAGATTGCCCACTGGCCAAAATATAGCGGGCTGCAAAATATTGTGCCACAACCAACACTATGAGGTTATAGCCGCGCACCACGCTGAATAGACTCAGGCCTTGTAAAAGCCTCTTTTGGTGTTTGGTCGAAAGCCACATGGCTCTATATTAAAAGTGATAGACTACTTCAAGCGTATAATCGGAAAGCGCTTTTTTGGCCTTGTTGAAGTCTTGGGTGAACCCTAAAATGAAGCCACCACCTCCGGAGCCACAAAGCTTTAAATAATAGTCGTTAGACTCTAAGCCTTTTTGCCACAAATCGTGAAAAGCATCAGGAATCATAGGTTTAAAGTTTTGCAACACTAAACCAGATAAGGATTTAATATTATTGAAAAGTTTTTTGAAATCGCCTTTGAGAAAATCTTCCACACATTGATCGGAGTAGTGAATGAATTGATCACGCATCATGTTGCTAAAGGCTTCCTTTTTCATCTGTTCAAAAAACAAGGACACCATTGGGGCCGTTTCTCCAACAATGCCGCTGTCTATTAAAAACACAGCTCCTTTTCCTTCCGGATTTTGAGAAGGCAAACCAGTGGTTTCAATATTTTCTTTAGAATTTATGAGAATGGGGAGGCTCAAATAACTATTTAGGGGATCTAAACCTGAAGATTTACCATGAAAAAAAGACTCCATAACCGCAAAAATTGCTTTGAGCCGTTGCAGCTTTTCTTTGGTTAAATTTTCTAGAACCGTAATTTTATCAAAGGCATAGCGATCATAAAAAGAAGCGACTAGTGCACCGCTGCTTCCCACCCCATAACCTTGCGGTATACTACTGTCAAAATACATATTTTTAGACAGGTCGTTTTCGAGTTGTTTCCAATCGAAGGACACAATTTTGGGGTCAAGTGTTTTGAGATAGTCAGCAAACGCTTGTAGCTTTTGGTGTGAGGCTTGTTGGTCAGGGGTTCCTTTTTCGGTTGTTTTTAATGCTCCTCTATAGTAATTGTAAGGAATGGATAAGCCTTTGGAATCTTTTATAATTCCATATTCTCCAAAGAGCAAAATTTTAGCAAAAAATAAGGGACCTTTCATAGCACTACAAAATTACACTTTTTTAGCTCCGGTTCCAACCCGATCGTGAATCATCTGTCCTTCTTGACAAAAAGGCTTTAGGGTTGAGCTTATCCAAGACTCAATTTGAGCTGCTTCTTTTTGCGGATAGAGCAAGTGTACATTAGCACCGGCATCTAGTGTAAAACAAAGGGGGAGTCCTGTTTTAGCTCTAAAATCCCAAACCTTGTTTAATACTTCTAAGGTATTGGGTTGCATTAAGATAAAGCCAGAGTTTCCGGTCATCATAAGGGCGTGAAGGGTTAGTGCCTCGGCTTCCACAATAGTGATAAAAGATTTAAGATCTCCTTCTTGTAGGGCTTTTAAAAGCCTCTGCAAATGGAGGGTAGATTGTTGCAATCGGGCGTTGGCAAATGGATGCTGATCCATGAGTTGATGTCCCTGCGTGCTCGATACTTTCTTTTGGCCTCTGTCTATGAGTAGAATGGTGTCGCAAAAGGTTTTGAAAATGGGGTTATAATTTGATTCTGCTAAGGGAACAGCAAATAGATCGGAGCTGTTTGGCACTGCTGGGTCGGCACCCCATACTGTTAGAGGTCCTTCAATGCTTCTTGCAGCACTTCCAGAACCCAAACGCGCCAGGAAAGAAGCCTTTGCAATGGCTTGCTCACGGGGCAACTCTTCTACGGCCACCAATGCAGAAGCCAAGGCCGCCATAGCAGATGCTGATGAGGCAATGCCGCTGCTATGGGGAAAAGAATTTTGACTGTCTATCCTCAAATGATGCTCTAGCAACCAAGGACAATAGGGCAAAATGCGCTCTAAAAAAACCTTAATTTTTGGATGAAAATCGGGTTTAGGCTGCCCTTCAAAATAAAAATCAAAAGCCGGTTCATTGCCTTTTGGCCGTGGTTTAATGGCTAAAGTTGTTTGAGAAACACAGTCTGAAAGCGAAAAACTTAAGGAAGGATTTTTGGGCAACTGTTCTCCGTGTTTTCCCCAATATTTAATTAAAGCTATATTGCTTGGGGCTTGCCAAGTGCCTTCCCAAGTTCTAGGGGAGAGAGATTGCGCCTTAAAAACAGACAAATTCATATCCACAAAGATACTGGTTTCCCAAGGAAAGTAGGGTACCGCTTTTGTGAAACCTTTTTTTCGAGTAGATTTACATGATGATTATTACCCACAAAAAAAAGAACGCTTTAGCTGTAATTGTATCCATTAGTTTGGCCTTTGCCATTGGGGGGCTGGCCGGACAGGTAACACAAGGTGCCATTCCAGGGTGGTATGCCCAATTAAACAAGCCTTTTTTCAACCCTCCGAATTATATTTTTGCTCCCGTATGGACCTTACTCTATTTTCTTATGGGATGGGCCGCTGCACGCGTTTGGCTCAAAGGGAGACACCATAAATGGGGTAAAACTGCGCTCTATCACTATGGCGCCCAACTGCTGTTCAATGGACTTTGGTCTTTGGTGTTTTTTGGGCTTCACCAACCCTTAGGAGCTTTAGTGGTCATTATCATTTTAGGCATATTGATAGAACGAAGCATTTATTGGTTTCGTCTAGTTGACCGTCCGGCAGCCTATATGCTCTATCCCTATTTGGGCTGGGTGAGCTTTGCCACGCTTCTCAATTTGGCCATCTTTTGGCTAAATTGAAGGTTAAAATTTTCTTAATTTAATTTTAGACCCTCTTTTTTTCTTAGCTTTAAGGATTAACCAAATTTTATATATCATGTTTTCAAAATCTACACTTCTGGGAACCTTTTTTTGCTTTCTTGTGTTTTATCTTTTGGGCTGGGCCTTCTATGGCGTCTGGGCTGCCGATTTTTTTGAATCGCATTCTACTGTTACTATGGACAATATGTTGCCAAGTTATATTGCTCTTGGCACACTGTTTTTTTCTTTTGGCTTTGCCAATCTTTATCGAAAAAGTAACCATGGCGGAAGTCCGAGTGCCAAATCGGGATTGTTTGTTGGCCTTTGGGTTGGCTTTGCCATTGGCTTTGGTTTGAACATCCTCAGTTATGGAAATTCTCAAATCTTAGATTTACAAGCCACCCTAGTGGACGCCGCATGGTGTTTAGTGTTTTATGGACTGTCTGGAGCCGCCACCGGCTGGGGCTTTCAACTGGCTACACCTAAAAAACATACCGATTAAAGAGGGTGCTTTATTATATTCCTTTAATCCGTTCTGGATAATCAGTAATGATGGCTTCAACGCCTAGTGAAACCATTTTTTGAATGTCTTCTGGAGCATTAACGGTCCAAGGATAAATTTGCAAACCAGCTGCTTTTATTTTTTCCACATTTGTGGTGTTCAACGTTTTGTGGTTAGGATTGATGGCTACGGCATTGAGTGATAGGGCCACTGGAATAGCATCCAAAGGATCGTCTTCTGTTAACACCGCAAGAGGCACTTCTTGATTGACTTTATAAAAAAGTTGCAGTTCTTCCCAGTTGAAACTGGAAATAAGAATCTGTTTCGGTTGCCATTGCCCAGATTTGAAGTAGTCTTCCAACAAAGCTGCTGTTAATAGAGCCGTTCGACTTCCTTTTAATTCAATATTCAACACCACTTGACCGTTGATTAGATCTAAAACTTCCTCCAAGGTGGGAATGGTGTAACCTCCCAACACTTCAATTTTTTGAATGGAATCTAAATCGAGCTGTTCAATATAGCCCGTTGCGTTTGTTAATTTTTCTAAGGTTTGATCGTGAAACACTACCAATTCGCCCGAAGCGCATTGAAATATATCAATTTCAATTCCGTCCACACCCAAATCTAAGGCTTTGGTTATGGAAGGCAGGGTATTTTCCGCCACATGTCCACGCGCACCGCGGTGTCCAAAGACGAGAGGGGTTTTAGGAGGAGAACAAGCTTGCGTCATAATTATACCTATCAGTAGGAGAGGAAAAAGAGTGGACAACAGTCGCATAAGATCGTATTTGCTATAAAGATACACATTCTTGGAGCTAGTTGCTATTGGTAACTATCCAGAATTCCCAAGGCTTCATGTCGTATTGATAACTCGGCGAAAACACCTTTTCTTTTTGATTGTCAAATCTTTTGTAAGTAGCCTTGAGGTTGGGCATGGTAAACTGAGCATAATTTTTTGAAAGATTTGCAATTACGGTCACGGTATCGCCTGCTTTGGCTCGTTGAAAGGCAAACACTTGATCGTCTTTAGACGTGATTAAAGGGTTGAAAGAACCCGCATTAGCCCCAGCGGCTAGGGCAGGATGATTGTTTTTAAGTTGGCCTAAATCTTGCAATAATTTCAGGGTAGCTCCTGCTACTTTAGGAAAACTGTCTTTTTCAAAAAACAACAGTCGTTTGTTTAAGTCATATTCTTGACCACTGTAAATAAGCGGCATGCCCGGCACGGTAAAATTAAGCGCCATAAAGGTTGCGCCAGCAGCTCCATAGCTCTCTTCTATTGTTCCATTCCAAGAGTTTTCATCGTGATTGGTCACAAAATGCACTACTATATTTTCGGTGCCGTAGCGATTCAAGAGGTTTCTAAAATGACGTTTATAGTGCCATAAAGGTTTTTTTCCTTGGGCAATTTCTTTAGACAGATTATGCCCAGGCCAATCATAAGAAGCATCAAATTTTTGTACTAAAGACAATCCTCCTGTGTGATAGATATCGGTTTCAGCCAAGATAAAAACGGGCTTAATGGCATTGAGTACTTCAAAAGTTTTGTCGTAGAAGGCGGGCGGAACGGCATAAGCCTGATCAATTCTAAAGCCATCTATATCACATTCTTTTACCCAATATCGCATGGCTTGTCGCATGGCTTCGCGCATTTCCATATTGTTATAGTTTAAATCGGCCACATCAGTCCACCCATACGATTGTCCGGTTTGATAGTTGATAGGGTCTGTTATTTCTCCTTTACTGTTTTTTAAATAATAATCATCATGCTCTTCAATCCAGTGATGATCCCATCCAGTATGACCGGGTACCCAGTCAATCAGGACATAAATGCCGAGATGATGCGCTTTTTTTACCAAATTTTTAAAATCATCTAAGGTTCCAAATTCTGGATTAACACGAGTGAAATCAGACACCGCATAATAGCTTCCCAAGGGGCCTTTACTTCTGTTAGTGGAAATTGGATTGATGGGCATGAGCCATAAAAATTTAACCCCCATTTTTTTCAATTTGGGCAAATCGGCTGCAAAGGCATTAAAAGTACCTTCGTTAGAATATTGGCGAATATTGGCTTCATAGAGCACACCTTGTGCTATCGCTTCTTCAGAAAGGGGTGCAATGGGATTGAGCACTTCATCTTGAACTGGTTTTTCAACCGGCTTTTGGGGTTCGGGTTTAGGGCTTTCACAGGCCAGGAGTATTACAATTATGGGCAATACAATTTTGATAAAGTTGGGTTTCATAGGGAGTGGTTTAATGTTTTTTATTGTATATGAGAATGGCATAGGTTTCAAGAGTCTATTTTAATGTTCTACTACCACTGGAATTTCGCTGGGGTTGTCTAGGGTGATGCCCTTAGGGTCAATTTGGACTCCAATGACATGGCCTCTAAAATTAATTTTAAATTGGAGCGCTTCCCAAACGGAGGGCAATTGGGGTTTAAAATGCAATACCCCATCTTTAACACGCATGCCACCAAATCCTTCCACCACACTCAACCAAGTTCCAGCCATGCTGGTGATGTGCAATCCCTCGTGCACCTCTCGGTTGTAGTCATCTAGATCTAGGCGTGCGGTTCTTAAATAAAAGGCATAGGCCGCTTCCATTTTACCTAATCGAGCCGCTAAAATGGCATGAATACAAGGAGATAGAGATGATTCATGCACCGTGAAAGGCTCATAAAATTCAAAATTATGCTGAAGTGATTCTTTTGAAAAGTCAGATTCAAAAAAATAAAACCCTTGTAATACATCGGCTTGTTTAATAAAGGGTGATCTTAAAATTCGATCCCAAGACCAATGCTGATTGATGGGTCTTTCTTCAGCAGAGAGTTCAGCAACAGTTAGGAGTTCTTTTTCTAAAAATCCATCTTGTTGCAAATAGATTTTTTTATCAGCATCATAGGGCAAATAAAGGTTTTTAGCGGTTGCCTTCCAACTGTTAACTTCATCAAGATTCAAATCGATTTTTTGGGCTATTTGGGTGGCTTGTTGAGCGTCCTTTTCTTGAAGTTTTTCGAAGGTTTTTGCGGCATAGTTTAAACACCATTTTGCACCGTAGTTGGTATACCAGTTGTTGTTAACGTTGTTTTCATATTCATTTGGTCCCGTAACCCCTAAAATTACATATTGCTGTTTGGGCTGAGAAAAACTAACCCGTTGTTGCCAAAAGCGCGCAATGGCAATGAGCACCTCAAGTCCTTTGGAAAGGGTGTAGGAGGCATCACCTGTGTAGCGTTCATAATTGAAAATGGCAAAAGCAATGGCCGTATTACGGTGTATTTCTTCAAAGGTGATTTCCCATTCATTATGACATTCTTCACCATTCATGGTGACCATAGGATAAAGTGCGGCTCCCTTGGAAAACCCTAGTTTTGTGGCATTGGCTATGGCTTGTGGCAATTGATTATAGCGATAGGTCAACAAATTGAGTGCCACTTGTTGGGGTTGGGTGGCAAGATAGAAGGGAAGGCAATAGGCTTCCGTGTCCCAATAGGTGCTGCCGCCATATTTTTCTCCCGTAAAACCCTTAGGACCAATGTTTAAACTCGAATCTTTTCCGGTGTAGGTTTGGTTGAGTTGGAAAATATTAAACCGGATGGCCTGTTGGGCTTCTACATCACCCTTAATGGTGATATCTGCTCTTTGCCAAATGGCGGCCCATGCTGCTTTTTGCTCTTCAACAAGTTTTTGATATCCCTTAGCTTGGGCTTGGTCAACCACTTGTTTAGCAAGATCCCTTGCCTCTTTATTCGATTGTCCATCTACTTTTACATAGCCACCAAATTTCAAAATTGTAACGGTTTTGCCGGGCGCTAATTGATAGGTTAAATGAGACGATAAAACGGCGTCGTTCTGAGCATGGGTGGCCGATTGATGCTCTGGCTCTCCCTTGTGGTTCAAAAGAGAGGTTTTGGCAAAGGTCAATACATCAAAATTGCTTTTTAAGGTTTGAGAACGCAACCCTATAAAATTGTTTTCTAAAATAACATCGCTGTGTTGCCAAAAGGGGTCGTCCCAATTGGTATCTTCATTTTTTACAGCACCAGAAACGGTGGAGGCTAGCTGTAACTCACAAGCTGCTCCAAGGGCTTCTATTTGATAGTGTATAACGCCTAAAGAAGGACTTTCCATAGACAAAAAACGAGTGGCTGTGACACGAATTTTGTTTTGATCGGAGAGCGTGGCAATAAAAGAACGTTTATACAGTCCCGTTTGCATATCGAGTTCTCGTTCAAAGTGCTCCACCTTTGAACACTGATTTAAGTCCAATTGCAATCCATTAATGGTCAGGTCAATTCCAATCCAACTAGGAGCGTTTAATACCTTGGCAAAAAACTCCGGATATCCATTTTTCCACCAACCTACTCTGGTTTTATCGGGATAGTATACCCCGCCAATATAACTCCCTTGAAAATGGTCACCGCTGTAGTTTTCTTCAAAATTATTGCGTTGTCCCATAAAACCGTTCCCCAAACTGAATAGACTTTCGGAGGCTTTGACATTTTGAGAATGAAATCCTTTTTCGATTATCTTCCATGGGTCAGCGATATAATGCCCTTTGATCATTTTAGTTTTTTTTAACGGTTTTCAAAAGTTGTGCAGGTAAAAGTTTATCCAAAGAAGCTACGCAATAATCGGCTTGTTGAAAATGGGTTGGGTTCCCTATTGCTAGGGTTTTCATTTGAGCACGTTTTGCGGCTTCTATGCCGGCAATAGAATCTTCTACCACCAAACAATTTACAGCAGAAACTCCTAACTTTTCACTTCCTAGCAAAAATACTTCCGGATTGGGTTTACCTAATTGGACTTGGTTGCCATCCACTAGGGTTTCAAAATAGGGTAATATTTCCAATTTAGTTAATATGGCGCTGGCATTTTTACTCGCAGACCCCAACCCGATTTTATATTGATTTTGGGTTAAAAACTGAAGCCAATCTGTTACTCCGGGCAAGAGGTCTTGAGGGGATAGAGAAGCGATTAAAGACAAATAGAGGGCATTTTTTTGCTCCAAACAAGAGTTGAATTCTGCTTCACTAAGGCTCACATCTGCCCAACTTAATATTTGGAGGAGTGAATCTTTTCTACTCAATCCTTTTAAATTCTCATTTGCTTGAGGGGTTAAATTTAAGTCCCATTTTTCTGCAATGGCTTTCCAAGACTGATAATGATACTTGGCCGTATCTACAAGTACTCCGTCTAAATCAAAAAGAACTGCTTCAATATTCTTCATCGTTTGGTTTTGCATTGGGTTATAAGACAAAAATGATAAAAAAGAGGCTACTAAAAAGCAGAAGAAACTATAAAAATGTATTTCTTAAAAAGAAATCATTTTCGTTTAGCTCCCAAACAAATACACCAAATAAAAAGGATCCTTATTCTTCTGGGGCCAATTCTACCACCAAACCCTCTAAATTGGGGGTGATGGGTATTTGACATCCTAGTCTGCTATTCTCTTGCACATGAAATGCTTCCGCTAACATAGCTTCTTCATCTTCACTTTTTTCTGGCAGGGTGTGGTCACTTTTTATATAGCATTGGCAAGAAGCGCAAAGTGCCATTCCGCCACAAACCCCTTCAACCGGAAGTTCATAGGCTTTGCAAAGTTCCATGAGGTTCAATGCCATATCTGTAGGGGCCAAAAGTTGGTGTTCTTTTTGGGCACGATCAATGAGGGTAATGTTGATTTCGGACATGCTATTTAATGGTTTTTATGGTGGCTTTAGACGCCTCTTTTCTAGAGCCATCAAAGCCGCTAATTCCACTTACTGTAGTATATTTCAATACATTTTTTTTCTCCGGATGGATACGCTTAAAAGCACTTTGACACATTAGTGTGGCTTCGTGAAAACCACATAATATCAATTTAAGTTTGCCGGGATAGGTGTTTACATCGCCTATGGCGTAAATACCTGGTATATTGGTTTGATAATCCAGGGCGTTGTTTACTTTAATGGCATTTTTTTCAATTGCTAACCCCCACGTAGCCAATGGCCCCAATTTAGGTGTGAGACCAAACAAGGGAATAAAGTAGTCTGTATGCCATTTTTGGGTGGTTTCTTGTTGTTTGATCAGCACGTTTTGCAACCGACTTTCGCCTTCCAAACCTACCACCTCGGCAGGGGTTAAGAGGTTAATTTTACCTTGGTCTTTT
Organism: uncultured Flavobacteriaceae bacterium; assembly: GCA_964386915.1. Lineage (GTDB taxonomy): Bacteria > Bacteroidota > Bacteroidia > Flavobacteriales > Flavobacteriaceae > JADHMP01. Next base: position 76,443 of record CAYLUQ010000001.1, on the reverse strand, counting down.
AGCGCTTGCACTTTATCTACTACATCTAAGGCACCGCGAAATTCATTTCGGCGGTGCACCAAAGTGAGTTCTTGAGCAATATCAGCCAAAAAGACTGTCCAATCTAGGGCTGAGTCACCTCCTCCAGCCAAGACTACTTTTTTGTTCCGAAACTGTTCGGGGTCTGTGATGGCATATTGCACCCCTTTGTCCTCAAATTGACCGATGTTTTCAAGGGGAGGTTTTCGGGGTTCAAAAGCCCCTAGACCACCTGCAATGGCGACAACAGCTGCCTTGTGCTGGGTACCTTTGTCTGTGGTGACAATAAATTGACCGTCCTTAGCTTGTTCTAGGTGCAAAGCTTGTTCTCCCAAGGTATAACCAGGCTCAAAAGGAGCAATTTGAGCCAAAAGATTAGTCACTAAATCGCCCGCTAAAATTTCTGGGTGAGAGGGAATGTCATAAATGGGCTTTTTGGGATAAATCTCTGCACATTGACCCCCGGGTTGTGTTAGCGTATCTATCAAATGACATCGCAGTTTTAGCAGTCCAGCCTCAAACACAGTAAAAAGCCCAGTGGGGCCCGCCCCAATGATAAGAATATCCGTTTGGATCATGACTGAGAAGGTTCAATGCTATTGACTTGCTCAATTTGGGGAACATATTTTTTAATGGTCATTTCAACCCCGGTCTTGAGTGTCATTTGATTGACACTGCACCCCACACAAGCCCCGTGCAGTTGGACATTAACAATGCGCTTGTCTTCTATAGACACTAAAGAGATATCGCCTCCGTCTGAATTTAAAAAAGGTCTTATTTCCGCTAAGGCCAAGAGCACTTTTTCTTTGATTTCGTCTTTTTTCATCACTGAGCTTTTACGGCAGCACACCCCACCATATTGGTAATGGCAACTGCTTTTGTTGGGGGTAAATTTTTATTTCGCAAAACCACTTGTTCTACCATATTTTGAGCAATGGTTTTAAAGTGTTCAGACCAAGGAGAGTCTTCTTGCAAGCTAGCGGGTCGCCCCACGTCTGCTGCTTCTCGAACACTTTGCACCAAAGGCAAGCCCCCTAAAAACGGAAGCCCCTTGTCAGCGGCTAGGTGTTCTGCTCCTCGCTCTCCAAAAATATAATATTTGTTGTTGGGCAATTCTTTAGGAGAAAAGTAGCTCATATTTTCAACAAGTCCTAAAACAGGCACTTGAATACTTTCTTGCTGAAACATAGCGATACCTTTTTTGGCATCGGCCAAGGCTACATTTTGAGGCGTACTAACCACTACAGCTCCGGTAAGGGGCAGTGCTTGCACAATGCTGAGATGGATATCACCTGTTCCAGGGGGAAGATCGATTAATAAGAAATCTAATTCTCCCCAGTGGGCGTCAAAAATCATTTGATTGAGTGCTTTAGCCGCCATGGGGCCTCGCCACACTACTGCCTGATCGGGTTGTGTAAAAAATCCTATGGACAATACTTTTACCCCATAATTTTCTATGGGTTCCATTTTAGATTGACCTCCTACTTTAACCGATAGGGGGCGTGCTCCCTCCATATCGAACATAGTGGGCATAGAAGGACCATAAATATCTGCATCTAAAAGCCCTACTTTGCAACCCATAGCGGCTAAGGTTACGGCTAAATTGGCTGTAATAGTAGATTTTCCTACTCCTCCTTTTCCAGAGGCTATCGCCACAATAGAATCAATTCCTGGGAGTGGAGCCCCTTTAATGGGAGCGGGCTTTTCTTGTGCTTTTACAATGGTATTAACCTTTATTTTGGCTTTGGCATATACCTTTTCATGTAGCACTTTAAGAATAGAAACTTCCACTTTTTTTCTGGCTTGCAAACTCGGATTGTGCAATACCACATCTAAATCAATTTGGTCTTCAAAAATTAGGATGTTTTGAAGGCTGCCACTCTCCACCAAATTTTTTCCTTCTCCCGGCGCACTGATAGTTCTTAGTGCCTCTAAAACAGCAGCTTTCGTAATTTTCATACCATTGAAATTTCAGAGCAAATATAGGGTGAACAATTGGGATGAAAAAACAGCCCATTCATTTTTAGCAAGGGGGCAAGTGGTGGGTGGGATCCCAATAATGGGTTTCAAAATTTTGAATTTGATTTTGTGTAATGGTTAAGCCTTCATTTTCGAGCAATTGTTGCATGAGATTGGTTCCTGAAAAATGATGCTTGCCCGTGAGCAATCCTTTGCGGTTGACCACTCTATGGGCTGGTACATTGGAATGACTATGGGCTGCGTTCATGGCCCAACCCACCATTCGTGCACTTTGGGCACTTCCCAAATAGCGTGCTATGGCACCATAGGAGGTCACTTTCCCTTCAGGAATTTGTCGTACAACGGCATATACTTTTTGAAAAAAGTTTTGCTCTTCCATTTCAATCTAGTTGAAATTTCAAATAGGTTATGGGTTTTTGTTCTTCTAAATATTTAGATTCATAAAAAGTCTGAACGGCTGTGGTAATGGCCGGAGCATGCGGGTTGTTATAGATGTCGTGGTGGGCATAGAGCAACTTGCCCCAACCGGTTTCGAGAAGACCAAGCGTATAGCCATATAGAAATTGACTATCGGTTTTTAGGTGAATAAGCCCACCCGGTTTTAAGATTTTTTGATAGCGTTTTAAAAATTCGGGTTGGGTTAAACGGTGTTTAGTGCGCTTCAATTTGATTTGTGGATCGGGAAAAGTAATCCAAATTTCATCTACCTCTCCTTGATCAAAAAGGGTTTCAATCAATTCTATTTGAGTTCTAACAAAGGCAACGTTTTGTTTGTTTTCTTCGAGAGCAGTTTTGGCTCCACGCCAAAAACGAGCCCCTTTAATGTCAATGCCCACATAGTTTTTGTGTGGTTCATGACCGGCTAGGTGCACGGTATATTCTCCTTTTCCACAGCCCAATTCCAAAACAATTGGATGGTCGTTTTTAAAAAAAGAACTGTGCCAATTTCCTTTTAAGGCAAATTGATTTGCTTCTAATTCAGCTCTTTCGGGCTGCATTACATTTGGAAATGTGGCGTTTTCTCGAAACCGTTTTAATTTGTTTTTGCTCCCCATAGAGGCGCAAAAATAAAGCTTTTCAAAACAAGAAGCTAGGTGGCTTTTGTTAAAGTAAACGAAAACTCTGAGCCTACGCCTGGAGTGCTTTCTACAAATATTTGTTCTTGATGAGCTTCTATGATATGTTTTACAATGGCCAGCCCCAATCCTGATCCACCGCGATCCCGACTTCTATTTTTATCTACCCTATAAAAACGTTCAAAAAGTCGGGGCAAATGTTCTTTTTCTATTCCTTCTCCGTTATCGGTAATTCGAATCAAAATTTTATTTTCATTTAATGCTTCAATACTGATTTCTGTGGTGCCCTCTTCAACACCATATTTAATAGAATTCATGATTAAATTGGTAAGTACTTGTTGAATTCTCACTTCCTCAGCCCAAACTAAAATGGGCGTTTTAAATTTTTGTTCTAAAACCAAATTCACCTTGTTTTTTTGCGCTTGTATTTCGAGTAGGTCAAACACATTTTGAAGGGTTTCCAAAATATTGAACTCCTCTTTTGTGACGCTTTCCATTCCGGATTCAAACTTAGTAATAATGTCGAGGTCTTGAATGATATAATTCAAACGCTCCACCCCTTTGGCGGTTCGTTTTAAATATTTTTCGGCCACCTTTTTGTCTTTCATAGCTCCATCTAAAAGGGTGAGCACATAGCCTTGAATTGTAAATAAAGGGGTTTTTAATTCATGTGAGAGATTTCCTATAAATTCTTTGCGGTAATTTTCTTGTTCTCTTAACAGTTGAATTTCTAGCTTTCGGTCTGAGGCAAATTTTTGAAGGCTTTTGGAAAGGGTTTCCATTTCTGATTCATTGTTAGAAAGCACAGGTTTTCCGGGAGCTATGGCTATATCTTCATAAATTTTTTTGATTTTGTTGAGCATCGAAATTTCTACTCTGAAATAGAAAAAAAGAAGTGAAAATCCAAAAATCAAAATAAAAAACAAAAATGCTTTAAGAAGATGCCCTTGCCAGCCTATGGCAGGCGGTTCAAAACCAAATTGAAAGAGACCAAAAATGATCGTGCTCACCAAACCAATGTAGAATGAGAGCCACAGAATGGTGCTATGTTTTTTTACAAAAGACACCTCAAATCAATGTTTAGGGAGTTTGAATTTATACCCTACACCTTTGATTGTTTTAAAATATTGATCGCCAATTTTTTTTCTCAATTTACGAATATGCACATCAATGGTTCGATCACCGACCACCACTTCATTACCCCAAATACGTTCCATAATACGTTCGCGTTTAAATACTTTATCGGGTTTTGAAGCTAGTAAGTGCAGGAGTTCAAATTCTTTGCGCGGCAGGTTAATTTCATTACCCTGAAAAGAAACTTTGTAACTTTCGCTGTCAATAATTAAATCGCCATGTTGAATTAGGCTTGAAGAGCTAGATTCTTTGTCTTTTAGTCGTCGCAACAGGCCTTTTACTTTAGATACCAATACTTTGGGTTTTATGGGTTTGGTAACATAGTCATCCGCACCGGCGTCAAAAGCTGCTACATAAGAATAGTCTTCTCCTCGGGCAGTAAGAAACATAATGATGGTGTCTTTAAAACGCTCATCTGCTCGCAATTTTTCACACGTTGCTATACCGTCTTGGTTGGGCATCATGACGTCTAAAATAATTAAATGCGGAGCGTGTTTTTCGGCTTGGCTAAAACCCTCTAACCCATCTAAAGCGGAAAAAACCTGATAGCCGGCTTCACTTAAGTTGTAGCGAAGAATTTCGATGATGTCAACTTCATCATCAACCACCAGAATTATTATGTCTTCTTTTTTCATGACACTATTTAAGCAAAATTAACAATTATTTAAACGCTGCTATGTTACGTAAATATTATGTAATTCGGAAAAAAGGTATATTTGTATCGGATAGAGACCTACTTATGATGAAAGTTTTCTACACTTTTTTTTCGTTTTGCTTCCTTCTTTTGAGCGTTGGCATGTATGGTCAAACGAGCCCATCTTCGCGTCATGTTGAGCTGTCTTCTTTATCGTTTTCTATTTCGCCCAACCCCATGACAGCGGGCATTTTGCATTTGCAAACGGAAACAACACAACTTAAAGAGATTGTGATTCTTAACCTCTTAGGTGAAAAAGTTTATGTGACCCATACCTATGAGAATACTTTAGATCTTCAACAACTCACCAAAGGCATCTATTTTATTCAACTCAAACAAGGAGAAAAAAAAGGGATTAAACGCTTAGTCGTTCCATAGGGTTTCTTTTTTTATGATAGCTTTGTTTCTATGAATGGAGCCGCTTTCAATCAAAATATTTTTTCATTAAACAGTTCCGCTCAATTTGAGCAAGCTGCATTGGAATTATTTTCCTATCAATATGAGCATAATAGGGTTTATAGTTCTTTTTGCGATTTACTTAATGTTTTTCCCGAAGAGGTCACCAGCCTAGAAAAAATTCCTTTTCTACCCATTTCCTTTTTTAAAACCCACGAGGTGCGTTGCCTCCAAGAAAAGCCCGAAAAAATATTTTATTCTAGTGCCACTACCGGTCAAGTTCCCTCACGCCATTTTGTCTATGATCTTGCCCTATATGAAAAGAGTTTTCAAAGTGCATTTCATCAATTTTATGGAAATCCAGAAGAGTATGCGATCCTTGCTTTGCTTCCTTCCTATCTTGAACGAGGCAATTCTTCTTTGGTTTATATGGCGCAACATTTAATTCAACACAGTGCGCATCCCCTAAGTGGCTTCTACCTCAACGAGTGGGAAGCGCTTGAAAAAACCTTAAGCTCCTTGGAACAAAAAAAACAAAAAACCATTTTGTTAGGGGTGAGTTTTGCCTTACTCGATTTTATAGAAAAACACTCCCTCTTGTTGGAACATACCATCATAATGGAAACGGGTGGCATGAAAGGTCGTCGAACAGAATTGGTTCGAGATGCCCTACATGAACGCCTCAAAAAAGGGTTTGGGGTTCAGGCAATTCATTCGGAATATGGCATGACAGAACTGCTCAGCCAAGCCTATGCGCTAAAAAATGGGAGATTTAAAACACCTCCGTGGATGCAAGTTCAAGTGCGCTCAACCGAAGATCCCTTTGAAATTTTAGAAGTTGGGAGAACCGGAGCCCTCAACATTATTGATTTAGCCAACCGTGATAGTTGTGCTTTTATTGCCACTCAAGACCTAGGAAAAAAACACCCTGACCACAGTTTTGAAGTGCTGGGTCGGTTTGACCATGCTGAAATTAGAGGATGCAATTTGATGGTGTTATGACACTAGCTTTAAAATAAAATAGCTTTTTTTACCGCGTTGCAAAAGAATATATTCTCCTGCAATAATATTTTCGGTTGTGAGGGTATAGTTTTCGTCTACTTTTTGCTTGTTCACCGCAATAGCATTTTCTTTTAGGGCTCGTCTTGCTTCACCATTAGACTTTAAAAAGGGTACTTCGGCTGCCAAAGCTGCAATCATATCCATTCCATTTGCCACTCTTTTGCGTGACACTTCAGCTTGAGGCACACCTTCAAAAACGGCTAAAAAAGTGTCTGAATCTAGGGACTGCAACGCTTCTTTGGTAGCATTACCAAACAAGATTTGGGAAGCCTGTTGAGCTTTATGAAGGGCTTCTTCAGAATGCACCAAGGCGGTTACCTTTTCTGCAATGGTTTTTTGCAACAAACGTAAATGCGGTTCTTCTTGATGCTGCGCAATTAATGCCTCAATTTCAGATTGACTTAAGAACGTAAAAATTTTAATGTAGCGATAGGCATCTTCATCAGAAGTGTTGAGCCAATATTGGTAAAATTTATAGACCGAAGTACGGTTTTCATCCAACCAAATGTTTCCTCCTTCGGTTTTACCAAATTTAGAACCATCGGCTTTAGTGATGAGAGGACAGGTGAGTGCAAAAGCTTTGCCTCCTACCTTTCTGCGAATGAGTTCAGTGCCCGTAGTGATATTTCCCCATTGGTCACTTCCTCCCATTTGAATTTTACAATCAAAGTGCTCGTAGAGATGCAAAAAATCATAGCCTTGTAGCAACTGGTAGGTAAATTCTGTAAAAGACATGCCTGTTTTGGCATCAGCACCTACTCGTTTTTTTACAGACTCTTTAGCCATCATATAATTCACCGTGATGTGTTTGCCAATGTCTCTTGAAAAATCAATTAGGGAATAAGACTGCATCCAATCGTAGTTATTCACCAAAAGAGCGGCATTGGAGTGAGTCGAGTCAAAGGATAAGAATTTTTCTAATTGCTTTTTAATTCCGGCACAATTTTGATCGAGTGTTGCAGCGTCTAACAAATTGCGTTCATCCGATTTTCCAGACGGATCGCCAATCATTCCGGTGGCTCCTCCAACCAGAGCAATGGGTCTGTGTCCCGCTTGCTGAAAATGAATTAAAATAAAAATCTGAACCAAACTACCAATATGCAATGAATCAGCGGTAGGGTCAAACCCAATGTAGCCACTAGTAGCATTTTCATTTAGATAGGCTTCCGTTTCGGGCATGATGTCTTGAATCAAACCTCGCCAGCGTAGTTCTTCTACAAAATTTGCAGGCATTCCTTTTTTTTGAGCGTAAAGATAGATTTATGCAGGGGAAACCAAAAATGAAATCTAAAAAAGTGTACTTTCGTTTCTATGATCTTGATAACTGGAGCCACAGGATTGGTAGGTGCCCATTTGCTCTTTAAATTAACCGAAGATACTGATTCAATTGCAGCTTTCTACCGAAGGGAAGAGGGCAAAGTTGCTGTTTATCAGTTTTTTGCAAAAAATGATCCCCAACATCCTAATCGATACAATCGCATTCTTTGGCATCAAGGCACCCTAAATGATTTAACCCGCTTAGAGCAAGCTTTTGAAAATGTGACCCAAGTTGCTCATTGTGCTGCATTTGTCTCCCTTTTTCATCATCATGCTGAAAAACTTCAAAAAGTGAATGTTGAAGGTACGGCCAACGTTGTGAATTTGGCATTACAAAAAGGGGTTAAAAAACTAATCCATATCAGTTCTATTGCAGCCCTAGGGTCTCCGGTAAAAGAAAGTAGGGTAGATGAAACCGTTTCGTGGGATTTTAATGCCGAACACACGCCCTATGCCCAGTCTAAATTTGGAGCCGAAATGGAAGTGTGGCGCGGCATAGAAGAAGGACTCCCTGCCGTTATTCTCAATCCTGGAGTCATATTGAGCACTTCTTTTTGGGAGAGAAGTAGCGGAGTCATAATAGATCGAATTGCCCGAGGGCTTTCTTTCTATCCCACCGGAAAACTGGCTCTTGTCTCTGTAGAAGATGTGGTTCAAGCCTGTCTAATCGGATTGAAAACCGCCACCTTAGACCAAAACCGATTTATTTTAGTAGCTCAAAATCTTAGCTATCGAGAATTTATAAATAGAATAGCCCAGGGCATTTCGGTGCCTGCATCCCGATATGCTTTGCGCAAAAGCTGGCTTTCTGTAGCCTTAGGTCTGGAGTGGCTTTTTCAAGTTGTTGGCAGAAAAAGACAATTGAGCAAAGGATTGATAGATACGCTTTGCAGTAAACTAGAATATGACGGCACAAAAATTGAAAACACTACCTCTTCTTTTCAATATGAATCCACTTCAGAAGTTTTGGATCGAATTATAAAGACAGCTACCTCCTAAGACTATTTTTTTTCAACTTTATTTAAACTATCTATAGCCATTTCTAAACGCTTTTCTACGTTTTTGTGTATTCTTAAATATTGCAAAGGGTGCTTCGAATAATAGTTTTCACTTTGGGCTAATTGCGCACTATCTACCTTATATTTTTTGTAGATGTAGGCCACATTCATAATGGGTTCAAAGAGTTCGTTTTTTTCTGTGGCCGAGCGCAAACCGTTCATGATAGAAAGGTCATAAATGATAAGCTCCATTCGTTCAGGTGAAATTAAGCCCTCGGGCTTTTCTATTTTGGAACCGTCACTGCAATGCCAAAGCAACAGCAGCATAGCAACACCTAAAGACTTGTGTATTCTTTTCATGCTCTGTTATAGGTTAGGGCCATTGCAGCCTGTGTAGAAATGATTTTCCCCTGATCATAGGCCAGTTGTCCATTTACAAATGTTTTTTCTACAGTTCCAGAAAAGGTAGTGCCTTCGAAGGGAGACCAACCGCATTGATAGAGCAAACTGTCCTTTGTAACGGTTTGTTCTTTTTTAATATCCACCAAAACTAAATCGGCAAAATAGCCTTCTCTTAAATAGCCACGCTCTTGAATTTGAAAAAGAATGGCAGGATTGTGACAAGCCTTTGTAACCATTTGTTCAAGGCTTATTTTTCCTTGTCCAACAGCGGTTAGTAGTGCAGGGAGTGCATGTTGCACTAGGGGGCCGCCCGAAGGAGCTTGAAGGTATTTTTGTTGCTTTTCTTCTAGAGTATGGGGGGCGTGATCGGTGGCTAAAATATCCAACTGATTGTCTCGAAGCCCTGCCCATAAAGCCTCTCGATCTTGAGCTGTTTTCACCGCCGGATTCCATTTGATCAAACTGCCCTTGGTTGCATAATCGGCCTCAGAAAACCACAGATGATGGGTGCAAACCTCCGCTGTTATTTGTTTCTCCTCTAGGGGAATATCATTTCTAAATAAGGCGAGCTCTTTTGCCGTAGAAATATGAAAAACATGCAAACGAGCGCCCGTCTCCTTAGCTAAGGCAACAGCCTTTGAAGAAGAAAGATAGCAAGCTTCCTCACTTCTTATATTGGGATGCTCAGAAAACGGAATATCCTCACCATAAGTGGCCTTTGCTTTTTCAAGATTGGCTTTTATAACAGATTCTTCCTCACAATGCACCACAATTCGAAGTGGGCATTTAGAAAATATTTCACGCAGCGTTTCTATATTATCCACCAGCATATTGCCGGTAGAGGAACCTAAAAATATTTTAAGGGCAGCGGCTTTAGAAACATCAAGAGAAAGTATTTCATCTAGATTATCATTAGTGCCGCCAAACATAAAGCCATAGTTAGCTGCAGAAGTTTGCGCTGCAATATTTAATTTATCCTCCAAAGCTTGGCGTGTAGTGGTTTGGGGATTGGTGTTAGGCATCTCAATAAAAGAGGTAATACCGCCAGCAATAGCCGCTTTAGACTCAGAGGCTATGGTAGCTTTATGCGTGAGGCCCGGCTCTCTAAAATGCACTTGGTCATCAATTAGACCCGGCAACAAGTGGCAGCCCTTGGCATCAATAAGCCTTTCACCCGGGTGTGGGGCTATTTCAGGAGCAATTTTAGCAATTCGGTTATTGGCAATTAAAAGTTGTTCTGAAGTAATTTTACCCTCGTTAACTAATTGCGCATTGATGATTCTGGTGTATTGCATTTGCTGCTTCTTTATGAATGCCTTTTAAAGCGTAAATATAGTACCCCAAATAAAGCTTCCCAAATGATATTGCCTTGCATTTTGGATTTGCCTTGAGAACGGTTCACAAAAATAATGGGCTGTTCTATCCATGAAAGGTCTTTTTTCCAAAGCTTATATTTCATTTCAATCTGAAAGGCATAGCCCACAAATCGAATTTGATCCAAATTTAATAAGGCCAAAGCACTGGTTTTATAGCCCACAAATCCAGCAGTAGGATCTTTTATAGGCATTTTGGTCATGAACCGCACATAGAGAGAAGCGAAATAGGATAATAAAATGCGGCTAATGGGCCAATTCACTACACTGACTCCTTTCACATAGCGCGAACCAATTACCATATCGTGATGATCTAATTGAGCTATTAATTGAGGTAATTCTTTTGGATGATGTGAAAAATCGGCGTCCATCTCAAAAACAAAGTGATACTCTCGTTGCAAGGCCCATTTAAATCCCTCAATATAAGCTGTTCCCAATCCGTCTTTTTTGGCTCGCACCACTAGATGCAATTGCCCTTGATGTTTTGGTTGTAAATTTTCTACCAAGCTAGCAGTACCATCTGGTGAGTAATCATCCACAATGAGCACCTCAACCCCGGGCAACTCTTCAAAAACAGCTTCCAAGAGAGAAACTATATTTTCTTTTTCGTTGTATGTGGGAATAATGATGAGTCCTTTTTCCATGGGCCTTTATCTGTTCACAAAGTAAAAACAATCTAATGATTTTATCAGGCTAATTTTCTATTTTAAGAAATGGTTTACTTTTGATTTATGAATGAATGGCTTCCCAGAGCGCTTACAAACCAAGATAGCATAAGCCTATTTTTGTTCTTCAACTTGCTGATTCTGTTGAATCTTCAGCGAACAGTTCCCAATGGCTTAGCTGATTTATTTAGAAAAACAATTCGCAATACCAATTTCATGACCCCATATCACTTGCCCTATTTCCATTTTCTTCATGTTGGAAGTTTTTTGGTTGGAGTGAGCGGATTTAGTCTCTGGATATTAACTTTTGTAGAGCTTGTCTATCCAAAGGTTGCCTTTCCAAACTCTGCCCTCTATTCACTTTTTGGCCTTCTTATAGCACTGCTTTCTGCAAGGGCTTTTTTAATTCAATTCATACTTCAAAACCTCAACGTTTGGAAAGAAAAAAGAGGCTTTTATTTTCATAGTTTAGCAACACAATTTATCATTGGATTTTTATTACTCATTGCCCTAACATTCTACTACTACAGTTTTCCAACACGTTCTTTTTTTGGCATTAGCAGTGGATTAGTTTTAGCTTTTTGGCTCTTTTTGCATATTCGTTTTCTATTGCAATATCTAATTGCCTACCAACAAGAAATTATCTATTTAATTTTTTATCTTTGTTGCCTTAAATTGGCTCCTTGGCTGTGGATGTACAAGCAGTTCTTGTAGTGTTATTAATGTGAAGGCAAATGAAAGTGAAAACAGTTTTGGTTTCCCAACCGGAACCCTCTTCAGAAAAGTCCCCCTATGTAAGATTAAAAGAGAAGCACAAATTAACCATTGATTTTAGACCTTTCATCCATGTTGATGGAATGACAGCAAAAGAAGTTCGGGAGCAAAAAATTGACTTCAGCAAATTTGACAATATCATATTGTGCAGCCGAAATGCCGTAGATCATTTTTTTCGACTCTGTAAAGAAATGCGCTATAAGGTTCCCGATACCACTAAATATTTTTGCCAATCAGAAGCGGTTGCCTACTACCTTCAAAAATATGTAGTCTATCGCAAACGTAAAATTTATGTGGGAGAAAGACATCTCAATGATTTACTTAGCGTGTTCAACAAGTTTAATAAAGAAAGCTTTTTAATTCCAACATCAGACACATTAAAACCTGAAATACCCGCTTTTTTAGACAGCTTAAAAATCAATTGGAAAAGAGCCATCCTCTACAAAACTGTGGTGAGTGACCTCTCCGATTTACGCGACGTTTATTATGACGTTTTGGTGTTTTTTAGTCCGTCTGGTATTGAATCTTTGTTTAAAAACTTTCCTGATTTCGAACAGAACAACACACGTATTGCAGTCTATGGTCACTCAACCCTGAAAGCAGCAGAAGATGCTAAATTAAGAGTAGACATTAAAGCGCCCACCCCCGAAACCCCTTCTATGACTATGGCCATAGAAAAATATATAGAAAGCGTTTAAACGCTCTTAAAGCCTATTGGTTATTAAAAAAGTGAATGATTTGCAGAGCCCAGCCCACTATGAGGCACAATCCTCCTAGAGGCGTAATGGGGCCTAAGAACGAAACCTTTAATTGATGAATCGTTTGGGTGGCTAAAATAAAAATGCTACCCGAAAAAAGGAAGATGCCCACCACAAACAATATGAGCGTCCATCGTTGTAGGCTATTAGCTTCTGGATGAATGAGTGAGAACAACAAAAGGGCTAAAGCATGATACATCATATAGCGAACCCCAACTTGAAAGGACTCAAGACTCTCCAAAGCCAATCGATCTTTGAGGGCATGACTAGCAAAAGCGCCTAAAACAACAGCACAAAAAGCAAAAATACTACCCCATAAGCGCATCGCAATCATAAGCAATCTATTTTTCTTTACTTTTAAATTTAAATCTATAGTAGGTTTATGCAATAAAATTGATATCGAAAGTAAAAATATATGAAAATTCTTAAAGAACTAATGCAAATAGATGGGATTGATAAAACCATTCTTTCTGCCCTGATCCAAGATGCCCGAACACCCATCAATAAACTCTCTAAAGAAATTGGTATTTCTGGAGCCGCTATTCATCAGCGGATCAAAAAATTAGAAAAAGCAAAAGTGATATCAGGTTCACAGGTCATTTTAAACCCCAAAGTTTTAGGCTATAAAACCATTGCCTTTGTGGGCGTCTTTTTAGATAAAGCCATGCGAAATCCAGAAGCGGTGAAGCATTTGAAAGAAATTCCAGAAATTATTGAGTGTCACTACACCACAGGAAATTGGAGTATCTTTATTAAACTGATGTGTAAAGACAACGAACACCTCATGAGTGTTTTAAATACCAAAGTACAAACCATTGAAGGTATTTCTAGAACCGAAACTTTCATTTCTTTGGAGCAACAAATTGGAAGGCAAATAAAACCCTAGCAAAGGGAAAACTAACGATTTCTGATTTTGAAAAAAATGATAAGGGCTTGAAGAAAAGCAGCTATGCTATTGGCCACCACTATGGATAGACTGTTAATATACCAGCCGTAAAAAATCCACAACAACACCCCTACTAGCAGAACAAAATACATGGTTAGAGAAACTCCATCTGAATTGCGGTGTTTCCAAATTTTATAGACTTGAGGCACAAAAGCACTGGTTGTAAAAAGGGCTGCTAAAAAACCAATAACTTCAATTTGAAAAGCATTCATTAGTAAACAATATTGATGATCTTGTTAGGCACAACAATTATCTTTTTGGGAGTAGCACCTTTAAGATAGCTTGCCGTTCGCTCATCTTTTAGCACTGCTTCTTCAATTGCTTCTCTGCTTAGGGATAAGGGAAGAGGCAACGTATAGCGCATTTTGCCGTTAAACGAAACTGGATATTCTTTTTCATTTTCAACCAAATAGCTTTCCTCGTGGACAGGGTAAGGAATTTCTGTTAAAGGGGTTTGGTTTCCTAATGTTAACCATATTTCGGCCGTTAAATGCGGTGCAAATGGCGCTAACAAAACCGTTAGAGGGCTTACTATTTCGCGCTGATTGGCTTTTAATACCGTCAATTCGTTTACACAAATCATAAAAGCGCTCACGCAGGTATTGAATGAAAATTGCTCTATATCTTGGGTAACTTTTTTTATGGTTTCGTGTAGAATTTTTAACGCCTTCGGATCTGGCATAGCATCAGAAACTTCCCATTGATTGTTGTTATAAAAAAGGCGCATATATTTTTTCAAAAATCCATGCACACCTGAAATTCCTGCTGTGTTCCAAGGCTTGGCTTGTTCAATGGGGCCTAAAAACATTTCATACATGCGCAAGGTATCGGCACCATAAGTATCACAAATTGCATCGGGATTAACTACGTTGTATTTTGATTTGGACATTTTTTCTACTTCGCGACCCACAATGTAGCGTCCTGATTCTAGTATAAATTCAGCTTGTTCAAATTGGGGTTGCCATTTTTTAAAGGCCTCTAAATCTAATTCATCCGAAGCATTTACTAAACTCACATCTACATGCAAGGGTTCAACTTGAGTTCCTTCTTCAATGCTATTTTTGGACAAAAAGGTTTGGGTGCCCGCTTTGCGATATACAAAAGCAGAGGTACCTAAAATCATACCTTGATTAATGAGTTTCTTTGCATATTCCGCTACGGGCACTAACCCCAAGTCAAATAAAAATTTTTGCCAAAAACGAGAATAAAGCAAGTGTCCGGTGGCGTGTTCACTCCCCCCCACATAGAGGTCAACACTTTGCCAATAGTTTAGGGCTTCAGCACTCGCAAAATGTTCGGCATTGTCTGGGTCCATATACCGATTAAAATACCAAGAACTACCGGCCCAACCTGGCATGGTGTTTAATTCTAAAGGAAAAACCGTTTGATGATCTATTTGATCGTTGTGGACCACTTTTTTGGTCTTTGTATCCCAAGCCCATGCCGTGGCATTTCCCAAGGGAGGAGCCCCCTCGGCGGTGGGTAAATATTTGGCTACATCGGGTAATTCTAATGGCAGATCTTCTTGATCTAGTGGTTGGGGCATACCGTCTTTATAATAAATTGGAATAGGTTCTCCCCAATAACGTTGGCGACTAAAAATAGCATCGCGTAGTCGATAGGTGATCGTGCCGGCACCTGCATTTTGTTCTTCCAAAGCAGCAATAACTTTAGGCACTGCCTCAGAATAGGTCAAACCATCTAAAAACTCCGAAGCGGTGAGTTGGGCATTGCCTTTTTCTTCATAGGCTGCCTCTTGAATGGAAACATCTTTAAAGATATTTCGAATGGGAATGTTGAAATGCTTCGCAAATAAATAGTCACGCTGATCTCCACAAGGAACAGCCATCACGGCTCCGGTGCCATAATCGGCCAGCACATAATCTCCAATCCAAATTGGAATTTGCTCTTGCGTGAACGGATGCAAGGCGTAGGCTCCTGTAAAAACTCCACTTATGGATTTTACATCGGCCATTCGCTCTCGATCTGAGCGCATTGCTGAGGCTGCTATATAGTCTTCTACCGCCTTTTTTTGTTCGGGGGTTGTGATTTTTTGAACGAGTTCCAATTCGGGTGCTAGAGTCATAAACGTAACTCCAAAAATAGTATCGGGACGAGTGGTAAAAACTTCAATTTTTTCGGGGTGCTTTTCAAGCTGAAAAAACACTTTGGCGCCTTCTGATTTTCCAATCCAGTTGCGCTGCATTTCTTTAAGGGATGGAGACCAATCTAAATCCTCTAAGCCTTGCAACAATCGTTCTGCATAGGCCCCAATGCGCATGCTCCACTGCTTCATTTTCTTTTTGGTGACCGGGTAGCCTCCACGTTCAGAAACTCCGTTTACAATTTCATCATTGGCCAACACAGTACCTAATTCAGCACACCAATTTACTTCCGTTTCGGCTAAATAAGTGAGTCGGTAGTGCAATAAGATTTCTTGTTGCTGCACCTGGCTAAACGCCTTCCAGTCTGCAGCTGAAAAAGCGGGAGTATCGGCATCAGAAACCGCCTGGAGGTTTTGCGTTCCAAAAGTTTCAAAATGGTCTATAAGGGCTGCAATGGGTTGTGCTTTATCAGATTTTAAACAATAATAATGGTCAAAAAGCTGAAGGAAAATCCATTGGGTCCAACGGTAAAATTTCGGATCAGAAGTCCGTACCTCTCGAGACCAATCGAAAGAAAACCCCATCCGATCGAGTTGTTCTCTATAGCGGTTAATGTTGGCCTTGGTTGTAACAGCAGGATGCTGCCCCGTTTGGATGGCATATTGTTCTGCTGGCAGTCCAAAAGAATCATATCCCTGAGGATGCAAGACATTAAATCCTTTGTGCCTTTTGTAACGTGCAAAAATATCACTGGCAATATACCCTAGCGGATGTCCCACATGCAAGCCTGCTCCGGAGGGATAGGGAAACATATCCAAAACATAGAATTTAGGCTTTTTTCCCTCATTTTTGGCTTTATAGGGCTGGTTTTCTGCCCAAATTTTTTGCCACTTTTTTTCAATTTCTACGAAGTTATATTCCACATTGCCAGCTTAAGCCCACAAAAGTAAGCTTATTGCTGCAAAGTCAAAAAGTTTTTTAAGGCTCGGTATAAAACCAATATCTTTCCTATTTTTACAAAAACAAACCCCTTGACACTGAACAAACAAGAAAAATTTCAACGCCAACGCCTTCTAACCGGCTATTTTTCTGTAGTACTAAGCATTACCTTTGTCTTATTTTTTGTGGGTGTTTTGGGCATTTTGTTGATCAACTCCAAAAAAGTAGCTAGTCATTTTAAAGAACAAATTGCCCTCACTGTTTTTTTTAACGAAAGCGCTAAAGACATTGAAATAAAACAATTGCAAAAAAAATTAGAACTCAATGCTGCTACCAAAAAAGTGGTATATGTTTCTAAAGCGGAGGCCGCTGAGCAACACGCTCAAGAAATTGGTGAAGATTTTATTGAATTTTTAGGCTACAACCCTCTTTTAAATTCTATTGATGTTTTCTTTAACGCTGCCTATCTCAACACTGCCGCACTTCTCAGTTTACAAGAAGAATTGGAACAACAGGCTTTTGTGAATGAAGTTATTTTTGACCAACCCTTGGTTACCCTTTTAGACGAAAACATTCAGAAAATTTCCTTGGCACTTGTAATCACCTCCACGCTGTTTCTCTTCATTGCCATGTTGCTGATCAACAGCTCCATTAGATTGTCAATATATTCTAAACGGTTTATCATTAAAACCATGCAACTTGTGGGAGCCACAAAATCTTTTATTCGTCGTCCTTTCATTTGGAACCATTTGCAATTGGGCATCCTAAGTGCTTTTTTAGCTTTGGGCGGACTTACAATACTCATTTGGCAACTCAACAAGCGATTTCCTGAATTAGAAATGCTGTCTAATCCCATAGAATGGGTTGTGATTTATGGAGGCGTATTGGTTATGGGCTTTGGCATTACAAGTCTAAGCACATTTTTTGCTACACAACGCTATTTAAAACTTAAAACTGAAGCCATTTACTAACTTATGGAATCTAAAAAACAGGCTAAAAGCTTTTTATTCGGCAAACGGAACTATCAATTTTTATTTTTAGCCTTGGCCGTGGTGGCTCTTGGCTTTATTTTAATGGCAGGAGGTGGAAGCAATGATCCCACTGTATTCAACCCAGAGATTTTTAGTTTTAGACGCATTCGTTTAGCCCCAACACTTGTCATTTGTGGCTTTGGAATTGCAATTTATGCCATTTTAGCTCGCGACAAAAAAGCCTAATGGATACCCTCAGTGCACTTCTCCTAGGACTCATACAAGGCCTAACCGAGTTTTTACCTGTTTCATCTAGTGGGCATATTGAATTAGGAAAAGCTGTTTTTGACGTTGATTTAGAAGCCAAAGAAGGGCTCCTTTTTACCTTAGTGGTTCATGCTGCAACAGCTTTAAGCACCGTAGTGGTTTTTCGTAAAGATATTCTTCAAATTTTCAAGGGATTATTAGAATTTAAATCGAATGAGGCTTCCCATTTTTCGCTTAAAATTATCCTCTCCATGATACCGGCCGTTTTTGTTGGTCTTTTTTTGGAAGACTATATCAATTTCCTTTTTGAAGGTAATCTCCTGTTGGTGGGAAGCATGCTCTTGCTCACCGCATTGCTATTATTTTTAGCTAATGGGGTGCGGGCGCAAAAAAAAACTATTAGTTATGGCAAGGCTTTTTTACTTGGCCTTATTCAAGCCATTGCCATTTTGCCGGGTGTTTCTAGAAGTGGAGCCACTGTATGCTCGGCCATGATGCTGGGCATTGATCGTGAAAAAGCAGCCCGCTTTTCCTTTCTCATGGTGTTGCCCCTTATTTTTGGTAGCATGGCCAAGAGCCTTTTAGATCTACAAGAACCTCTTTTTACACAAAATTATACCGCTTTAGCCCTTGGATTTTTAGCGGCCTTTTTAGCCGGTATTTTGGCTTGTCAATGGATGATTGCTTTGGTTAAGAAAAGTCAGTTAAATTATTTTGCTTGGTATTGTAGCGCAATAGGAAGCACCGCACTGCTTTATGAACTTTTTTAAACAAAAATTCACCGAGACTCAACTTTTAGAAGGACAGGTGTTTTGCCTAGACAAACCGCTTCATTGGACCTCCTTTCAAGTGGTGAATAAAGTGCGGGGATGGCTTAAAAAAGAAACTGGACTGAAAAAGCTTAAGGTGGGCCACGCCGGCACCCTAGACCCCCTAGCCACAGGGCTTTTAATTCTTTGTACTGGTAAGAAAACAAAAACAATAACCGAAATTCAAGCTCAAGAAAAAGAATATGAAGGCTGCCTCACATTAGGGGCCACTACGCCTTCTTTTGATCTTGAAACCCCGGTCAATCAACAATTTGATTATGACCACATTACCCCAGAAAAAATAAAGGCTTGCAGCCAATCTTTCTTGGGCGAAATAGACCAGCAACCTCCCCTTTTTTCGGCCTTAAAAAAAGAGGGCAAACGACTTTATGAATATGCTCGTGAAGGCCAACAAATCAATATTCCAACTCGAAAGATTCACCTGTATGAATTTGAGATCAAACAAATTGAACTTCCAAACGTGTTTTTTAGAGTGCGTTGTAGTAAAGGTACCTACATCAGGTCTTTAGCCCATGATTTTGGAAAAGCACTGGAAAGTGGGGCCCACCTTTCTGAATTGCGTCGCTCAAAAATTGGTAACTTTAACGTGCAAGAAGCTTTTCGATTGGAAGAACCTACAAGCCCACAGAGAGACCCATAATCGTCAATTTATTTGATACCTTTGCAAAAGTACAAAGAGCTATGAGGAATAAAGAAGCACTTTTGAGTTTAGAAAAACAAAAAAAGTCGGGGCTTGCTCAGCCAGAAAGTGAGCACGCTTTGAGCCATGCAATTCAGTTGCTAAAAAAGGAGAAAAATGCGGTTCTGTTAGCCCATTATTATCAAGAGCCTCAAATTCAAGAATTAGCAGACTTTTTGGGAGACAGTCTCTATTTAGCACAACAAGCAGCAAAAGTAAAAGCTGATATTATTGTTTTTGCCGGGGTTCACTTTATGGCCGAAACAGCTAAAATCATCAATCCGTCCAAAAAAGTTTTACTCCCCGATTTGAAAGCCGGCTGTTCATTGGCTGACTCCTGTCCACCAAAAGCTTTTGCCGTCTTTAAAGAAAAACATCCGGAAGCAGTGGTTGTTACCTATATCAATTGCTCGGCAGAAATCAAGGCTATGAGCGACATTGTGTGCACCTCCAGTAACGCCAAAAGAGTGATTGCTTCCATACCCGAAAACCAACCCATTATTTTTGCCCCTGATAAAAACTTAGGACGCTATTTAATGAAAGAAACCGGTCGGAATATGATTTTATGGGAAGGTTCTTGTTTGGTGCACGAAGCTTTTTCTTTTGATAAAATTGTAGCGCTTGCCCAAGAAAATCCAAAAGCAAAATTTATTGCCCACCCAGAAAGCGAATCTCCCGTTTTAGACATTGCCCATTTTATAGGCAGCACCTCTGCCCTACTGCAATTTGTTCAAACAGACCCCTCCCAAACCTATATAGTAGCTACCGAAGCTGGCATTTTGCATGAAATGCAAAAAAAATGCCCCGAAAAAACGTTTATTCCCGCTCCTGTAGAAGACGACACCTGTGCTTGTAGCGAATGTGCCTATATGAAAATGAATACAGTAGAAAAACTGTATCGTTGTTTGAGGGATGAATCCCCTGAAATTATACTCCCCGAATCCTTAGTCTCAGCGGCAAAAAAACCCATTGATAGAATGTTGGCTTTAGGTTAAATGATTGCAGACGTACTTGTTATTGGTAGCGGTATTTCAGGTTTAAGCTATGCTATTAAATTAGCTGAACAAAGGCCCCAGTCAAAAATTGTTTTAATTGCTAAGGATCAACTCATTGAAGGCAACACCCGATATGCCCAAGGGGGCATTGCCGTGGTGTCTAATTTCAAAAAAGATTCATTTGAAAAACACATTCAAGACACCCTAGTGGCCGGTGATGGACTGTGCAACAAGGAAGTCGTGAAATTTGTGGTGAAAGAGGGTCATGAACGCCTAGCTGAACTCATTGCGTGGGGCACTCAATTTGATACAGAAGCTAATGCCTTGCATTTAGCCAAAGAAGGAGGACATTCTGAAAAACGAATTGTTCATTATAAAGACAAAACCGGTTCACAAATTCAAGAAGCCCTTATTAACAAAGTTCGTTCTTTTGACAACATCAGCCTGTTAGAAGACCATGTATTGGTAGATTTAATAACCGATCACCACACTAAAACTAATTTTAAAAGGTGCTATGGCGCCTATGTGATTTCCAAAACGAAAGCTGAAATCATTAAGATTAGTGCTAAGATTACGGTACTTTCCACTGGGGGAGCCGGTAGTTTATATGCCCACACAACCAACCCCGATGGTGCCACCGGAGATGGTTTAGGCGCTGCCTACAGGGCTAAAGTTTTTATGGAAGCTTTGCCTTACGTTCAATTTCATCCCACCGCCTTATTGCCCAAAGTGGAGGGCCATACATTTTTAATTACTGAAGCTGTTCGGGGAGCGGGTGGCCTCTTGCGGAACTCAAAAGGCGAACGTTTTATGCCACATTATGACGCTAGGGCAGAATTAGCACCTAGGGATATTGTGGCTCGCGCCATTCAATTGGAAATTCAAAACGGAAATAGCGATCATGTTTGGTTAGATTGTAGCACTCTTTCAGAAAGCAAATGGCTAAAGCATTTCCCCAACATTTATACTACTTGCCAAAAAATTGGCATCCAATTGCCGCAAGACCCTATTCCCATTGTGCCGGCCGCTCACTATTTTTGCGGTGGCATTCAAGTAGACGCCAACAGCGAGTCTCAATTAAAAGGCCTTTTTGCCGTAGGCGAATGTAGCGCCACAGGCCTGCATGGGGCCAACCGATTAGCCTCTAATTCCCTTTTAGAATCTTTGGTTTTTTCACATCGGGCGGCACTAGCCACTGTTGAAGCTCTAAAGGGAGCATTACCCCAATCACCCTTTTATGAAAACCTCCCCGATTGGAAAGGAGAAAAAAATATAGGGACAGAAGAAATTGACGATATTGAACAACTTCGCAGTGAATTAAGACAAATCATGACTGAAAAAGTGGGCATTTTTAAAACCCAAGAAGGGCTTGAAAGTGCCGATAAGCTTTTAGAAGTCATTTACAGCAAAATGCAGTTGATTTATCAAAAAAACAAACTTACCCCCGAGTTGAGCGAGCTCCGAAATATGGTGAGTGTTTCACATTTACTCATCAAACAAGCCTTGCAGATAAAGCAAAATAAAGGGGTGTTTTATAATTTAGACAATGAAAACTGATTTTTTTGCGCAACATCAAAAGGCCTTGACCCACTTTATAAGCCAAGCCCTAAGAGAAGACATAGGGTCAGGAGACCACACCGCTAATGCTTGCATACCTGAAGAAGCCCAAAATACGGCTCAACTTTTGGTTAAGGGAAAAGGGAGAATAGCCGGTATTAATCTTGCTCAAAAAATATTTAATCAATACGACCCTAACTTAATCTTTACACCCTTCGTAGAAGAAGGGCAATCTGTTGACAAAGGCACAGTAGTGTTTGAAGTAAGGGGAAATGCTAGAGCTCTATTGGTTACGGAGCGATTGGTTTTAAATTGCATGCAACGCATGAGTGGCATTGCCCACAAAACGCATGAATTAAGTCAAAAAATTGCCCATACCAACTGTAAACTTTTAGACACACGAAAAACTACCCCAAATTTTAGATTACCCGAAAAATGGGCTGTGCACATTGGAGGCGGAACCAATCACCGCATGGGGCTTTATGATGCCTTGATGATAAAAGACAACCACATTGATTATTGTGGTTCTTTGTCCAGCGCTCTTGAAAAAACCAAAAGCTATCTCCAAAAAAACAACCTTAACCTACCGGTCATAGTTGAAATTCGATCTAGGGAAGAATTGAAAGAAGCCCTCCCTTTTTCATGGATAGAACGCTTATTGTTAGACAATCATACCCCTGAAGAACTACAAGAAGCCTTGACTCTCATTGGAGGTAAATTTCCAACCGAAGCTTCGGGAAATATACAAGCCGATAATATTGTGGCTATGGCGGAAACTGGAGTCGATTTTCTATCGCTAGGGGCACTGACTTATAATGCTCCCATTCTCGATTTAAGTTTGAAAGCCAAAAAGAGTTAGAATCAGTAGAATTGGGAGAAACATCCGCAAAATGTGGGGGTTAATGTCTATATTTGTGCGAATAATTTTTCCATGAAATATCAGCGCATTTTATTAAAACTTAGTGGTGAAGCACTCATGGCCGATCAATCGTATGGCATTGATCCCAAGCGCTTAGCCTCCTATGCACAAGAAATCAAAGAAATTTTTGAAATGGGAACCCAAATTGCCATTGTAATAGGAGGAGGCAATATTTTTAGAGGGGTCTCAGGGGCCAGCAAAGGGATGGACCGCGTGCAAGCAGACTATATGGGCATGTTGGCTACCGTAATAAATGGCTTGGCCTTGCAATCGGCACTTGAAAATATAGATGTTCCCACGCGCTTGCAAACAGCCCTTAAAATTGAAGCCATTGCCGAACCCTATATCAAAAGAAAAGCCACTCGGCATTTAGAAAAAGGGAGAGTGGTCATTTTTGGATCAGGCACAGGAAATCCTTTTTTCACCACAGATTCGGCAGCTGTTTTAAGAGCCATTGAAATTGACGCTGATGTTATTTTAAAAGGCACCCGGGTGGATGGCATTTATACTTCAGATCCCGAAAAAAACAAAGAAGCCATTAAATTTGACTCCCTTTCTTTTGATGAAGTGCTCAAGAGAGGCCTCAAAGTGATGGATACAACAGCCTTCACACTAAGCCATGAAAATAAATTGCCCATCATTGTATTTGACATTAATGTGCCAGGCAATTTATCTGAAATTGTACAAGGAAAAAATATTGGAACAAGAGTAGATCTTTAAAACTCAATAATTATGGATGAGACCCTAGATTTGATTGTTGAAACAGCAAAAGAGGCCATGGAGCAAGCCATTGAACATTTAGAAAAAGAATTGCTCAACATTAGAGCAGGGAAAGCCAATCCTGTTATGCTCTCTGGGGTTAAAGTAGATTATTATGGCACCCCAACACCAATTTCTCAGGTTGCCAATATCAACACCCCTGACGGAAGAACCCTGAGTGTTCAACCTTGGGAAAAAAACATGTTGGCCGATATTGAAAAAGCTATTTTAATAGCCAATCTAGGATTTAATCCTATGAACAACGGCGAATCCATCATCATCAATATCCCACCTCTCACGGAAGAGCGCCGAATGAGCTTAGCAAAATTGGCTAAAAGCGAAGCTGAAAATGCTAAAATCAGCATACGAACAGCACGTAAAGAAGCTAATCATGATCTCAAAAGCGAAGCTCCTTCTGAAGATGTGTTAAAAAACTACGAAATTGATGTGCAAACACTCACCGATAGCTTTATTAGCAAGATAGACCAACTCTTTAGTGCTAAAGAAAAAGAAATTTTGACCGTGTAAACCCACGTTCGTTTGGGGAATGAAATATAGAAAAAAACGAGATTTTTGGGGGTTTGTTGCTAGAACTGTTCTGCGTAACAGAATTTTAATTTTGCTGGCCATTGCGGCCACTACTGTTTTTTGGGCAAGTCACTGGAAATACATACAATTCACCTTCACGGAAGCCAATCTCCTCCCCGATGACCACCCCGAAAATATTCAATACAAAAGTTTTATCGAAAAATTTGGGGAAGAAGGTAACAGTCTTGTTTTTGCCGTGCAAGACCCTGCACTTTTCGAGCCCAAAAATGCCCTTGCATGGCAACAATTTAATCTACAAATAGAACAACAACCAGAAATAGAATTTGTTCTTTCCACGCAGAATATTTTAGAACTTGTTAAAAACGAAAAGGCTAAAAAAATTGAATTTGCGTCACTCCCTGAAGTGGATTGGGAAGATTCTTTAGCCCTTCAAAAATTTAAGCAAAAACTCTTTTTAGAATTGCCCTTTTACAAAGGCTTGCTCTATGACGAAACTGGCAAAATTGTTCGAACAGTCGCTTTTATGAAGTCTGAAATTGTCAACACTAAACAACGAAAAGACTTTATCTATCAAACCCTAATTCCTGCTGTAGAAGCTTTTGAAAAAGATACCCAACTAGACATTAAGGTTTCGGGCATGCCCTACGTTAGAACCCTAAACGCCCAAAACATAGTAGATGAAATTGGCCTATTTGTACTAGGAGCTACCTTACTCACCACCTTTATTTTCTTTCTTTTTTTCCGTTCTTTTCGCGCCACTTTTATCTCCCTAGTGGTGGTGGCCATTGGTGTTATGTGGGCCTTCGGTGTTTTGGGTTGGTTGCGTTATGAAATTACGGTACTCACGGCCTTAATCCCTCCTTTGATTATTGTTATTGGGGTGCCTAATTGTATTTTCCTTATCAACAAATATCAGCAAGAAGTTGCCAAACACGGCAATAAGGCTAAGTCTTTACAACGGGTTATTTCTAAAATTGGAAATGCCACCCTCATGACCAATCTCACAACTGCTTCTGGTTTTGCTACTTTTATTTTGACCAATAGTAAAATCTTAAAAGAGTTTGGTGTTGTGGCCTCTATCAATATTATTGGGGTGTTTTTGCTTTCGCTCTTTATCATTCCAATTTCCTATAGCTTTATGGTGCGCCCCAAGCAAAAGCACCTTAAACACCTAAAAAACAAAACCATTGAGGCCTTTGTAAAATGGATGGAGTTTTGTGTGCGTCATAAGCGCATCAATGTATATATCATTTCTCTACTTGGACTCGTATTGGGAATTGTAGGCATCTATCAAATCAATATTTCGGGAAGTCTCATTGAAGATATGCCCAAAAAAGCTGCTTTTTTTAAAGACATTGAGTTTTATGATCAAAGTTTTAATGGCATTGTGCCCATGGAAATTTGGGTGGATAGCAAACGGAAAAATGGAATTGTTAAGCCGGCTACCCTCAAACGGATAAACACACTGCAAAACACCATAGAAGACATACCAGAATTGGCCAAACCCTTGTCCATTGTCAATGCAGTGAAATTTGTAAAACAAGCTTATTACAATGGGAATCCCAATTATTATAAGTTGCCCACCGCCCAAGAAAATCGTTTTATTCTGCCCTATTTAAACAATAGCGAAACCCAAAGCCCCTTGTTGCAAAGCTATGTGGACAGCACAGGGCAATACGGTCGCATAACCACTTATCTAAAAGACATTCCTACTCCCCAAATGGAGCGTGTTCAAAACAGTTTACAAGAAGCTATTGCTAGAATTTTTCCTGAAGATCGATATGATGTGAGCATAACCGGAAAGGCAGTGCTTTTTCTTAAAGGCACTAAATATTTAATCAATAATTTATTTTTATCGCTCTCCTTTGCCATTCTTTTGATTGCCCTGTTTATGGCCTTTTTGTTTCGCTCTTTTAAAATGATTCTCATTTCCCTAATACCCAATTTGCTACCTCTCATCATTACGGCCGGTGTGATGGGGTTTGCCGGAATTCCACTCAAACCCTCTACCATTTTGGTGTTTAGTGTGGCTTTTGGAATTTCTGTGGATGATACCATTCATTTTTTAGCTAAATACCGACAAGAATTAATTTCTAACGGATGGAAAATTAGAATGTCTGTAATTGCTACCTTAAGAGAAACAGGCATTAGTATGTTTTATACTTCTATTGTACTCTTTTTTGGATTTTCAGTTTTTCTCTCTTCCAATTTTGGTGGCACTAGAGCGTTAGGCGGTCTAGTATCTGTAACCCTCCTTATGGCCATGCTAGCCAATTTAATTTTATTGCCTTCCCTTCTCATTTCACTCGAAGATGCTGTGAGCAATAAAAGGGTTATTAAACCCTCTCCCATCAATATTCTTGAGGATCAAGATGCCTAATGAATTTTTACAAATAAAACTATCTTTGCAAACAAATTAAAACCTATGACGGTATCTAAGATTGCTGATTTATTAGCCCTTGAAGCCAACGGACAATCTCTAATAGTAAAAGGATGGGTGAGAACCTTCCGTGCCAATCGATTTATTGCGCTAAACGATGGATCATCTTTAGCCAATTTACAATGTGTTGTTGCTTTTGAAACCTTAGATGAAAAAACATTAAAACGCATCACAACTGGGGCAGCCTTAGCATTAAAAGGCACGCTTGTGGCGAGTCAAGGAGGCGGTCAAGCCGTTGAACTGCAAGTGGAAGAACTCGCCATTTTAGGCGACTCAGACCCAGAAACCTATCCTATTCAACCCAAAAAGCACTCCTTTGAATTTTTACGTGAAAAAGCACATTTACGCATAAGAACCAACACCTTTGGTGCAGTGATGCGTTTGCGATCGGCCTTAGCTTTTGCCGTTCATGAATTTTTTCAACAAAAAGGGTTTCACTATGTGCACACACCAATCATCACCGGTAGTGATGCCGAAGGAGCCGGCGAAATGTTTCGTGTCTCTACCCTAGACCCACAAAACCCACCTATCACAGAGAGTGGCGCTGTTTCGTTTAAAGATGATTTTTTTGGAAAGGAAACCCACCTCACCGTCTCGGGTCAATTAGAAGCAGAAACCTATGCTTTAGGCTTAGGAGATGTCTACACTTTTGGTCCTACTTTTAGAGCAGAAAATTCGAATACGGCTAGACACGCTTCAGAGTTTTGGATGATAGAACCCGAAATGGCTTTTTATGACTTGGAAGACAATATGGATTTGGCCGAAACCTTTATTGTAGAAGTGTTGCGAAAGGTAAAAGAACGCTGCCCCGAAGATCTCGCTTTTTTGGACCAACGATTGGCCCAAGAAGAAAAAACAAAACCTCAAAATGAGCGAAGTGCTATGGGGCTTATTGAAAAAATTGACTTTGTGATTAACAATCCGTTTCAACGTTTAAGCTATACTGAAGCCATTGACATTCTCAAAAACTCCAAGCCCAACAAAAAGAAAAAATTTCAATTTCCCATTGAGGGTTGGGGAGCAGACTTGCAAAGCGAACACGAACGCTATTTGGTAGAAAAACATTTTCAACGCCCTGTTATTCTTTTTGACTATCCCGCAGCTATAAAAGCATTCTATATGCGCTTAAACGACGATCAAAAAACGGTTCGAGCCATGGATATTCTTTTTCCGGGTATTGGCGAAATTGTGGGTGGTTCACAGCGAGAAGAACGACTTGACGTTTTACAAGCCCGCATGAAAAAACTCAATATTGAAGAAGATGAATTGTGGTGGTATTTAGACCTAAGACGTTTTGGATCTGTTGTGCATAGCGGCTTTGGTTTAGGCTTTGAAAGACTGGTTATGTTTATGACGGGCATGAGCAATATTCGTGATGTGATTCCCTATCCTAGAACACCACAAAATGCCAGTTTTTAAAAAACAAACCGTTTTTTAACGCTATCTTTGTCCTAAACTTCTGATTTTCAAATGCTCAAACAACAGCTCCAAATAAAACTCTCTCAAAAGCTGTCGCCACAGCAAATTCAGCTCATGAAGCTCATTCAGCTTTCTACGCTTGATTTGGAGCAACGAGTTCAGTCTGAATTAGGTGAAAATCCTGCTTTAGAAAGTGGTCTTGAAGAAGAAAAATCAGTAGAGCAATCCCCAGAAGCCGATTATGATGACAATACACATATTGATGGAGAAGACATTGATATCGACCAATATTTGAGCGACGATGAAATTCCTTCCTATCGATTTTATGCCAACAACTTCAGTCAAGACGATGAAGAAAATTTGAGACCTATTAGTAGCGGTATTAGTTTTCATCAATTTTTACAGCAACAG
The DNA here is from genome assembly GCA_964386915.1 of uncultured Flavobacteriaceae bacterium. GTDB lineage: Bacteria > Bacteroidota > Bacteroidia > Flavobacteriales > Flavobacteriaceae > JADHMP01. The sequence goes on along the minus strand of CAYLUQ010000001.1, from coordinate 48,010 downwards.
TTGGGCAATCTTATTTTGAATGAAGAGGATATGGAAATTGCCGCCTTCTTGGTTGGCAGCATTGATGAAAGTGGCTATTTACGGCGTAATAACGAAGAATTGATAGACGATTTGGCATTCACCCAAAATATGATTATTTCGGAGGCTCAACTCGAAAAAGTGCTAAAAGCCGTACAATCCTTAGATCCCCCCGGGGTAGGTGCACGTTCACTCAACGAATGCTTACTTCTCCAATTGCAACGCAAGAAAAAGGATCGTCCCGAAATTGAGCATGCCTTGGCCATAATAGAGAAAGAATTTTATCATTTTTCACATAAGCACTACGATAAGCTACAAGAACGCTTAAACCTCTCCGAGCAAGATCTCAAGGAAGCTATTCATTTAATTTCAAAACTGAATCCAAAGCCAGGAGGAGCACTTTCAAGCATCAATCAAAACACGCATGTGGTTCCTGATTTTATCTTAACGCTAGAAGACGGAAAACTTGAAGTGACCTTAAACCGAAGAAATGCTCCCGATTTGCATATTTCAAATGCCTACAAAGAAATGCTTAGTGGCTATCGAGAAAGTGAAAATAAAACCAAATCACAAAAGGAGGCTGTTTTGTTTATCAAGCAAAAGTTAGACGCTGCCAAATGGTTTATAGATGCCATCACCCAACGCAATCAAACGTTAATCTTAACCATTAATGCCATTATTGAATTCCAAAAAGAATATTTTTTGACAGGCGACGAAAGCCATTTGAAACCCATGATTTTAAAAGATATTGCAGACAAAGTGAACATGGATATTTCTACCATTTCACGGGTGGCAAACAGCAAATATATAGACACTCCTTATGGGGTTAAATTGCTCAAAACCTTTTTCTCAGAGGGATTAAAAAATGAAGAAGGAGAAGATGTTTCGACCATAGAAATTAAAAAAATATTGAAAACCCTGATTGCAGAAGAAGATAAAAAAAGACCTTTAGCCGATCAGGCACTTTCTGTCATGTTAAAAGAAAAAGGCTATTTGGTGGCCCGTAGAACGGTAGCCAAATATCGAGAGCAAATGGACCTCCCGGTAGCTCGTTTGCGAAAAGAACTCTAGGCTTTTATAAAAGATAAAAAATCAAGCCAATTTTAAGCAGCTTAAAGCTATAATAATCTCCGGAATTAGCAATTGGAATAGGCTGTAGCGCATCTGCTAAAGGATAAGAAACATAGAAATTCCAAGTGTTGTAGCCAAAACTCACAAAAGTTTCGGTTTGAAAGCGGTTGAAATAATCTTGGGAATTTATAGTATTGGGTAAGTCCACTAGTTGCGTGTTAAAATTCCATGCCCATTTAAGTCCACCATATAAACGCCAAAATTGATATCGGCTAGGAGTGGAAGTGCGCCAACGCAAAACAATAGGCACCTCTACAGACTGCATTCCAAATCGGCTTTGCTCCCTTGGCATGGCGCCTTCTTCACGATAAAACTGCACCCTTTTTAAAGGTTCAGCAATGCTGTGAAAAAGGGGGCTTATGATCCGCTGGGTTTGAAACCCAAGTCCGGTTGCCAAGGCCCAGTTTCCTTTTGAATTTAACGGTATATCGCGCACAAAGCCTATTTGAAAATGACTGGAAAGACCGGCCGGTTTTTCGGCAACCGAGGCATTCACTAAGCCCATGAACGAGGCGCCAATATAAAATTGATCTTCTCGATAGGGAGTGGTAGAATCTACATCACTTTGGCCACGTGCACAAAAGCCCATAACCCCAAAAAAAACAAGCCAAAATGTTTTAAAGCAATGCATCTATCTTTCTAGTTTCGTCAAAGGTAGGCATAAAAAATGCCCCCTAAGGGGGCATTTCAAATTGTTTAAAGTCTAGAAATTAATCTACGTTTTGAGAAAAATCCCCTAAACGTGTGGTATAGTTAATTTTTAAGGCATTCACCTTTCTCAATTCTTGCTTAATATCGGTGATAAGGCCCATTTTGGTATCACCATCTACTTTTAAAGAAGTAGTGAGCACATTTTGTAGCTCCTGTCTTTTAGCGGCTCTTTCGGCCAAAATAAAAGCACCTACTTCAGCCACAGAAGCAAACTTGTCATTCAACTGAATTTTAGCTGAAGTTCCATATTTGTCTTGATAGCGGCTAGAAGGTTTTCCCGCATATATATACATCACACGGTCTTTTTTATCGAGCTTTTGAATTTGATCTGCTGCAGGCAACACATTAACAATCATCAAGGTGCTGTCGCGCATTACCGTAGCAACCATAAAAAAGAATAAAAGCATAAAAACAATATCGGGCAAGGAGGCCGTTGATATGGCAGGTAAATCTCCTGACTTTTTCTTTTTGAATTTAGACATAATCTTGTTTTAACTGGTTTTACTAGGTTCTGCTTCCGAGAGTTTTTGAGGATACATGTTTTTCACTTCGTCTAATTTTGGACCTAGTTGTTCACGTGTTTCTTCAGAGGTTCTCGGGTCATTGTATGTTGCATTAGCTTGCACAAAGTCTAATCCTAGCGTTGGATTTAAGCGGAGAAATTCACGATTTCGCAACTCGTTATAAGCTGCTACCAATTCATTTTGAACCGCAATGTAGACCTTGTAGGAAGTTTCCCGGTCATTTTTTAAGGAAATAATAGCCTTTTCAGGATTGTCTGATGAAGCGGGATCTTTTTTTCCTTTGCAAAAGCTACAGGCTTCTTCGCCTTGTCCCCCACCGTTATCTAGAAACTCAACTGCTGTGCTTCGAAGCTCGTCTATACTTAAGAGCTTCTCCTCCACTAATAGCTGGTTGTTTTTGTTTACAACCACAGTCAAGATATTTTTTTCTTTGATAACAGGCGGATCAACTTGATCTTCCATGGGGGGCAATTTTCGATTGAGCCCACTATCAGTTTCAATGGTGGTGGTGACCAAAAAGAAAATTAAAAGCAAGAAGGCAATATCTGCCATAGATCCTGCATTAACTTCTGGTGCTGCTCTTTTTGCCATAGTTTATCGATTAAGAATTTTTTTAACTCCAGAGAAAGCCATAGATAGAATGGCTACCACTGCTAAAATGTAAAATGTGCGAATGCCAGCACCCACCCAACGTGACCCGGAGGCAGAAAGCACCTCGCCATCTTTAAGGGGGGTTTCAACGCCCGTAGACGAAGCATAGCCTATCAGTACAACCACAGCAAAACATCCTACAAAAAGGAGTGCTTTTTTGAGTTTATTTACATCCGAAGCTAAATTCATTAGGGAAAATATCAACGTTACGGCTACCGTCACCACTAAGATAACAATAGCTAAAGAAACCAGAGGAGACACTGAACTGAGATCGCCCATAGCAGCTGCCATTTTGATTTCTTCATCTCCTTTTCCGAGGATACGGAATAAAAAGATACCACCTAACAAACCGAAAACAGCACTGATGATTTTAATAATATTCTGAATATTCATTGGAATAGCTGTTTAAAGGTTATTATTTTTTCTGCGCAACCAAGATATCGATTAATGTGATGGATGCGTCTTCCATATCATTTACGATGCTGTCAATTTTGGCAACAATATAGTTATAGAATACTTGGAGGATAATGGCCACAATAAGACCAAATACAGTGGTTAACAAGGCCACTTTAATACCTCCTGCAACAAGTGAAGGTTGCATATCACCAGCGGCTTCAATTTTGTCAAAGGCTTGAATCATCCCGATTACTGTTCCCATGAACCCAAGCATAGGGGCTAGGGCAATAAAGAGTGAAATCCAAGAGACATTTTTTTCAAGTTGTCCCATTTGCACACCACCATAAGCAACAACGGCTTTTTCGGCGCTTTCAACACCTTCATTCATTCTGTCAAGACCTTGATAGAAAATGGAGGCAACAGGACCTTTGGTGTTTCTGCAATATTCTTTAGCAGCGTCAACACCGCCAGAAGAAAGTGCATCTTCAACACCTTGCGTTAATTTTTTAGTGTTAGTTGTGGCTAAGTTGAGGTAGATAATACGCTCAATGGCAATGGCCAAACCTAAGATCAAACAAATCAACACGATCCCCATAAATCCGGGACCTCCTTCAATAAAACGTTTTTTAAGTTCTTGTGTAAAACCGGCAGGGGCTTCTGCAGCATCTGCATCAGTGTCTTGAACAATGCTAGTTGTCACTACGTTTACTGTGTTTATCGTAGCAGCTTGCACAGTGAAAGTTGACATCATTCCTACAACTGTGAGGGCAAAGAGTAATTTTCTCATTTTGATAAAAGTTAAATTCTAAATTTAAAATGTTTGGTTAAAGATAAAAAAAAATCAATACGATAATTTTTTTTTGCAGAGAGGAAGGGATTCGAACCCTCGATTCCGCGATAACGGAATACACACTTTCCAGGCGTGCGCCTTCGACCACTCGGCCACCTCTCTTTTTCTACGGCTCGAATTAAATAAAAATTTGTGGCTTATGAAACTTTTTTAATTACAAAATTCTTTTTTAACAGGCGGATTGCTTAAATAGAGCTTGAGCGTTTAGAGTGGTTTGGGCAGCCACTTCTTCTACACTAATGCTGTAGCATTGCGCAACTGCTTGTGCCACATAACTCAAATAGGCACTTTCATTGCGTTTGCCTCTAAAGGGTGTGGGGGCCAAATAGGGAGAATCTGTTTCTAAAACAATTTGTTCTAAGGGAAATTGATGAAGAAATGTATTGATTTTTCCATTTTTAAAGGTCACCACGCCTCCAATGCCTAACTTAAAATTAAGATCAATGGCCCGCTGGGCATCAATAGCAGTTCCCGTAAAACAATGAAAAATGCCAAATAAATCATCCCCTCGATGGGTTTCCAATATTTCAAACACCTCTTCAAAAGCATCTCGGCAATGGATCACGATGGGCAGTTGCCGTTTTTTAGCCCAGGTAATTTGGAGGGCAAAGGCTTCTTGTTGTTGAACTTTGAGTGATTTGTCCCAATAGAGGTCAACGCCAATTTCTCCTACACCAACAAAATGATGCTGTTCAAATAGAGGTTCCATAGCAGCAAGCACTGACTTGAAATCTTCTTTGACCTGGGTTGGATGAAGCCCCATCATCAGATGAATCTGCTCGGGGTAGGCCTTTTTTAGAGCGAGCATTTGAGGGAGATAGCTAGCGTCTATGGCGGGTAAATAAAATTCTTTAACCCCTGCCAGAATTGCGCGTTCTATAACAGCCGTTTGATCTTCTTTAAATTCCTCAACATAGAGGTGCGTGTGTGTATCTATAAGGTGCATGGATCAAAAATAAAGTATTCATTCCGTATTTTTGAAAAAACAAGAGATTGAAAAGAAAGCAAAGAGGTTCGGTTAAACTCTACAAAAACAAAACCCAACATTTAGTTTGCACTGCTCGCATCAATGGGGTTAGTGCCAAGTTATTAATTGACACTGGAGCCTCCAGCAGTTGTTTGAATAAGACCTTTCAAGAGCAATTTGCATTAGAAATTGAGGGACAGCCCTTTGAAGCTGCCGGAGCCAGCGAAGGGAAAATGAAAGCCATATACAGCAAGGCCAGTAGCTTGCATTTGGGTCGGTTTAACACCGGGAAACATTCTTTTGTGCTTTTAGACATGAGTCATATCAACACAACCCTAAAAAATCAAGGGGCTGCCCCCATTGAGGGCATACTGGGTGCTGATTTTTTCTTTGAAAGAAAAGCTCAAATTGATTATCAAAACCGCAGACTATATTTTAATAGCAAATAGCGGCTTTTACCAATTAAAGATTACAGTTCGAAGGCATTTTTAGGATCTCCATCCATCAACAAGGAGGTAGGATCTTCTAGGGCTTCTTTAACCGCTACTAAAAACCCAACAGATTCTCGTCCATCAATAATTCTGTGATCATACGATAGTGCCAAATACATCATGGGTCTAATTTCCACTTTTCCGTCAATGGCAACTGGTCGTTGAATGATGTTGTGCATCCCTAAAATTCCCGATTGTGGAGGATTGATAATGGGGGTAGAGAGCATAGAACCAAACACACCTCCATTGGAAATGGTGAAGGTGCCACCGGTCATATCGTCTACCGTAATTTTACCGTCTCGAGCACGGGTAGCTAAACGACCAATTTCTTTTTCTACACCAGCAAAGGAGAGCAATTCTGCGTTGCGCACCACGGGCACCATCAAGCCTTTTGGACCTGAAACAGCCACGCTAATATCGCAATAGTCAAAAGCAATTTTATGATCTTCGTCCATCATAGAGTTCACATCGGGAAAAAGTTGTAAAGCGCGAACGACCGCCTTGGTGAAAAAACTCATAAACCCTAATTTCACACCATGTTTTTCAAAAAAGGCGTCCTTATATTGGTTGCGTAACTCAAATATAGGAGCCATGTCGGCTTCGTTAAAAGTGGTGAGCATGGCCGTTTCATTTTTAGCTTCCACCAGTCGTTCTGCCACTTTGCGCCGCAACATTGATAATTTTGAGCGTGTTTGCGAACGGCTTCCTCCCGCTGGCATTGAGCCCATAGAAGGGGTTGCCTTAACGGCATCGGCCTTAGTAATTCTGCCCCCTCTTCCACTGCCAGATACTGCCTCAGCAGCAATGCCCTTTTCGGCTAAAATTTTCTTAGCAGCTGGAGAAGGTGTTTGCGTGGCATAGGTAGGTGAACTAACCTCTGTTGCAGCAGCGGCAGCTGGTGCTGTTGGTTCTTCTGCCTTTGTTTTAGTTGGGGCCCCTTCGCCGGGTTGCCCTTCTGTATCAATTAAGCACACAACGGCTCCTACGGCCACGGCGTCGCCCTCTTCTGCTTTAAGTGTAATGGTGCCACTCACTTCTGCAGGGAGTTCCAAAGTAGCTTTATCTGAATCTACTTCTGCTATGGCTTGATCTTTCTCTACATAGTCTCCATCAGAAACTAGCCATTGTGCAATTTCAACTTCGGTAATCGATTCTCCCGGAGAGGGAACTTTCATTTCTAAAATCATGCTTTACTTTTTGATTTTTCTAATAAAATTGTCTTTTGAAGCATCGAAAACATATTCAATCACTTCTCGGTGTCTTTTGGCTGAGCGCACGGCACTTCCGGCAGCGGGGGCTGCATAAAATCTTCTTGTGGCGGGTCTAAATTGTTGAGCTTCGGGCAAATGCAGGAGTAAATAGCTCCAGGCGCCCATATTTCGTGGCTCTTCCTGAGCCCAAACCACATCGGTAGCGGCAGCAAATTTCTTTAGCTCTGCCTGAATGGCCTGTTGGGGTAGCGGGAATAATTGCTCCAACCTTATTAATGCCACATCATCTCGTTTTTTGTCTTCTCGAGCTTGGAGTAAATCATAATAAAACTTACCTGTGCAGAACACAAGGGTTTTTATTTTTTTTGCATCCACGCTGTTGTCCGTATAAACTTCTTGAAAAGCTCCGTTCAATAAGTCTTCTTTTTGCGAAACCGCTTTGGGATGACGCAGCAAACTCTTGGGGCTAAAGACCACTAAGGGCTTTCGATAGGAGGCTTTTAGTTGTCGGCGCAACACATGAAATATATTGGCTGGTGTGGTGCAATTAACCACAAACATATTATCCTTAGCACAGAGTTGTAAATAACGTTCCATCCGGGCTGAGGAGTGCTCGGCACCCTGCCCTTCATATCCATGAGGTAAGAGAAGCACTATACCGTTTTGAATTTTCCACTTGTCTTCTGCTGCCGAAATATATTGATCTATAACAATTTGAGCGCCATTTGAAAAATCACCAAACTGAGCCTCCCATATAGTAAGTGTATTTGGACTGGCCATGGCATAGCCATAATCAAACCCCAATACACCATATTCTGAAAGCGGAGAGTTATATACGCTAAAGCGGCCCTTTTTCTGTGTCTCAATTTCATTGAGTTGGAGGGTTACCTCTTCAGAAGCTTCTGCCTTTAAAACGGCATGCCGGTGAGAAAAAGTGCCCCGTTCAACATCTTGCCCAGACAAACGTACATCATAACCCTCTTGCAAAAGGGTGCCATAGGCCAACAGTTCGCCCATGGCCCAATCGAGGGCATTGCGATCATAATACATCGCTTTTCGATCGGCAATTAAGCGTTCAATTTTTCTTAAAAACTTTTTTTCTTGGGGCAATTGCGTGAGGGCTACTGCAGCTTGTTCTAGATGATCTTGAGTGGCTTTGGTCTCTACTGGAACCGCCATTACATGTTCGTCTACCAAATTAAATTCATTCCATTCATCAGCCATAAAAGGCGTGATTACGGCAATGTCTGTTTTCCTAGAATCTTCAAGATCAGAATCTAAACGGGCTTTATAGTCTTGCTCAATTTGGTTGATATAATCGGGCTGCACCAAGCCTTGTTGAATAAGTTGTTCGGCATAAATATCACGGGGGTTTTTATGCTTGGCAATTGCTTTATACAATTGGGGTTGCGTGAAACGCGGTTCATCTCCTTCATTGTGACCATATTTGCGATAGCCTAGCAAATCAATAAACACATCGCTATTGAATTGCATGCGATAGTCTAATGCAAATAGTGTGGCATGAACCACGGCTTCTGCATCATCTGCATTAACATGCAATACAGGAGATAAGGTCACCTTGCCCACATCAGTACAATAGGTGCTCGATCGGGCATCGAGATAGTTGGTTGTGAAGCCAATTTGGTTGTTCACCACTATATGTAAGGTGCCTCCGGTGCTATAGCCGTTGAGCTTGGCCATTTGCACAATTTCATAAGGCAAACCTTGACCCGCAATGGCCGCATCTCCATGCACAATGATGGGCAATACTTTTTGGGTGTCACCTCGGTGATTGTCTTCTAATTTGGCACGGGTAATGCCTTCTACCACTGCTCCCACAGTTTCTAAGTGTGAAGGATTGGGCGCAATATTCATATTGATTTTTTTACCCTGATCGGTAATGCGTTGGGAGGTCCATCCTAAATGATATTTCACATCGCCATCAAACACTACTTCAGCATAGTCTTTTCCATCAAATTCACTAAAAATATCTTTAGGTTCTTTTCCAAAAATATTGGTGAGCACATTGAGTCTTCCTCGGTGTGCCATACCCATCACAAATTCTTCAACACCTTGAGTAGCGGCAGCTTCTATCACAGCATCTAAAGCCGGAATTAAGGATTCTCCTCCTTCTAATGAAAAGCGTTTTTGCCCCACATATTTGGTGTGTAAAAAGTTTTCAAAACTATAGGCCTGATTGAGTTTGTGTAGAATATGCTTTTTTTCAGCCGCTGAAAATTGCGGATGATTGCTGTTTATATTGAGACGCTGTTGTATCCAGCTTACTTTTTCGGGATTGCGAATGTAAAAATATTCTATTCCAATAGAGTCGCAATAAATGCGTTGCAAATGTTCAATGATGGCACGCAACGAACTGGGACCAATATTAATGATTTCACCGGCATTAAAAACGGTGTCCAGGTCACTTTCTTCCAAGCCAAAATTTTGAATGTCTAGCGTGGGGCTATATTTTCGACGTTCGCGAACCGGATTGGTTTTGGTGAACAAATGCCCCCTGCTTCTATAGCCATCTATGAGTTTGACTACCTGAAATTCTTTTTGTACCTGCTCGGGCACTTCCACTTCGCCTACTGCTCCCACAGAAAAGGTCCCACTTTCCAGTCCAAAATCAAAACCTTGAAAAAAAGCCCTCCAACTGGGCTCTACATCATCTGGATTTTTGAGATACTCATCATATAATGCTGCAAAATAGGCGGTGTGCGCAGCATTTAAAAAAGAATATTTATCCATTCTTATTCAACTTGGTATAATTGCTTAAACAAAATTACAATTTTTGACCAAAGCACTATTAGTTTTATAAAGAAATAGTGGCTATTGTTATAAGATTAATAATTTTGTTGTCCCTTGTGGTAATCGCACAAAAGTGCCCTTTTTTGTGAAACATTATTAGTACCTTTTGCACATGTTTGCTTTAGTTGATTGCAATAATTTTTATGCCTCTTGCGAGCGGGTATTTCAACCGCAGTGGGAAAAAAAGCCTGTGGTTATTTTATCTAATAATGACGGCTGTGTGATTGCGCGAAGCAATGAGGCTAAAGCCCTAGGTATTCCCATGGGCGCCCCCGCTTTTCAATATAAAAAGCAATTTGAACAACACCAAGTCAAAGTGTTTTCTTCTAACTATGCCCTCTATGGTGATATGAGTAGGCGGGTAATGCACATTTTAGAACAATATACTCCCCAAGTTGAAATTTATAGCATAGACGAAGCTTTTTTACAATTCAAAGGCTTTGATCGTTTTGACTTACTGCTGCACACACAAAAAATGCGACAGCAAGTGCAGCAGTGGACGGGCATTCCCGTTTCTGTTGGCCTAGCCCCCAGCAAAGCCTTGGCCAAAATTGCCAATAAAATTGCCAAGAAATTTGCCGAAAAAACGCAAGGGGTTTATAGCATTGACACCGAAGAAAAACGAGTCAAAGCCCTCCGTTGGACCCTCATTGGCGACGTTTGGGGCGTGGGTCGTCAACACCGCAAACGCTTAGAAGCCCTTGGGGTTAAAACGGCCTTAGATTTTGTGCATTTGCCCGATGACTGGATTCGCAAAAACATGAGTATTTTAGGATTGCGCTTAAAAAAAGACCTGCAAGGCCTGCCTTGCATTCCGCTAGAAGAAAACATTCCGGCTAAAAAAAACATTGCTACTACCCGCAGCTTTGAAGGCACCCTCACCCAATGGCACGACCTAGAAGAACGGGTGAGCACTTTTGCCACTAGTTGTGCTGAAAAATTGCGGCAACAAAACAGTAGCTGTCAGGCGCTTTTAATCTTTGTACGCAGCGACCCCCACAAAGAAAATACTACTCCCTATCGCAACAGCTGTGTGGTGACCCTCCCCTATGCTTCTAATTCTACCCTCACCATCACAAAATATGCACTAGTGGGACTCAAACGTATTTTTAAAGAAGACATTGCCTATAAAAAAGCCGGGGTGATCATTATGGATCTGGTGCCCACCGCCCAACGACAATTGCATTTGTTTGAATCGCACATTGACAAACACGATGCCTTGATGCACACCCTAGACCGCATCCACCGCCGTTTTGGGCCGCATCAAATGAAATTGGCCAATCAAGACTTAAAACGTACCTGGAAAATGAAACAAGAACATCTCTCCCCTCGCTATACCACCTTGCTCCAAGAAATAATCACCGTAAAAACTTCTTGAAATGCCCGAAAAACTCGCTTTTTTTCACCCCAATGCAGATACCCAAAAAGCACTCCATTTAGCACAAGAAGGCATTTCGGCTGGGTTTCCATCGCCTGCAGAAGATTTTAAAGAAGTTCGCATTAGCATAGACCAAGAAGTGGTAAAAAATGAAGCCGCCACGTTTTATGCCCGTGTTTCAGGAGACTCCATGCAAGGTGCCGGCTTAGACGATGGAGACCTCTTGGTGATTGACCGCAGCTTGGAACCCCAAAACAACAAAATTGCCGTTTGTTTTATCGATGGTGAATTTACTGTTAAACGCCTCAAAGTAGAAAAAGACGCCGTATACCTAATGCCCGAAAACAAAAAGTATAAGCCCCTCAAAATCACGGAAGAAAATCAACTCATCATTTGGGGCATTGTGACCTATGTGGTCAAACGGCTGTAGAACCTCAGGGCACTTCGACAGGCTCAGTGCCCTCTATGACTCAGTGCCCTTTATGGCTCAATGCCTGTTGTGAGTGCCCTTCGGGGCACTGAGCCTGCCGAAGTGCCCCTTGAGCTAGAGTAAACCATTATTCCATCAATACTTTATGAAACAATTTAGCCAAGAAGGTGGCCAGTTGTTCGCTGGTTAAGGTAATATCGGTGGTGTGGGTGGCTAGGAATAATTCGGGTGGGCTGCCCACCAACATATAACTCAACAAAAGGAATTCGTGTTTTTCTTTAAAGGCTTTAATTTTAAAGTCAGACTTAATATCTCTATTGAGGTTTTTAACAATGGTTTTAATGATGTCACTTTGATAGGAGCTTTGTCGGATATAAGCCTGATTAACCACGTGAAATTGAATCATTTCTTGGGTACCGATCAAATCAAAGTAGTTTTTAAAGGTCCCGTAGAGATAATCATACACGGTTTTACTTTCCTTACGAGTTTGTTGGATGGCTTCTTTAACTTGCTGATTGAGTTGCTCAATGAGGGCATCAAATAGCGCATTGATATCATTAAAATAGTTGTAGAAGGTGCCTCTAGCGATATTGCACTTTTGGACCACATCAGCCACCGTTGTTTTGTCTACCCCTTGATGTGAAAAAAGGGCTAACCCTTCTGTAAGTATGCGTTCTCTTACTTGTTGTTTTTGTGAGGCTCTTTTTCCTATATCCTCTACAATCATAAGCGTTCAAAAATTCCGGCAATGCCTTGTCCACCTCCCACGCAAGCGGTCACCATGCCATAGCGTTGCTGACGCAATTTCATTTCTTCTAACAGCTGAACAGAAAGCTTGGTGCCCGTGCATCCGAGTGGGTGTCCTAAAGCCACGGCACCGCCATTTACATTGACTGTTTCAGGGTCAAGCCCTACCTCTTGAATCACAGCCAAGGCCTGTGCAGTAAAAGCTTCATTTAGTTCTGTTTGTTGAATATCTTGGAGCTGTAAACCGGCTTGTTTAAGTGCTTTAGGAATAGCCACACAGGGACCCATGCCCATATATAAGGGATCAACCCCCCCTACTGCGCAGGCCGCCAGTCGAGCTATGGGCTCTAAGTTTAGGGCTTTCACTACCGCCTCACTCACCACCAACACAAAGGCTGCTCCGTCTGAGGTTTGCGAAGCATTGCCAGCTGTGACCACTCCTCCCCTCTTAAAAGCAGGACGAAGTTTGGCCAAACCCTCTAAACTGGTATCTCTACGAACACCTTCATCTTCTGCCACAATATGAGAAGTTCGCACCATTTCACCTTCTTTCACAAAAACATCTTCTACCGTGATGGGTACGATTTGTTCTTTAAATTTTCCACTGTCAATGGCGGCTGCAGCACGTTGGTGAGAACGTAGCGCAAACGCATCTGAAGCCTCACGGCTAATGTTATATTTAGCTGCCACTGCCTCTGCAGTAGCTCCCATACTCACATGATAGTTGAGGTTTTCCAAGTTAGCTTTATAGCTGGGCGCCAATTTATAGCCCGTCATGGGAATCATGCTCATATTTTCTATTCCTCCGGCAACAAAAACCTCTCCATAACCGGCCTTAATTTTAGCAACGGCCTGTCCAATGGCCTCCAGTCCTGAGGCACAATAGCGGTTAATAGTGAGTCCAGGCACCTCTTTGCCCAATGCCCGAACGGCAATCAAACGACCAATTTGCAGTCCTTGCTCCCCTTCTGGATTGGCACAACCCACAATCACATCGTCTACTTGTGCAGGAGCCACTTCAGGAACTTGTTTCATGAGGTGTTTAATGACCTCCACCGCCATATCATCTGAACGATAATTTTTAAATCCTCCTTTTTTGGCTTTGCCAACCGCAGAGCGATATCCTTTAATTATATAGGCTTCCATGTTGTTTAGTTTCGTAAAGGTTTATTGTTAAGTAATAAATATTGAATGCGATCTAGCGTTTTTTGATTACCTAGTAATTTCATAAATCCTTCTCGCTCAATATCTAAGAGGTAACTTTCGCTCACTTGTTGTGGGCTGGTGAGGTCTCCACCGCAAATAACGTAGGCTATCTGACGGGCAATTTCAACATCATAATCAGACATATATTCGCCCAAACGAAATTCATTGATAGCAGAATAGAGCACGCTAATTCCAGAACGGCCTAGAACGGTAATATCTTTTCGCTCGGTGGGGGCAACATAGTTTTCGGCAAGGCTCAATACCTTCTTTTTAGCCATTCCCAAATTAGCTGCCGTATTGACCACTACACTGTCTCGTCCCTTTTTGAGATAATTTAAGTGAAAAGCTTCATGGGCCGAAGTGGCTACTGCTGCCGTGGCAATGGTTTTAAAATAATTGATTAACGTTGGCATTTGCACATCCCCATCAAAAAAGTCGTCGGAAGCACGTAGGGCAAATTCTTTGGTGCCTCCACCACCGGGCAACAAGCCTACCCCTACTTCTACCAGGCCAATGTAGGATTCTGCTGCATAGACTCCAGCATCGCAATGCATGGCAATTTCACAACCCCCGCCAAAAACATAGCCTTGGGTGGCCACCACCACAGGCACTTTTGCGGTGCGCATACGCATATTGATTTGCTGAAAATCGTGCACCAGTTTTTCTAGGGCGTCATATTGTTTTTGCATGGCCAACATGCCAATGTTCATCAAATTGGCCCCTACGGAAAACTGTTTGGCGTTGTTCCCAATCACCAGTCCCTTCCAACCTTCGTTTTCTGCCTTTTCTACCGCTTCTAGCATGCCTCGTCCAATACCGTCTCCAATGGCATTGCTTTTACTCGTAAACTCCAAACACATCACACCATCTCCCAAATCATGAACGGTGCATTCACTGTTTTTGAGGACAGGTGTTTGTTCTCTTAAATGGTTGAGGACAATACTATTTTTTATGGCTGGCAGGGCTTCAAATTGCTCCGATTGGAGATTGAAATATTTCCTTTTGCCGTTTTCTTGTTTGTAGAAACTTGTTCCCCCTTTTTGCTGGAGCTTCATGATCCACTCGGGTATTGGATGGGCAGCTTCTTCTAACATGGCAATGCCTTTCTCTAGCCCAATTAAATCCCAATATTCAAAAGGGCCATAATCCCAAACATAGCCTGCCCGCATGGCATCATCTACCAAATAATAGTGCTCGGCAATTTCGGGCACACGGTGGGCGGCATAGGCAAAAAGAGCTGTGAAATAGCGCTTAAACAAAAGGGCTTCTTTGTGGTCTCCTTCAATTAAAAACTGAAGCCTTTTGTCCATCAAATCTATGCCTTTGGCCTTTTTAATCCAATCTGATTTAGGTCTTTGCACCGGGCCGTAGGTAAGGGTTTCTAGATCTAAAACATTAATAATGGTTTTCCCATTTTCATCTTTTTGAGATGTTTTTTCATAAAAGCCTTTTCCTGTTTTATTACCGTAGTGTTTGTTAGTTAATAGGAAGTCCATAAACTTAGGCTGAGGTCTTGTTTTTAACTGTTCAAGGTAGGTATCACCCTGTACGGCCTCTTGCACAAAGGCGGTTACTTTTTCGCCCACATCCAAGCCCACTAAATCTTGCAATCTAAATGTGGCCGTGTTGGGCCTTCCAATGAGACTCCCCGTGAGAGCATCAACTTCCTCAACCGTTAGTTTTAGTTCCTCTGTTAGCAAGGTCATTTCGGTGCCAGACATCACTCCAATTCGGTTAGCAATAAAGGCTGGGGTATCCTTACACAACACCGCTTTTTTACCCAGGGTTTCGCTTCCAAACTGCATGAAAAAATCAACTACCGCTGGGGCAGTGTGCTGCGTGGGAATTATTTCTAAAAGCTGCAAATATCTTGGTGGATTGAAAAAATGTGTGCCGCAAAAATGGGCTTTAAATTCATCGCTTCTTCCCGCTGCCAAAAGCTTAATGGGAATACTAGATGTGTTGGTTGACACCAAGCTTTTGGGGGCTCTAAATTCCTCTACTTTTTCAAAAATTTGTTGCTTAATTTCCAAACGCTCTATCACAACTTCAATGATCCAATCAGCAGTGGCAATTTGCTGAAAATCGTCTTCAAAATTTCCTGTGGTGATTTTGGCAGCAAAACTTTTATCATAAAGAGGAGCCGGTTTAGAGGCTATGGCTTTTTTTAAAGCGTTATTAACTAAATCATTTTTTTGCTGGGGATGAGTAGCTTTGGGGGTTGGAATATCGAGAAGCAAAACCTCAAATCCAACATTGGCCAAATGGCATGCTATGCCAGAGCCCATCACACCGGAACCCAATACAGCCACCTTTTGTATGCGAAAATTCATGTCTTTATATTTACCAAACGAATCTACTAAAATAAATGACACGGTGTCATTTTTTTGTCTTACATTTGAAAAAATTAACAACAATGAGTCTCGATTACATGCTTTCCCAATTTCAAGAACGTGCCGCTAACACCGCTCCTATTGGGGGAATTTTAAAATTTGAAGTTGACGGCCAAGGCATCATCATTGATGGCTCTGGTGATCAAAATACCATTAGTGCTGGCGATGGTGAAGCCGATTGCACCATTAGTCTGACTGCTGAGGTATTGAAAAAACTTAGAGATGGAGACCTCAACCCTATGATGGCTGTTATGGGGGGACAAATAAAAATCTCTGGAGATATGGGATTGGCTATGAAGGTTCAATCGCTAATGGGTTAATTCTCTTCTTGTATAGCTTTTCGGAAAAAATTCTTTTCTATTTTTGGCCTTAATGAAAAAGGTAGTTTGTTTTGGGGAGGTACTCTTTGATTGTTTTCCTAACGAAAAAAAGATTGGAGGTGCACCCCTAAACGTAGCCCTGAGAATGCACGCTCTTGGTCTCCATTGCCAAATGATTAGCTCCGTTGGGCTTGATTCTGACGGCGAAACCCTCAAAACCTTTTTAGAACAGGAAGGACTCTCAACTGAACTAATCCAAAGCTCCAAGCAGTATAGTACAGGCACTGTGATAGTTTCTTTAAATGAAAAAGGAAATGCTTCTTATGAAATCTCACAGCCTGTAGCTTGGGATTATATAGCCATTAATTCAGAGAACAAACAAGCTGTGGAAGCGTCTGATTTATTTGTTTTTGGCAGTTTAATTGCGCGGCAAAATCCTTCTAAACAAACACTACTTGAACTCTTGCAGCTCGCTCCCTTTAGTGTCTTTGACATCAATTTGAGGCCCCCCTTTTTTGATTGGAATACGCTTCTTGATCTCTTGGCGCAATCTGATTTTATCAAATGCAATGAGGAAGAGCTCAACATCCTCTTGAATCATTTTCAAATAGATGAAAACAATCTTGAAGATCAACTCAGAGCACTACTCAAAACCTTTAAAGGGAAAGGCATTTGTGTAACACTAGGCGCCGAAGGCGCCGCCTTGATTTGGAATAATTTATGCTATCAACAAAAGGGGTTTCCAACCAAAGTAGCGGATACCGTTGGGGCGGGCGATTCATTTCTGGCCACATTACTTCACGGTCTGTTGACCCATGAAAAGCCTCAAAAAAGTTTGAAATATGCCTGTGCAATGGGTGCCTTAGTGGCCTCCAAACAAGGGGCAAACCCAAAAATTTCCAATCAAGAATTACTGAATTTTATTGCCCGTAGTTGAGTCTCATTTAGGGTGAGCTCCCAAAAAACGAATTAAATTAGGTGTTTAAACCTCACAACTCATATCCTCACCACAACATTGAGGCGATTTGATTTTGCCTTCACAACTGCGGCAAATAGATATTTGTACTTGAGTGCCGTTGTCTAAAGTGAGATAGTCATTTTCTAAGGGAATGTTGCACTTGGCGCAAGTTGCGTTAACAGCCATTCCACATTTTGAACATTCATAAGTAGCCATAATTTCAGATTTGAATCGTTAATTATTTTTTTTCAGATGTAAAAATAATGAAATTATAAGCCATACCCAAGGCGATCCGTGTAAAAGCAAATCAAAATAATCCATCCCTTGCATACCTTTGGCTCCCCCAGCCACCCATCTGAGTTTTCCAATCAGGTGCGGCTCTGGAGTAAAAGGGGCCAGTCCCAAGGTGAGACTAGCCAGCAGGGGCATCACTAGTTTTTCTTTCATTGTTGTTCGTTTTCTAAAGCGCTTAAAGGATAAGGAATTGATTCTTGTGTGGCTTTAAGATGTGGCATTTGAGCCTCTACCTCTTGTAAATGAGCATCTAAAACGGCAACTAATTGCTGTGCTTTTTCATTTTCTGTAGCAAAAAGATTTTGAGTTTCAGAAATGTCTTCACTGAGATTATACAATTCAAAATGTTGATCGAGGTGAAAATAAATCAGCTTCCAATCGTCTTTTCGCACAGCACTATAACTGCCTATGCCCGGACCTTCAGGGCCCCATTCGTTTGGATAGTGCCAAAACAAAGGGTGGGTGGGTGGGGCGCTACCCTTTAGGAGGGGCACAAAACTTTTCCCGTCTACAGTTTGTACCACATCAGGGGCGTTTACTGCTGCCATTTCTAAAATACTACTGAAAAAATCTTCAATAATGATGGGATGGTCAGTGGTTGTCCCCCTTTTTGTAACTCCCGGCCAATGTGCCAACATGGGCACCCGTATGCCTCCCTCATATATGGAACCCTTTCCGCTAGACAGCGGACTATTATGGGTATGTTTTTCCCCTCCTCTAGCCGAAGCGCTTAATCCTCCATTGTCTGACATAAACAGCACAATGGTATTATCCGCAATTTGAGCAGCCTCGAGATAATCTAAAACTTTTCCTAAAGCGTGGTCCATACTTTCAATCATAGAAGCATAGCGTGCCTCTGGCTCTTCTAAACCTTGATCACGATATTTTTGTACAAAACGATCATCTGGTTTTAAGGGAGTATGAACAGCATAGGGAGCAAAATATAAAAAGAAAGGTTGCCTCATTTCAACCGGTTTAGATACAGCTTTTAAAACTTCTTGTGTGAGTGCTTCGGTTAAAAATATATCTTGGCCATGATAGGCTTCAAGCCCTGGAACGGCCCATACTTTTTGATCTGGATTTCCATTTCCAAAATTTTCTTTGCCCAAATAGCTACTCGGAGCACCTGCCGCATGCCCTGCAATATTAACAGCAAAACCGAGATTTTCTGGATTAGAGGAAGGATAACCAATAGCTCCAAAATGGGCCTTTCCAGCGTGAATAGTATAATAGCCTTTTTGACTCAACAACTCAGGAAAAGGAGTGGCATAAACCGCATTTGGCGTTTCGGGACTCAAGCCAATACCGTTATAGTTCCAATCTGGGAAACCCAAAGTGGGGTGGTTTTTTTCCATAGGTTGTTGCTGATCAGGTCGCAGGGTCCAATTGGTCACTCTATGGCGGGCAGCATTCATACCTGTTAGAAGACTCACCCTAGTGGGTGAACAAACTGGAGTAGCATAGGCATTGGTAAATTTGACTCCCATTGCTGCTAATCGCTCCATATTTGGTGTTTGGTACCGCTCATTCCATGGGGTTGGTTTTGTCCAGAAAGGCACCGAAGTGTCTTGCCAACCTAAATCGTCTACAAAAAACAAAACTATATTTGGAGGTTGTGGTTCAGCCTGCTCACACCCAACCAGAAATACTATTAACCCAAATAAAACAAGTATTTTTTTCATCCTAATCAAATTAAATTTCAGCTTCTAAATAAAGACCCATTTCAGTAATTACAGGAGCCGCTTTGGCTTCGGTAATTGTAAACCGCAAGGCTTCTATAGTAGCCGTTTCAAATCGGATGAGCCTTTTGTTTCCTACTGTGGTACCCTCTTTTACTTTTTTCCAAATGCCATCCACCAGCACTTCAAGTTCAAACCCTTTGATGCGTTGGCCATAGGGTAAAAATTCTCGTACTTCAAAAACATTGGCTTGTTCGGGATTTTTCAATTTAACCGTTAGACTCACAGGATCAGCTTGATCCTTTGCGGCCCAATAAGTTTCTATATCTCCATCCAAAATAGCGGATGCCGATAAGCCGCTCCTACTCTGCTCCGATGAAACATGGGCATTAGCTAGTATATTTTCAGCAAAAGTGGCTTCAACATAAGCGCCTAGTTGCAACAGCTTTTCGGCATCGTTTTCATGAATTAACCCCCTGTTGTCTACCGGAATATTGAGTAAAAGCGAACTATTTAGCCCAATAGAGTTGTAGTAAATATCAACCAACTTATCCAAAGATTTAACTTGGTCGTCTTCTTCTGGATGATAATACCAGCCTGGGCGAATAGAGACATCGGTTTCAGTGGGAATCCAATGCGTTCCGTTTTGTTGTCCAGAAGCAAAACGATGAAAATCGGGCATACCTCCATAAACACTATCACGATAAATAGGAGACCAGGTGGTTTCGGCGGCATAGCCTTTTTCATTACCTACCCATCTAATATCAGGGCCTGCATCGCTAAACATAACAGCATTAGGTTGAAGTTTGCGAACCAATGCGTATGTGTTAGCCCAATCGTAATAGTTTTTTTTGTCTACCCTTCGTTCCTCATTAGCACCGCCATAATAGCCATCTCCTCCATTGGCTCCATCAAACCAAACTTCAAAAATTGGTCCGTATTGGGTGAGTAATTCTGTTAGTTGATTTCTAAAATAGGTGATGTATTCTGGACTTCCATAAGCGGTATGATTCCGATCCCAAGGGGAGAGATAAATACCCAATTGCAAGCCAAATTTTTGGCAAGAAGCCGATAATTCTTGAATTAAATCACCCTCCCCTCCTCGCCAGGGGCTGTTTTTAACAGAATGCTCCGTGTAGGCGCTAGGCCAAAGACAAAATCCGTCGTGATGTTTAGCGGTAATGATAATACCTTTCATGCCAGCAGCTTTCATAATGCGGGCCCATTGATCCGTGTCTAGTGCCGTAGGGTTAAATTGACTGGGCTTTTCATCGCCATAGCCCCATTCTTTATTGGTAAATGTATTCATGTTAAAATGAATAAATCCATAATATTCTAGTGCCTGCCAATCGGTTTGCCTAGGGGTAGGAACAGGCCCTATTGGGGTTAACGGCGCTTCTTGCTGACAGCCAAGTAGCATCAGAATGAGAATTGATAAAATTTTAATTTGAACTGCTTTTTGCATGCTGAATTATTTTTTAAGTTTTGAGTCAATAAATTCCCATTCTCTTATGTGAGGGTGTTGATGGGCCAGTTGCACGATGCTATCCAACTGTTTTAATTTGTCAGGAAATGCTGCAGCCCGATCATGTAATTCTGAAGGATCTGTTTTTAAATCATACAATTGCCAAGCTGCTTGGGGGTTTATTTTTAAGTCTGTTTTGACCCCTTTCCAATCACCCATTCGAATTGCCAATTGACCTCTCTTTTCAGGATACTCAAAATAAAGATATGGATGTTTAGGCTGTGTAGAAGCGCCTACCAACTCTGGCATTAGAGAAATACCATCTGGAGAAGTTTGTGGTGCCCCCGCTATATCGGCAAAAGTGTTAAACATATCCCATTGCCCCGATATTAAATCTGAAACACTTCCAGCTTGGATTTTATTTTTCCAATAGGCAATAAAAGGCACCCTTATGCCCCCTTCATAAACATCCATTTTTAAGCCCCTTAGTCCAGCTGCACTATTAAAATAGGAAGCTGAAACACCTCCTAAAAAAGTAGGCCCATTATCACTGGAGAAAAAAATAATTGTATTTTCTTCTTCCCCTTTAGCTTTCACTTTTTCCCAAATAGCTCCCACCTGCTGATCTAAATGGGTAATCATAGCCGCATAGGCTGAAAGAGGGAATTGGTGGGGAGAATAGCCCTGGTTTCCATGGTAGGGTTCCTCCTCAAATTTTCCTTTATATTCTTGAAGTAAAGAGTCTGGCACCTGCAAAGCCAAATGCGGAATGGGAGATGGATAATAGAGAAAAAAAGGTTTTTCACCTGCATTTTCATCAATAAAATCTAGGGCTTTAGTGAGCATTCGATCAGGCGCAAAGGCTTCCCCTTTAAAAGCATCAAACGCCTCTTGTTTAGCCTCTTTAGGGATTGATTGATGCACACTAAAATAAGAGTTAGGCAAGGAATCCCATTGGCCATTTTCCCAGAGGTGAGTGGGATAGTAATTGTGCGCTTGCTTTTGATCCAAATAACCATAGGCATAGTCAAAACCGTGGTTTTGTGGGTTGCCTGTAGTGTCGTGCATGCCCAGCCCCCATTTGCCTATTACAGCTGTGGTATAGCCTTTTTCTTGGAGGAGTGTGCCCAAGGTGGGTGTTCCTAATGGAATCGGCATTTGCCCCCCTTCAGTGGCATCTGTATAGCCGCCTAGTTCGTAATTGCCTCTAATGTAGGCATGCCCAGAATGCCGTCCGGTAAGTAAAATATAGCGAGAGGGGGCACAAACTGGCGCTCCGGTATAATGCTGTGTGAAACGCATACCACCAGCCGCCAAACGGTCTAAATTAGGGGTTCTAATTTTTTCTTGCCCATAGGCTCCGAGTTCTCCATAGCCTAAATCATCAGCAAAAATGTAGATAATATTAGGCGCAGACTTTTGTTCTTTGGGATTTTGGCAACTCCAAAAACTATACATCAGGGCCAAAAAACCAAAAATTGGAAGGAAGCTTCTCTGCATACCCATGTAAAAAGTTAAATTTTAAAAAATATTCTTTTTTGATAGAGCCAATAGCAGAGATACCACAACAAAAAGAGCACCCATAAACTCAGCACAACATCGGCCAACCAAGCGGAGGCAGGTCCCAAAATAGAATTGGTATAGGGCGCAAAAACACGTTGCAACATACGCGCCCCTCCTATGGAGGAAAAAAGATAAATAAATAAGGGATTAACCCCCACCACACGAAAGAAATTGACGTTTTTTACCAACCCTTTCACATCAATTAACCAAAAACAAAAGGCGAGAGCCAATAGCGCCCAACCTCCTGAAATGAGAACAAATGAAGTGGTGCAAATACGTTTGATTATAGGAGTGAACGGCGTGATGGCAAAACCTATGACAAGCGCAACAAGTGCCGCATATAATATTCGTTTTGCTTTTTCTGAATTGGAAAGAGAACTCAACAACAGCTTTCCGCACAAAACACCCCAAATGGTGTGAGCAGCAGTAGGCAAGGCGTTGAAGGCAGCCCAATGTCCAGAATATTCATAGCCCGAAATGAAAATATTGAACCAAGCACCAAAATTTTCACCTGCCACAAAGGCTTGATCAAACCCGGGCACGCTAAAAAAACGATAGAGTAAATCACTGGTTACAATACAACCCAAAGCAACAAAAAACTGAAACCAAAAGCCTCTTTTAAAAATTAAAAAGGCCAACAAATAGGTGAAGGAAAGTTGCGCTAAAACATTGTCGAATTGAAAAATAATTTTTTCAGGGCTAATGTTATATAGACCCCAGCCAAAAAGCAACAATAAAAATGCTCTGCGAAAGGCGTGTTTTTGTATGGCAGCCTCAGAATCTCCTTTATTAATTCTATTGGCGTAGGAAAGCGGAATGGAAACCCCCACTATAAACATAAAAAAGGGCTGAATTAAATCCCAAAAATGCAAACCCTCCCAACGGACGTGATGAAACATAAAATCGGCAATGGGCACTAGCCAAGCCAAAGCTTCGGGAGCTTCCATGAGGGCATCAAAAAGGTGGGAAAATTCTGCCACCAAAAGAAACATGACCAAACCCCTATAAAAATCTAGAGATAAAAGGCGTTGCGAGAGTTTTTTTTCTGTTGTCATCTTAATTCAATTTTAATAATGTTATCAATATCATTTAAAGTCAATGACGTTAAATCAATGGTCAATCCAAATTTATTTTTCTGAAAAGACAATGGACTATTGGAATCGAAATGGGTGATTTTTTTGATGGATACAGGAAACTCTTCAATGTGAAGCATTTTAGTGTTGGCATCCATTAGATGTAAATAAATAGTTTTTCCCTTTTGGGTTGTCACAAAACGATCGTTTGGTGCCAATGGTCCTTTTTGAGTGTCATAGATTGTAACGCCATAATTTTGTAGCCAAGCACCCATTTGCTGTAAAGATGATACATGTTGTGGTTGAATTTTACCATTGGGCATGGGCCCCACGTTTAGCAATAGGTTGCTTCCATAGCCTGCAGCTTTGATAAGATATTGAATTAATTCTTTTTTTGATTTATGCTTGCGATCTTGCAAATTGAATCCCCAGGAACCATTAATGGTTTCACAAACCTCCAAAGGCACATTGCCAATTTGGTCTGCGGCAGTACCCCAACCCGTGGTGTTTTTTCCGGGTAAATCTTTTTCAAACATTTGAAAATCTTCTCCTGGTAAAACCCCAATATGATGGTTATTACCAATGAGGGCTTGAGGCTGTAATTCGTGAATTAAGCCATAGAGTTCGTCATAGTGCCAATCTACTTTGAGTTTTCCAAACTTTTTGCCATCCCACTCCTTTTGATCCCAATGTCCGTCAAACCAAATGCCTCCAATTTCGCCATAGTTGGTGAGCAGCTCCTTTAGTTGAGCTTTCATAAAAGCAATATAATCTTCCCATTGGCCTTCTCCTCGCCCAGGAATACCAGTGCCAGTTCTCCCACGAGGAAAATAATCATCTCGGTGCCAATCTAAGAGCGAATAATAAAAAAACAATTTTATTCCTTGTTGTCTACATTCTTCGGCCAAGGCTTTTAGCACATCTTTACCATAGGGGGTAGCCTCTACAATATTATAGTCTGATGCTTTGGTGTCAAACATAGAAAAACCATCATGATGCCTACTGGTGATGGTAATATATTTCATACCAGCTTCCTTAACGAGTGACACCCACTCCTTGGGATCAAAATCTATGGGATTGAAAAACGCTGGAAGCTTTTTATATTCTTCTATGGAAATATTCTGATTGTTCATCACCCATTCTCCATCGCCTAAAAGACTATATACACCCCAATGCACAAACAAGCCAAACTTGGCATTTTGAAACCATGTTCTGGCTTCTAAATTGACTTCGGAGGGCACATATTCTTGGGCTGTTAGTTTGAATTGAGTGGTAATCAGAAGACCCACAAGGATGATTCCTAGTATGTTTTTTTTCATTTGGTTTTTTGTTTCTGTCCTCTAAATGTACTAAAAAGTCCTCCATCTTTACTTATCTTTAAAAGATTAATTAACACAACGGTCATGAAAAAAAAACTACACTATTTCGGTATTCTATGCATTATGATGAGTATAGCTACTGCCCAAGATTGGGCCAACTTTGAACGATTTAAAGCTGATAACGCGGCTCTTCCTGCCATCAATACACAACCCAATCGGGTGGTGTTTATGGGTAATTCCATCACCATAGGTTGGCTCAACACCCACCCTGAATTTTTTAAAGGCAAACCCTATATTAACCGGGGTATCAGTGGCCAAACCACTCCCCAAATGTTAGTGCGGTTTAGAGCCGATGTTATTAATATTGGAGCCAAAGCCGTAGTAATTTTAGCCGGCACCAATGACATTGCTGGAAATACAGGCCCCATGACGCTTGAAATGATTTTAGACAATCTTAAATCCATGACCGAAATTGCTAAAGCCAATGGCGTTAAAGTCATTTTGTGTTCTGTGTTGCCTGCCAAAGACTATCCTTGGCGTCCTGGCAAAGATCCCCACATTAAGATTCCTAAACTCAATGCCATGATTAAAGCTTATGCTGATCAAGCAGGGGTCTATTATCTGGATTATTTTAGCGCCCTTAACAATGGTGAAAATGGCCTATCTAAAGAACATAGCCCTGACGAAGTACACCTCACCCTTGCGGGCTATAAGGTGCTTGAACCTATGGTAGAAGAGGCACTAAAAATCGTACTGTCCGAATGAAAAAGAGTGTGATTATCTTTCTTTTCATACTAGGGTTATGGGGTATTCAGTCTCATGCCCAAATGGAAGATATTCCTCTTTTCACAAACGGTCAAGGGGCCTATGCTTGCTACCGTATTCCGGCTATTGTAGCCTCTCCTCAAGGCACGCTAGTGGCCTTTGCCGAAGGACGCACTAGCAGTTGTAATGACTTTGGTGATGTGGATATTCTAATGACCAAAAGTACCGATGGAGGACGGAATTGGTCAACCCCCAAAGTAGTGGCTCAATTTGGCGATTGGCAAGCAGGAAACCCGGCTCCGGTATGGGATACACAAGATTCACGCTTTGCAAACGGACGCTTATTTTTAGTTTATAATACAGGTGATGTTTCCGAACATGAGTTGCGTTTGGGCCATGGTAGCCGACAAGTATTCTACATCACCTCCACTGATGAAGGTGAATCATGGTCTAGCCCAATCGAAATTACAACCAGTGTACATTTTAATAAAAATTCCTCCCAACCCGAAAAAGATTGGCGAACCCATGCCACTACACCTGGACATGCCCTACAATTTCAAAGTGGAACTTTTAAAGGAAGACTTTACATTCCTGCCAATCATTCTCAAGGCCCGCCACAGAAGGATTTTAATGAATATAGAGCCTATGGCTTTTATTCTGACGACCACGGTCAAACTTGGACAGTGAGCCCTGATATACCCATTCCCTCTTCAAATGAAGCCATTGGAGCCGTGTTGCCCAACGGACAACTCATGCTCAACATTAGAGAACAAAATGGCTATACCAAACAGCGTTTGATAGCCCTCAGCAATGATGGTGGTGCTTCTTGGCAAGAAGTCTATTTTGATGAGGCCTTGAGTAGCCCCGTTTGTCAATCTAGTATATTGCTGTTTGAAGGAAACCAGGATACCCTTTTGCTTTATTCGGGCCCTAACAGCACCGAAAAAAGAGTTAAAATGACCGTTAAAGGAAGTGTCGATTTAGGTCAAAATTGGACCATTGAAAAAGAAATTTATGCTGGCGTTGCTGCCTATTCTGACCTCGTTCAAATTGACAGCAATACCTTAGGCTTGTTTTATGAACGCGATGGAAAAGGCATCCACTTTGCGCGTATTCCCCTCGAGCATCTCTTCGCTCAATAGTGTTTAAAAATTAAAAACCCCACCATAAGGCGGGGTTTCTGAAAAAAGAAAATGTTTCTTTATTTTGTAAAAGGCACGCTTGCTCTAAAATAGCCCCATCCCATGTGCAGATTAAAGCCATTGCTTTGCTCTTCAAAAGCCATTGAAAAAGCTTCTAAAGAATCTCCTTCTTCTTGAAGCGGAACCGTTATGCGCGCCACATCATTAGCTTCCTTATAGTTATAAGCACCCCAAACGTGAGTAGCACTATTAACTATAACGGTCATTTGGCCATCAGAGGGTATTGCATAAAGTGTGTAGCTTCCAGCAGAAATGCTTTTGCCGTTGAGCTTCATTGGGGTGTAGAGCGTGAGTTCAGTAGCTTCATTGGCCCCTAAACGCCACAGCTTTCCTTCTGGCACTACTGTTGCAACATCTCTTCCGCGTAATTGGGGACGACTGTAGAGAACACGAGCCAATTTATTGGGTTGATTGTTGGCTGTTGGAAATTCAATCATGTCTAAAGGACTTTTGTCTAAGCCTTTAAATTCTTGTGCTTCTACATGAAGGGTTAACATACAGAGGGCAATACTTAAAAATAATACGTTTTTCATCATGATAATTTTTATTAATTTTTATGAGGTTTTAAGCAAGCAATGTACTAAAAATTGAGCGAATGTCATCACTTTGTAAAAGTGAGTTTAGCTTGCACCGGATGATGATCTGAAGCCCAACCTCCCATGGGTGTTTTTAAAGCCAAATGAGTTGCTTCCTTAATCTTGCACTGTTGTGTGAAAATATAATCAATCCGCTTATCACCAAACTGACTCTCATCAAATCCGTTGTAGGTCGCAGCTTGAGAAGGGGGGTCTTGAGATGCCTTGTAAACATCATTAAATTGAGCAGTGATTTGCCTAATTGGGGGTGTTTCTGGGGTTAAGTTAAAGTCACCCATCAACAAAACTGGATCTTGAGAAGTATTAAGTTTTGCTATTGTTTCTATTAAAAGATTAGCAGCCTTTTCTCTAGCCTTTTCACCACGATGATCAAAATGAGTATTAAAAACCCAAAAGCGTTCTCCCCCTTCATAAGCCTCTAAATGAGCATAAGAACAAATGCGTTCTAAAGCCGCGTCCCAACCCACTGAAATGGTGTCGGGTGTTTCGGACAGCCAAAATGTATCAAAGGTCAACACCTTGTATTTTGACGATTTATAAAACAGTGGACTATACTCTCCCTTGGTCATGCCATCTTCTCTACCCACCCCAATAAAGTCATAGACAGACCATTCTTCTAAAAGGTCCAACAATTGGGTGTGGGTAACTTCTTGTAAACCAAACACATCAGGTTGTTGTTCCAAAACAAAATTGGAAATAGTTTTTTTTCTAAAATCCCAATGGTTATCGCCGTCGTTGGGGTTATTATACCGAATATTATAGCTCATCACTAAAATAGGTTCTTTACAGGCTTGAAAAGTGTAGCCAATGAGAACCAAAATGAAAATCTTTTTTAACATGGTTTTTTAATTGATTCTTTTTAATTGAATTCGTCTCACATCAAGAGCTGCTGTTCCTGGAATGTTAGTAGCTTGAATACGCATATCTCCATTTCCTTTTTCAAGTGTTATTGTACCTAAAGACAATTGTTTAAATGTTTTGGTATAGGATTCTATGCGAGCTGAACGGTCTAGTGTAGCACCCACTAAAGGAGGATCATGAGCCTCAGTAATAGTCCAATTTAAGCTTGCTTCATTCATCGTCAGAGTGCCAGAAACTCCAACATTTTCTGCTTTACAGGTATAGAATAGCAACACTTCAAAAGTGCCAGGACCTAAGACAGATACGGGCCATATTATTTCATCCTTAAGTGATGTCCAAGAGGTGATAAAGGTACAGTTAGGATGTCTATTACTTCGGGTAAGACTGCCTCTTAACTGGGCGTCTCGAGCCGGTAGTTCAGTCCAAATAAAATCGGGATGTCCCACCGGAAAAGGTCGTTGGTCTTTCTCTTTAGAAGGAAAATCAAAGTCCTTATATTTTTCTTTTTCTGCCAGTAGAGAGGCATAGGCTTCTTGGTGTAATTCTTTGTTTAACGGTTTTTGCTGGCCTCTGTCCTGTTCTATATCATAAAGTTCATTTTGCGCATCTAGCCTAAACCGCTGACTTCTAATACTCATCTTATTGCCCCAATAAGAAACCAACATACGTTCTGCTGTTGGGTTTTCGTTGTCTAATAGCCAAGCAGATAGATCCATTCCGTCTAATGTCTTAGGGGGGTTATGCTCAATGCCTGCTAATTGCGCAAGGGTGGGCAATAAATCTACGGCTCCTGCTAACTGCGCCACTTCTTTTGGGGCAATCTTATTTTTCCATTGAATAAACAGAGGAGAACGGGTTCCTCCTTCATCGGTGCTGCCCTTAATACCTTTCATGCCGCCATTCCATCTTCTGCCATTGGGCCCATTGTCTGAAAGATAAACCACTATGGTATTTTCGCTTAATTTCAGCTCTTCTAAATGAGCCATAATACGCCCTACGTTTGAATCAATATTAGCTACCATTGCCAAAGCAGCACGCGTGTGCAGTGGATTTTCTACTCCTTCGTTTTGCACTAAGGTTTTATCTTTAAATGCTTCCCAATAGGAATCGGGCACTTGCATGGGGCTATGGGGGATGTTTAAGGACAAATAGAGAAAGAAAGGTTCTTTTTGATGGTTTTCCATAAAACTAAGGGCATGTTGGGTTAAATCATCTGTGAGATACCCCTCTCCTTTAACGATCTTTCCATTCGCCTCAAGTTCGGGGGCAAAATAATTTCCCCAATGACCCGAACAAAACCCATAAAAATCTTCAAATCCACGCGCGTTTGGATGATAGGGATACTGCATACCGCTGTGCCATTTTCCATAGAGAGCTGTTTTATAGCCTGCTTGTTGAAATACTTCTCCGAGGGTTTCTTCTCCTAAATTGAGGCGTTCTCCTCCTGCCGAAGTACCATAGACTCCGGTTCTAAAATGATAGCGTCCTGTTAGCAAGGCCGCGCGAGTGGGGGAACAAACCGGACTGACATAAAAATTTTCAAAAGCAGCGCCTTGGGCAGCCAAAGCATCAAGGTTGGGAGTGTTGAGATCTTGATTGCCGTGCCAACTCAAATCGCCCCATCCTTGGTCGTCTGCCATAATGATAATCACATTGGGGTTTTGCTGTGGAGCTTTGCAGTTCCAGAGCAATAAAAGAAGGAGAATAGAAAAATAACGCATCAAATGTGAATTAATTAATGATAATATTTCCTTTTTTATAACTTTTTGTCTTTAAGTTGCTCCATAGCATAATTGGCCGCACGGGCTGTAATGGCCATAAAAGTGAGAGAAGGATTTTTGGTACCGGTAGAAGTCATGCAGGCTCCATCGGTCACAAAAACATTATCACACAAATGCATTTGATTGTAGGCATTTAAAAGGGAACTGTTTGGATTTTCTCCCATGGCCACTCCTCCCATTTCGTGTATATCTAAGCCTGGTGCTTGTTGGGTATCATAGGCATTGATTTGTTCACAACCCCCTTTTTCGAGCATGGTTTTTCCTTCTTTAAGAAAATCAGCCAGCATTAACTCATCATTTTCTGTATAAGCCACATCTAAATCGGCTTGGGGCATGCCCCAAGGATCTTTAAGTTTACTCAAACGCACTTGATTGCGCTCAATGGGAACGGTTTCTCCCTGCATCATCATATAAATAGACCATTGCCCAGGGCGCTCCAACTGAGCTCTGTAGTCTCTACCAAAAGCAGGTCCTTCTGTTTGTTTTGACCAACCTTCTCGAACTGCACTATAAAACACCATATAGCCTCCCTTAAATGGCATATCTTGTTTTTGAACATTCCTAAAACTGGGCATCATAATGGCGGTTGGCCTTCTGCCATAATAATAGGAGTTTTGAAGCCCCTTATATTTGGCTGTTATATTGCCTCTATAATTATGAAAGGCTAGATATTTTCCAAGTCTACCGTTGTCATTGCCCAATCCGTTTGGAAAACGTTCTGAAACTGAATTCAATAAAATTACATTGGAGTTAATGGTGGCAGCATTCACAAACACGCATCGGGCAGCAAAGAATTGTCGTTTTTTAGTAAAACGATTTAAGGTATTCACACCACTCACTTTTTTGGTTTTAGAATCATAAACAAGTGACTCCACAAGAGTATCGCTCAGCAAAGTGAGATTGCCCGTTTTCTCGGCCCAGGGCAAGGTGGAGGCATTGCTACTAAAATAGCCCCCAAAAGGGCAACCCCGCTCACAAAGTGTTCGAGCTTGGCATTGATTTCTCCCTTGGGCTCTAAAGGTATCGTTCATTTCAGTGAGGTGAGCACAGCGGCCAATGACAGGTGTACGCTCCGGATAGTGCTTTTTGATTTGCACTTGCAAATGCTTTTCCATGGCATTCATTTCCCAAGGCTTGAGAAACTCCCCGTCGGGAATTTCTTCTAACCCGTCTTTATTGCCACTTACTCCCGTAAATTTTTCAACATGGCTATACCAAGGGGCCAAATCTGAATAGCGAATGGGCCAATCTTGCCCATAGCTATCTCGCTTTGGACTGCTAAATTCTGTATTGCTCCAACGCTGCACTTGGCGGGCCCATAAAAGTGATTTCCCTCCCACCTGATAAGCCCGTATCCAGTCAAAGGGCTTCGATTGTTGATAAGGATATTCTTGGTCTTTAGCAAAGAAATGAGAAGTGGTTTCATTAAAGGCATAGCAACGTGATACCACTGGATTTTCTTCCTTCATTTGAGTGGGCGTTCTGCCACCAACTTCAAACTCCCACGGGTGTTTCATGGCGGTTGGATAGTCTTCCAAATGCTTCACTTGTCGCCCTCTTTCCAAAACCAGGGTTTTGAATCCTTTTTCACAAAACTCTTTGGCTGCCCATCCTCCTGAGATGCCCGAACCAATTACAATAACATCAAATTGTGTTTCCATAGGCTAGAGTGTCCAAGCTTTTTGATTGGGTTGCATAGGAAGATCTCCTTCATATTTTCCTGGAATGGGGAGATAAGTCAACTGCTGGGTTGCGCCCCGCTCTGAAGTATAAAAAGCAAACATTAAATATGTTCTAAATTGCTTAATCCATTTAGTTCCTTTTGGAAATTGATTTTCTAAACTTTCGGCAAACAAAGACTCCAAAAGGTCTTTTTGAACCTGTCTTTCGAGTTGTTCAAAAGGAGCCTGGTGATAGGTTTGGCAATAGGAAGCAAAAGCTTTACTGCCGGCAAAAAAGGCCTCTTTTTGTTTTACGCTCACAAAATGGGTAGCATAGCAATGTACAAAATTGGCCCATTGTGTATATTCTGAGATACTGGCTTCGGGTAGCTCTATAATTAAATCGGCTAAGGCTTCAAAAAGCAATAGCTCGTCTGCGGCTTTTATGCCTGCTGTTTCTACTTTTGCCCAAACCTCAAATGGATTAAAGGTGAGCGCTAGTGTGCCTCCCCATAGATGGTGCAAATAGGTTCTCCGTTTCATTTTTTATTATTTATACTGACAGCTTGCTGGGTCATTTTTAACATAATACGATTTATAATTGAGGGCTTTCGGATCAGTACATCCACATAAATTTAACAATTCTATATTTTTAAAATCAATCGGGTGACTTTCTGCTTGCAAGGCAATATAGCCTTCAGACAACAGTGCTCCCTCTTTCGCTATCCAATATTCTTTGTTTGTTACGCCCATACGTTCCCAATCGGCTCCATTTTGATTTTTACTAATAAAAGCACCGCCCACTTGAGGGCTTTTATATTCTAAAACCGTGTCTTGTTCTACAATATGGGCTACATAATCACTGCCTAACACTACTGCCTCCACTCGCACCCATTGATCGCCGTGATAGGTTTTAGATTGAGAGGAAATGCAATGGCTATAGTCCACACTATCTTGCAAAACCACAGCGGTACCAGGGGTGCAAATATTGGCGGTGGTTCGATTGCCTTCTCCCAATCCGCCCAAGAGTTGAATTTCTACCGAAACGGGAAAATGCTGTTCGAAGGCATTGCTAGCCGCCGATTGAGAATGAAACATCACCCCGCTATTCCGCACGTTCCAATCTTCACCTCCTGGAGTTTGCTCTCCTACAAAGCGATAGTCAAAGCGAAGTTTGTAGTGTGAATAGGGCTGTTTATAATATAGGTGGCCATATTTATCATCAAAATCTTCATATTGATCATAGACAATGCGTAGCATTTGATCTTCAACCTGAAAGGTGTTTAAATAGTTTTCATTCAGGGGTCTATTGGCTATTTTAATTGTCCATCCGTCTAGATTTTGACCGTTAAAAAGGGACTCCCAGTTTTCAATATGGGCTGAGGAATTGGATGTTTTGCAGGAAACTAAAAGGAGGCAAAATGTCCCACCTAAAAAAATATTCTTTAGTCTTAAAAAGCGCATCTCTATGGTTCTGTTTATCTTTAAACAAGATATAAAAATGAATTGAAAAAACAGTCCCCTTCAATAGCGTTTGGCGAAAAGCTTTGGGAGCCTAGCGTTGCTTATCAAAAGCAATCGGTTTTGGGACGGTTTAAAACAGCCCTAGAAGCTCAAGAAAAATGCCACTTTAAAAACTATTCCGACTTGCATGAGTGGTCTACCCAAAATCTGGATCGCTTTTGGGCTTTTGTGGCTCAATTTTTTGAGGTTGATTTTAAAACACCCTATACCCAAGTTTTACAAAATGGAACTTCTATGCTCGAAGCCCAATGGTTTTTGGGCGCACGTTTAAGCTATGCAGCTCATATTTTTAAAAAGGCAAGTCCTCATCGTTTCGCCCTGCTCTATCAAGCAGAAAACGAAATCCAAACTCCCATTTCATGGGCCGCTTTAGCTACAAGAGTAGCTCATTTTCAATCACAATTTAAACAGCAGGGTGTCCAAAAAGGAAGTGTTGTAGCTGGCCTTCTAAACAATCACCCCGATGCTGTGGCTGCTTTTTTAGCTTGCAACAGTTTAGGAGCCGTATGGACCTGTTGTGCTCCTGAGTTTGGTGTTGGGAGTATAACAGATCGTTTTAAACTGTTGTCTCCCCAGATTTTGGTGGCACACAGCAGCAGTCAATACAATGGTAAAACTTTTGATATTCGTCCTAAAATTAAAGCCATTCAAGAAAAATTACCTGAGTTGTCGGCCAGCTTAATTCTTTCAGAAGGATTTGAGGATTGGGATTTAAATCCCACTACATTTCCTTCCTTGACTTTTGAAACGGTTTCTTTTTCCGATCCTATTTGGGTCTTGTTTTCTTCGGGCACTACGGGCAAACCTAAAGCCATTACCCACAGCACAGGCGGCATTTTGTTAGAGCACTACAAAGCCTTGGCCTTGCATCAAGATGTTCAGGAAGGGGAACGCTTTTTTTGGCATACCACCACCGGATGGATGATGTGGAATTATACTTTGGGAGCCCTACTCTGCGGAGCCTCACTATGCCTGTTTAACGGTGCAGCCCATTTTCCTGACCTCACCGTCCAATGGAAAATGGCACAGCATATGCAAATCCATCATTTTGGTCATGGTGCGCCTTTTTATGCTTTATGTAAAAAAGAAAATATATCTTACTTGAACACCCATTCTTGGCCACATTTAAAAAGCATAGGAAGCACAGGAGCACCCCTCACGCCCGAAGTATTTAGATGGTTGCAAGCCCAACTCCCACAAGTTCATATTCAATCCTTAAGCGGAGGAACAGATGTGTGTACGGCCTTTGTGGGAGCCAATGCTTTGTCGCCAGTTTATGCCGGTGCCATTCAGGGACCCCTATTGGGAGCTGCTGTAGCGGCTTGGAACGAACAAGGGCAGCCTTTGTTGGATCAAATGGGAGAATTGGTTTTGACGAAACCCCTGCCCAGTATGCCGCTCTATTTTTGGGGTGATTCCCAAAAAAAACGCTACCAAGATTCCTATTACAACCGTTTTCCCAACACTTGGTGCCACGGCGATTGGATTACCCTAAACCATGAGAAAGGTATTGTGATTCACGGTCGATCGGATGCAACTCTAAACCGTAACGGAATTCGAATAGGTACAGCCGAAATTTATGAAGCCCTAGAACAGTTGACCCAAGTGCATGATAGTTTAGTGATTGATTTACTCCAACCTACAGGAGAAAGTGTATTGCTATTGTTTGTAGCCTTGATGCCTGGAATTGCGTTAACCTCTACCCTTCAAGAAACGATTATCGCTCAACTAAAAAGCCATTGTTCGCCCCGTCATGTTCCCGATGAACTATTTCAGGTAAGGGCCATTCCCTACACCCTTAGTGGTAAAAAAATGGAAGTTCCCATCAAAAAATTATTTAGTGGTGAGGCCTTAGACAAAATTTTGCAAAAAGGAGCCATGAAAAACCCCGAAAGCCTGCTCGATTTTGAAAAACTGGAACAACAATGGAGTTCGATCTAGCCCTCTTGGAAGAGAAGAAATTTAAGATTACTAAAAAAAATCTGTTTTTTTAAGATTAACCCTTTTTGCTACTTTTAACCCCAATTAGAAAACAAATCAATTTAGACTTATGGCACTCAATAATCGAGAACTCAGTAATAAGATAAGGGTTTATCATCGCTATTTAGGCTTTTTTTTAGCTGGTATTATGTTTGTGTATGCCTTTTCAGGCATTACCCTCACCTATCGAAACACTGACCTCTTCAAAAAAGAACAAGTGGTTGAAAAAACCATTGAAAAAGGATTGGAGCAACCTCCATTGGGCCGTGGTGATGAACTACTCTCTTATAATCCTGAAACTGGTGCTCTAAAATACATTCAAAAAAAGCCGCCTTTGGTTTTGGGTGCCATGGAAAAAATGCACAAAGCCACTTCAGCATCACCGCTTTTCTTTTTTAATATTTTCTTTGGGGTTGCTTTAATGTTTTTTGTTTTTTCTGCTTTTTGGATGTTTTTACCACAAACAGATATTTTTAAAAAAGCAATTTATTTTACCCTAGCCGGGATGTTACTCACCCTTTTGATGTTGGTGATTTAGCACTACATAAAAAACCCTCCACTTGGGAGGGCTTAGTGCTAGTGTAACATAATTTTATTTGTCCTTACCTGCCAAATTAAAACCATCAGCTGTTAGATGTCCAAGATGCATATAGATTTGGTCTTTGTGCTCGCCATCAACCATACTCCAAAATTTACTTCTGGCCTCGGCATTAGCAGAACCTTGGTTACTAATGGCTTCAGCAAATTCTGTGATGCTTTTAAAAGCAGCAAAAAATTGGGCATCTGCCCCTGTTCCTTTGTAATGAGCGCTAGCTCCTCCTGCCAATTGCATTCCCTCCTTTACACCGGGAATGATTTGCCACGCCATATAAGCATTAGCAAACTCTCCTAAATTGCCATTGGTGTTATAATCACCCACCACAAAAACATAGGGGATATCCCAATCAACATTCTCTTTAGAAACATAATAATTCTCATAGTTAATGACCCGCATTTCATCCCAATGCCCCTTATAGAATGACCACCACTCGGCATAAACGGCATCCATTTCT
Source organism: uncultured Flavobacteriaceae bacterium (assembly GCA_964386915.1). GTDB lineage: Bacteria > Bacteroidota > Bacteroidia > Flavobacteriales > Flavobacteriaceae > JADHMP01. The sequence goes on along the minus strand of CAYLUQ010000001.1, from coordinate 12,002 downwards.
TTTTGCTGTTCTTCAGATAGCTTTTTATAGTGATCTTGGTAGGCTTTTCTAAAATCATCATTCACAGCGTCTTCCGCTGAATCATATTGGTCGTAAATTACCACTGAGGCTCCCGAACCATACCAATGTCTGTAGAGCCATTGTCCTTTTAGGGTACGTTCGTCGCTCATTGTAAAATCTGCCATTTTTTTGTGTAGCTCCACATACCTGTTAATTTTAACAGCAGGCACATCCAAATAGGTAATCTCAATAACAGATTGGGCTGAGAGATGAGTCACAAATAAAAGAAGGGCTAATAGAAATACGGATTTTGTTTTCATTTGAATTAATTTATGATTTAGAATTAAAGTTACTAAAAGATTTTTACTTTGGAGAAAGTTTATGGTTTATTTGACAATTTTGCAAAATAAGGGTTCCTTTGTGCTCCATGACACACCGCACTTTTTTATATATCATTATTCTCGTTTTTTCCACTGTAAAAACTACTGCCCAATCCACCAAACTAAAAGCTTTTTTAAAATGTAATTGCGATGCCCGATATATTCAACAAAACACCTTGTTTATTGATTATGTTCGAGATCAAAATTTGGCAGACATTGACATTTTTGTTTTTGACATTTCAACTGGTAGTGGTGGAAGAGAATATCAATTTAATTTTACAGGCAAAGCAAAGTTTGATCAAAAAGAAAACAATCTATCTGTATTTATAGATCCTAATCTCACATTTAATGAACGACGAGATAAACTATTAAAAACCTATAAATTAGGTTTGGCTTATATGCTCCAAAACACAGCCTATCAAGATCAAATTGAAGTGTCGTATTTAACGCCAAAGGCAGAGCCCATTGAACAAACTGCTGACAAATGGAAAAATTGGGTATTTGAAATTTCGGGAGCTTTTGATTTTGAAGATGAAAAAAGCATCAACGAAAAAGAATACCGCTTTGATTTTGAAATTGATCGCGTTACTGAAATGTGGCGCGTTCGTTCTGATTTTGGGTTTCAAAATGCAGTCAAAACATTTTTAGGGGAAGACGAACAATACAATAGCATTCGAGAACGAAGTTATTTTTCGGCCAGCTTGGTTCGAAGCCTATCTGATCATTTTTCCACCGGCATTTTTGGAAATTTTCAAAAAGATACCTTTAGAAATTTTAATTCATTTTATAATTTTTCTCCTGCTCTAGAATATAATATTTTTCCTTATGAAGAAGTATTAAACCGAGAAATCACCTTTGCGTATAAAGTGGGATATAGTTATTACGATTACATTGAAGAAACGATTTACGAATATTTAACTCAAAAATTGTGGACACAATCTCTCACACTCAACGTAAGATATCGAAAAAATTGGGGAAATCTTTCGTCCTATTTAGTCGCCTCACAGTTTCTCAATGGTGAAAACCAAAACCGACTAACTGTGAATAACTATGTTGATTTAAGAATCATGCAAGGGCTCTCTTTGAGGGTTTCGGGAAATTTTCAGCTCATACGAGATCAAATTAACTTACCCAAGGGAGAGGTTTCTATTGAGGACTTGTTGTTACGACAAAGACAAATTGCCACTAACTTTCAAAACCGCATTTCGCTAGGGTTGAGTTATACTTTCGGTTCCATCTTCAATAACATTATTAACACGCGACTTTAACAATAGTTTTTTTAACTTGTGGCTACATGAAAAGACGAGCATTTTTAGACCAGGGTGCGCTGGGCGTGAGCAGCTTGCTAATCTCTCCCAAACTTTTTGCCAATGATTACCCCCCAATTAAAAATTTGAAGGGCGGTTCTTACAGTCCCTATGTGATTAGCACCTGGAGGGTGCCTGAAGCCACACAAATAGCCGGTCAAGCACTTGAACAGGGAGCAACAGCACTTGATGCAGCTGTGCAAGGGGTAGCCCTTGAAGAGGCTAATATTTTAAACACCACGGTGGGTAAAGGCGGAGCACCCGATCGAGATGGCCATGTGAGTTTAGATGCCTGCGTGATGAATCACCTAGGCAATTGTGGTTCGGTTATGGCTGTGCAAAACATTACCCATGTTGCGGCTTTAGCAAAGGCCGTGATGGAAGATACTCCACATGTTATATTGGCTGGAAAAGGAGCCGAAAAATTTGCCCTAGAGCAAGGCTATATCCAAGAAAATTTATTGAGCGAAGCCAGTAAAAAAGCCTGGCAAAAGTGGTTGGAAAAAGGACTTTATCAACCCGAAATCAACGTCGAAAATCACGATACTATAGGCATGATTTGTTCTGACAAAAATGGCCATCTATCAGGCGTATGTAGCACAAGCGGTTTGGCTTATAAAATGCAAGGACGGGTGGGAGATTCTCCCATAATAGGTTCTGGCTTGTTTATTGATAATGCTGTGGGTGGCGCAGTGGCTACCGG
>CAYLUQ010000001.1:0-9512 GCA_964386915.1 uncultured Flavobacteriaceae bacterium | reverse complement strand
AATAGCACTCAAAATTTTCCTTCTAAAGCTGCTTTTTAACGAGACCTGACGTCTAATTTTCCATCTGCTCGAATGCGATATGTTTTTTGATTGTGGGGATTATCACTAACATAATAGACCGTATCCTCTAGCACTCTTTTTTCTAAAAAAATCTTTTCTCCTTTCCAAAGGGCAACTGGCTTTTTCTCCAGCATTTGACCTTTCTTTTCTGATGCCGCCTTTTCTCTATATTGTGCATACATCCATTGCACGAGAGCAGCCTCCTCTGGATAGTCTATTTGCTTCCCCTTCTTATCCGAAAAATAGACATAGCCCCAATGCTCAGGCAAATGCATATTGATGAGTCCCTGTGGACTCCAAACCCAATTATATTCTGGCAAATAGGCACCTTTTGGGTCTTTTTTTCGGCTATATTTTCCCTTGTTAATACTAAAATCCCAATTGACTCTAGAGAAATTAAGTCGCCAAAATTGGTTGATTGGGGCTGTTTCTTGCTTGCTCCCCCTAGACAAACTTTTCCATGGCAATGCCATTTCAAGGGTCCAACCTTCATCAACATCTGAAGGATCGTTTAAGCTTCCCTTATAAAATACAGCGCTTTGTAGCCCCTCAATATTCCATTGATTGTCCACCTTATTTTTATTCAAATAAGGCTTGTTTAAAAAAAGGTCCCATGCAGTGTTTAAGGCATTAATTTCCAACTCCATATAATCATGCGTATCGCCATCTGGATCAATAAAAACTTCAAAATCGTTGTTGTAAAAAATGACGGTATCCCGTTGTTGGAGAGTTCCCCAAATATGGGGCTCTTCAAGCTGAGCCAGTATATATAGAGCATGATTATCCCACATCATTTTAAAACGAGTCTTGTATTTGGGTGTTAACACTCCTTCAATATCCACAAAAGAATCAGACCAATTTCCGCTTGCCCAAAGGGAGTCTATTTGCCCATCAATTTGGGGAGATTGTGAGGTGAATACAGCCTCGTATAATTTGGGAAGTTTGCTGTTTTCAATTTGAATTAAAGCTGTTTCTTGACAAGAAAAAAACAAGAGAAGAAGCAATCCAAAATTAGAGTAAACAAGGCTTCGATATCTAGGCTTAGATTTCATTTACATCCCTGTTAAATTAGAGACTTTGAGCGCTATAAACCGCTTTTCGAAACTCTTTTTGAATTCCAAATGAAAACTCTCGTGCCCGGGTCATAAACAAACCAAATAGTTTTTGCTCACGATCAATCCAAAAGTGGGTGTTGTGATAGCCAGACCAACCATAAATGCCTTTGGAGCTGTTAGTCCCATCGGCTTCAGGATCCCTTAACACAAACAATGAATAGCCATAGTCAAACGGATCGTTTGGTAATTGGGTATGGGATTGCGTCATTTCATCAATGCTTTTAGAAGAGATGAATTGCTGGCCGTTATAGCTGCCTTCTTGCACAAGCATGGTGCAAAATTTGGCATAGTCTGCTAAAGTAGAGGTTAGACCTTCGCCGCCAAAATAGGCTTTGTTTTGGGGGTCATAACTTAGCTCGTCTAAATCGGTAGTGTAGCCTTTCAATGACCCATTGTTGATGAATAAGGGTTGAAAACGGGTTCTGTCGGCTTCAGTAAGATAAAATTTGGTATCCTTCATACCTAGGGGATCAAAGAGAGTCTCCTTTAAATAGGCATAAAAGGATTTTTGCGTAACCACTTCAATAATGCTACCCAAGATGGCCATATTAATGCCATATAAATAATCACTCCCAGGTTCAAAGGCAAGCGGATGCGTGGCTACATCTGCAGCAAAATCTTTTAGATTATCATATTTAATGGTACTGGTGAAATAGTGCGGATTGCCATAATAGCCATAGCCTGACCTATGTGTCATTAAATGAAAAAGAGTAAGGTCTTTTTTACACGGATAGGTGCCACCCTTTCCATCTTCACAATTGAGGTTTTTAAAGGCCGGAATATATTTTGACACTTTATCATTAAAATCTACTAATCCTTTTTCTTTGAGCGTCATCATGGCCACAATGGTTATGGGTTTTGACATAGACCAAATAGGAAAAATGGAATTGTGGGTTATACTCTTTCCATTTTTATGCAGACTGTTTTCTATATGGTGATAGACCGTTTTGCTGTCTTTAAAAATCATAGCTACATTGCTCCCGGTAATTTCATTGGCAATTAGTTTTTGTTGAAATGTTTTGACTTCTTCATATTGTCCTAAAACAATTTGACAAGCAAAAATGAACGCAATTAATAAAGAATTTCTTTTCATTTTGGATTGATTAATGGTTTATCATGGTTCTAAGATATGTAGTTTATATTACATACCGAATCCCAAACCTCTTATTCAATAGAAAACAGCTCACTAAAAACCATACCACGGTGTTAGGGTTAATGTTGGATATAAACTTTTACCTATTTTCTTGGTTACATACTTGCATATTGTTTCCCTATCATAGGTCGGTTGATAGTCTCCTACTGATACATTGCCCATTCCACACTTCACTTCCTGATGTAAAATGTCGGCTTTGGCACCAAAAGTATATAATTGTGTAAGTCGTTTTAGTCTACTTTATCTCTCCATGATTAACTAAGATTAATTATAATGTTTTAATTTGTGGTTTGATATGTGATAAAATATTTCGTATGGAAAATAAGGATATGTATTCTGAACTCATGATTAAAATCAGAAAAATTGTAAGAGGAATAAACCTTGAATCGAAGCGAATAGAAAAACAATTTGGATTAAGTATTCCACAGCTATTAATTTTAAAGTTTCTAAAAGCAAGCGTTGAATTTAAAAGTTCTATGAAAGAGTTAAAAAATTACCTTTCTTTAAATGCTAGTACTGTAACGGGTATAATTTCACGTCTAGAGAATAAGGGTCTTGTAGCGCGTCTACCTAGTGTAAATGACAAACGATCTACACCTGTAGTACTTACTTCTAAGGGATTAGAGGTAATTAATAACAGTGACCAATCTCTACATGAACGAATAGCTACTAAAGCAAATGAGATCAATGAAAGCGATTACAATATGATTTTAGTTTCTTTAGAAAGAATAATAGATATTTTTGACATAAAAGATATTGACGCATCACCAATTATTAGTGGACAGACTAATATAGATTTAAACATATAGGTCATATAGTTTCTATAGAAACTAAAAATGATTAACTTTGCATCGTCAAAACTATTTCGATGCTACGTATATATTTATCTAATCTACTCCTACTCATTTCTTTTTCTTTATCAGCTCAAAACATTTTTTCTGGCTCTGTTGTCGATGAAAATGGAATTCCACTACCAGGAGCTTCTATAGTAAACAGTTCGTCAGGAGAAGGTGTTATAACCGATTTCGATGGAAAATTTTCAATTAGAGCAAATGAAGGAAGTATCATTGTTATTTCCTATGTTGGATATCAAAACTTATCCTTTAGTGGCCCTTACACTAATTCTCAATTATTTAAACTTCAACCTGATAATGAATTAGATGAAGTTGTGTTAACAGCTTTAGGAATTAAAAGGGCAGAAAAAGCTCTAGGATATTCAGTACAGGGACTTACAGCCTCTGAGGTAAATCGAGTTAAAGCAACCAATGTAGTCAATTCCTTAGCGGGTAAAATTGCAGGTGTTACAATTACAGGCTCTTCTGCTGGTCCTACAGCTTCTTCAAACATTAATATTAGAGGAGCATCCTCTTTAATGGGAAATAATCAACCTTTATTTGTGGTAAATGGATTACCTATTACTAATGATCTCTATACCTTTGACGATGGTTTAAATGGTTCAACTTCTATTGACTTTGGTAATGCTGCCCAGATTATAAACACCGACGACATCAATGCAATAAGCGTTCTTAAAGGACCAGCGGCTTCTGCACTTTATGGCTCAAGAGCTGCAAATGGTGTTATTTTAATTGAAACTAAAACTGGAGATTCTCAACCCAATGGTTTTGGGGTGGAGTTAAATTCAAGTATTCAATTCTCTGATCCATTAAAACTTCCAAACTATCAGAATGAATTTGGATCAGGAGGTGGAGGTAAATACAGCTATTTAAATGGGTCAACCTATATAGGGGCTAATGAAAATTACGACGCCTATGGGGAAAACTGGGGGCCTAGAATGAATGGTCAATTAATAAAGCAGTTTAATTCAGAAGGTCAACCAACACCCTTTACTCCAGCGCCAAATAACATTAGAAATTTTTATCAAACAGGCGTTTTGCTTTCCACTAATGTGTCTGTAAATAATAGTAATGATATAGGACGAAGTAGATTTTCTTATACCAATTTAAATAATAAAGGGATCGTTCCCAACACAGATTTAGAACGCAACACCTTTCAGACAAGTATCGGAAGATCATTAATTAACAATCAATTAAATGTAGACTTTAATTCCATGTTTGTCCGATCAACCTCTGATAATATTCCCAATTCTGGATATGATGAGTCGTCCTCGGTTATGTATGGGTGGCTTTGGCTTCCACGTCAGGTCGAAATTGATGATTTAAGAGATTATTGGCAGCCGGGTTTAGAAGGAGTACAGCAGCGCTATGCTGAAAATCTTTGGGTAAATAACCCTTGGTTTATTGTAAATGAAAATACGAATGCTTTTCAAAGTAATCGCTTGATTTCAAATTTGCAGCTTTCATACGATTTTAGTTCTCAAATAAGTTTACGTTTTCGCTATGGAGTAGATTATGTAGATGAGCAAAGACAATATCGAAGAGCCCCGTCTACAAAAGGTGTATTGAATGGAAGCTACAGGGAAGATGAAATATCATTCCGTGAAAGTAATGCTGAGGTTCTTCTCGATTTTGATCCTACTCCAGAAATTGAAAACACAATAGATATCAGTGTAAAAATAGGTGGTAATCTTATGTCTCAAATTGCAAATTTTGGCGTAGCTAATAATCCAGAATTACAAATTTTTGGTACTGGACCTTCAATCTATACCTTATCTAATTCGCGTTCAGGGGTTTTAGTAGAATCACAAAAGACCAATGCTAAAATAAATAGTGTTTTTGGATTAGTAAGTTTAGATTATAATAATTGGGCCTATTTAGACTTGACCTATAGGAATGACTGGACTAGTACTTTAGTTAATCCACTAGTAGGAAGAGATAATTCAAGTTTCAGCTATGGTTATCCTTCAGTATCAACAAGCATATTATTGAGTGAGGTGATTAACCTTCCACAAAATTTAAATTTTCTCAAGCTTAGAGCTTCTTATGCGGAAGTAGGTAATGGAGCACCTGCTTATTCATTCGGAAATACCTATACGCCACAACCTTCATACGCTACTAACCCAGTATTTACAACAGGAAGTACAATTTCCGACCCCAACCTTAAAAATGAAAGAACAACTGCTCAAGAGTTTGGAATTGATTTGCGTTTATTTGATAACCGATTAAACTTTGATTTCACCTACTATCAGATGAATAGTTTTGATCAGATTATTTCACTTCCTGTAGCAAAAAGCAGTGGTTATGACTTTACCCTAACAAATGGTGGTGAAATTAGTAACAAAGGAATTGAGATAGCTACCCGCTATAACTGGATTCAGGGCGATGATATAACCTGGACTTCTCAACTTAATTTTGGAAGAAATCGTGCTGTTGTAGAAACTTTACCAGAGGTAATTACAAGCGGTAAATATTCTATTATTGCAGATGTTTTTCCTGGAGATGAGGGAGGCTCGGACCTTGAGCTTGTTGCAGAAGAGGGTAAGCTTCTAGGTCAACTCTATGGATTGGGCTTTCAGCGAGGCCCTGATGGACAAATAATTCATCAAAATGGACTTCCCTTGCACACAGAGGAAAAAGTATCTGCAGGCTCTTATCAACCAGACTTTAGAGTTGGTTTGTTAAATAGTTTAAGCATAAAAAATTTCAATTTTTCGGTCCTTATTGACGGTCAAGTAGGAGGAAAAATATACTCTCGCTCCCATGCTCTTTATGCAACTGCAGGAACTATTGTTAATGACGATGATCCAAATTTACCCCTTACAACTATGGAAGGAAGAACCTTATATGAGGTAAGTTATGACAGTGCCGGAATACCAACCTATACGCTAGAACAGGAAGGAGGAGTTGTAGGTCCAGGGCTGATGTATGGCCCTAATAGTAATCTTATACCTAATACCGTTACAGTACCTGCTGGTGGTGCAGGATACACAGGTTATTTTTATAACTATTATGGGAATGGTTTTAATAGAGACAATATAGAAGCGGCTACCTACGACGCTACGTATTTTAAGCTTCGTGAAGTAAGCATTGGTTACAGTCTACCAAAACAAACTTTATCAAGTTGGGGCATACATTCAGCAAATTTATCCGTTGTAGGAAGAAACCTCTTATTGGCTTCTCAAGTTCCTTCAATAGATCCCGAGACATATTCTATCAGAAATGGCATCTTCGTCAATGGCTTTGAAAGTACTTCAATTCCTACACAACGTAGTGTTGGTCTTAATCTCAACCTAACCTTCTAAATTTTAGATATGAAAATGATTAAATATTATATAGTCCTAATTATAGCTCTCACTTCTTGTGATGATTTTGAAGAACTCAATATAAATCCTAATGAACCCACTACGGTTTCTTCTGGTGTACTCTTTACTTCGGCCATAAGAACAAGTGTTCAGACTACCTCAAATGAGGCTTTTTTATTGTCAAATAATATTGCACAGCTTACTGCAAAAACACTTAGAGCTGAAGTCGATTTTTATGGTTGGAATGCTTTTCCGACTGTTTGGGAAGGTTTATATGAAAGTCTTACAGATTTATCTAGTCTAATTTCAATTGCTAGGGAAGAAAATAATGATAAAATGGTTGGCGCAGCAATGGTCTTTGAATCCTGGATTTTTTCTGAACTCACGAATGCCTATGGCGATATTCCCTACTCTGATGCTATCAAAGGTGAAGAATCAGTTTTTACCCCTAAATATGACACTCAAGCATCAATCTACCAAGATCTTTTAGACAAATTAGACTTAGCAATTTCTATGTTAAAAGGTTCAGGAACGATCTCTGGAGATATACTTTACAATGGTGATGCCTCAAAGTGGATCAAGTTTGCTAATGGATTAAAGTTGCGCCTATTGATGTATGCATCTAATAAAATTGATGTGTCTACCTCTTTCAAATTGGTTGTGGACCAAGGCGTATTGTTTGAATCTAACGAGGATCAAGCCGTTCTCAATTTTTTAAATTCTTTTCCAAATCAATTCCCTACAATACCCCTAAAACAAGGTGACTTTGATGCCGTTGCTATCAGTAAATCGGCTTTAGATTTAATGGAACTCTATCATGACCCTCGACTAAGTAGATACGCACGCCCTGATAATCTTAATTTTGAAGCTCCTGAATTTACTGGAGTTGCAAATGGTGTAGGTGGTCAGACAGGTTCACGATTAGGATTATCATATTTTGACTATCCAGGACATGTTACTGCTTCTGAAATAGGAATTAATTATGCAGACGGAATCATAATGTCCTATGCAGAGGTTGAATTTCTTATAGCTGAAGCAATAGCAAAAGGGTGGCTCTCTGGGGATCTAGAATCACACTATAAAAAAGGTATTCAAGCTTCCCATGAGTATTATCAAGTAAATTATACCCCATTTGGATGGACAGATTTTGAAAATTTTTATCAGAATTCAGGTGTAGGCTATACATCAACCATAGATATTTGGAAACAAAAGTGGTTAAGTCTTTATTTTTCTGCATTAGATCCTTATTATGAAGTAAGACGTTGGTATGTTGAAGCAGGAGGGTGGGATGCCCTTCCTTTTCTAAATCCACCAATTGGAAATAATTCGAATAATTACGAACTACCCATGAGATTCCTTTATCCTGGTCAAGAGCAAAGTTTAAATGCAGAGAACTATAATGAAGCAAATTCGAGATACAGCACTTCGAAGCTAATCAATGGAAAAATGTGGATTGTTGATTTTTAGTTCTTCAAATGAAAAAATATTTTGATATTTCCCCAAAGGTATTTTACCCTTCACTAATCATAATTCTCTGTTTTGTTTTTATATCCATTTTAGGAGGGCAAAAGGTGCGAATACTATTTTCGGATTTCTCACAAATAATTACTGAAAATACAGGCTGGTTATTTATATTGGGCGTAAATGTTTTCATTGTTTTTTCGATTTGGATTGCCTTTGGTAAATATGGTAAATTCCGCCTTGGCGGCCCTAAAGCAAAACCTGATTTTACAATTTTCTCATGGTTTTCTATGCTCTTTTCTGCTGGAATGGGAATTGGGCTTTTGTATTTTAGTGTTTCTGAGCCTATAGAGCACTTTTCAAAGCCTCCCATGGCTCAGTCATCAGCAACTGATTTAGCTATACAAGCGTTAGATTTTACTTTCTTACACTATGGGCTTCATGCTTGGGCAATATACTGTGTAGTTGGACTTTCATTAGCTTATTTCACATTTAACAAACATCTTCCTTTATCACTTCGAGCTATATTTTTTCCTTTTTTAGGTAGAAAAATAAATTCTATTTACGGGGTAATTATTGATGTTATTGCTGTGGTCGCTACCCTTTTCGGTTTGGCTACTTCATTAGGGTTTGGAGCAAGACAGATTGCATCTGGATTGAATTTTTTAACTGGAATTAGCTCAGGAGTTTTAACTCAAATTGTAATTATAATTGTCATCACCTTAATTGCAACAATATCAGTCATAACTGGTTTAAAAAAAGGGGTGCGTTTTTTGAGTCGATTAAACATGTTTGTGGCTTTGTTGTTTCTTTTATTTATTTTCTTCTTAACAGGACCTAATGCTGCTTTTCGAATATTTTTAGAAAGTACAGGGATGTATTTTAATCGTTTTTTAGAAATTGGAACATGGTCTTCAGCTTTTGAATCTTCTGACTGGCAAAATAATTGGAGCGTATTTTATTGGGCATGGTGGATTGCATGGTCCCCCTTTGTAGGTATGTTTATTGCAAGAATTTCAAAGGGGAGAACAATTAAGGAATTTGTACTCGGTGTTCTCTTAGTGCCTACATTAATGACTTTTTTTTGGATTAGTGTTTTTGGAGGTGCTGCTTTAACCCTTGAATTAAATACACCAGGATCAATTTCCTCGGCAGTTTTAAAAGACAGTTCAACCTCGCTATTCGTGTTTCTAAGAGAATTTCCCCTTAGTAGTATAACTAGTATTGTAGGAATTTTTATGGTGTCTGTATTTTTTGTCACCTCCTCTGACAGCGGTTCACTTGTTATAGACAGTATCACTTCTGGAGGAAAATTAAATGCACCAGTTGGGCAAAGGATTCTTTGGGCTCAAATAGAAGGCTTTGTCGCTATTTCCTTATTACTGGGAGGTGGTCTAAAAGCTATGCAAGCTGCTTCTGTGAGTACTGGAATTTTATTTTTATTTGTTCTTTTTTTTATGTGCTTTTCCTTATCTAAATCCTTAAATAGGGATTTGCTTAAAAAACAGAAAAAGAAAGAATTAAAAGAAAGAATTAAAACAAACAATTAGTAAAATTGACTGAA